>NZ_JALJRL010000002.1:0-553346 GCF_024519675.1 Mesorhizobium sp. Mes31 | reverse complement strand
TCGCGACATGCAGCGTTCCACCCTTTTTCGGTTCGTCGGCCAGGGCTTTTGTCGGCGCGGCAAGGCCGATCATGCCATAGGCGAAAGCCGTGGAGGCGCCGAAGGCGCTGGCCAGCGCCAGGAATTCGCGCCGGTCCATGCGGCCTGCACGCGTCTCTTTCGCCATTGCCTCGATAGCGCCAGGCACCCGGTCGCCATTGCTTCTGAAGAGCGTCATTTTTTTTCTCCCTTTTTTGTTCCCGTTCGTTGTTCGTTCGTCGCGTCAACTGACGCTGTTTGGCAGCGCCTCCTCGCGCCGCGCAATGAAATCCGTCAGCCCCTCCGCGATACCCTCATCGAGCTTTGGCTCCTCATAATCCGCGAGCATGTTGCGCGCTTTTTCGCGGCCGCGCGTGTCGTGGTCCTTTGCCCCTTCAACCTTCCACTGTTCGAACGAGTTGAAGTCCATGATGCTGGGCATGAAGAAGGCCGACTCGAAATGTTCGAGCGTGTGCTGGGTGCCGAGGAAATGGCCCTGGGGCCCCACCTCGCGGATCGCCGCCATGGCTTCCTTGAAATCGTCGAATGGCAGCCCGCCGGCGTATTTGTACCAGCCGACAAGCTGTTCGCAGTCGGTGGCGAATTTCGAGTAACCGCAGGTCAGACCGGCCTCGAGCCATCCGGCGGAATGCCAGATGTAATTGGCGCCGGACAGGATGGCGGCATGCATCAGCATGTTCGACTCGTAGCCCGCCTGGGCGTCATTTAGTTTCGACCCGACGTGGAAGCCGGAGGTGCGCCACGGCAGCCTGTATTTCCGCGCCAGGGCTCCCATCAGATACATCATCTGGGCGGCCTCCGGTGTGCCGCCCATGGGAGCGCCGGTCTTCATGTCCACCGTCACCATGAACTGGCCGTAGAGCTGCGGTGAACCCGGACGCAGCAACTGGGTGAACGCGACGCCCGCCAGCGCTTCCGCATTGACCTGCGCGACCGCGCCGACGGCGGAGGCCGAGGTCGAGGCACCGCACAACGCGAAGGGTGCTAGGATGAGCGGCTGGTTGTGGCGCGCATAGACCTTCATCGCGTCCAGCATGGTGGCGTCCCACACCAGCGGCGAATTGCAGTTGGTGATCGACACCAGCACCGGATTGTCTCGAACATAGTCCTCGCCGAACACGATGCCTGCCATCGCCATCGTGTCTTCGGCTCGCTCCTTGGACGTCACGATGCCCATGAACGGCTTGTCGGAGTGCTTCAGCGCCGAATGGATGATGTGGAGGTGACGCTTCGGCACCGCAATTTCCATCGGCTCGCAGATGACCGAGCTCGACGAGTGCAGCGCCGGCGCCATGTAGGAAAGCTTGTGGAAGTTCTGCAGGTCGGCGAGCGTGCCATAGCGCCTGTTGTTGTCGAGGTCGCGCACGTAAGGCGCGCCGTACATCGGCACGAAGATCGAGTTGTTGCCGCCCACCCGTACCGAACGCTGTGGATTCCTCGCATTGAGCGTAAATTCCGACGGGACCTTCGATACGAGCTCCATCAGGAGGGCACGGTCGATCCGGACTCTGGTGTCCGAGACATCGGCTCCCGCCGCCCTCCACAGCGCAATGGCCTCGTCGTCGCGGAACTCGCATCCCACCTCTTCGAGGATCGAGAGCGATTCCTGATGGATAAGCTCCACCGCCTCATCCGGGACCATCTCGTACACAGGGATCTTGCGGACCAGGGTCGGAAACGACCCCATGGGAATTCCCCGCAGCACTTTGCGCCCCAGGCGGCCACCAGCTCTACGGTTGGCAGGTTCGGTCACTTCAACGGCCGGTGCGTTCATGGAAACTCCATCCTCCCAGAGCCCGTCAATCTAGCGAGACAAAATGCAGCTGTGACGCTGGAAAATCCTGATCGCTTGTATAAGCTGAGTTTATGCGAAGCCTGCGCCACCTCTTGCCCTCCGCCGGCAGCCTGATCGTCTTCGAGGCGGCCGGACGGCTGTCGAGCTTCACTGCCGCCGGTCGGGAGCTGGGCATGACGCAGGCGGCCGTGTCCTACGCCGTGCGCGGGCTGGAGGAGCAGCTCGGTGCCAAGCTCTTCCAGCGCCGCCACCGCCAGGTCATCCTGACGGAGGCCGGCGAGCGCTTCCACGCCGACGTCTCGCTCGGGCTGTCGCATATCCGCAAGTCGGCGGAGGATCTGCGCCTGCAGGCGACCGGCGGCCATGTCACGCTGGCCGCCTCGACTGCCTTTGGCTCATTCTGGATGATGCCGCGCCTGCAGCAATTCCGCGACGAACTGCCTGGCGTTGATCTACGCATCCAGACCGCCGATCGCGACCTCGATATCATCGCCGAGGGCATCCCGCTCGGCGTGCGCGGCGGCGTGCCGCGCGACTGGCCGGACTATCATTCGCTGTCGCTCTCTGACGAGGAGATCTTCCCGGTCGCAGGCCCCAACTATCTGGCGAAGTTTGGGCTGCCGAAGACCGTCGAGGAACTGGCGACGCACCGACTCATCCATCTCGAGGAGCCCTACCGCGAGGCCCCGAACTGGGACGAATGGTTCGCGTCCGCAGGAACCAGCCTCCGTAATGCCGAGCGCGGCTTGCGCATCAATGACTATGCCTTGGTGATTCAGGCGGTTATGGAGGGACAAGGCATCTCGCTCGGCTGGCGGCATCTGGTCGAGCGCCTCGTGGCATCAGGACTGCTGGTGCCGGTGACGGATCATGTGCTGAGGACCGGCATCGGATTCTACGTCATCTGGCCGAAGAACCGCGAGCTCAGCGACAATGCGCGCAAGGTAAGGGACTGGCTGGTGGCGCAGGCATAGGTCGTTTTCACTGATCCACCGCTAGCGCAATTCTGCCCCTCCCGCGCGACCCGAATCCGCCTATAGTAGCGCCATGCCCATTCGCCAGCTTTCCGAAACGATGATCAACCAGATCGCCGCCGGCGAAGTCATCGAGCGTCCGGCAAGCGTGGTCAAGGAACTGGTCGAGAACGCGCTCGATGCCGGCGCAGGCCGGGTGGAGATCGTCACCGCCGGCGGGGGACTGAACCTGATCCGCGTCACCGACGACGGCTCCGGCATCCCCGAGCAGGAGCTGGCGCTGGCGATTGCCCGTCACTGCACCTCCAAGCTCACCGAAGACATTCACGACATCCGCTCGCTCGGCTTCCGCGGCGAAGCGCTGCCGTCGATCGGCTCGGTGTCGCGACTGTCGATCCGTTCGCGCACGGCAACAAGTGACAGTGCGGCCGAGATCGGCATCGAGGGTGGCCGCGTTTCTGCCGTCAGGCCGGCGGCGGCCAATCGCGGCACCACGGTCGAAGTGCGCGACCTGTTCTTCGCCACGCCCGCCCGGCTCAAATTCATGAAGGGCGAGCGCGCCGAAAGCTCGGCCACCAGCGACGTGGTCAAGCGCATCGCCATCGCCTTCCCCGCCGTGCGTTTCACGCTTGCAGGCTCCGACCGTTCGACACTGGAATTGCCGGCGACGGACGGCAGCGCGGAAGGCAGCCTGCGCCGGGTCGCCCAGGTCATGGGCGCCGATTTCCCCGACAATTCGATTGCCATCGACGCGATGCGCGAAGGCGTGCATCTGACCGGGCATGTCTCGATCCCGTCCTTCACCCGCGCCAACGCGCTGCAGCAATATGCCTATGTCAATGGCCGGCCGGTGCGCGACAAGCTGATCGCCGGCGCCATTCGCGGTGCCTTCGCAGACGTCCTGCCGCGCGACCGCCATGCGGTGACGGTGCTGTTCCTGACGCTCGATCCTGCGATCGTTGACGTCAATGTCCACCCCGCCAAGGCGGATGTGCGCTTTCGCGATCCCGGACTGGTGCGCGGGCTGATCGTCGGTTCCGTCCGCCAGGCGCTGGCCGATGCCGGCATCCGCGCCGCCACCACGGGTGCTGCCGGCATGATGTCGGCGTTCCGGCCAGGTGCCGCATCCTACGGCCACGGCGGCCCGGCAAACGGCCATCGCAGCTACGACGCCGCGTATCGCGCCTCCAGCCCGGCCGGCTTCGATCCCGCTCGTTCATCGCAGCGCCCGCTCGACATGGGATTTGAAGAGACGGGATTTGCCAGAGGCGGCTTTGACGAAAACGACCAGGCCGCGTTCGATGCTGGCCCGCTTGCCAGTGCCGACGCGCGCGCCGGGCAGAGCGAAGCGGCCGAGACGCTGCTTGGCGCGGTGCTGGGTGCTGCGCGTGCGCAGGTGCATGAGAACTACATCGTGGCGCAAACCAGGGATTCGCTCGTCATCGTCGACCAGCATGCGGCGCATGAGCGGCTGGTCTACGAGGCGCTGAAGAACGCACTGCATTCCCGACCGGTGCCGTCGCAGATGCTGTTGCTGCCGGAGATCATCGACCTGCCGGAAGAGGATGCTGAGCGGCTCGCCATGCATTCCGAGACGCTGGCCCGCTTCGGCCTCGGCATCGAGCGTTTCGGCCCAGGCGCCGTCGCGGTGCGCGAAACGCCATCGATGCTGGGCGAGACCAATGTCCAGCAATTGGTGCGCGACCTCGCCGACGAGATCGCCGACAACGACACGGTCGACACGCTGAAGGAACGGCTGGACAAGATCGCCGCGACCATGGCCTGCCACGGCTCGGTGCGTTCCGGCCGCCTGCTCAAGGCCGAGGAGATGAATGCGCTGCTGCGCCAGATGGAGGCGACGCCGGGATCCGGCACCTGCAACCACGGGCGGCCAACCTACATCGAGCTCAAACTGGCGGATATCGAGCGGCTGTTCGGGCGGCGGTAAGCTGGCGGTCCAACGGCCAAGGGCAAAGCTGGACGCCTCGCGTCATTTCTTTTGCTGATACTTCCCGGTGGCGCGATTGAAGACGTAGTCTTCCGACTCGCCAGCGCCGCCGCCGCGAAAATTCACTGAAATGATGTCCCTGCCGCCCTCGACCCATTTCTGGACGTTCATGTAGATGGGCGTCATCAGCATGCCGGCATTGCAGTCATCATCCTTGAAGGTGATCGCCTGAATGACCTTCCCGCTGCTCTTTTTGATGACCTGCATTTTCGCCATGCAGGTGCCTGAGTCGGTGTTCGTGTAAACACCGGCAAACCTGTCGGCGGCTGTCTCGGCCCAGAAGGGAATCTCGACGACCCCGTCGACCTTAGTGTCGCCCGTATCGTCCAGGCTCGCGACCTTCTTGAGAGTGACGGGATACGTGTCTGTCCCTTTGCTCCAGGTGCCAGTGGCGCCGCCTTCAGCCATGTCGAGGGAAAACGGGCATCCGGTGGTGTCGATTGGAGTCTTTGATCCAATCACCAATATCCGGTCGAATTCCTTGTTGCCCGAGATCTCGCAGAGCACGAGCGCGGTGCCGTTGAGCTTGCCGTACACCGCTATGGGGCTTTGCCTGGCGTCGTAGAAGTAACTTCCCTCGACCGTTATGCCGCTGCCGAAACTGTCATATGTCTGAAGCGACACATGAACGGGTAGCGAGCCGATCGTCCCTTCGTAATTTTCCACGTGATACCAACCCGCGGCGGCGTTCCCGCTCAGCAGCAGCACGCAAAAAATAGCGAATATGAACTGTCTTGCCATCCCGACCCCGCCTCGCTTTACGAAAGCGGCTCACCATAGCCGCCCGCCTGGCGTGTGTCTGTATCACAGCGGGGGCAAGCCGACATTTTGAGTCCGGAAATGGCTCCAGCCTTTTGTTTTATCGCTTCAAATTGACCACGATGACGCCACCCAGCGCCAGTGCACCACCGAGCATGCCGAGCAGAGTCGGCACTTCGCCCAGCCAGAAGAAGCCGATCAGGGCAGACATGGGCGAAACCAAATAGAGGAAATTGGAGGCCCGCGCGGCCGGCAGACGCGACAGCGCGGTTGCCCAGGCGGCATAGGCGATCAGGCTGGGCACGATGCCAAGAAAGATGACGGCGCCGAGACCGGCGGTGTTGGCGACCGCTGCCTGTGCAAAACCGCTTGGCAGAAAGGGCGACAGACAAAGAGCTCCGAGCACCATGTTGGAGGCCGAGATGGTCAGCGGGTGGTGGCGGGCAAACAGCGGCTTCTGGACGATGGTATTGACAGCCGAACAGAGCGCGGAGCCGAGCACCAGCAGTGCACCGGCATTGAAATGCAGGCCGTGCCCGTCTGCCATGGCTATGACGCCGATGCCGGCGAAGGATATTGCTGTGCCGGCCCAGGCCCACCTGGAGAAGCGCTCACCAAGCAGGGCCATCGCCATGATGGCAGTGAAAATCGGGCTGACGTTGATGATGAAGCCGGCAGCACCGGCCGAGACGGTCAATTCACCGAAGTTGAGCATGACGGTGTAGAGCGCGACGAAAATTGCTCCGCCAAAGACGAGGCGCCACAACTCGTCGAGCCTGGGCAGCGCCGGGCGCTTGACGGCCAGGAAGATCGCCGCCGGCACGGCGGCGATGGCAAAGCGCAATGCGCCGAGTTCCAGCGGTCCAAAGGCGGCGAGGCCGGCACGGATCGCCGGAAAGGCGGACGCCCAGCCAACCACCGTCAGCGCCACCGCGATGGCCGCCGTGGTATCCATCCGTTGTGTCGGATTCAACGTGCTGGTCATTACGCTCATCTCATTGTCCTCGTGTTCCCGCCTGCAGAATACAGAAAACGCCTTTTCGACCTGGTTGACAAACGACCAAATCGAGGATCACCTGTGACTATGGATCACAGCTCTGACACGATGCTGCCGCTCGAAACCTTGCGTGCCTTCGACGCGGCAGCACGCACTGGCAGTTTTTCGGCGGCGGCCGAAAAGCTCAACATCACCCATGGCGCAATCAGCCGGCAGATCGCCAAGCTCGAGGACTGGCTTGGGCTCAAGGTGTTCGATCGCGGTGCGCGCGGCGTCTCGCTGACAATCGAGGGCAACAGGCTGCATCTGCGCACGGCAGAAGCCTTCGCGCTGATATCGAGCCATTCCGACCGCTGGGTCGAGCCACGCGGCACCGCCGTGGTGCGGCTGACCTCGATCCCCTCGGTGAGCGGCCTGTGGCTGATGCCGCGCATGGCGGCGCTGGAGAACAATCCCTCCAAGCTGCGCATCGTGCTCGATGTCGATATCCGTCAGGCCGACCTTGCCGACGAAGGCATCGACCTGTCGATCCGTTGTGGGCGCGGCGGCATTCCGGGCCGCGTCTCGGTGCAACTTTTCGAGGAACATGTCTTCCCCGTCGCCTCACCGGAACTTGCGCGCGAGATCGGCCATGGCGACCCTGCCCGGCTGCTCAAATTCCCTCTGATCAACGATTCCGACGCCTCAGGCTGGCGCGCCTGGTTCGCGGCACAAGGCATGGATTACCGCCCGCGCCCGCAGGACCGTCGCTTCGAGGACTACAATCTGGTGCTCGACGCAGCTGCCTACGGGCTCGGCATCGCGCTGGCGCGGCCGCCGCTGACCGGGCATCAGCTACAGTCGGGCCGCATCACCACCGTCGACGAGCGCACCGCGCTCAATCCCGTGTCCTACTGGCTCGACCGGCCGACGGGACGGCCACGTGCGGCCGCCGCGGATCTCGCCCGCCGCATCGCACAGCAGGCCGGATTGGCGCCAGACAGGATCGAGACGTTCATCGAAGCTGAGAGCTAGCCGAGGATCCTTATCGCCAGACCGAAGGCCGCGGCTGCCAGCAATCCTGTCGTTGCCGAAACAAAGGTGATCTTCAGCAGCAGGCGCTCGTGATTCGGCGGCTGCGCGGCGTGCGTCCGGTTGGTCGGCTTGCTCGGCCCCGCCGACGCATCGGGGATGGCTCCGTTACGCGACACCGGGGCCTGTGGCGCAACAAACGCCAGCAACGATAGCGCCGCAGTTCCGGCGGGAGCGGTATCTTTGGCCGTTGCCAAAGGCGGCAACGTACCTCGCTGTGCGTCGGCTTGGGGTGCCGCTTTTCTCGCGACGACCGGCGACGGCGCCACTCTTTCGTTCGACTCGACCGCCGCCAGATAGGCCTCGACAATCCCAGCCGAAGCGATCTGCTGCGATTTGGCGGCCATCGGCACCACCGGCAAAGCCAGCAGCGCCGGTGCGGTCTGTTGCACGAGCAGAGATGGAGCCGGCGGCTGGACCAGCGCCTTGACCAGCGCCGTCCTGACCGGATCGGCCTTTGCCGACGGGACAGTCTGCGGCGTCATCGCTTGCCTGAGCAAGGCGGCAAGACGAGCAGAGGAAATGTCCATTCTGTCCCCACATAGCCGTTTCCAGGCTATGATTAGCCGCCCAGCGTTGCGCCAAGCTTGACCTTGCCGGCAATTTATGGCGATGAAATCCTCATGAACCTCAGCGTCCCTGCATGATGAACCGTTTCGAAGGCCCTGGCGGCAAGGAAGCCCGTATCCGCTATCTCGATGGCGACTTCCAGGTTACCAGCCCCGGCGCATTCGTGCGCTGCGCGGTGACCGGCGAAAGCATTCCGCTCGACGAGTTGAAATACTGGAGCGTCGCCAGGCAAGAGCCCTATGTCAGCGCCGCCGCCTCGTTGCGCCGAGAAATCGAGGTGCATCCGGAGTTGCGCAGCCGGCGTTGACCTGGCGCATCTCGTTTGCTGCAAATGGTTGCGCCCTTCAAGACGACAGCCCGGTCAGCCTTTGAGCTTGCGCTGGCGCCATGCATCCAACGTCTCGTGGATGATGCGTGCCGGCACATTGTCGAGCTCGAACACGGTCTCGATTTCCAGCACGTCGAGCTTGTCGAGAAAGTCCCGTGACGCGCCATGGCGCAGCCGGGCCGCATCCTTGGCCGTGGTGATGAGGCCAAGCCCTTCCGCATGGGCCGCCGCCGCCAGTTCGGCAAGCTCGTCCTCGCCATAGAAATGATGATCCGGAAACGGCCGCGTCAACGCCAGCTCGCCGCCGGCCTCCCGCACCGTGTCGAAGAATTTCTCGGGATGACCGATGCCGGCGAAGGCGAGGAACCGCTTGCCGGCAAGTCGCTTTTTGCTGCTCGGCTCTGTATGAGCCTCGAAGATCGGACGACCGGCGCGCGCCGCCTGTCGCACGACAGCGTCGGCGGCGGTGCCCTCGCCCATCTTCAACAGCGCGCTGGTGAAGACCAGTTGGTCGACGATCTTGGCCCTGAGCGGGCCGCCCGGAATGACGCGACCATTGCCAATCCCGTAGCGCGCATCAACGACGACCAGCGCATAATCGATGTGAATGCGCGCGCTCTGGAAACCGTCATCCATGATCAGGAAATCGCAGCCGTGCCGTTCCAGCAACAGCCGGGCGCCTGCGGCACGGTGCGGCGTCACCGCCACCGGCGCGTGTTCGGCCAGCAGCAGCGGCTCGTCGCCGACATGCCTGGCGCTGTCGTGATGGGCATCGACGACATGCGGCTCGGCGAACGAGCCGCCATGGCCGCGCGACAGGAAGCCGGGTTTCAGTTGCATGCGCTTGGCCTGCTCGGCGAGCGCGATCGCCACCGGTGTCTTGCCGGTGCCGCCAACCGTGAAATTGCCGATGCACAGAACCGGCGCCTCGATCTTCTCGCGCCGGGCTCGCCGCATGCCGCGGCCGGCGGCGAGCGCGTAGACGGCCGAGAGCGGCGACAGCGCCAAGACGCGCCAGTCCGGCTCTTCCCACCAGAATGGCGGTGCTTCGGAGGCCACGTTAGCGCCCGTTCGCGCCCTTCAGGCGCGACTTGACGACCAGTGGCTGGATGTAGGGCTCGAGCGATTTCAGCGTGCGCGCCAGCGCGCCGCGCATCTCGTCGACGGTCGCTGCTCCCGCCGCCATCATCTCGTGGCGCGCCACTTCATTGGTCAGGAGGAAATTCACGGCACCGGCCAGCATGTCGCGATCGCGCACCAGCTTGGCGCCGCCGCTGTCGATAAGGCGCTGATAGGCCTCACGAAAATTCTGCACGTTGCGCCCGGCGAGAACAGCCGTGTCGAGCATCGCCGGCTCCAGCGGGTTCTGGCCACCCTCCGAGGTCAGCGAGCGGCCGACAAAGGCGATTTCGGTCAACCTGAGATAGAGCCCCATCTCGCCGATCGTGTCGCCAAGCAATATGTCGGTGTCGGCGACGATCCTGTCGCCCTTGCTGCGCCGCGCGACCTTCAGGCCCATGCCGGAAATCTGCGCGGCAAGCGCCTCGGCACGATCGGGATGGCGCGGAACGACGATCGTCAGAAGACCATGGTGGCGCTTGTGCAGCGTCGCGTGGACCTCGGCTGCGACCACTTCCTCGCCGTCATGCGTCGAAATCGCGGCCCAGGTCGGGCGGGCGCCGATCTGCCGCTTCAGCGTCGCCAGCGCCCGATCGTCGACGGGCGGCGGCGCGGTATCGACCTTGAGATTACCCGAGACGGTAACCGGCCGCGCGCCGAGCGAACGGAAGCGCTCGCCGTCGACGTCCGACTGGGCAACGACATGGGCGAGGTTCTCGAACAGCGCCTCGGCGATGTTGGCACGCTTCTTCCACGACGTGAACGAGCGGTCGGACAGCCTGCCATTGACCAGCACCTGCGGCACGCGGCGCGCACCAAGCTCGAGGATGGTCATCGGCCAGATCTCGGATTCGGCGATGATCGCCAGATCGGGCTGCCAGTGATCGAGGAACCGGCTGACCGCCGGCTTGAGGTCGAGCGGTACATACTGGTGGATGATGCGATCGCCGAGCCGCTCATCGGCGACCTGCGCCGAGGTGACCGTGCCGGTCGTCAGCACGATGTTGACGCCGTAGTCGAGAATGCTTTCGACCAGCGGCACGACGGCTATGGTCTCGCCGACGCTCGCCGCGTGGATCCAGATCACCGGCCCCTCGGGGCGGGGGCGGCCGGCGACGCCATAGCGCTCGCGGCGGCGGTTGCGGTCTTCCTTGCCGCGCGAGGTGCGCCAGGCGACATAAGGCCCGACCAGCGGATAGGCTGCCGCACCGGCGAAACGGTATGCCGACAGCATGGCTCGCGCCCAGCGACCGCTCATCGCGGACCGTCCACGAGACGATAGGCCTCGGCGGTCGCGGCATTGAGCGCGGCTGTGACTTCCTGGCGCTTGCGCTCCATTTCGGCATCGTCGGCGTCCGCCGCCACGAAGATCGGCGCGCCGATGGTCACGGCGGAACGGCCGAATGGCAGGTTGATGGTGGTCTTGTCCCAGCTCTTTTCCAGCACCTTGCGGCGGCTGGTGGCGATGGCGACAGGCAGCAGCGGCCGGCCGGAGAGACGCGCCAGGAGGACGATGCCAAGCCCGGCGTCGCGCGGGGTACCGTGCGGAATGTCTGCGATCATGGCGACGTTCTTGCCGGCCGCGAGCGACTTTTTCAGGGCGATGAGCGCCTTGGCCCCGCCCTTGTCGAGATGCCTGGCATTCTCACGCCCGCCTGAGCCGCGCACCGCCTCGATGCCGAACTTCTCCAGCATCAGCGCGTTGAGTTCGGCATCGGCGCTGCGCGAGACCATGGCGACCAACGGCTTGCGCTTGGGATAGTAGGCCGGCGTCAGCAGATGCTGGCCATGCCACAGGGCGATAATGCCGGGCTCGAACTCGGCATAGGCGCCACCCGAAAAGCGTGCCGATCCGGCGACCAGAGGGCTGGTCATGCGAACCAGCCGCACGAACTGGGCAAGCAGGCTGGCGATGGCGCTCTTGACGAATCGCGACTGTGCAAGCGGTTCGCGAATCTTGCGCCAGAAGGCCTTGGTCGTGCGGCTGCCGCCCCTGCCCGTGGGCGCGGCCTCGCTGGCTGGCCCTTTCGCCAGGTCATGCTCCATCGACGTCAACCGGCAGCCTTGCTGTCGGGGTCGAGCAGACGGTGCAGATGCACGACGAAATAACGCATGTGGGCATTGTCCACGCTGGCTTGCGCCTTGGCCTTCCACGCCGTGTGCGCGGTTTGATAGTCCGGATAGACGCCGACGATGTCGAGCGCGTCGAGGTCGCGGAACTCGGTGCCGCCAAGCTTCTTCAGTTCGCCGCCGAACACCAGATGCAAAAGCTGTTTCTTTCCGTCTTCCGCGGCCATGTCGGTCCTTCACATATTGTGAGTTTGTGACAGGTCTAGACCAAAGCCGCCGACTTTGGAACCTTCGAAAACGCTTTCACGCATCCAGCCCGGCGATGACGCCGGCGAGCACGGCCAGCAATTCACCGCTGCCGGCGGCGAGCGCACCGTGGCGGATCACCTCGCCGGCATAGAGCGGCGCGCGGCCGTGGCGGTCGAGCAACCGGCCGCCGGCCTCGCGCAGGATGAGATCAGCGGCGGCGATATCCCAGTCATGCGCGTTCGGCTTGACGAAAGTCGCGTCAAGCGCGCCATTGGCGATCATGGCCAGCCGATAGGCCAGCGAAGGACTGTAGGGAGCCCGCTTCAAGCGCGCCAGCCACTCGTCCGGCAGCAGGTCGATCAGCGGCTTCGGGCCGGAAATCTCGGCCATGTCCGCCGGCTTGCGTACCGAAATGCACTGGCCGTTACGGAAGGCGCCTTCGCCAGGCAGCGCCCAATATGTTTCTTCGGTCGCGGGGCATTCCAGCACGCCGGCAAGCGTGCGGCCCTGCTCGACGACGGCAACGCTGACGCACCAGGTGCGCTGGCCTTCCAGGAAACCGCGCGTGCCGTCGATCGGGTCGACGACGAAGGTGCGGCGCGCCGAAAGCCGTGCCGGATCGTCGGCCGTCTCTTCCGACAGCCAACCATAATCCGGCCGTGCCGAAAGCAGCGTCTCGCGCAGATAGGCGTCGGCGGCATGATCGGCTTCGCTGACCGGCGAAGTGCCTCCCTTCAACCAGACTTGCGGGTTGTTGCCGAAGTAGCGCATGGCGATGATCCCCGCCTCGCGGGCGGCATCGCGCAGCAGCGGCAGATCCTCGACGGCACCGGCCGTGGTCAGGTCATGCTCCGGCAAGGGTCATGCCTTCGATCAGAAGCGTGGGGGCCGCGGTGCCGAAATTGCGGTCGAGGTCGCTCGCCGGCACCATGTGGAGGAACATGGTCTTCAGGTTCGAGGCGATCGTAACCTCGGCGACCGGATAGGCCAGCTCACCATTCTCGATCCAGAAGCCCGAGGCGCCACGGCTGTATTCACCAGTGACCATGTCGACGCCCTGGCCGAACACTTCGGTGACATAGAACCCGGTCTTGAGCGACTTGATCAGGTCTTCCGGGGACCGCTCGCCCGGCTCGATGGCGAGATTGGTGGAGGACGGCGAGACGGAGGAGCCGCTGCGCGCGCCACGCCCATTGGTTATGAGCCCCAGTTCCCGCGCGGCCGATGTCGACAGGAACCAGTGGTTGAGCACGCCCTTTTCGACCATGAACAGCTTCTCGCCCTCGACGCCCTCGCCGTCGAAGGGACGCGAGGCCTGGCCACGCCGCCTTAGCGGCTCGTCGGTGACGGTGATCGCCGACGCGGCCACCTGCTTGCCCATCATGTCGCGCAGGAACGATGTCTTGCGCGCGACGGAGGCGCCGTTGATGGCGCTGGCAAGGTGGCCGGCGATGCCGCGTGCGACGCGCGGGTCCAGCACCACGTCGATCGGCCCGGTCGCCGCCTTGCGTGCTCCGATGCGGCGCACGGCGCGTTCGCCGGCCTTGCGGCCGATATCCTCCGGCGCATCGAGATCGGAAAAATGCTGGCGCGAGGAGAATTCATAGTCACGTTCCATGCCGGTGCCCTCGCCGGCAATGACGCTGGCCGAGCGCGAGAAACGCGACCCGACATAATGGCCGAGGAAGCCGTGCGACGTGGCCAACACCAGACCGCCCAGACCTGCACCGGCACTGGCACCAGCTGAATTGGTCACCCCCTTGACGGCAAGGGCTGCGGCTTCCGCCGCAAGCGCGGCTTCCTTCAACTGGTCGGCGGACACTTCGGTGGCATCGAACAGGTCGAGATCGCGTGTCTGTTTCGCCAGCAATGCCGGATCGGCAAGGCCTTGATAGGGATCCTCGGGCGAGACCCTCGCCATGGCGACCGCGCGTTCGGCCAGCGTTTTTGGGTCAGACGCCGCCGTCGCCGAGACACTCGCCACCCTGCCGCCGACGAAGACGCGCAGTGCAACGTCCTCGCTCTCGGACGATTCCGTCGCCTCGACCTTGCCAAGACGCACCGACACGCCGGTCGAGCGGCCGCGCACGGCCACCGCGTCGGCGGCATCGGCGCCAGCCTTTTTGGCAGCCTCGACCAAAGCCGCGACACGGTCGGTCAATTTTGCTGCCTCTGATGTATCGGTCATGCGCGCGATCCTGCTGATGTGCGGCCAGCTTCGGCCGCTGCCACCCATCTATTGTTCCGGTTCGGCTTGTGCAATGGCGAAGGCCGGAATCAAAGGAGTGATCGGAGTGATCGCCGGCGTGTATCCGTGCTGGCTCCCGGCGGGCAGATGAAGGGCAGCGCCAGTGTTTGGTGGTTAAGACTCCGCCACAGGCGTCCAGATGACATCCTCGATCTTGTGCGCGCCGATCGCCAGCATGACCAGCCGGTCGAAGCCGAGCGCGACGCCGCTGGCCTGCGGCATGATGGCAAGGGCCGCCAGAAAATCCTCGTCCAGCGGGTAGCGCTCGCCATAGACGCGCTCTTTCTCATCCATCTCGATGACAAAACGCCGGCGCTGCTCCCCGGCGTCGGTCAACTCGCCAAAGCCGTTGGCGAGCTCGACACCGCAACAATAGAGTTCAAAGCGCTCGGCGACGCGGGGATCGCGCGGGCTTGGCCGCGCCAACGCCGCCTCGGCCACCGGATATTCGCACAGGATGGTCGCCCGCCCCTGCCCGAGGAACGGCTCGACCTTTTCCACCATCACCCGGCTGAACAGGTCAGCCCAGCTGTCATCGGGCGCGGTGCGCAGGCCAGCCCGGGTCAAGGCGGCGTACAGCGCGTCGCGATCGGTGGCGCCGTCGGCGGCGACCGTGGCCAGCAGGTCCATGCCGGCATGGCGGGTGAAGGCATCCGCCACTGTCAGCCGCTCCGGCTCTGCAAACGGATCGCAGTCGCGGCCGCGGAAGGAAAAGCGCGCCGTCCCTGCCCTTGTCGCGGCCAGCGCCAGAAGGGCGGCGCAATCCTGCATCAGGCTTTCATAGGTCTCGCCCACCCGGTACCATTCCAGCATGGTGAATTCGGGATGGTGCAAGGGGCCGCGCTCTCGGTTGCGGTAGACCGGACCGAGGCTGAAAATGCGCCGTTCACCGGCGGCGAGCAGCTTCTTGCAGGCGAATTCCGGCGATGTGTGGAGATAGAGCGGCGACCGCGCGCCGTCCGGCCCGACCGCTTCGGTGGCGAAAGCCGCCAGATGCGCCTCGTTGCCGGGCGAGACCTGCAGGGCCGCCGTTTCCACCTCGACGAAGTCGTGGCGGGCGAACCAGTCGCGCAGGCTGGCGGCAATGGCGTTGCGCAGCATCAGCCTTGGGCGGCGGTCGGCGTGGACGTGTGGCATCCACCAGAGCGAAGCCGCGGTCATGGGCTCAGATCATACGGAATGGGGCTGGCGGTTGAGGCCAAGATGCGCTAGTGCGCAGCGGACGGCTGCTGAAGCCGATTTGTACCAATCAACCATTTCGGGATTGTAAGCCGTGGTGAAAGTCATCGCCAGTTCGCTCCGCAAAGGCAATGTCGTCGACAAGGACGGCAAGCTTTATGTGATCCTCTTTGCCGAAAACATCCACCCTGGCAAGGGCACGCCGGTGACGCAGCTCGACATGCGCCGCATCGCCGACGGGGTGAAAGTTTCGGAGCGCTACCGCACCACCGAGCAGGTGGAGCGCGCCTATGTGGAGGAGCGCGAGCACACCTTCCTCTACAGCGACGGCGAAGGCTATCATTTCATGAATCCGGAGACCTACGACCAGGTGGCGGTGTCGGAAAGCGTGGTCGGCGACATGGCACCCTACCTCTCGGAAGGCATGGCGGTGCAGATCTCGCAGCACAACGGCATTGCCATTTCCCTGGTGCTGCCGCAGCGCGCCACCTTCGAAGTGGTGGAAACCGAGCCGACGACCAAGGGACAGACGGCCTCCTCGTCCTACAAGCCGGCAGTGCTTTCCAACGGCGTGCGCACGCTGGTGCCGCCGCATATCGCCCCCGGCACCCGCGTCGTGGTCATGACGGCCGATGGGGCTTATGTGGAGCGGGCGAAGGACTGAGAGCGACAGTTTTGTTGGTCTCTTAGCCGCCGGCATTTCATGGACCTGGCTCGGTGCGCAGATGCCTCGCACATACGGGCATCACGATTCGCGCACCGTCTATTCACGCCGAACTTCCTTCGCTGGTGAAAGCAGGGTTCGGGGCAGTTCTCAGGAATGTTGTACGCAACAACGACGACTGATACGTGGTTCTGCTTTCACCGTGCTTCCGTGGCTCAATTGTCGGTAATTGACTTCTGCCACCAACCGCCTGTCCAGTCTATCTCGTGCATCTGCGCGGTGATGTGGTTGCGTGCGCGGTAATCCTCGACCGCCTGCCGGCAGGTCGGCAGCGCCAGATCATCGATGATCGCGAAACCGTCCGGCGACAGCCTTGGGTAAAGCGCCTCGAGGCTGTCCATCGTCGACTCGTACAGATCGCCGTCCAGCCGGATCAGTGCGAAAGGACCGGCTTTCAGGCCGGGCAGCGTGTCGCCGAACAGGCCTTTGACGAAGACCACCTGGTCGTCCAGCAGGTCATAGGCGGCAAAATTCGCTTCAACCTGCCCCTGGTCGATCGCCAGTTGGCGGAACTCGTGCAGCCTGTCGCCGCGGTCGGCGGGAAAATTCTCGGGGTCCGGCGGCGGCAGACCGTCGAACGAGTCGGCGACATAGACCTTCCTGTCCGTGATCCCGTTGGCGGCCAGCACGCCGCGCATGAGGATGCAGCAACCGCCGCGCCAGACGCCGGTCTCGATGAAATCCCCGGGCACGTTCTCATCGACAGCGCGCTGGACCAGGTCGCGCAGATTGGTCAGGCGCTTGATACCCGCCATCGAATGGGCAACCGTCGGCCAATCGCGGCCATTGAGCCGAGCCTCGCGATTGAACGGGGTCGACTGGCCAACCTTCGAGGGATCCATCACCTGCGAACCGGAGCCGTAGACGGTATTGGCAATGATCTTGATCAGGAGATCTGTATAGAGGCGGTTCACGATCGACCTTTCAGTGCATCACGATTCCATATCGAAATATGCTGTTGCGGATATCCAGCCAAAGTGCAACGGAACGACCATTAATTCGCGACGGTCTGTCCAATGCGCCGTGCAAGCAAGTCGCAACCAATTTCCCAGGGAGCCGCCCCAATGCCAGCCGCAGATCAAGCGATGGGCATGATCGAGACGCTCGACATCGCCGTTTTCCAGGTCAAGACCGAGAGCACCCCCAATGACCGCACCAGTTTCCTGCGGGTGCAGAACTTCGCGCGCGCGGCGTTAGGCCGCTATGTTTACCTTGAGGTTGGCTCGCATATCGGCGGCAGCCTGTTCCCGCACCTGATTGATCCGGCCTGCGAGGCTGCGATATCGGTCGATCCGCGGCCCACGGCGCAGCCCGACGAACGCTCTCAGGTTTTTCACTATCCCGAAAACTCGGCTGCCCGAATGATCGCGGTGCTGTCGGATTGCCTTCCCCCGGCGGCGATGACCAAACTCACCACGATTGACAGCGACGTCTCCGATGTGCGCGCCGACGCGGTCGACCCCAAGGCCACACTTGCGCTGATCGACGGCGAGCACACGAACAGGGCTTGTTTTTCGGACTTTGTCGGTGTTTTGCCACTTATGAGACCGGATTGCATTGTTTGCTTCCACGACGCCAACCTGATCGCGGACGCGATCCTCAATGCGGAACGTCTTCTCGATCATCTCGGCATCACCCGCGAAACAGTGTTCCTCCCAGACACAGTGGCCGTCATCGGCCTAGGCAGTCTGGCATCCGCGGTCCGAGATCAACTCCAACCTCACGCATTGGACCGGGAGACTTACCTGGATAGATCGCAACGGCAGCTATGGTCCCATATTACCGAGGTGAATTCCCCAAAAAACCATGCCGAAATAGAGCGGCTGCATTCTGAGAACTCAAAGCTAATCGAAGAGATTGAATGCATGCGAAAGACGAGCCTGGACGTGCAGGCCCATCTGGACGCCATAACATCCAGCACGACCTGGCGCGCATCCGCCCCCATACGTGCAGTTGTCGATCGCATCAAACGTCGCTTCGCGCGATGAGGCCGGGCCGGAAAAGCCTGCGTAGTTCAAAAAAGAGCGCGCTGCGATGCTCTAAGCGGTCGCCTTGCCCGAGGCCCAAGTCGAGCCCGACCGGCGCATCCTGGATGCATCATCCTGCCACGCGCTTGCCCTTCCCGCCCAGGGCCTCCACCGCCTTCTCCACCTCCCGCTTAAGCTCGTCCTTGATCGCCACCGTCTCGTTCATCAGGGCGTCGATCTTCAGGAAATCGAGCACGCGGTATTTCGACACTGTCGGGCGGACCAGGATGTCGGGCCGGCCCTGCTTCAGCTTGTTGGCGATGATCGACTGCATCATCAGTTGCGTGGCGCCGAACATCAGGTCGACGGAGGTCGGCTGCTTGCGATCGACTTCCACAGGCGCGCCGACAACGTCGACGGCGATGACGATGTCGGCGTCGTTCTCGATGAGGTCGAAGGGCACGGGGTTGTAGATGCCGCCATCGATCAGCAGCCTTCCATCGCGCGTCACCGGGCGGAACACGGCCGGAATGGCCGCAGAAGCGGCCAGCGCCGAATGCAGTTCGCCGTCATCGAAGACGGCCAGTTTGTGGCCGAAATAGTCCGTCGCCGTCACTTTCAGCGGGATCTTGAGCTCGGCGAAGGTTTCGGGAATGGCCTCGGGCAGAAAGGCCTTCAGGATGCGCTCGACATTGAACTGGCTGACGCGAATGCCGCCCTGCATGGCTTCCGCGATCGTGCCTGGCCGCGCCCGCCACATGCGGCTTGCCACTTCGGCGCGGCGGCCGAGGATCGAACGGGCATAGTCGTGGATATCCCTGCCGGTCATGCCAGCGGCCATGCCGGCGCCCATGATGGCGCCGATCGACGAGCCGGCTATCGCCACGGGCCTGATGCCCAGTTCGTCGAGTGCCTCGATGACATGGATATGCGCCAGCCCGCGCGCGCCGCCGCCGCCGAAGGCGATGCCGAAAGTCGGGCTCATCCCTTGCCGGCCTCGGCAAGCTTCGGCCCGACGATCATGATGGTCGGTTCGGTGGACAGCAGCTTCTTCGCCGCCGCCTTGACCTGATCGAGCGTCACCGCGTTGATGAAGGCGGCGCGGCGCTGCATGTAGTCGATGCCAAGGTCGTCGAGCTGCAACTCGACCAGCGTCGCGGCAATGGCGCTCGAGGAGTCCAGATTGTTGATGGCGTAGGCGCCGATCATGTATTTCTTGGTCGCCGCCAATTCGGCCTCGGTCGGGCCCTCCTCGGCCAGTTGCCTGACCACATCGCGAACGATCCCCAGCGTCTCGGCCGCGCGGTCCGATCGGGTCCCGGTGCTGACGATCAGCGCGCTGGCGTGGTCCTGGTTGACCAGCGAGGAGTTGACGCTATAGGCCAGCCCGCGCTTTTCACGCACCTCCTGGAACAGGCGCGAAGTGAAGGTGCCGCCACCAAGGATCTCGTTCATCAGCACGGCGGGAAAGAAATCCGCCGCCTTGCGCTTCACGCCGGGATAGGCAAGCTGCAACGACGTCTGCGGCAGGTCGTAGTCGACCTCGACATGCTGCGCCAGCTTCGGGTCGATATCGGCCACGGGGGCGAGCGCCTGGCTTTGCGGCAGGTCGCCGAACACCATGTCCAGCTTCTTCTTCAAGGTTTCCGGGTCGATCGCGCCAACCACCGCGACATGCAGGCCACCGCGCGCGAAAACCGCCTTGTGCAAGGCTTTCAAATCATCCGGCGTGATGGCGGCGATGCTCTGCCTGGTGCCCTGGTCGGACCGCGAATAGGGATGGTCGCCGTAGAGTACCCGCGCCCATTGGTTCTGCGCCACCGTGTCGGGGTCGTTCTCGCCGGCGATGATGCCGGACAGGATCTGGGCGCGGATGCGGTCGATCGGCGCCTGGTCGAAGCGCGGCTCGTTGACCGCCAGCCGCAACAGATCGAACGCTTCGTCGCGCTGCTCGGCCAGCATACGCATCGAGCCGTAGATGCCGTCGCGACTCTCTTCGAAGCTCATCTCGGCGCCGGCATCGTCGAGCTTTATCTGGAAGGCTTCGCTGTCGAGCGGACCGGCGCCTTCGTCGAACAGGCCGGTCATCAGATTGGCCAGCCCCTCCTTGCCTGGCGGGTCCTGCGTCGAGCCGCCACCGAAGACGAAGCGGATGGCGACGATCGGCACCGAATAGTCCTCCACCAGCCAGGCGGTGACGCCTTTTGGCGAGGTGACTTGCTGGATGTCCATGGCCCGGGCGGCTAGCGCCGGCAGGATCAGGAAGATGACGGAGAGGAAGAGGGTTGCGAGCGCGGCGCGCGCTTTTCCTTCCCCCCTTGCGGGAGAAGGAAAGCCCCTGCGGTGCTGGTTCATGATCATCAATTCTCCGCCTTGGCTTGCGGCAACAGGTAGCCGGTTGTCGACCGGTCAAGCACCAGGTAGCGCGCGGCAACAGCCTTGACCTCGTCGGCGGTGACCTTGCGGATGCGGTCCGGCCATTGCTGGACGTCCTGCACGTTGCCGCCGGTGGCCAGTGTCGAGCCGTAGATGTTGGCCATGGAATCCTGTTTGTCGCGGGCAAAGATCATCGAGCGCACATAGCGGTCCTTGGCCTTTTCCAGCTCAGCCGGCGTGACGCCATCCCTGGCGATGCGCGCCACTTCCACATCGACCGCCGCTTCGACATCGGCGAGCCTGGCATCGCCCCGAGGCGTGCCATAGACGGTGAAATTGGTATCATCGAGCATGGTGCCCTGGAAATAGGCGCCGGCGCTGGAAGCAATGCCTTGCTGGACGACGAGCGCCTGGTAGAGCCGGCTGCGATTGCCACCGCCGAGGATTTCCGCCAGCAGGTCTAGCGCTTCGGCCTCGCCCGGCTTGCCCAAGTGATAGGACGGCACCACCCACTGCGTCGAAAAACTCGGCACGCTGACGCGGGCATCGGAGAGCGTGACCGTGCGTTTGGTGTTCTGCTCCGGCTCGACCGGGCGGATGCGCGGCGGCAAATCGGGGCCGCGGGCCACCTTGCCATAGGTCTTTTCGGCCAGTGCCCTGACCGCGTCCGGCTCGACGTCGCCGGCAACGATCAGCACGGCGTTGTTGGGCCGGTAGTATTTGTCATAGAAGGCGGTGGCGTCGGTGCGGTTCAGCTGCTCCATCTCCTGCATCCAGCCGATGACGGGAATGCGATAAGGCTGGTTCTGCCACAATGTGGCGTCGACTTCCTCGTCCAGCACCGCCTCGGGATTGTTGTCGATGCGCGAGCGGCGCTCCTCGAGAATGACGTCCCGCTCGGTCTTGATGACATCGTCGGTGAGGATGAGATTACGCATGCGATCGGCCTCGAAGCCCATCATCAGCTCAAGCGCCGATGGCGCCACCGTCTCGTGGAAGGCGGTGTAATCGTAGGAGGTGAAGGCGTTGTTGGAGCCGCCGATGTCGGAGACGGCGCGGTCGAACTCACCGGCCGCATGGTGGGTCGTCGCCTTGAACATCAGATGCTCGAAGAAATGCGCGATGCCGGATTTGCCTGGCGGTTCGTCGGCGCTGCCGATCTTGTACCACACCATGTGGGTGACGATCGGCGCGCGGTGGTCGGGGATGACGACGACCTCCATGCCGTTGTCGAGCAGGAAATCCGTGACCTTGAATTCGGCCGGCTTCGTGTTGGGCGACACGGTGCTGTCGGCCAGCACTGGGCCTGCCATGGTGAAAGCCAGCGACGTCGCCAGCAGCGTTATGCGCAGCCATTCAGCCTGAAATGTCATCAATGGCTCCGGTTCCTCGGCAAGACGATAGGCAGGGTCGGTACGACAAGCAAAGTGAATTGTTCGTCATGTCTCAGGCAAAGGCGGCGGCAAAGAGGCCGGCCATGCAGGCAGGCGGTCAGGCGGCCTCGATGAAGCGGATGACGGTCTCGCCATAGTTGCGCTCGTCAAGCACGGAAAAGCCGGGGCCGGGCTCGAAGGGAGCCGCTGCCGCCTCCTCGACCACGCACAACGCCCCGGGGCGAAGCCAGCCGCCGGCTTTCGCCGACTGCAAGGCGCGCTCGCCAAGGCCCTTGCCGTAGGGCGGGTCGGCGAAGACGAGGCCGAACGGCGCAAGCGTGCCCGCCTCGCCAAGGCCCGTTGCATCGCGGCGGAATATCTTGGTGCGGCCTGTCAGGCCGAAGGCCTCGACATTGTCGCGGATCAGGCCACGGCCTTCGGCAGATTCTTCGATGAAGACGCCGTAAGAGGCACCACGCGACAGCGCTTCGAGACCAAGCGCGCCAGTGCCGGCGAACAGGTCGAGCACGCGCGCGCCGTCCAGCTGCTCAGCGAAGCGATGCGCCAGCACGTTGAAGACGGCCTCGCGGGTGCGATCGGTCGTCGGGCGGATGGCGCTGCTGCGGGGCGTCGCCAGCGGACGGCCGCGAAACTCACCGCCGACGATTCTCATTTCAATCCAGGCCTCATTTCGTTCTGGGGCCCTTGGGGCCGCCACGCGGCCGCTCGCTGCCGCCCGGGCGCTCGCCACGCGGCTTGCCGAACGGCTTGTCGCCACCCGGTTTGCCACCGGGCTTGCCATAGGACGGCTTGAACGATGCCTTGCGTGCCCTGGCGTCCGCGGCCTTGGCGGCGTCAGCCTCAGCCCTGCCTTTGCCGATCGGCCGCGCACCCGGCGCCATCCAGACATTGGCCTTGCGCTGGCCGGGCGGCTCGATGGGCCGCTGTTCGCGCTCGGATTTCTTGCCGCCACCACGGGGCTTGTCACCGAAGCCACCGCGCGGCTTGTCACCAAAATTGCCTCGGGGCTTGTCGCCAAAGCCGCCGCGTTCGGGTCTCGGGCCACGTTCGCCAAAGCTCTTTTCCGGCCTGGAGGCTCTGTCGGGACTTGTCGACAGCTTGCCCAGCGCTTCGTCGCGGCTGCCCTCGCGGCGCTTGCGGTTCTTGATCAAACCGCCCTCGCCGATCGGCCGGCGCTCGCCATCGCGCGTGAATTTCGGCCGTTCCGGCTCCGGCTCGCGGATTTCGGTACGCCGCACCGGCTTGTTGGAAAACGGGTTCGATATATCGGCATCGAAATTGGCGCCGGATTCCTCAACCAGGCGTTCACCAAGCTGGTCGCGCAGCACGCGGCCCTTGATCTCCAGCACATGGCCCTCGGCGAGGTCGTCGAGCTGGAATGGACCGTAGGAGATACGGATCAGCCGCGTCACGTCGAGGCCGAGCGAGCCCAGGATGTTCTTGACCTCACGGTTCTTGCCCTCGCGCAGGCCGATCGTCAGCCAGGCATTGGTGCCTTGCGCGCGGTCGAGCGTCGCCTCGATGGCGCCGTAGAAGACACCGTCGACGGCTATGCCTTCACGCAGGCCGGCGAGCGCGCTTTCCTCGACCTTGCCGTGCACGCGCACCCGGTAGCGCCTGAGCCAGCCGGTGGCCGGCAGTTCGAGCACACGCGACAGGCCGCCATCATTGGTGAGCAGCAGCAGGCCTTCGGTGTTGATGTCGAGCCGGCCGATGGTCATCAGCCGCGGCAATTCGGCCGGCAGCACGTCGAAGACGGTCTTGCGGCCCTCGGGATCACGGTTGGTGGTGACGACGCCGGCCGGCTTGTGGAACAGGAACAGGCGCGTGCGCTCGATCGGCGGGATCTCCATGCCGTCGAGATGGATGATATCGCCCGGCATGACGTTGAAGGCCGGCGACGTCAGAGCGCGGCCATTGACCTTGACGCGGCCGGCGGCGATCAGTTCCTCGGCGTCGCGGCGCGAGGCAAGGCCGGCGCGCGCCAACCGCTTGGCGATGCGCTCGCCTGCCTCCTCCGTCGCCTCAGGGGAACGCGAACGCGGCTTGAAGCCGCCGCCCGATGCCCCTTGCGGCCGATCACCGAAATCACGCTTGGGTCTGTCGCCACCGAAGTCGGGCTTGGGGCGTTCAGCGAAATCGCGCTTCGGACGGTCGAAGCGCTTTTCGCCACCCGCCGCCGCCGCACCCGGCCGATCGCCGCGCGGCGCGTAAGGCTTGCGTGGACCCTCGCGTTTTTCAAAGGGCTTGCCTTCGGGGCGCGGGCCGTTGTGGAACGGCCTCTCGGCGCGTCCGGCTTCACCGACCTCGCGCGGCTTGAAATCGCGCTTTGGCCGGTCGCCCTCGGCAGCCATCGGGCGGTCGCCGCGCGGCGCATAGGGCTTGCGCGGGCTTTCTCGCTTCTCATAGGGCTTGCCTTCGGGACGCGGCCCTTTGCTGAACGGCCGGTCGCCGCTCTTGAAGTCGCGCTTGGGCCGCTCGCCTTCGGCAGCCATCGGGCGATCGCCACGCGGCGCGTAGGGCTTGCGCGGGCTTTCGCGCTTCTCATAGGGCTTGCCTTCGGGACGCGGCCCCTTGGTGAATGGCTTGTCGCCGCTCTTGAAGTCACGCCTTGGCCGTTCGCCCTCGGTCGCCATCGGGCGGTCGCCGCGCGGCGCGTAAGGCTTGCGCGGGCCTTCGCGCTTCTCATAAGGCTTGCCTTCGGGACGCGGGCCCTTGCTGAATGGCTTGTCGCCGCTCTTGAAGTCGCGCTTTGGCCGCTCACCTTCGGTCGCCATCGGCCGATTGCCGCGTGGTGTGTAAGGTTTCTTGGCGCCGAAAGACGGCTTGCCGCCGCTGTCGCCACGCGGAGCCGCAGGTTTCTTGCCCGGGCCTTTTTGGCGCGGAGATTTCTTGTCGTTGTCGTCCATGTGGCCTTTATCCATTTGCGCTGCTACAGCGTGGCGCATCCTTTCGGGCGCGCAACGAACGCTGTAGCACTTTGATTTGGCGCATGATCATTTCCGAAAATCGAGTCCGATTTTCGGGTTGATGCGCTCAATAACAGGATCATCAGAGTTTGTCAGGGAAAAGTGGCTGCCGGTTTTTCCGGAAAGACAAACGAAAACCAAAAACCTGGGGTGGCGAGGAGATAATCGGAATGGAAACCGCGTGAAGCGGCCGGATTTCATGGCGCTGGCGCTGAAGGAGGCCGAAGCCGCTGCCTTGCGTGGCGAAGTGCCGGTCGGCGCCGTCATCGCCAGCGGCGGCACGGTCGTTGCCAGTGCCGGCAACCGCACCCGCGAGCTTGCCGACCCGACGGCGCATGCCGAGATGCTGGCGATCCGCGAAGCCTGCCGCAAACTGTCAGCCGAGCGGCTGACCGGGCACGATCTCTATGTGACGCTGGAACCCTGCGCCATGTGCGCCGGCGCCATTTCATTCGCCCGGCTGCGCCGGCTCTATTTCGGCGCCGCCGACGAAAAGGGCGGCGCTGTGGTCAACGGCGTGCGTTTCTTCACCTCGCCAACCTGTCATCACGTGCCGGACATCTATCCGGGCATGGCCGAAACCGAAGCGGCCGTGCTGCTGAAGGGATTCTTCCGCGAGCGTCGCGACTGAACCGGGCGCAGTACCCGCCAGCCAATGCAATCAACGTCGCCAGCTATTACAGGGACGGCAGCCAGTCGAACCAGCCGCTGCCCTTCTTGCCTTCCGCCAGTTTCTTCAGGCGGCGTTCCTTCTTGTATTCGTCTTCGCCGAGCTGATCTTTCGGCGCGGTGTCGGCGGCAACGCGATACTGCACCGGCGGCTCGCTCAGATATTTGCGGGTGTTCGGGTCGCCCTGCTTGCTTTCGGCAAGGCGGCGCTGGATCTCGGCGGCGCGGCCCTTGTCGGAATCAGCCGGCGTCCAGCGTGGCGGATGGCTCGATCCCGAATCCGCCATCGCTTTCTTGACCGATTCCGGATCGGTCTGCACATCGTCGACGATCTCAGACTGATAGGCCGGATCATTCTGATGGGCGGTGGCGTCGGCGCGCAAGCGGGCGCGGCGCTGCTCGGGCGATTCGGGCCATTCGGCGCTCGCCGTCTCGATGCTGTCCTGCGGCGCCGGCAGCGCTTCCTTCTGCCCTGGCGCAGGCTTCACCAGCGTCGGGCGCGGCTTGTAGTCGATCTGTTCCTTGCGCTTCGGCGCGAACGAAAAGGCGCCGGAAATATCGCCGGCCAGCTGTTCGCCGGCGGTCTTGTCCGTCCCGTAGGTCGGAGAGCCGACACAGCCGGACAGAGCGAGGCCCGATGCGACAAGCGGCGCCAGCAGCGCAAGGCGCGCGTTATATCTCTCGGTCATGCCAAAAAGTCCCACTCTAGACAGCCTCTCGATTGCCACCGGCCCAATGTCCGGTCCCCATCGTCCAAGCACTTGCGACGGAAATCCGGCGACAATTTGTCTTCCGGAGTTTCGCGTGTTTACCTCAACCACTCGTTAAGGGCAACGCGCGGGCGGTTTTCACCCGCCCGGCGTGGCAATTGTGCACCGATGGGGCCTTTCGGCCGGCCGATCAAAGCCGACCCAATGCCTTCAATTCATGCAGCACCGCCGCATCGCGCGCCGAAACGTCGGGAAATGCAGCGTCCTGCCCGACATCGGCGGTGTAGCGCCATGACCGCGCGCATTTCACCAGGCCGCGGTCCTCGGCTTTCTCGACCACCACGGCGACGCCCTTGACATCGTCCAGGGTGAAGGCGCGCGCCGGTGCATTGCCATGAGCGATGACCAGATCGCTGGTGATCGCCATCTCGGCCATGTCTACATCCGATATCGCCGTTTCAAGCGCCGCATCGTTGATGGTGACGACCGGCACGGCTTCCAGCGACGAACCGATCACCTTCTGGGCGCGCGCGATCTCCAGCGCGCCGGTGACGACACGACGCACCTGCCGCACCTTGCGCCATTTTTCCGCCAGCGCCTCGTTCTTCCAGTCCGCCGGGATTTGCGGGAACTGGTCGAGATGCACCGAGACGGCGTCAGGATGACGGTCGAGCCAGGCCTCTTCCATGGTGAAGGGCAGCATTGGCGCCAGCCATTTCACCAGGCAGTCGAAGAGATGGCGCACCACCTGAACCGAGGCCTTGCGTTTCACGCTCGACGGCCCGTCGCAGTAGAGCGCGTCCTTGCGGATGTCGAAATAGAAGGCCGACAGCTCGACCACCATGAAATCGAGCAATGCGCGGGTGACGCGCTTGAACTCGAAGGCGTCGTAGCCCGAGCGCACGACCTCATCCAGCTCGGCCAGCCGGTGCAGCATCAGCCGCTCCAGCTCCGGCATTTCTTCCAGCGGCACCTCTTCGCCGTCGTCATGGGCAAGCGTGCCAAGCATCCAACGGATGGTGTTGCGCAGTTTGCGGTAGGCGTCGATGTTGGTCTGCAACACGTTCTTGCCGAGCCGCTGGTCTTCCCAGTAGTCGGTCGTCACCACCCACAGGCGCAGGATATCGGCGCCGGACTGCTTGATGACATCCTGCGGCACGACGGTGTTGCCGAGCGACTTCGACATCTTGCGGCCGTCCTCGTCCATGGTGAAGCCATGGGTGACGACGGTGTCGTAGGGCGCCCTGCCCCTGGTGCCGCAGCTTTCCAGCAGCGAGGAATGGAACCAGCCGCGATGCTGGTCGGAGCCTTCGAGATAGACGTCGGCCGGCCATTTGAGATCCGGACGATCCTCCAGCGTGAAGGCGTGTGTCGAGCCCGAATCGAACCAGACATCGAGGATGTCCATCACCTGCTTCCATTTCGAAGCATCATGATTGCCAAGGAAACGCTCCTTGGCGCCGGCAGCGAACCAGGCGTCGGCGCCCTCCTGTTCGAAGGCGTCCATGATGCGCTGGTTGACCGCCTCGTCCTTCAGCACATTGCCGTCGGCATCGGCGAACACGGCGATCGGGACGCCCCAGGCGCGCTGGCGCGACAGCACCCAGTCGGGGCGCTCCTCGATCATGGCGCGGATACGGTTCTGGCCCGCCGCCGGCACGAACCGGGTGTCGTCGATGGCCTTCAGAGCACGGCTGCGCAGCGTGGTGCCATCGCCGAGGTCCTTGTCCATATAGACGAACCACTGCGGCGTGTTGCGGAAGATGATCGGCTTCTTCGAGCGCCAGGAATGCGGATAGGAATGCTTCAACCGACCGCGCGCGAACAGCGCGTTGCGCTTGATCAGCTCATCGATGACGGCCTGATTGGCGTTACCCTTCTTGCCGTTGTCGTCGATGACGCGCGCGGCTCCGCCCTCGCGGTCCGGGCCGAAGCCTGGCGCGTCCTTGGTGAAGAAACCGGCATCGTCGACCGTGAAGGGGATGGCGGGATCGATGCCGCGCGCGCGCAGATCGGAGGCTGCGTCCATCCAGGCGTCGAAATCCTCGCGGCCATGGCCCGGCGCTGTGTGGACGAAGCCGGTGCCGGCGTCGTCGGTCACATGGTCTCCGGCGAGCATCGGCACCGGAAATTCGTAGCCGCCGCCAAAGCCCTTGAACGGATGCGAAAGCGTAAGACTTCCAAGCTGTTCCGCCGAAACGCTGTGAATGCGATTCAAGATGACCTTGGCCTTGGCCGCGGAGTCTTCCGCCAGAGCATCGGCAAAGATCAGCTTCTCGCCCGGCTGCGGTCCGAAAGCGTTTTCGGCCGCCGTGACCTCGTAAAGACCATAGCCGATGCGCGGCGAATAGTTGACAGCCCGGTTGCCGGGGATGGTCCAGGGCGTTGTCGTCCAGATGACGACATGGGCTTCCAGCAGGTCCAGCGACGTCTCGGTCAGCTTTGCCGGCTCTTCGGCATTGGCGACCTGTCGGGCAAGGCTGGCGACCGGAAACTTCACCCAGATCGTGTCCGACTCATAATCCTGGTACTCGACCTCGGCCTCGGCCAGCGCGGTGCGCTCGACCACGCTCCACATCACCGGCTTGGAGCCGCGATAGAGCTGGCCCGACATGGCGAACTTCAGCAGCTCGCCGGCGATGCGCGCCTCGGCATGGAAAGCCATCGTCGTATAGGGATTCTTGAAGTCGCCGATGACGCCGAGCCGCTGGAACTCGCCGCCCTGCACCGTGATCCAGTGCGCGGCGAACTCGCGGCATTCCTTGCGGAACTCGTTGACCGGCACTTCGTCCTTGTTCTTGCCCTTGGCGCGATACTGCTCCTCGATCTTCCACTCGATCGGCAGGCCGTGGCAATCCCAGCCGGGCACATAGTTGGAGTCGTAGCCGCGCATCTGGAACGAGCGGGTGATGACGTCCTTGAGGATCTTGTTCAGCGCATGGCCGATATGGATGTTGCCGTTGGCGTAGGGCGGGCCGTCATGCAGAACGTATTTTTCCCGGCCGGCAGCGCTTTTGCGCAGCTTGCGGTAGAGGTCCATGTCCTGCCAGCGCTTGACCAGCAGCGGCTCCTTCTCGGGCAAGCCGGCGCGCATCGGAAAATCCGTCTGCGGCAGATAAAGCGTCTTGGAATAGTCGATTGTTTCGTCGGTCATTGGTCTGCCATGTACGTGCCCGGCCAGACGGCCTGCGGCGTTGAAGTCTTCGCTTTGACGCATTTCGTTTTCCCAAAACGGAGCCACTTTTGGGCGATATGCGTTGATGATCTGGAAAGCGCGAGGGTCGCGCGCAAGATTCCCGGCGGTTCCAGCGGCGCTCAGGCCGCCCGAAACACCGGGCCGGTAATTCGTATCGCAATGGCGACGGGACGCGAAAAGCTCGTCATTGGTGGGCTTTTAGCGGAGATGGGCGCAGGAATAAAGCGTCTGTCGTTCGATTCGCCTACATCGTGAAGTCGAAGCGGTAGGTGGTCGACACGCCGATCGTGAACTGATTGCGGTCACCGCGTTGCCTGACCAGACTGGAATCGGCTGCCGGCCCCATCAGGCGCGAATATTCGCCAAACAGGCTGGCGGTCATCGGCTCGGTCACCTTCCAGGTTATGGCGCCGCCGAGGCCGGTCGATTTCAGGCCGCCACCCGGATGATATTCGCTGAGGCCGGAGGCGACGGCCTCCTGCGCATTGACACCGTAATAGGCGTCGAAATAGTTGGCCGAGGCAAACGAAACGCGCGGTCCCCCCGAAATCCTGACGGTTGGC
Organism: Mesorhizobium sp. Mes31; assembly: GCF_024519675.1. Taxonomy (NCBI): domain Bacteria; kingdom Pseudomonadati; phylum Pseudomonadota; class Alphaproteobacteria; order Hyphomicrobiales; family Phyllobacteriaceae; genus Mesorhizobium; species Mesorhizobium sp. Mes31. The sequence continues at coordinate 523,372 of NZ_JALJRL010000002.1, read as the reverse complement.
GTCACATCGTAGAAGGCGTCGGCGGCGATATCGGCGACAAAGCCGTTGTGGGCACGAATGCCGTGGCGCAGTTCGGCGCGCGCGCGCAGCCAATCCATCGGATAGAATTCAAAGAAACCGCCCACTTCGCCGCCCCACCGCACCGGATCGAGGCCCTTCAGTTCGTCGGCGTCGCCATCGTCACGGGAGAACAGGAATTTGCCGGTCAGACCGGCGCGGACGCCGCCATCGTCGACCAGCGCCAGCGAGATGTTGTCGTTGCGCGAGGTGAAACGGGCCGCGGGACCGGCTTTGCCCAGCGAAATGATCGGCGAGGCGCTGAGCAGGTACTTCTTGCCGCCCTCGAAATTCGGCGCGACCATGCCCGTGGCACCAACAGTCAGATACCAGTCGCCGGACAACCAGCTGCCCTCACCCGCGTTGGCTGCGCCTGCCCCACTCAGCACCGCAACGGCCAACAGCACAGAGATTTTTCCGACCGGACTCATGGCCACTCCACTAACACAACGCACACGCTTACCGATGACAGCTTTGGCCGCCGTTTGGTAAAATTTGATTTAAACCGGAGACATCCGGTCGCGGTTTCCCGCGATCCGGCTATCGGTCACCGACTGGACGTTCCCCGACGCCGGGACTAACCTTCCTCGGTAGTATCCCGCAGCCCTTGAGGAGACCGCGACAATGACCCTGCATGGCGACGCCTTGAAAACTGCAATCAGTCAGACACGGGCGAAATGGGGGTGGTTTGTGGCGCTCGGCGTGCTGTTGCTCATCTTCGGCGGCATTGCCTTCGGCAATCTGTTCATCGCCACGGTGGCTTCGGTCTATGTCGTGGGTTGGCTGATGCTGATGGCCGGCGTCATCGAGATCGTGCATGCGTTCGGCGTCAAGACCTGGGGTCGCTTCTTCTATTGGCTGCTCAGCGGGCTGCTCTACGCGGTCGCCGGCTTCTTCGCTTTCGACAATCCGATTCTCGCTTCGACCGTGCTGACCTTCCTGCTGGCCGTCGCGCTGGTCGCGTCAGGCGTGCTCAGGGTCTGGGTCGGCTACGGTCACCGCCCGGAACCCGGCTGGGGCTGGATCGTCGCCGCCGGTGTCATAAGTGCGCTTGCGGGCCTGATCATCGCCATGGGTTGGCCGGTCAACAGCCTGTGGGTTCTCGGGCTCTTTCTGGCGATCGACCTGATCTTCCAGGGCTGGAGCTTCATCGCCGTCGGTCTGGCGCTGAAGAGGTAGCCGCCGCCGGCAGGCCTACGAGAGATTCAGCAGCGTCACCGCAATCAGCGCCAGCCCGATCCCGACATATTGCAGGGAGGACACCTCTTCCTTGAAGACAATGGCCCCAACCAGCATGGCGCCGGCCACGACGATGGTGTTGACCAACGCTCCTGTCACGGCGAGGTTTAGCCGTGTGTTGATCAAGGCAAATGCCCCGTAGGAGATCGGCGACAGCAGCATGACATAGGCCAGGCTGCGGCCACTGCCGGTCTTGCCCCAGTGTGCGCTCAGACCATCGCAAAGGATGAACAGTCCGGCGCAAACGAGCACAACGCTCCAGACGAAGATGTCGATTTTCATCAATAAGTGTTGGGCTTTCTGCCGGCCGCCTTCGATGAACTGGTTCACAGTTCGCGGCTGTTTCGGCGAAACCCTCAGCAGGCGATGGCGCGGTCCAGGTCCGAAAGCGGCCTGACACCGGCAAGCAGCGCCCTCGCCTCGGCTTCGTCGCGCTTCATCTGCGCAACCAGCGCATCGAGACCGTCGAACTTGATCTCGCTGCGCAGGAAGCCGAAGAAGGAAACCTGGCAGATTTCGCCATAGAGGTCACCGGAGAAATCGAAGACGAAGGTTTCCAGAAGCGGTGCGCCATTGTCACCGACAGTCGGACGACGGCCGAAGCTGGCGACGCCGTCATGAAGCGTGCCGTCGGCGCGACGAAAGCGGACGGCATAGATGCCCTCCTTCAGCGCGGCTTCCGGAGAAAGTCTCATGTTCGCGGTTGGAAAGCCAAGGGTGCGGCCGAGCTGCTGGCCGCCCACCACCTCGCTTTCGACCGTGAAACGATAGCCGAGCAGGCCGGCGGCCTCGGCCACCTCGCCATTGCTGAGCAACCCGCGGATGCGGCTCGACGACACCACCTCGGCGCCCTCGTCACGAAAGGCGTCGACGAGCGTTACGCCGAAGCCATGGCGCCCACCGGCCGCCATCAGGTAGGCCGGGCCACCTTGACGGTCCTTGCCGAAATGGAAATCAAAACCGGTCACGGCATGGGTGACGCCAAGGTTCCTCTCCAGCACATCGGTCACGAACGCTTCCGCCGACAGCGAGGCGAAGTCGCGCGTGAACGGCTGTTCGACCAGCGCGGCAAAACCCAGGAGCGACAGGAGCCGCGCCTTCATCGGCGGCGGCGTCAGCACGAACAACGGCATGTCAGGCCTGAAGATCTTTCGCGGGTGCGGTTCGAAAGTCAGCACCAGAGCCGGTACCCCGCGCCGCCCGGCCTCGGCCAATGCCTGCTGAAGCACCGCCTGATGGCCGCGATGGACGCCGTCGAAATTGCCGATCGCCACCACGCCGCCACGCAATTCGGCGGGTAGCGGCGCGGTTGCCAGAATGTGCTGGAAGGCTGCCATTGTCACCTACCGCAGTTTCGGAATGACGGCCACCGGACGATAGCCATGCTTCTCCAGGAAGGTCACCAGCCTTGCCGGATCCGGTTGCGATGCATCGCCATAGTCGCGGGCGTGGATGCCTCCAGAGACATAAAGAACGTCAAAACCGTTGTCGACCGCACCCTTCACGTCGGTCATCATGCCGTCACCGATGGCCAGCACCCGCGAACGCTCGACCGGCCGGCCAACAAGGTCCGCCACCTCCTTCATCGCGACCTCATAGACCGGCGCGTAAGGTTTTCCGGCGATCAGCGTGCGGCCGCCGAGCTGGGCATAGTCGCGTGCCAAGGCGCCGGCGCACCAGATGATGCGTTCGCCGCGCTCGACCATGATATCGGGATTTGCGCAGATGAACGGCAGGTTCCTGGCGCGCAGCCGCCGCAGAAGCTCCGTGTAATCCTCGGGCTTCTCGACCTCGTCATCGAACAATCCGGTGCAGACGACGCCGGATGCCTCGAACTCCTCGACAAGCTCGACATCGAGACCATCATAGAGCGTGAAATCGCGGTCGCCGCCAATATGGAAAATCTTGCGTGGGCCCTCGGCGATCAGGTCGCGGGTGACATCGCCGGATGTGACGACACGGTCATAGGCTGATGATGGAACGCCGATCGCGTTCATCTGCGCCACGACATCGACATTGCGGCGCGGTGAATTGGTGATCAGGACGACAGGGATTTCTGCCTCTCTCGCCCTTGCCAGCGCCGAGGCGGCCGCCGGAAAGTGCCTCTCGCCGTTGTGCACCACGCCCCAGACATCACACAGGATTGCCGAATAGGCCTTCGAGACGTCCTCGAGCGAGCCGATGATTTCAGGCGAATCCGCCATGCCGTTTCCTTCAGTCATGATCGTTGCGAGCGCCGCGACCGACGGTTCGCCGCAGCCGGTTCGGATTAACCGAACCGCTCAGGCCTGTCACCAGCTTTCGCGGGCAGCCGTGCATCATCCGCAGGTCGGCATTGTCCCGATGCAAGATGCGCTGCCGTCGCTGATGAAGGACCAGCTTGCCGGATTGGTTAGCGGTTGGTGAAGCGCCGACCAAGCAATCGAGCGGTTTCTCAAACCCGTCCTTCAGCGTTTTGTGGAAAGCTGGCGTCAATCGAGAATCCGCCGGCGGGGGCCGCTGCAAGACATGCATGAACTCTGGCGTCAGTTCTGCCGCGACAGACGCGGCAACTATGCTCTTATGACGGCCGTTGCCATGGTTCCGCTCATGGGCGGCCTGGCGATGGCGGTCGACTTCACCGAGATGAACCGCGAAAAGCAGATGGTGACGAATGCGCTCGACGCCGCCAACTTCGCCACGGCGCGCCGGCTGACGGAAGGCGCGACCGACGACCAGCTAAGAGCCTATGCGGTCGACTTCTTCAACGCCAACCTCAACAATATCGATCCCGCCAACACGACGCTCAGCGTCACCTTGCCAAGCAACACCAGCGGCGGCGGCTTGCTCAAGATGAGCGCGCGGCTTGACTACAAGCCCTATTTCTATCCTGTCTTCGCCCAACTCGTCGGCAAATCCCAAGCCGACGCGAACCAGAAGATCAGCTTTGACATCACCTCCGAAGTGCGGCTGAAGAACACTCTGGAAGTCGCCCTGGTGCTCGACAATTCCGGTTCGATGGTGACGCCCGGAACAGGCTCGGGACAAAAGCGCATCGATCTTCTCAAGGACGCGGCCAAACAGCTGGTCGACACGCTTGCCCAGCAGGCGGCGATGATCAAGCAGATCGACAAACCGGTGCAATTCGGCCTGGTGCCATTTGCCGCCTCGGTCAATGTCGGTCCTGGCAACGGTAACGCATCATGGATGGACACCGAAGGCCTGTCGCCGGTATCGAACGAGAATTTCGATTGGTCGACGCTGAACGCGGCCGACAAATACGCCCAGCAGACCAACGGCATCTGGTACAAGCGCGGCACCGGCTGGGGCAGCGAGGAAGGCCAGATGCTGACCCGGTTTTCGCTCTATCACGATATGAAGGTCGTTACCAACCACGAGCGCATAGTCAGCAGCAAGCGCGTGGTTTGCGACGAATACAACTGGAACAACACCTGCAAACGCAGCCACGACGAATATGACTATATCGATTCCTATGGTCCGTTCGCCAGCTGGCAAGGGTGCGTGGAAGCCCGACCTTATCCCTATAATGTCAACGACGCCGCGCCGTCCGGCGGCTCCGCGAACACCGGCATAGGCGTCGGCGATCCAGCGACGATGTTCGTGCCGATGTTCGCGCCTGACGAACCTGGCAATCATTGGAAGCTCACCCAAGACCCCGACGAGGCCGCGCCGACAACCTACGGCGCCGTGAACAGCTGGTGGAACGACGACCCGTCGAGCAGCACCGGTCAGACCCGGCTGCGCAACATGGCCAAATATTTCCAGCCGCGGCCCATCAATGCGCCGGCGCTGCCCGCCGGCAATGGCCCGAACTACAGCTGCACCACCACCCCGATCACGCCGCTGACCGACGTCAGCAACACCGATGGGCTGACCGCGATCAAGGCCGCCATCGACCTAATGCAGCCGAATGGCGGCACCAGTGTTCCCGAGGGCATGGCGTGGGGCTGGCGGGTGGTTTCGAGCGGCGAACCGTTTACGCAAGGGCGCCCGGAAACGGAAAAAGGCAACGACAAGGTGGTGATCGTGCTGACCGACGGCGCCAACACCTACTACACGCCTTCCTCCCTGGGCTATTCCGATCCCGCCGACTCCAAATCGACCTACGCGTCCTATGGCTACCTCAAACCCGGCTACAACGGCACCTCGGTCGGCCGCATGTTCCTGGGCACGTCGAGCGCCATCGGTCAGTTCGACTATTCGAACGGCAACTACACCAACGCGCTCAACGAGCAGATGGCGACCCTTTGCAACAACGCCAAGGCAGCCAACATCATGGTGATGACGGTGGCGCTCGACCTGTCCACCACCAAGACCAGCGACAAGCAGGCGATCGACGCGCTGAAATCCTGCTCGTCGGACTCGCGCTTCCGCAAGGATCCGACGGACGCGAGCAAGCCGGCCAAACTGTTCTGGAATGCCACCGGCGCCACCTTGTCGAACGATTTCAAGGAAATCGGCAACGAATTGTCGAACCTGCGCGTCGTCAGTTGATTCGAAGGGCAGCGGTAGCGCCCTGGCGCAACGGCTGGCACCGCCATGCTCTTGCACGAGCCCGCCGGGGCGGGCACATGTTGGCGGCGTTCTACCGCGCTTTCATCGCGGCGCGCTGGGAAGTGAACAGATGCCCGAAACCGCCAATCATCTCGCCTTCGCGCTGGTCTGCCTCGGCATGGTGCTGACGCCAGGCCCTAACATGATCTATCTGATCTCGCGTTCCCTGTCGCAAGGGCCGAAGGCGGGGCTGATCTCGCTTGGTGGGGTCGCGCTCGGCTTTCTCTTCTATGTGCTGTCGGCCGCGTTCGGCATCACCGCGCTGCTGCTCGCCGTGCCCTTCGCCTACGACGCGCTGCGCTTTGCCGGCGCGCTCTATCTCTTGTGGCTGGCCTGGCAAGCGGTGAAGCCCGGCGGACGCTCGCCGTTCCAGGTGCGCGAATTGCCGAAAGACCGGCCGCGCAAGCTGTTCATGATGGGCCTGATGACCAATCTGCTCAATCCAAAGGTGGCCGTGCTGTACCTGTCGCTGCTGCCGCAGTTCATCAGTCTCGGCAAAGGCCATGTCCTGTCGCAGCTTCTGGTGCTTGGTGCCACGCAGATATCGATCAGCCTCAGCGTCAATGCCATCATCGCAGTGACGGCAGGCTCGATCGCGACCTTCCTCGCCGGACGGCCGCTGTGGCTGGTCATCCAGCGCTGGATGATGGGGACCGTGCTGACGGCGCTGGCGCTGAAGATGGCGACCGACGCGCAACGCTGAGGGCTTCCTGGTTTTCCGAAACGGCTCCCACTTTTCGGAATCGTGGACCAGCCTACATTGGCCGCCTTATCTGCTGGGCGCGCTCCGGTTCGACCACCCTGCGGTAGAGGTGCCAGGTGGCATGGCCGAGCACCGGCATGACCACGGCGAGCCCGGCAAACAGCGGGATCGAGCCGACCACCAGAAGCACGGCGACCAACAGCCCCCATAGTGCCATCGGCAGCGGGTTTGCCATCACCACGCGGGCCGAGGTCTCTATGGCCGAGACCGCGCCGACGTCGCGGTCGAGCAGCAATGGAAAGGCAACCACGGTGGTGGCCAGCACGACCACGGCAAAGACGAAGCCGGCAGCGTTGCCGGCGAGGATCAGCGTCCAGCCCTTGCCGGTCGTCAGCACCTCGCGGACAAAGCCGCCGATCGACGCCGGCGGCTGATCGCCGAACAGGCCGGTGTAGATCGATTGCGCGGTGTACAGCCACAACAGGAACAGCGCTACCAGCATGGCGCCGATCACCGCGATCGAGGGAACCGCCGGCGAGCGGCGCACGTCGAGTGCGTGCCGCCAGGAGGTGTTCATGCCGAGCTCGCGCCGGCGACTGATCTCGTAAAGACCGATCGCGGCAAACGGCCCGACCAGGGCGAAGCCCGACATCAAGGGATAGACAAGCTGGATGGCGTTAGAGCCCGACGTCCACTGCGTCAGGATCAGGCCGACAATCGGATAGATCAGGCCCAGGAACACGAAGTGCGACGGTTTTGCCCAGAAATCCTCGACGCCGAGCTTGAGCGCGTCCCAGAGATCCGTCGTGGTGATGCGACGCACCACGGGTTGCACATGCACCCCACGCGCGTCCGCCATGACATGAAAACCGGCCATAACCTTCCTCCCGTGTGTCGGGGCGGTCACCGCCTGGATGGCCGCCTGCAGCTGCCACTAGTAGATGTGGCACCATAGACGATTTGCCAGCGCTTGTCGCCGAATCGATGGTCTCGGACACGCCCTCACGGGATTGTCATCGCCATGTCGGCGAAAGCCGGCGGCGCGGACTTTATTGTGGCACGTTGAAGACGGCCTCGATGCGATGACCATCCGGATCGACGACGAAGGCAGCATTTTCACCGCCCTGCCCGGCAAAAGCCATGATCGCGACTATGTCAGGCAGGCATGACAGCTGAAAAAATCGAAATCCGTCAAGCAGGCCTGAACAGGCGCAAATGGCTCAAGGCAGTCGGCCTCGCGGCCTTGGCCGGACTCGCTGCCTGCAGTACCGTTTCGCTGCCAACCGGTGAAGGCGCCGGGGCCTCCTCCTCCGCCACCGGCACGCTGGCCAGTATCCGCGCTACGGCGGGCCTCGCGCCGCTGGTCCCCGACCCGCAGCTCGAACAGGCAGCCTTGCAGCAGGCCGGCTACATGGCGCAGCGTGGCCGCATGACCCACACCACCGGCTGGGGAAAGGATTTCGCCTCGCGGGTCAAGGGCAACGGCATTGCGGGTGCGGCCGCCGAGAACATCGCCGAGGGCCGCTTCGGCCTGCAGAAGCTGTTCGATATCTGGGTGCATTCGCCCGGCCACCGCCGCAATATGCTTGACCCGCGCTTCACTCGCTTCGGCCTTGCCTATGTGCCCGACGGCCGCGACAGCAGCCTCCGCTACTGGAGCCTTGTGCTCGGAAAATAATAAAAGCAGGCGTGTCGCCGCCGGGTGCGGTCTTCGTCGAGCCGACGCGAGACTGCTTGCTGAGCAGCCCGTCAATCCTCGTGGTTGAGCAATTTCTCGATGTCCCGGGCAGAGACCGGCTTGCTGAAATGATAGCCCTGCATTTCGTCGCAATTGTTCTTGAGCAGAAAAGCCACCTGATCGTCTGTTTCGACACCCTCGGCAATGACCCTCATGTTCAGCTTTTGACCCAACGAAATCACGGCGCTGGCAACAGCCTGGTCGTTTTCGTCGTCGGCGACGTCGTTGATGAAAGACTTGTCGATTTTCAACCGCGCAACTGGAAAGGTCTTGAGCGCACTGAGGCTGGAATAGCCCGTTCCGAAATCGTCGATCGATATCTGAACGCCCAGGCCTTGCAGTTCGTTCATTGTTGCGACCGCCAATTCGATATCCTGCATGATGAGGCTTTCGGTCACCTCCAGCTCCAGATATCTGGCCTCCAGACTGCTGTCCCTGAGAGCATTGACGACGCGACCGACCAAGTTCCTTTCTCGGAATTGCCGTGCCGACACATTCACACAGACAGTCATCGGCGGCAGCCCCGCATCCTGCCAGGCCTTGTTCTGTCGACAGGCTTCATGCAGAACCCAGTCGCCGATCGGCACGATCAGACCTGTCTCCTCGGCCGTCGGGATGAAACTGGCCGGCGCTACCACACCCAGTGTCGGATGGTTCCAGCGGATCAACGCTTCGACCGCAAAGACGCGCCCCGAGCGAAGATCGACTTGAGGCTGATAGAGCAGCGCGAATTCTGAACGGGCCAGGGCGTTTCGCAACTCCTCCTGAAGCACGAATTTTTCATGCGCCCTGGTGTTGAATTCGGGAGCGTAGAACTGGAAATTGTCGCGCCCGAATTCCTTCGCGCGATACATGGCTGCATCGGCATTGGCCAACAGCGTATCGGGGATCGCTCCATCCTTGGGATAGTTTGCGATGCCGATGCTGGCTGTCGCCCTCAGTCGATGCTCCCCAAGATGAACTGGCTCGGCAATCGCTGTGCGGATCTTCTGCAAGGTCTCCGAGATGAGATCGACGTTCGTCGGTTGATCAAACAGGACGATGACAAATTCATCGCCGCCAAGCCGGACCACGGTGTCGGTCACCCTTACGCATTCGACCATGCGGCGGGCGACAATCTTCAGGAGCTCGTCTCCGGCATTGTGGCCGAGCGTGTCGTTGACGAGCTTGAAATTGTCCAGATCGATGAACACCACCGTCACCCAGCGATCGTATCGCTGCGCGTACAGGATCGCTTGAGAAAGCCTGTCCTCCAGCAAGGCTCGATTGGGAAGTCCGGTAAGCACATCATGGTTGGCCATGAAGTGGATCTGGTCTTCGGCCAGCTTGCGCTCGATCGCGATTCCGGCAATGCGGGTCGTAAAGTCAATCAGCCGTGTCTCGGCCTCGGCCGGTTCGCGCACCGTCATCGAATACATCGCGAACACGCCCAGGACGGTGCCCTGATGTGACAGGATCGGGGTCGACCAGCACGAACGATAGCCGAAGGCCGATACCAGTTCGCGATAATCTTCCCAGAGGCGGTCCTGCATGATGTCTGCGACAATGACCGGCTCCCGCCGGTAGACGGCGGTCCCGCAGGATCCTACCTTCGGACCGATAGCGATCCCGTCGATGGCGTTCGTATAGTCTTTGGCCAGGCCCGGCGCGGCGCCGTGCCGCAAGTGACTGCCGTCCTTGTCGAGCAGCAAGACGGAACCGATTATCCCCGTCAACTGGGATTCCACGAGGCGCATGAGACGGTCGAGCACATCTTCGAGCGGAGCGCTCATCGCGATCATTTCCAGGATATGCGCCTGCCCGTTCCTGAGGACATCCGCTCGCTTGCGGGCAGTGATGTCATGGGCAATGCCAACCAGACCGAAGATTTCGTTTTGGGCATTGCGCAACGGCACTTTCGTCGACGAGAGCCATTTGCCGTCGCCTGACGCATCGACAACGAACTCCTCCTCGTCGATCATCGGTTGTCCGCTGTTGAGGACGTTCTGCTCGATGAGGCGGAACTTCTGCGCAAGTTCCGGGGCATGGAGATCAAAATCGGTCAAGCCGATCATGTCGCTGGTCTTGTCCCGGCCACTGTCGGCCGCAAGCGCGCTGTTGACCACGACAAAGCGGCTTTCCCTGTCCTTGACCCAGAGATAGTCGGGCACCCAGTCGATCAACGTTTGCAGCGAGATGCGCTCGTCGGCGATCTGGCGATTGGCAGCGAGTTCCGTGATGTCCTCATGCGTGGCCACCCAACTGCCATCAGGCATCGGCTGATGACAAATCTGAATAGTTCGACCGTCGGCGAGTTGGGCGGTCCAGATTTTCGAAGCAATGCCCGAATTGACCGACCGGGCCAATGCGAGATAGGCGTCGGCGGCCATCGCGGATGTTCCGGCGGCAACGCGGCGTTCGACGATTTCGCTCAATGTCAGGCCCGATTGCAATCGCCCATGTGCAATGCGGTAGATCTCCGCATAGCGGCGGTTGGACAGGATCAGCCGTTCATCGGCGCCGAAAAAGCAGATGCCTTGCGAGATGTTGTCGATCACCGTCTCGAATCGCAGCGCCTGTGCTTCAAGCGTTGCGATCGTCGCGCGAAGCTCGTGCTCAAGAGTCTCGTACGAAGCAGTCGCCAGGTTTGCCAGTACGGCCAGACTGGCCGACTCGGGCGCTTCGGTGGCTTGCCTGGATGATTTCGTGACCAAACAGAGTTCCTCGGATTTTGTACCTGGGAGAAAAGACCGCCCACCTGCAGAATGAAAAGCTCATAGTGTTACCGATGTACTAATGACAGATAAACCGGATCGAAATCGGGCCGCGGGGCCTTGGATGCCTGAAACTCAATCGCAGTTCTAGAACCACTTTTGAGCTTTCAGGTTCAGTGTTCTTCGACATCAAGGCGAATTCGGCCGACCGCCGCCGCAACACGAACCGGCTTCGACCATACGAAGCGTTCGCGAGAGCGCCATCCGCTACTGGAGTCTCGCGCTCGGCAATAGAGTGCTCTCGCTACCTGGTCGTCGCCTTGAACTTGGCCATCAGGTAAGGACCAGACAGCACCGGTTCGTATTTCGGCGCCTCACCGTCGGCAAGGCAAACGTCCAGCACCTTGATCTGCGCATCCCAGTTCGGCTGGTGAAAGAAGGCCATCGACTGGCGCCTGTCCTTGCCGCCCTCATCGGCCGGCGGATTGACCACGCGATGCACGGTGGAAACCCAGCGATCATTGGTCCAGCGCGCCATCAGATCGCCGATGTTGATGACGAAGGCGCCCGGGATTGGCGGAACCGGCGTCCACTCCCCGTCCGGGGTGGTGATCTCGAGGCCGCGCGACCCGGCCTGCGGCAGAAGGATCGTCAGGCTGCCATAGTCGGTGTGGGCGCCGGCGCGGATCTGGCCGGGTTTCGGCGCGACATGCTGTTCGGGGTAATTGAGGGCACGTAGCGCACTGATCGGCGCATCGAGATAGCTGTCGAAATAGCTCTCGGGCAGGCCGAGCGCGGTGGCGAAAACCCGCATGATGCGCACGGCGAGGTCCTCGAGCGCGGCATAATAGGCCTTCCATGCCTCGATGAAGCCGGCGGGCTCGGCCGGCCAGATCGTCTCGGCGTAGCAGAAGGCCAACGCCTCCGGATCACGCATGCCCGCCGGCACGCGCAGCGGACCGCCGTTAAAACTTTCCTTCAGGTCAGGCGGCGTGTCGACATTGCGCGATTTGGCAAGCGCTTCCAGTTCGGGGCCGAGATAGCCGTAGGGGTAACCCTTGTAGGGCGCCTTCGAACGCTGCTTTTCCTCCGGAAGGAGGTCGAAGAAAGCTCGCGCCTTCGACCAGGCGGCGTCGATCACGGGTTCCGGAATGCCGTGGTTCTTCACGGCCAGAAATCCGGTGCCGCGGCAGATGCGGTCGACCTCGGCGCCGAGCGCCTTTTTCTCCTCGTGGCCGGAGTTCTCGAACCGCTCGAGATCGAATACCGGGAATGCTGGATGTTGCATCGCATCTCCTCCAGGCCGAAGCCAATGCCCGTCGAGCCACCAGCGATGCATGACGGCATCGTCGGGACGGAGGCGATATTTCTCGAGCCAACCTCGGTTGGCTAGTGCTTGGGCGGCGGAAAACGCTGGCCAGCCGTCTAGTCCATATGCGCGGCGGGTGCCCCACCGGCGGCCGGCGCCCGCGCCGGCTTGCGCAGCAGGAAGACAAACGGGACCGCGATCAACGTCATCATCATCAGTATTTTGAAGTCGTTGACGTAGGAGATCATCATCGCCTGGAGATTGACCATGCGATCCACCTGGGAAAGCGCCATCTGATTTCCGCTCGCCGCCGCCGGCGAGACCGCCCATAGATTGGGGTTGAACGGGTTGATGAAGGCCGAAAGCTCGGCATGGTTGATCTGCGTGTTGCGCACCATCAAAACCGTCACGACCGACACGCCGATGGACGACCCGAGATTGCGCACCAGGCTGAACAAGGCCGTGGCATCGGTGCGGAAGCGTACGTCAAGCGTGGCGAAGGCCACGGTCGACAGCGGCACGAACACCATTCCCATTCCCAGGCCCTGAATGACGCCGGAGCTGATGATCAGCCAGTTGTCCATCTGAGGCGTGAAGCTGGACATGGTGTAGAGCGATTGCGCGGTCAGGAGAAAGCCGATGACGACGAGGATCCTGGCGTCGATCTTGCTCATGAGCCGCCCGACGATGAGCATCGAAATCATCGTGCCGACGCCGCGTGGCCCCATGACGATGCCTATGGTGACGGTCGGATAGCCGAAGATGGTCGACAGCATCGGCGGCAGCAGCGACATGCTCGCCAGGATGAGCACACCCATGACGAAGATGAACGCCAGCCCGGTCACGAAATTGCGGTCGAGGAAAATCTTCGGATCGATGAAGGGATGTTGTGATGTCACCGTGTGGATGATGAATACCCAGAACCCCGTGATCGAAAGGCCAAGCTCGATCCAGATCTCGACCGAGGAAAACCAGTCGACCTCACCGCCGCGATCAAGCAGCAACTGAAGCGCGCCGACGCCGAGCGATATCATGGCGAAGCCGAAGAAATCGAAGCTGCGCACCCGCCGTGCAACGGCGGGCAAATAGGCGGCCATGCCCAGGAAGGCGACAATGCCGACCGGCAGGTTGATGAAGAAGACCCAGCGCCAGTTGAAATTCTCGGTCAGCCAGCCACCCAGGGTCGGGCCCAGAATTGGCCCCAGCATGATGCCGGCACCCCAGATGGCCATGGCTTGGCCGTGGCGTTCCCTGGGGTTGATGTCGAGCAGGAAAGTCTGCGACAGCGGCACGATCGCGGCGCCGAACACGCCTTGCATCAGCCGGAAGAACACCATGGTCTCCAGGCTCCAGGCGATACCGCACAGCATCGAGAACACGGTGAAGCCGACCACCGCCGTCAAGAACAGTTCCTTGCGGCCGAAGCGGTCCGCCAGCCAGCCGGTCACCGGCGTCATGATGGCGGCGGCAACGATGTAGGAGGTCAGCACCCAGTTGATGTTGTCCGGGGAGGCACCGAGATCGCCGGTCATGGTCGGCAACGCAACGTTGGCGATCGTCGTGTCGAGCGCCTGCATGATAGTCGCCAGCATCAGCGCGACCGTGATCAGGCCGCGATGCGGCACTTCGCGAAAGGGTTCTGGCGTGCTCATGATGCGGAACTTCCGACAGGTAACAAAATCGTGTACAGTAGGTTTCCGGGCGGCAGAGCCTTCCGTAAGGAGAGACTCTCATCGCGGTGGGACGCGAGTATCGATGTGGGGGTTACATCGACCGAGCGTCTCGACATGACGGACACCTGCCGCCCGGAAACCGAAGGACCAAAGGGTTCGGCGTCGAATGGTTCAGGGATCGAGCGAACCGCATCTTCGATGCAGCCCGGCCATCGGCCCCTTCTCCCCTCACGCCTCCCATCGGACCAATCTTGCCATCTGTGTCACCCCAGCGCAGCGAGCGCCCTATTTGACCTCGCCCGCAGTGGCGTGGCCGAATATGGTGGGAAACCCGCGCGAAACGCCGGTGTCTACGGTAACGGCGGTGCTCATGCCGGTCCGCAACGCCATTTTGGCGTCGGCATCGGTCAGCTCCAGGCGCACCGGAATACGTTGCGTGACCTTGACCCAGTTGCCCGTGGCATTCTGGGCAGGCAGGAGCGAGAATTCGGCTCCCGTGCCGGCACCGATCGCCTTGACCGTCGCCTCGAAGGTACGGCCCGGATAAGTATCGACCACGATCTCGGCCTTCTGGCCGGGCTTCATATGGGTCAGCTGGGTTTCCTTGAAATTGGCTTCGATCCAGGTGTCGCCGGTCTCGACAAGCGAAAACAGTGGCGTGCCGGAGCCGACATACTGACCGACCTTGAACGACGAGGCCTGGCTGATGACGCCATCGGCCGGCGCCTTGACCGTGGTCTGCGCCAGGTCGTAGGCCGCCTTGTCGCGTGCGGCGAGCGCGGCCATAACAGTCGGATGCCTGTCGGTCTCGATGTCGGGATTGCCGGCAAGTGCTGCCTTGGCGCTGATGATGCCTTGCTGGGCAACGGCCAATTGCTGCTTGGCCTTGTCGAGATCGTTTTTCGCCTGGTCCAGCGCCGACTTGGTGTTGATGCCCTTCTGGGCGAGGTCGGCGGCGCGGTCATATTGCGACTGCGCATAGTCGACTTCGCTGGTGGCGGACTTTTCCTGTGCCGTCGCCTGGCTGTAGGCGGCGCGCAACTGCTCGATGCCAACCCGTGCGACAGCAACCGCCGCGTCGGCCTGGGCCAACGCGATCCGGTATGGCTCTGGGTCGATGGCAAAAAGCACGTCGCCCTGCTTGACCAATTGGTTGTCGGCAATGTCGACCTGAACGATGCGGCCGGCCGTGTCAGAAGCGATCGACACCTTGGCCTGCTGCAGATTGGCGTTTTCCGTCTCCTGATAGCGACCGCCGGTGACCCAGACATAGCCGCCGCCAACAACCAGTGCCGCAGGCAGCGCAATCATCAGCAAGGAGCGGCCTAGCCGGCGCTTCTTCTTCACAGGCACCGCGGCCGGCTGTACCGGAGGTGCGACCGCCACGGGGGCAGCAGCCGGCTGTGCCGGCGCTTCCATTTCCAGCTTGGCCGCGTTCTCATCTATCTTGGCTACCGCGTTCATGCTGCTGCGCCTTCTGTATTCTTCAATTTTTCAATGGACGGCGTCTCGTCGTCTGCCAGGTTCTGGACCATCGCCTCAAGCCCCATGATGAGGACGCGGCGATCTTCCGACGACACGCCGGTCAGCGATTCTTCGTAGACTTCGCCAGCAAGGCTCTTGATCAGGGCGTAGGCTTCGCTCGCCTTGGGTGTCAGGAAAATCATGCGGACGCGGCGATCGGTGGCGTCGGAACGACGCTCGATCCAGCCCCCCTCCTCCATGCGGTCGACCAGACGAGAAACGCTGATCGGCTCGATTTCGAGAAGTTCGGCCAGCCGCGCCTGCGCGACACCATCTTCCTTGGCAACGCGGACCAGAAGCCGCCATTGCGCCGAAGAAAGTCCCAAACCACTGGCTCTCGCCTCGAAGCGCTTGCGCATCAGGCGCTGCACGTCGTGGATCAAGAAGCCCAACCTGTCTATGCCATCGGAAACCATGAGCGGGATATATAATAAGCGTGCTCACTATTCAAGATGTTGCATTGCGCCAGAAGCCGGCAAATTTGGATGGCAGCCCTGCGATGCAGTCATGGTTAGCGATTGTTGAAAGTTCTGGTCGGTGGCCATTCCAGTCGCCATGACCCGCATCCGCCAGGTCAGGATGCACGCACTGGAGAGGCGCCGTTTCGGCCTCAGCGACCTACTGGTCGCGTCTGACATATTGATGTACAGCCGCTGATCAGGATCGGGGGATCAACGAAATGCCGACGCTTTACGCTCTCAAGCCGGCTTTCCAGGGAAGACTGCGGCCGCTGGTCAATCGGCTGGCGGCAATCGGAGTTACCGCGAACAGCATAACCCTCCTGGCGGCCCTATTGTCGATCGCGACCGGGACGGCCATCGCGATCTTGCATGAATCGCGCTGGCTGCTGCTGCTCATTCCCGTGGTGATGTTCGTGCGCATGGCGCTCAATGCCGTGGATGGCATGCTGGCTCGGGAACACGGGCAGGCCTCGACGCTCGGCATGTATCTGAACGAATTTTGCGACGTCGTCTCGGACCTCGCGCTGATCTTGCCGTTCGCCGCCTTTCCGCAGTTCAGCCCATGGGGCGTCGTCGCCTTCGCCATCTCAGCCGTGCTGACCGAGTTCGCTGGCGTGCTCGGCATCGCCGCCAAGATCGGACGAAACTATGCCGGGCCGTTCGGCAAAAGCGACAGGGCGCTGGCGCTGGGCGTGGTCGGCGTGCTGTGCGCCGCCGGGCTCTGGCCGGCCTCCATCGCGCCGCTTGTGTTTCCGGCCATGGCAACGCTTTCGCTGTTGACCGCCATAAACCGGATACGCGCCGGCCTTATTGGCAGCGCCAGCTGAGCATCGAGGCTCGCCATGCCGCCAGGGGGAAGGACCATGATGCACGAGCCAATCGCAGCCGCGGTTGCGGAAAACCTTGACCGGCAGGCGCAAGAGCGTGTTTTCCGCAGCCATGACGGGACGGAGATCTTCTACCGGTTCTGGCCAGCGGCTTCCGCCGATGCCAAGGGCGCGGTGGTGCTCTTCCACCGCGGCCACGAGCATGGCGGTCGCATGGCCCATCTCGTCGACGAATTGCAAATGCCCGACCACGCCTTCTACGCCTGGGACGCTCGCGGCAATGGCCGCTCGTCCGGCGAGCGCGGCTATGCCCCTTCCTTCTCGGCCCTGGTGCGCGACATCGACTGCTTCATGCGCGAAATCGCCGTCAAGGATGGCTTCGTCACGCAGGACATCGCTCTGATTGCGCAATCCTTCGGCGCCGTACTCGCTGCAGCCTGGGTGCACGACTATGCGCCCAAGCTGCGTGCCATGGTGCTGGCCTCACCGGCCTTTTCGGTGAAGCTCTACGTGCCCTTCGCCAAGGAAGGCATCGCGTTCTGGCAGAAGATCAAGGGGCGCTTCTTCGTCAATTCCTACGTCAAGGCGAAGTTCCTGACCCATGATCCCGTGCGTATCGCCTCTTTCGAGAGCGATCCGCTGATCACACGGCCGATCGCCTCCAACATCCTGGTCGAACTCTACCAGCATGCGGCGCGCATCGTTGCGGATGCCCGCGCCATCACGGTGCCGACGCAGCTTCTGCTTTCGGGGAGCGACTGGGTGGTGCGCCACGGCCCGCAGCACGAGTTCTTCGTCAATCTCGGCAGCCGGACCAAGGAACGCCATGTGTTGCCGGGTTTCTTCCATGACACGCTGGGCGAGCGCGACCGGGCGCAGGCCCTCGACCTGATCCGGCCGTTCCTTGCCAGGCAGTTCGCCGCGCCAGACGCGCCGGTCGACCTCAAGCAGGCAGATATCGCCGGCTACACGCGCGACGAGGCCGACAGGCTAGCCTCGCCGCTCGATCCGCTGTCGCCCAAGGGCCTTTATTGGGCATTCAGCCGGGCCTCCATCCGCATGGGCGCCTGGTTCTCGTCTGGTATGAAGGCGGGCGTCACCACCGGCTTCGATTCGGGCTCGACGCTGGATTACGTCTACGAGAACGACGCGCGGGGTCTTACAGCTCTCGGCCGCTTCGTCGACCGCATCTTCCTGGAAGCCATCGGCTGGCGCGGCATCCGCCAGCGCAAGCTGCATCTCGAGGAGCTGATCGGTTCCTGCCTGGCGGCACTGAAGGCCGCCGGCCGGCCAGTACACATTCTCGACATCGCCGCCGGCCACGGCCGCTATGTTCTCGATGCCATTGTGAAGTGCCCCGACCAGCCCGCGAGCGTGCGTCTGCAGGATTACTCCGACCTCAACGTCCAGCTTGGCCGCAAGCTGATCGCCGAGCGGCAATTGCCGGCGAGCGTTTCGTTCCAGCGCGCGGACGCTTTCGATGCCGACATGCTCGCTGCCACCGAGCCGGCGCCCGACCTCGCCATCGTGTCGGGTCTTTACGAACTGTTCTCCGACAATGCGATGATCACCCGCTCGCTCGGTGGATTGGCCCGCGCCATGCGGCCGGGAAGCCTGCTGCTCTACACCAACCAGCCCTGGCATCCGCAGCTGGAGATGATCGCGCGCAGCCTGACCTCGCATCGCGGCGGCCAGGCCTGGGTCATGCGCCGGCGCACGCAAGGCGAAATGGACCAACTCGTCGAAGCCGCCGGTTTCGAGAAACTCGACCAGCGCATCGACCAATGGGGCATCTTCACCGTCTCGGTCGCACGGCGGCGCTGAACAGGATGGCGTCATCGCTTGCATCCACGGAGCGCGCCGAACCTTACGGTCGGGTGGTCTTCAGGGCAGCCCTTTGGCTGGCCTTCCTGACGCCGTTCTTCTACCTCAGCTACGGTTTCACCAACTGGTTGGCTTCACGGCGCGACGACGTCGGCAGCATCGTGTTCTCCTGGGAGCACAGCATCCCGTTCATCGCCTGGACCATCATACCCTACTGGTCGATCAACCTTTTCTACGGTCTGTCGCTGTTGCTCAACGACAGCAGGCAAGGGGTCGACCGTCTGGCCGGGCGTTATCTCACGGCGCAGATCGTGGCCGTGGCCTGCTTCGTTCTGTTCCCGCTGACCGCGACTTTCGTGCGACCGGAAACGACCGGCGTGCCGGGTTTCCTGTTTGCCGTGCTTGGCGGTTTCGACAAGCCTTTCAACCAGGCGCCCTCGCTGCACATCGCTCTGCTGGTGATCATCTGGGACCACTGGCGCCACCGGCTCGGCGGCCTTTTCCTGCCGCTCTGGCATGCCTGGTGCTTCCTGATCGGCGTCTCGGTGCTGACGACCTGGCAACATCATTTCATCGACATCCCAACCGGCGCACTGCTCGGGTTTTTTGCGCTGTGGCTGTTTCCGCGCAGCGGCGACTTGCCGTTTTCGGGCGCCCGACTGACCGGCGATGCGAAAGCGCGTCGGCTGGCGAGGTTCTATGCGCTGGGTGCTGTGCTTGCGCTGGCCGGCGCCGCGGTCGGCGCCTTCTTTTCCGCTGTTGCGCTTTTCCTGCTTTGGCCAGCGCTGGCGCTGGCCATCGTCGCCTTTGTCTATGCCGGAGCCAGCGCCAAGGTGTTCCAGAAGACGGCGGAAGGCCGCGTGTCCCTAGGAAGCCGCATCCTGCTTTCGCCCTATCGACTGGGCGCCAGGGTCAATATCGCGATATGGACGCGCAAGCTCCCGCCGCTCGTGGCCGTCACCGATGGCGTCTTTCTTGGCCGCTTTCCGACGGCGCGCGAAGCCAACAGCTTCGGCACAGTCATCGATCTCGCCGCCGAACTCGAAAAACCGGCGGGAGCGAATTGCCGTTGGATCAGCTTGCCGATGATCGATTTGTTGCCGCCGCCAGTGACGATACAGCAGCAGACCGCCAGCGCGCTGGAGAGCGCGCGCCGCGACGGCACCGTGCTGGTGTGCTGCGCGCTCGGCTTCCAACGCAGCGCCGGCGTTGTCGCCGAATGGCTGGTGGCGACAGGCAGGGCCAGGACGCCGGTGCTTGCCCGCGAAATGCTCATCGCCGCCGGCCGGCCGATTCATCTTGCCAAGGAGCGGGCGGCGTCATGACGGACAATGGCTGCCGGGAACGCGCCAATCGCTTCGCCCGCATGCTGATGCAGCAGGCCGCGTGGCCGGCTGCGGTTGTCGTGGCCGCAAATATCCTCACGCCCTTGGCTGCTTCGGCGCGTGGCGCCTTCGAGACCTGGCCCGCAGCCGTCGCCCTTTCGGTCGCCGCCGCGAGCGCTGTCGCCGTGCTGGCGCTTTCGACGCTGCTGGCATTCGATGCGCTGCTGTTCCGGTTGATGGCCAGCCACGACGACGACGAGGCTTCCAGCGGTGCCGCGGTGGATGACATGCTGGCGCGCATGCGCCTGAAGCCCATCCCGTCGGCCACACGCCAGTTCGATGACCGCGTTGCCGGCACGCGCCGGTTGCTCACCCGGCAACGCCTCGCCCTCGGTCTGTTTGTGGCGATGCTTTTCGCGGCGGGATTTTGGGCGCCGCGATGAGCAAGATTTCGCTCAAGACCTTCACCATGCTGCAGACGGCGACCTCCGTTGGCCTCTCGGCGCTGGCCTGGGTGGTGACCGGCGTGCGTCCGATCTGGAATGGCAGCTTGCCGTCGGACCGGCAGCGAATCTATTTCGCCAATCATACCAGCCATGGTGACTTCATCCTGCTGTCGGCCTGCCTGAGCGAAAAGGAGCGCGCTATCACCCATGCCGTGGCTGCCGGCGAATATTGGGGGAAGTCGCGGCTGCGCCGCTTCATCGCCGAAGACATGCTGTCGTCCGTGCTCATCAACCGTCAATGGACCAAGCCGGAGGAAAACCCGATCGAGATCATGCTGTCGGTTCTCGACCAGGGCCACTCGCTGATCCTGTTTCCCGAAGGCACCCGCAACATGACCGACCAGCCGCTGCTGGCCTTCCGCTCCGGACTGTACAATCTGTCGATGGCGCGGCCGCAGGTCGAACTGATCCCGTGCTGGATCGAGAACATGTCGCGTGTGCTGCCCAAGGGCCAGTTCCTCCCGGTGCCGCTGCTTTGCCGTGTCGTCTTCGGCGCACCGGTGACGGTGGCCCCCGGCGAAGAACGCCGCGCCTTTCTCGACCGCGCCCACGCCACGCTTCTGGCGCTCAACCCGCGCCCCGAGCGAGACGATTGATGCGCCACGACATCTCCATTCTGATCATCGGCCTGCTCGCGGTGCTGACGACCGCCAGCATCGTCGCCGCCATACTTTGCGCGCGGGCGCCGAAGCCGCTCAGTTCGACGCTGGTCAATCTCACCCAGCGCATCAACGCGTGGTGGGTGATGGTGGCGCTGATGACGGTCGCCTTCTTCTTCGGTCGCTACGGCATGACCATCCTGTTCGCGCTGATTTCCTTCGCCGCCCTCCGCGAATTCGTGACGCTGACGCATACAAGCCGCAGCGACCATTGGGTGCTTCTTGGCATGTTCGGCATCATCATACCGTTTCAATACTGGCTGGTATGGACCGCCTGGTACGGACTCTTCGTCATCTTCATCCCGGTCTACTGCTTCCTGTTGATGCCGGCCATCACCGCGCTGCATGGCGACACTGAACGCTTTCTCGAGCGGATCGCCGCGCAGCAATGGGCGGTGATGATCTCGGTCTATTGCGTCAGCCATGTGCCCGCCCTGTTGACGCTCGATGTGCCAGGCTTCGAAGGCCGCAACCTGTTGCTGATCGCGTTCCTGATCATCGTGGTACAAGGCAGCGACGTGCTGCAGTACATCTTCGGAAAGCTTTTCGGAAAGCATCGTTTTTCGCCAACCGTGTCGCCGTCTAAAACCTGGGAGGGCTTGGTCGGCGGACTGGTGTCGGCGAGCCTGCTCGGCGCCCTATTGTCATTCGTGACGCCCTTCTCGCCACTGCAGGCGGCATGTGTGGCCTTCGTCGCCTGCTCGATGGGATTTTTGGGCGGGCTGGTCGCCTCCGCCATCAAGCGCGACCAGGGGGTCAAGGATTGGGGCCATCTCATCGAAGGCCATGGCGGCATGATGGACCGTACCGACAGCCTGGTCTTCGCTGCCCCGATCTTCTTTCACATCGTGCGCTATTTCTGGACGGTCTGAGCCGGCGAACTCTTGCCCACCGCGCAACTGGGGGGAAAATACCGTATGTCGGCATGGTTGACCTGCCGACTTTCATGGGAACACATAGCGGGTTGTTCGAGACTATCAGAAGCACTGGGGTCGAGCTTCATGGCGAAAGGCTCGCGCGAAATGACTGATATTTGCAGGTTCCGGAGCTCGTCGGGTCGTTGAAACGGCAAGCGAGCGAGGGGCTGGTTTTCCGCATCGGGCGTTGGATTGACGCCAGATCGTCCTCGTCGGTCGCGCCGGCAGCCAGAGCCGTGTTTACCGCAACGGACATGTCCACGGCGGGTCTCGCGTTCGACCGTCCGACAGCGCCCTGCGTTTCAATCATCATCAGTGCCTTCGGTGGCCTCGCCCAGACGCTGCACTGCCTGCGGTCGATCGCGGCAAATCCTCCTTCGGTTCCAATCGAGATCATTGTCGTCGAGGATGCTTCTGGCGATCCCGAGATGGCAGTGATGGCCGGAATTCCCGGCTTGAGATTTCATGACACCGGAGAAAATGTCGGTTATCTCCGCGCCTGCAATCTCGGTGCGACGCTGGCGAGCGGAGAATTCCTGCATTTTCTCAACAATGATACAGCCGTTTCGTCAGGCTGGCTGGACGCAATGCTGGAGTTGTTCAACCGCTATCCGCAATGCGGTGCTGTCGGATCGAAGCTGCTCAATGCCGACGGCAGCCTGCAGGAAGCCGGGGGCGTCATCTGGCGCGACGGATCCGCCTGGAATTACGGCCGCTCGGACCATGCCATGCTCAGCGACTACAACTATGTTCGCGAGGTCGATTACTGCTCGGCCGCATCGTTGCTGATCCGACGCGGCACATTTGCCGAGCTTCATGGTTTCGACGAAGCCTTTGCACCTGCCTACTACGAGGACACCGACCTTGCCTTCCGCCTGCGGGAGAAAGGACTGCGAACTTTCTACCAACCACGGTCGGTCGTCTATCATCTGGAAGGCTTTTCGCATGGCAAGGATCCCAAGGTCGGCATCAAGTCCTTCCTGCGGGTCAACCAGCGAAAGTTCGTTGAGCGATGGGCGCATGTTCTGTCGCGTGAACATTTCATCACAGGCGAATTCAGGCTGCTGGCGAGCCAGCACGCGGCGCTACGCAAAATCGTTCTTGTCGTCGCCCGGCCAGGGGCCCGCCTGAATGGGGGCTCTGGTTCAGACCGGATCCTGCGGATCATCGAGGCTCTCGTCGATCATGGGCTGGTGGTGAAATTCTGGCCTCAGGGCGCCGGGCTCGAGCAGCATCATGTCGAGGCGCTTGAGCAACAAGGCGTTGAGATCTTCCAGGGCTGGCGCTATCGGAGCCACCTTGCGAAGTGGTTACGCGTGAACGGGCGCTGTGTCGATTTCGCCCTGCTCTTCGGCGCGGCAGCGTCGCCATCGCTGGTGGCGACAATCAGGTCGACGAGCCCTGCCCGGATTCTTAGCCTCGGTGAGCAGAGGGACCAGAAGTTGCCTAGCGAGGGCAGCGGCGCCGAGGTCCTGGCGGCCGCCGACTGCTCGCCGGCGCAGCTTTGGCAGGTGCTGTCGCGCAGCATCAACGACCGACCGCACCGTTCTCTGGCCGAGCGTTTCGGCCCGGAACGGATGGGCAATCTTGGTGCGCAGCCGAATACGGATCTGGTGCATGCACCTCCAGAGGTGCCGGCTGCCATGCGTGGCGATCCGGCCGAATGAGCGAGCCGACGGCGGCAATTTGTATGCTTGCGGTGGGCAAGCCTGGCTATGCGCTGGCGGCACGCGAAGCGCTGACGTCCTTTCTCAGACACACCGACTTCGAGATCTATGTGACCGCCGATTCGGCGGTGGCGCCCTTCTTGCCCCAGTCGCCGCGCATCCATCTCAACCTCATCAGTCTGTCGTCCCCGGAACATCGATCCAGCTATTTCCGCGCCAAGTTCGATGCACTGGCGTGGTGCCTGGATCAGGCCCGCGCAGCGATCATTCTCCAGGTCGATGTCGATGCGGTCCTGTTGCGTCCGCTTGCAGCGGCAGAGATGATGGCGGCGCTGGGTGATCGTCGGATGGGCATGGTCGAGCAAACCGGCATTTCCGGATCTGAAATGAACGGCGACGATTTTTTCGAGCACTATCGCGGCCAGTCGCTGGCCTTTATCGATGCCTCGGCGGAGCCGCCACCCCGACACGCCTTCCACTACTTCAACAGTGGCGTCGTGCTTGCCTACGGGGACGAACTGCGACGGTTCCTCGACTGGGCGGACGAGAGACAGCGCGTCTTGCCCGCGGACCATATGGCCGGGGGCTACATGCTCGGCGACCAGGCCTATTTCCAGATCTGGGCGAACACCGTCGCGCCCGACAGATGCCGCGCTTTGCCCTGGCAGTGGAACCATTGCAGCCACTGGGATGAGGGTTTCCCGCGCAAGGACGCGCTGATCGCCCATTTCAGCAATTTCCGCAACGGTCCAGAATTCGAGACCGTCATGGCCATGCACGCACTTGTCGGCGACGGCCCAACCGATCCCGAGCTGGAGCAAACGTCGACGGGACGGGCTGCCGAACTGGCTTTCATCATCATCACCTACAACTCCTCCAGGGTCATCGGTTACTGCCTCGACGCCCTGGCGGACCGAAAGCATGAGATCATCGTCATCGACAATGCCTCGACCGATGGGACGCTCGATCACGTGACGCGCGAGGGCGTGACAATCATCAGGAACACGCGCAATGAAGGTTTCGCCGCCGCAGCCAATCGGGCCGCGGCAGCCACCAGCGCCATGCATCTGTGCTTTCTCAATCCGGACTGTCTTATGACACCGGCGGCGGTCGAGGCTGCTCTCACCACACTTCGCCAAAGACCCGATGCGATGGTCGTGCCTGACTATGTCGACTGGCACGGCAATCCGACAGCCGGCCGCCAGCCCGGTTACTCCAGGCTCAAGCTGATGGCCGACATTCTTGACAACAACGGCATGGCCAAACTTGCCAGGCGGCTGAAGCGCTTACCCGGCTATGACCTCGAAAGCTGGAGCTGGCCACTCGCCGCTGCTCTGTTCGTCAGACGCGGTACGTTCCACGCCGTTGGCGGTTTCGATGAGCGCTACTTCTGCTACATGGAAGACGTTGCCATCGGCTATGAAATGGCGCGACGCGGGTTCGAGATCATAAGGCTTGATCAGGTCTTGCCGCATTTTGGCCAGCACGGCGCGGATATCCCCTCCTCCGGCAGGATCCGCTTGATCGACGCCGCGCGGCTCAAATTTGCTCGACTGCACTACGGTCGAGCTGTTGCCGCGGCACTCGCGGTCATGCACTGGGTCCTGCTCCGTCGCCTCGCAATCAAGGGCGCCTGGCGTCGCCAGCGGCGCCGCGGGATGGGAAGCAGATGAACTATTACGTTCTGCCCGGCATCGGCATCCATGGCGACATCAAGGTCGGCTTCCAGTTCGCGCAACTGTTGTCGGAGGCCGGCGTGCCGATCGCGGCTGCTACCCCTGGGGGTGTTGCACCGTCGTGGTTCCGGTGCGCCCAGCCGGTGGTAGACAGGCAATACGTTCTTGCCAATGCAGGCCCGAGCGACACGCTCGTTTTTTCGCTGCCGCACGACTATCCGGTGGTGAAGGCAACCGGTGCGCGGCTGATCTTCCACTGCCAGGGCGCCGGCCCTCTGATAGACCCGGTACTACACGACCGGGATGTGACCATTCTATCTTGCTGGGAACAGGCTGCACGCTATGCGAGGACCGTGGCCGGCCGCGAAGCCATCGACGTCGGCATCTCGATCGCCGATATCTTTTTCTACGACGGCGCGGCCAAGGACCCATACCTGGTGGCCTTCATGCCACGCCAGGGCGCCATGATCGCCGAAAGGGCGATGAAACAGGCACACCATCTGCGCTACGTGCCAATCGACAACGAGACCGAAGAGGTCTGCGCTGCAACTCTGAAGCGCAGTGGGTTCTTCCTGGCGATGGCGGCGGGAGAATGGTCCGGACTGCCGGCACTGGAGGCAATGGCTGCCGGTTGCGTCGTGGTGTCGGTCCCGGTGGTCGCCATGGAACACCTCAGGGATGGCGACACCGCATGCGTTGTGGAGCCTGCACGCTTGCCGATGGTGCTTGACGACATCAGCGGGGAAGGCGCCGGTTTGCGGCGCGCCGCACTGCGTGATCGCGGCGCTGCGATGGCATCCCGCTATCGCACTGCCTTGCATAGGAGGAAATTGGAAGGCGCCATGCAGGCTGGTTTGAAAGACGCCTTGTCATGGAACTGAGCGGCGTTGAGCTGAGCGTCGTCATACCGTCCTACGGGCTGACCGCGCTGCTGCGGACCTGCGTCCTGCACGTCCAGTCAGGTCTGACCCGAGCATTGCCCGGACGCACGGCGATCGTCGTCGTCGACAACGGTTCCGCCATGCCCTACCAGGCTGACGATCTGGCAACGCCGGATGTCCGCATCCTACGGCTCGACCGCCGGCATTCCTTCTCCGCGGCGTGCAATCGCGGCGCCAGTGCCGTGCCGGCGGCGCGCTACCTGTTCCTCAACAACGACG
The DNA here is from genome assembly GCF_024519675.1 of Mesorhizobium sp. Mes31. NCBI lineage: Bacteria > Pseudomonadati > Pseudomonadota > Alphaproteobacteria > Hyphomicrobiales > Phyllobacteriaceae > Mesorhizobium > Mesorhizobium sp. Mes31. The sequence continues at coordinate 496,860 of NZ_JALJRL010000002.1, read as the reverse complement.
TCTTCCTGCATCCAAACGCAATGGCCGAGATGCTCGAGATAGCAAGGCATGAAACGGTCGGCATCCTGGGCACCAGGCTGGTCCTGCCGGATAACACGATTCAGCACTGCGGCGTGCGTTTCGACGCCGGTGAGCGCGGCCCCTATCACCATGCCCATGGCAGGCCAAGCTCATCGGTCAGCCGCGCCACGACGTTTCCGCAGGCTGTAACGGGTGCGGCATTGATGATCGATCATGGAACCTTTACCGCCCTGCGCGGGTTCGACGAGACCTTTCCCTTTGGTTATGAGGATGTGGATCTGTGCCTGCGCGCGCGGCAGATGGGAGTGCGCATCGGCTGCGGCCAGAAATGGGATTCCCTACACCTGGAATCGACCACCGATCGACGGCCTGATCGCCACAGGGCATCGCGCAGGCTGTTCTTTGAACGCTGGCGCGGGCGCTATTCCATCGATGGAGACGAAGGCGCATGAGGCAAGACATCGCCATCTCGCTGATCGTTCATACGCGCAATTCAGCCGCGACTTTGCCACGGCTACTCGAAACCACAGGCTGGGCGGCCGAGCGCATCGTCATCGACATGCAAAGCAGCGATGCAACGGCCGAGATCGCGCGCACCGCCGGCTGCCGGGTGCTGTCTTGCGCCATCGTCGATGCCGTCGACAATATCCGCAACCAGTATCTTGCGGAAGCGCGGCATGACTGGGTCCTCGTTCTGGATTCCGACGAATACCTTGCCGTCGATGCCTACGAAGCCATGCAGCGGCTCGTCGACGACCATGGCGACAAGATCGATGCCTTTGCCTTGCCAAGGTGGAATTCGGTAGCCGGCCAGATCATGCGTGGCTCGGGCCTTTACCCGGACCAGCAGATCAGGTTCTTTCGAAAGGGAACAGTGGCATGGCAGCCTGGCAATCACCGTGTGCCGCAAGTGCTGACTGGCGCCAGGCGCCTGTGCGTCCTCCAGCCACCGAATTGCATTCACATCCACCACGAAAATTACACCGACATCGTATCGTTCATCACGCGACAACTGCGTTATGCACTGACCGATTCTTACGACCCTGATCCTGTCCATTTCGACTTCAGTGTCTACATTGCCGAGGCCTATGCCGAGTTCGCGCGGCGCCACGAGCCGAGTGAAGACGGCGACTTGTCGACCGCCGTGGCAACAGTGCTGGCATGGGACCGTATCATGCGAGGCCTGATCCATTGGGAGCGGCTGGGGCGGCAACAGCCGCTCAACGCCGCCTTCTCCTTGCCGATCGTTCCCATCCTGCCTGCGCCCGGCAAACCCGCGCGTGTTCGGGATTCGGACGGCTGGCAAAAAACCTCGTTTCGCCATCTGCCGCGTGAGATCGGTCGCTGGCTTCGCCGGCTCTTCCAGCCCGGGCGGCGCTAAGCGGTGCCATTTTTGCGCTATGCGCAATTTCGATCAGGCCGGGGTAGAGATGGTTTGCCCGGCTCGTCAAGGAGCTGGATCCTGGGCTCCCGTGCGATGGCGCGTCAGTTGGGCGCGCTGGTGCTCGCCGCCGAACATCGAACCGATGGGGGGCGGTCAAGCAGCGGCAGCACGGCGGTCAACAAATGGTCAGCCAGCCCCAAGCCTGTCGATGCAGCCGACGACTGGGAACCGCTCGCGAAAGGACCCACAGCGGGTTCGTGTGAACTCCGCCATGGGTCCAAGATGCCGGCAGCCAGGGTCTACTTGCCCATCAGCTGCTTTGCGTTCTCGGCGGTGATTGCCGTGGTCTCGACGGTGACGACGGGCTCGACCGAAGAGGCACAATCGAGCAGGATCTTCTTCGACATCTCGATCGCTTCCTTGGCGCCGGTCGGATAGGTGAAGGTCGCCGCCCAGTCGCCCTTGGCTACCGCCTCGATGCCGCCGGCCGGTCCGGGCAAGCCATCGGTGCCGATGATCTTGACGTCCTTGCCGGCGCCCTTGGCGGCGAGCAGTGCGCCAGCCGCCATCATGTCATTTGAGGCATAGAGCACCTTGATGTCGGGATGCGCCTGCAGCATCGCCGAGAACGCGGTCTGGGCTTTGTCCGGCACCCAGTCCGCCGCCTGCTCGGCGACGACCTGGATCTTGGCATTCTCCTTGACCCCGTCCTTGAAGCCGTTCAGCCGCTCCACTGCCGGCGTCGAGCTCGGCAGACCTTCCAGCACCGCGGCCTCGCCGCCTTCAGGCAGCAAGGTCTTGGCGGTGTATTTGCCGGCCTCGAGCGCGATCTTGTAATTGTCGCCACCGATGAAGGCGGTGTAGTCCTTGCCGGGATCGCCGACCGTCTTGCGGTCGAGTTCGATGACCGGAATGCCGGCATCCATGGCGCGCTTCACCGCCGGCGTCAGCGGTGCCGCCTCGAAGGGCGAGATCAAGAGCAGATCGACCTTCTGGGTGATGAAGTTGTCGACCTGCGACGTCTGCGTGTTGACGTTGCCGGCGCCATCGGCGATCTGCAGCGTGAAGCCCGGCACTTCCTTGGCCGCCGCCGTCAGCTCGTCATTGACGTGCTGGCGATAGGGTTCGGCATTGTTGGCTTGCGAAAAGCCGATGATGAACTGGCCGTCCTTCGCACAGGCCTTGACCATCGGGTCGGCGGCTTGCGCAACGCCTGCCATGCACATACACGTCCCGGCGAGCAGGCCAGCCTGCCAGCTCAGACGCCACGATCCTCTTCGAATGGTTTTCATAACTCACTCTCCTCCTCGTCGGGCCTCAGCAGCCAGACCTTGGTTTCACAGTCTTCCACTTGCGTGCCGCCGACCTCCCTAACGACCCAAACCCTCGCGGCGGCGAACGAGGGATTGGAGTACTGCCGCCAGCACGATGATCGCGGCGGTCGCGAGCAGTTGCAGGGCTGGCGTGATGTTGTTGAGCTGCAGAATGTTGGCCAGCGCTCCCAGCATGATCGTGCCGGCGACGGTGCCGACCATCGAGCCGGCGCCGCCGAACAGGCTGGTGCCGCCGATGACCACGGCGGCGATCGCGGTCAGTTCGTATCCCATGCCGTCATTGGCGCTGCCGAAATTGAACTGCCCGGCATGCACGATGCCGGCGAGCGCGGCGGCAAAGCCGGTGATCGCGTAGACGCTGATCTTGACCATCGACACCGGCACGCCCGAAATGCGTGCCGCCCGCTCGTTGCCGCCGACGGCAAAGACATAGCGGCCGAAGCGCGTGGTGTTGAGCACGATCGTTGCAATCGCGGCAAAGACGATGAAGACGATGGTGGCGACCGGTACGGTGTTGTTGAACAGCCGCTCGCCGAGGATCGCAAACACCGGCGGTGCCAGACCCGGTCCGTCTCCATAGGAAATGTTGATGTACTGGTTGCCCGAGACGACCAGCGCCAGGCCGCGCGCCGCCTGCAGGCCGGCCAGCGTGACGATGAACGGTTCCAGCCGGAAACGGCTGGAGATGGTGCCCTGGATCGTGCCGAAGACGATGCCCATGACGAGCACGGCAAGGATGGTAGGGATAAGCCCGAAGCCGCCGGAGATCATCATCGTCGCGGTGACGACGCTGGACAGCCCCAGCACCGCGCCAACGGAAAGGTCGATGCCGGCGGTGATGATGACGAAGGTCATGCCGATGGCGATGATGCCGGTCTCCGACACCGCGCGCACGATGTTGGCAATGTTGTCGGGGTCGAGGAACAGGATCTCTCCGTGACGGCGCGGAGAGAAGATGACACCGCCGATCGCCACCAGCACCAGGCCGATCAGGCTCTGGAAGCGCACGATCAGCGCCAGCGGATCGCGATGCACCGGTGCGGCGGCCACCGGGCCGCTTGCCTCCGAAATCTTCTGTTCAGACATCAGGCCTCCCTGCCATTTGCCGCGTCAAGCACCGTGTGCTCGTCGACGCCGCCGATGAATTCCGCAACATTGCGCCCCTGGCGCAGCACCACGATCCGGTCGCACAGGCCGATCAGCTCCGGCATCTCGCTGGAGGCGACCAGTATGCCGAGCCCCTGCGCCGCCAGCGCCCGCAGGCGTGCGTAGATCTCGCCCTTGGCGCCGACATCGACGCCGCGCGTCGGCTCGTCGAGCAGCAGCAGCCGGGGATTGCCGAGGATCTCCTTGGCCAGCACCACCTTCTGCTGGTTGCCGCCCGAAAGCGCGCCGACGGCGATGTCTGGATTCTTCGGCCTGATGTCGAACTGGCCGAAGGACTGCTTGACCGCTTCCGCTTGCCGCCACGCCGACATCAGCCCGAAAGGTGAGATGCGAGAGATGACCGACATGACCAGGTTGAGGCCGAGCGCCATGCGCAGCATCAGGCCGCTGCCGCGGCGGTCATCCGTGACGAAGGCAATGCCGGCGGCTCGCGCCGCCTTGATCGAATCCAGCTTGACCGGGCGGCCATCGATGGCGACCTCGCCTTGCCAGCGGCCGGACAGGCCGGTGCCGTAGAGCGCGCTGAGCAGCTCGGTGCGCCCTGCCCCCATGATGCCTGCGAGGCCGACGATCTCGCCCTCATGCACATCGAGCGACACGCCTGTCGGGGCCTGCCATCCGGCGCTTTCGCGCGACAGGTGGAAGGTGGCGTCACGCAAATGCAGCAGCGCCCGGCCGGTTGCTTTGGCGCGCGCTGGAAAGAGCTCGTTGAGCGGACGCCCGACCAGCAGCCTGACCAGTTCGGCCTGCGGCGCGTGCGGCTCGGTGATACCCGCCACCCGCCCATCGCGCATGACCGTCACCCGGTCGGCGATCTGCGGCACCTCCTCCAGGCGATGCGAGATATAGACAATGCCGACGCCGCTGGCGGCGAGCTTGCGCATGACATCGAACAGCCTTTCGACTTCGGCCACCGTCAGCGCTGCCGTCGGCTCGTCCATGATCAGCACACGCGATGCGTAGGACAGCGCCTTGACTATCGCCACCACCTGGCGCTGGCCGATCGACAGGTCGGCTACCAGCCTGGCGGGATCGATGGCGAGTTCGATGGCTTCGAGCCGCTTGCGCGCCTCGCTGCGCATGGCCGGCACATCGAGGAAGCCGCCCGGCCGCATCAGCTCCCGGCCAAGGAAGAGGTTGGCCGCCACGTCGAGCGTCGGCACCAGGTCGAGCTCCTGGAAGATGGTCGCGATGCCGGCAGCTTGCGCCTCACGCGGATTGTTGAAGGCTACCTGTTTGCCGTCGATCTGGATGGTGCCTTCGTCGGGCGTGTAGACGCCCGACAAAAGGTTCATCAACGTCGACTTGCCGGCGCCGTTCTCGCCAAGCAGCGCGTGGATCTCGCCCGCCCTGAGGTCGAAATCGACGCCACGCAGCGCCTGCACGCCGCCGAAGCGCTTGACGGCGCCGGTAACCGAAAGCAGCGGCGCGCTCATGCCGGTCTCCCGCAGGATTCACGGGCATGCAGCGTCGCCTGCAGCCGCACCGCTTGCGGCTTCAGACCACTGGAGGCAATGCGGGCAGACAGCAGTGCCGCGGCCTGCCGGCCGATCTCGGTGCAAGGTTGTGCGACAAGGGTCAGCCGCGGCTCGAAACAATCGGCCCATTCGAAGTCGTCGAAGCCGGCGAGCGAGATGTCCCCCGGTATCGAGAGGCCCCTTTCGCGGATCGCCCGCACCGCTCCGATCGTCGTCATGTTGTTGCCGGTAACCAATGCCGTGGGCGGCGAAGGCAATGACAGAATGGCATGGGTCGATGCCGTTGCGCTCGCCGTGTCGACGTTCTCGGGCGACACATAGTGCGGCAATAAAGCAAGTCCATTGGCCGCCAGCGACGACTGGAACGCCTCGATGCGTTCGCGCGTCGTCGCCAGCCCCGGCTGGCCGACGATGTAGCCGATGCGTTTGTGGCCGAAGGAGGCGACGTGATCGATGAGGGCCCGCATCGACGACTGGTTCTCGACGCCGATCTGGTCGAAGCGATCGTCGGCGAAGCGGTCGATCAGCACGCAGGGCAGCTTCTTCTCGGCCAGATAGTCGATGGCTCGCTGCGGCGCGCCCGATGGCGCCAGAATGACGCCGTCGACCCGCCGCTGATGGAAGGCGCGCACCACCGAAAGCTCGCGGTCTGGATCCTCCTGCGTGTCAGAGAGGAACACCATGAGGCCGAGGCGCGCGCATTCCGCTTCCACCGCGCAGATGATGTCGGTGAAATAGGGATTGGAAATCGCCGAGATCGCCAGGCCAACGCTGTTGGTCGACGCCACTTTCAGCGACCGCGCCAGCTCGTTGGGCTGATAGCCCATCGCTGCAATCGCGTCGTTGACGACCCTGGCCTTGGCAGGCGAGACAAAACGCGTTCGGTTGATGACGTGAGAAACAGTCGACACCGACACTCCAGCGCGGCGTGCGACTTCAGCCATGGTCGGCATTACAACCCGATCGGAGCCCAACGCGCACGCGCTTCTCCCTGTCTTGAGTGTTTCCATTGCGCTCTGTTGATGGCGCATTGGAAGCCACCCTATGGCCATCGAAACGTTTGCGCAATCGCTTCGATGGCTATTTTCGACTGATTTCTTGTCTCAGGCGCCGTTGAGGAGATTCGGATGCGAGGCCCATCGGCGGCGCGAACCGTGATCGCGCGGCCATGCAGCGAGATCGGCTGGCGACAGCTTCGTTTCGATTTGCGAGAGGCGCAATTTCGATCAAACTGACCTCGCAGAAAGGCGGCACCATGGTCTTGCCAACGCGAAGAGCTGCCGGTTCGAAAATTGGGCCAATCAAGAGGAGGCACATGAACCCGACAGAGAAAGCTTTGTGGTTCGTCGAGAGCCATCTGCCGGAGGCGATCTCGCTCGACGACGTCGCCCAAAGCAGCGGCGTGTCGCGGTTTCATGTGACGCGGGCTTTCGGTGCCGCCACCGGTCGTTCGGTGATGGGCTACATGCGCGCGCGCCGGCTGACCGAAGCGGCCCGCAAGCTGGCCGCCGGGGCGCCCGACATCCTGCGCGTCGCGCTCGATGCCGGCTACAACTCGCATGAGGCTTTCACCCGCGCCTTCCGCGATCAGTTCGGCACCACGCCGGAGCTGGTGCGCGCGCAAGGCACGCTCAACAATCTCGACCTCGTGGAGCCGATCCTGATGGACCAGTCCTTTCTTGCCAAGCTCGAACCGCCGCGCTTCGAGACCAGCCGGCCGTTCCTGATCGCCGGCCTCGGCGAACGCTACAGTTGCGAAACCAGCGCCGCCATTCCGATGCAATGGCAGCGCTTTGGCCCCTATATCGGCAACATACCGGGTGAGACCGGCGACGTCGCTTACGGCGTCTGCGTCAACGGCGACGATACCGGCAATTTCGATTACATCGCCGGTGTCGAGGTGATCGACTTTTCCGATCTTCCCAAGGAATTCAGCCGCGTGCGGGTACCGGCGCAGAAATATGCCGTGTTCGCCCATCGCGAGCACATCTCGACCATCCGCCGCACGGTCAACACCATCTGGAACAAATGGCTGCCGGCCTCCGGGCACGAGATAACAGACGCCCCTGAATTCGAACGCTACGGACCCGAATTCGATCCGCGCAGCGGCGATGGCGGGCTGGAGATCTGGATACCGGTCAAGTCATAGATACCGGAACGGATCATGGATACCGAAGCGGATCATGGATACCGGAACGGACCGTGCTTTGGCGTGAGAGCCAAGACACGGTCCGTCACATTACCTACTCCACGGTGAGAGCGACTTCGTACAGGCCAGGATGGGCTTGCCCCAACACCTTGTTGCGATCGAGAAAACCGTTCGCCTGCAGATGCTCTAAGACGCGCCGCATGGCAGCCTGATCCCGCGCCTGCGCGTAGTTGACGACACGCGTCCCGTCGAGACTTCGGTGCAGGCTGGCGGACATCCACCCGGGAATGCCACGGCAACTCGTCGCTGCTTCCCCCAGCAGATCAATCAACGCCTGATGACCGCCCTCGGGCACGGTGAAGACATTGATCTGGGTGATGACGCCGGTATTGGCGCGATGATGGGCATTTTTCTTCTCCTTCGTTGGCGCCTGGCGAACGAAGGGATGCCGAATGGCGAAGACCCCGCACGCCAAGCCGGGCGTGAAGCACGCCCTGGGCTTGCCGTGGGTTCCCATATTGGATGAGAACGGAGCTTCCATCCGGCGGAAGGGAGCGGGCTTACCGTTTGCCGCTCCAAGGTCCTTTTCGACCTTTGTTTCATAACATTGCTCGGGGTGGCCAACAATCACCGCTCATCACGCGCCGCGGCCGATCTGTCGATCACGCCATCGGCAGTGCCGGCCAACGATCGGCGATCCTGCCGCCGGAGAACACGGCGATCGACCCGAACTGCTGCAGCACGGCCTCGCTCTGTGTCGGCCGCAGGAATGCGTAGTCGCCCGGCCTTGCGGTCGCATCCGCCGGCAGGCCCATGAATTGCTGGTTGGAAGACAGGCCGAGCAGGCTGTTCGTCTTCATGCCTGCGGGAAACACCGGCTCGGCCATCCATTTACCGCCGTAGAGGTAGCAGCCCTTGCGCGGAAACCGGCCGAGCGCCTGCAGCAGGCGGGAGACGGCGGGCGGGCCAGGCAGCGTCGGCTCGACCACTTTCAGGATCGGCGTTGCGACGAAGGCCGCCGGCACGAAGCCTTCGAGGCCGGGCGTATCGAAATCGCCGGGCAGCACGAAGGCCGAGCCCATCGACACCTCGTTGGCAACGTCACCGTGGTGAAGCAGCGCGGTCTTGCTGCCGCCGATGTTCAAGATGCGGCGCTGATCGGCGCCAAGGCAGGCAACGAAGGCGGCGGCACGTTTGGACGCTTCAGCCAACGCCTTGGCCGGCCCGCCGAACAGGCCGGGAATGTGCGGCGCATGCGCTTCATAGGCCATGACGCCGTCGCAATGCACCCGTTTGTGGGCCGACAGCGTGCTCAACGCCTTCGACAAGGCCTCCGGTTGCGCGAACCCGCCGCGATGCAGCCCGACATCGATCTCGAAAGCGATGCGCAACTCGATGTCGAGTTCGGCTGCCAGAGCGCCATATTCCGCCAGCCTCTCCTCGCTGTCGATCAGCCAGCAGACGCGCGACCAGTCGGCCGCGCTGTTTGAAAGCACGGCCCTCGCCGCGCCGACAGGCATCGGCTTGCCGTACAGAATGTCCGCGTCGGGAAACGCCTTCAACACGGCTTGCGTGACGGGTGGATGGAAAGTCATGAAGCGGACGGTGCCTAGAGCTTCGCCGATATGCGAAAGCAGGGGCAGGCAGGCGAGCGACTTGTCGACCAGCCGCACGGCAAGATCTGGGTCAAGCCTTGCTTTCACCAGGGTGATGTTGCTGTCCAGCCGGTCGAGATCGAGCAGCAGGCAAGGTTGGAAGATGCCGGCATCCTTCAGCGCATGCGAAAGAGTGGCGAAATACGCGCTCATTGTTCGATGCCGAACAGGCCGGCCATGTAGGGCGATACGAAGCGGTTTCGTGGATCGATGTCGCGGCGCACCGCCATGGCGTCATCCCAGCGCGGATAGAGCTTTTTCAGATCCGCCGCCTTGAGGCTGTGCATCTTGCCCCAGTGCGGCCTGCCGCCATACTTGCGGAAGATCGGCTCGGCCGCGCGCATGAACGGCTGCGGGTCGCTCGCCGCATCGTGGTGGATGGCGATCGAACAGGTGAGTCTTTTGTAGAACGGCGAGAGCCAGAATTCGTCGGGCGCGACGGTGCGCACCTCCATCGGGAAATAGACCTCGGGAAAGTGCCTCTCGGTCAATGCGATGATTTCGGCCAACACCTTCGGCCCTTCCTCGTAGGGCAAGTGATATTCCATCTCGTTGAATTTTGTCTGCCGGTCGCTGGCATAGACGTTGAGCCAGTCCTGCACATAATCCTCGGCCGGCAATTTGGCGATGGCGCCCAGGATCAGCCGGCGGCGCAGCGCCGGCAGCCAGGCAAGCACGGTGCGCAGCCGGCGCAGCGTCCTCAGGCCCGCCTCGTCTTCCTCCGGCGGCCGCGCGGTGGGTGCGGCGTCGCTCAAATCGCTGGCGATGAACTGCGCATAACCGGAGAACGGAATGTAGTAGAATTCGGCCGAGCGATGCGCGGCCATCATCGTTTCGAATTCGCGCAGCATGTCGGCGATCGGCAGCACCCATTTGCGGCGGCGCAGCCGGTAGGTAGCAATGTTGTTCAGAGCCACTTCGCCGAGAATGCCGAAGGCCCCGAGGGCGACGCCGGTGGCGTGGATCATGTCCTGATCCCCTGCCTTGGTGAATTCGCGCAATTTGCCAAGCCCATCGACGATCTGCACCGTCTCCAGTTGCGTGTGATAAGCGCCGAGCGTCGGTCCCGAGCCGTGCGTGGCGGTGCCCAGCGCGCCACCGATCGCCTGGCGGTCGATATCACCCATATTGGGCAGACCCTGGCCAAGGCCTTGCAGGATGTGCATGAGCGGGCCGAGCCGCGTCCCTGCCCGCACGCGCGCTTGATGCTGCCCGGTATCGTGCGACACCAACCCCTCGAATTTCTCCAGCGACAGGATCGTGCCTTCGGATTTGACCAGCGGCGTGAAGGAATGGCCGGCACCGACGACGCGCACGGGGCCGGGTGCATTGCGAATGAGATCACCGAGTTCGCCGGCGTCAGTGGGGCTGGCGATCAGCCGGGGCTTGGCAGTGACATAGCCGGACCAGTTGCTCCAGTTGTTCGGCATGGTGCTCCCCGATCAGGCAACGACGCGGCGACGCCGCGACATGAGAATGAACAGGCCGAGCAGCGCCACGCTGGCGACCGCGCTGGCGGCGGCGAATTCCGGCACCGGCCGGAAATCCTTGCCGTCGATGAGCAGCGACGCGGCGATCGGCCCGATCGCCAGGCCAAAAAGCTGCGCGGCCGGCACCAAAAGCACGGCGGTGCGAGTCTCATCGGCGGTGATCGCCAGTCGGATCTGGTAGGGCACGATGAACAAGAGAATGAAGCCCATGACCAAGGCGGCGACCCAGAATGTCGTGAGACTAGGTCCGCTGGCGAGAATCACGGAGCAGACAAGCGCCACGGCACCGATCGCGGCGATGGCCAGACGATAATCGATGCGCGCCTCGAACACGGTCGCCGTCATCGCGCCCAGAACCTGTGCCGCGAGGCTGGCCGAGACGATCAGGCCGACGGTGCGGCCATCAATACCGAATTGCGCGCCAAGCGGCTCCAGAAACGCCCAGACCGCGCCAAAGAACATGAAGTAGCAGAAGACCGACAGCAAAGCGGTGATCGAAGGAACCGTCACCACATTGGCGAGATTCTCGTCCTTCGGCAGGTCGGCATAGTCAGCGGGAACGATGAAGGCGACCGCCAGCGACGCGACGCAGACAATGGCGAGAACGATGAAACCACCCGCCGATCCGGCGGCGGGGATAACATAGAGTGCCAGCAACAGGGCGAGAGCGCATTGCGCAAGGGTCTGCATGGTGACGAAATAACCGCCGATGCGTTCGGCGCGCCGCGAACGAGCAATCAGCTCGGTGGCGACCGCGACAAGGCCACCCTCGGCAAGGCCGGCCAAGGCGCGTGCCGCCATCAGCGTATTGGCGCCGGCAGCATAGGCCGTCCAGACGTTCGCCAGTGCCAGCAGAAGCAGCAGGGCCGCACTTTTCCAGCGCATCTTGTGGGCCGAGAGCAGCATCGCAACAATCGCCGAGCCGATCGCGATGGCGATCATTTCGGCGGTGGCGACCAACGCCAACTCATCGCCGCTGACATGGCCCTCGGTGTAAAGGGCGCCGAGCAAGACGGGTTGCAGACCGAGAATGAGCAGGCCGACCGACCCGATCCACAGCGCCGAGGCAAGCTGCCCGCTGGTCGGGCTGCCGACCAGCCAATCGCCATCGCCGGTGGATCCGGCATTTGTCGAAGTCAAAGGCGCCTCCCAACGTCCTTGCCGCGCGGCAAAAAAACTGACAATCTGTCAGCATTCTAGAAACTGATACTTGATCATATTTATTGTCAATCAGAATTTGCAATCTCGCGAGAGAACGGGCGCATGGAAGAAGCAAGGCGAACGGCCACCGAACCCCGACGCAGACCCAAGCAGGAGCGCAGCCGCGAGCGCATCGACGCCATCCTGTCGATGACGATGCGGCTGATCGGCGAGAAGGGTATCGACGCCGTCACCATGAAGGAGGTGGGCATGCTGGCGGGCGGGCCGATCGCCACCGTCTATCACTACTTCCCCAACAAGTCGGCGATCCTGGCAATGCTCTATGAGCGGTTTTCAGAGGTCAGCCGCGCGCGATTGACAGCGATCATCGCCGACGTTCGCGAAGCGAAGGACGTGATCGCCGCCGCCGACCGGCTGCTTGACGACTACCACAGCCGGGTCGCCGGCGATCCGGCCATCCAGGATCTGCAGAACGCCATTCAGGCCGACAAGGCGCTCAAGAATCTCGACATCGCCGAAACGCGGCATCAAGCCAAGATGTTCTGCGACCATGTCATCGCCTTGCTGGAACCGGAGAAGCACGAGCAGTTCGAACGCATGGTTCTGCTGATCTTCCAGCTCGCCGGTGCAGTGGTGCGCCTGGCGCTTGCGGAGGGCGAAGCGGCAAGCCGCCGGACCATCGAGGATTACCGGTCGATCATCCACACCCAGTTGCGGCTGTTTCTTTAGAGTATCAGAGTATCCGGCTATCCGGCCCGCCTGATCAGGCCCTCGAAACCGTCCGCCAGATTGGCGGTGCCGGCTGCGACGATCTTCGACAGGTTCCTGGCGCGGCCGGGCGTCTTGTTGGCATCGAGCAACACCGCCCTGCCCCCATGCATGACAAAGTCGAACTTGCCGTAGTCGAAGCCAAGCCGATGGCGCAAGGCGCGCAATTCTTCGGGTACGGGAACAGCCTCTCGGCGGATCGTGTCGTCGCCTTTTACGAGGCGCTGCGGCGAGACATAACGAGTGCAGCGCTCACGATCGCCACAGAATATCCAGAACCGCGCCGCAAAACCGTCAGGCGCCGGTTCGGGAATGAACTTCTCCACGACCAGGTCGGTACGCATAAGCATCTCCGGCGGAACTTCGGCCAAGGAAGCGTGGACTTGGTATTGATCGAATATCCGCACGCCCGGAAAAGGCGCGGCCTTGCCGGCGCGCTCGGCTTGCCGATTGAGCTGCTGCTCGGGTGTCCCCCAATGGTTGAGATTGCTCTTGACGATGACGGGGCCGTCCCAATGGTCACCGTCGTTGAGAACCGCGCCGCTGATCCGACGCTTGGAAATGTCGGCCGCACCAAGATTGAGGCAGAACGGAAACCCGCGCGCATACTCCACATAGTCGGCCGGTGTCACCGTCGCATCGACATGCAGCACCGCGATATCGGCATCATGCCTTGACGAAGGCCCGCGCAGAATCTGTGTCGAGTGGCCACGTCTCTTCAACTCGGCCAGAAGGTCGAACAGCATGTAGGGGCTGTCCTGGCGCAATAGAACGCCTCGCCGGCTCTGGAACCGGTCATACTCATGCGTTATCACGGCAATGCGAGCCATGGCCTCTCCATGCCCATCAGGCAACCAACAGTTTCGAAGGAACCATGCCCCCACATCCCCCAAGCCGTTTTGCATGACAAATCATTGGGATGCAATTCGCCGCCATTGGCAGCTTCTCGGACCACCGCTCTGCCCGCCGCCGGAAGCGGTCGCTACCTATGAGCGCGAGCTCGGTCTGCGATCGCTCGACGTGGTGCTGCTCGGGGTCACGCCGGAACTTGCCGGTCTCGGCAGGACGATGCTGGCGGTCGATGAATCCCCCGCCATGATCTCCGGCATCTGGCCAGGCGACACCGCCACACGCAAGGCTGTGGCCGGCAACTGGCTGGACATGCCGGTTGCAGGAGCAAGCATGGATGCGGTGATCGGCGATGGCTGCCTGTCGGCACTCGGCCTTTCGGTCGCGCGGCGGGCGTTGTTCGCGGAGATCGCGCGCGTGCTCAGGCCTGACGGCCGCGCAGGTCTCCGGCTCTATGCCAGCCCGGAAACGCCGGATGATCCGCGGGCGGTGCGGACGCTTGCCCTTTCAGGCGGCGTCTCGACCTTCCACGCACTCAAATGGCTTGTCGCAATGACAGCCACGGGTGGCGCGCCCGACCACGGCATTCCGGTGCAGGCAATCCTCGGGAGGTTCGACGAATTGTTTCCCGACCGCGACGAGCTTTGCGCGCACACGGGCTGGAACATGCCGACCATCGGCACCATTGACGTCTACAGGAATTCGCCGGCCATCTACAGCTTCGCTCCGGTTGCGACGCTGGTGCATGAAGCAGAGACCTTCTTCGGCGACGTTCGCATCGTGGCGACCGGCACCTATGGACTCGCCGAGCGATGCCCTCTGCTGGTGCTGCGGTCACCCCGGCGCCGATAGAATCCGAATGATGGACAAAATTCCTCGTCGCTCCCAAGCGGCAACCGACGCATTTTGCAACCCGTCACCTGCGCGAACAAAATTTCGCGCGATCGCGCCCTCTCGCGCGCCTTGACTCTCGCAGGCCAGCGGCCTATCTCAGCGCCACGTTAGCACTCGCCCTCGGTGAGTGCTAACCATGTGTCCGGCGCCGCCGGACGGAGGAACTGTTCTCACCGTTCTCATCGAGGAAGAAAAAATGGCAAAGTCGAAGTTCCGCCCGCTTCATGACCGCGTGGTCGTTCGCCGGGTCGAATCCGAATCCAAGACCGCCGGCGGGATCATCATCCCGGATACGGCAAAGGAAAAGCCGCAGGAAGGCGAGATCATCGCTGTCGGTTCCGGCGCTCGTGACGAAGCTGGCAAGCTCGTCCCGCTGGACGTCAAGGCTGGCGACCGCATCCTGTTCGGCAAGTGGTCGGGCACCGAAGTCAAGCTCAATGGCGAAGACCTTCTGATCATGAAGGAATCCGACATCATGGGCATCATCGGCTGATAATCGGCCTCACCGTCAACTGAATTCCGGGCTTACCCCAAGCCCCTGCCAGGAGCTAAAAATGGCTGCTAAAGACGTAAAATTCTCCCGCGACGCCCGTGAGCGCATGCTGCGCGGTGTCAACATCCTCGCCGACGCGGTGAAGGTCACGCTCGGCCCCAAGGGCCGCAACGTCGTCATCGACAAGTCGTTCGGCGCCCCGCGCATCACCAAGGACGGCGTCACCGTCGCCAAGGAAATCGAGCTTGAGGACAAGTTCGAGAACATGGGCGCGCAGATGGTCCGCGAAGTTGCTTCGAAGACCAACGACATCGCCGGCGACGGCACCACGACCGCGACCGTTCTGGCGCAGTCGATCGTCCAGGAAGGCCACAAGGCGGTTGCCGCCGGCATGAACCCGATGGACCTGAAGCGCGGCATCGATCTGGCCGTGACCGAAGTCGTCGCGGCGCTCGGCAAGGCTGCCAAGAAGATCAAGACCTCCGAGGAAGTTGCCCAGGTCGGCACGATCTCGGCCAATGGCGACGAGTCGGTCGGCAAGATGATCGCGGAAGCGATGCAGAAGGTCGGCAACGAAGGCGTCATCACGGTTGAGGAAGCCAAGACCGCCGAGACCGAACTCGAAGTCGTCGAAGGCATGCAGTTCGACCGTGGCTACCTCTCGCCCTACTTCGTCACCAACGCCGACAAGATGGTTGCCGAGCTCGAGGACGTCTACATCCTCCTGCACGAGAAGAAGCTCTCAAACCTGCAGGCCATGTTGCCGGTCCTCGAAGCCGTCGTGCAGACCTCGAAGCCGCTGCTCATCATCTCGGAAGACGTCGAAGGCGAGGCCCTGGCCACGCTGGTCGTCAACAAGCTGCGTGGCGGCCTGAAGATCGCCGCCGTCAAGGCGCCGGGCTTCGGTGATCGCCGCAAGGCCATGCTGGAAGACATCGCCATCCTCACCGGTGGCCAGGTCATCTCGGAAGACCTCGGCATCAAGCTCGAGAACGTCGGCCTCAACATGCTCGGCCGTGCCAAGAAGGTGTCGATCTCCAAGGAGAACACCACCATCGTCGACGGCGCCGGCAAGAAGGCCGAGATCCAGGGCCGCGTTGCCCAGATCAAGCAGCAGATCGAAGAGACCACCTCGGACTACGACAAGGAGAAGCTGCAGGAACGTCTCGCCAAGCTGGCGGGCGGCGTTGCGGTGATCCGCGTCGGCGGTGCGACGGAAGTCGAAGTCAAGGAAAAGAAGGACCGCGTCGATGACGCCCTCAACGCGACCCGCGCGGCCGTGGAAGAAGGCATCGTTGCTGGCGGCGGCGTCGCGCTGCTGCGCGCTTCGGCCAACATCAAGGCCACCGGCGCCAATGCCGACCAGGCTGCTGGCATCAACATCGTGCGCCGCGCGCTGCAGGCTCCGGCCCGCCAGATCGCGTCGAACGCCGGTGCGGAAGCATCGATCGTTGCCGGCAAGATCCTTGAGAACAAGGGCGCGACCTTCGGCTACAACGCCCAGACCGGCGACTATGGTGACATGATCGCCATGGGTATCGTCGATCCGGTCAAGGTTGTCCGCACAGCTCTCCAGGACGCGGCCTCGGTCGCCGGCCTGCTGGTCACCACCGAAGCCATGATCGCGGAGGCTCCGAAGAAGGAGTCGGCTGGCGGCGGCATGCCTGGCGGCATGGGCGGCGGCGGCATGGGCGGCATGGGCGGCATGGACTTCTAAGAAGTCCATAAAGCACGCCCATGAATCCAGGTTGCTCAAGCCCGCAAGCGGGCTTGAGTGGCGGTATGGATTTCTAATCCAGCCTATCTGGCTTATGCATATGAAAGGGCGGCAGAAATGCCGCCCTTTTTCATTGATCAGATGCCGAACGACTCAACGATCAGATCACGCACCTGCATCACCGTTGGCGTGCGGACGGTGTCGAAACGCCAGCTGACGCCGAAGGCGTAGCGTGGAAACTGCAAGGGACAGGCTGCCATCTCAAAAGGGCCCTGGCCGCACAGTGCGCGCGCGGCATGGCTCGGGATCGTCGCCAGTGCATCGCTATTCCACAAGAGAAAAGACAGGGCGGAGAAATGCGTGGTCGCCGCAAGGACCCTGCGCCGCAGCCCATGTTCGGCAAGCACGTCGTCGGTGACGCCGCTCAGGCCGGAATAGGAAACCAGGATATGATCTCGTGAAAGGTATTCTTCCACGGTGAACGGTTCTCGCCCGGGTCTGGAGCGAGGATCATAGACGATCATGTAGTCCGAGCTCCCAACCGAGATGTGTTTCAGCCGGCTGTCGGTGATGCCACCCGAGGTGATGGCGAGGTCGATTTCCTTGTCGTTCAGCGCTTGCGCCGCCACGAAGCTGTTGGTCTGGCGCAGGATAATCCTGACATTGGGCATTCTCTGCTTGGTCAGTTTGATGATGCCGGCGCCGAACGCCATTTCGAAATCGTCGGAAAGGCCAACCCTGACAACAACGACCTTCGCCCGATCTTCCGCCTGCGGGCTCGTGCTATCCAGCGTTCCACTGATGATCCCCAGCGCCTCCTCGATCAGTGGTCGCAGGATCACAGCGCGCGGCGTCGGCAGCAGGCCGCGCTGTGTGCGCGTGAACAGCGGATCGCCATAGAGCGCCCGCAGCCGCCTCAACGATGCGCTGACCGCGGCCTGACTAAGCCCGAGCCGTGCGGCGGCTCTCGTTGCGCTCAACTCGCTCATGAGCATCTGGAACACCACGAGCAGATTGAGATCGACAGGCCTATTTTCCATTCTGTTTATATCTGCATTCCAGTTGCATTGTTTCAGTTATGTCATGTAGCGCGATATTCTCCCGGGATGGAAGACGAATAATCGTCACCGGCATCCTCTGCATGGGACCGCGAAATCATGAGACCTCGGCATATGCTTCTGGCACTGTTGGTGGCGGCGATATGGGGGATAAACTTCACCGTCATCAGCATTGGTCTCGGCAGCTTCCCGCCGCTGCTGCTTGCAGCGCTGCGATTTGTCGTCGCCTCGCTGCCGGCGCTGTTCCTGCCTCGCCCACATGTGCCGTGGCCCCGCTTGCTCTGGATTGGCGCAACCTTGTTCCTCGGCCAGTTCGCCCTGCTTTTCACGGGAATGGCACTTGGGCTGCCCGCAGGGCTCGCATCGGTGACGCTGCAGTCGCAGGCTTTTCTGACCATCCTGATCGCCTCCGTGGTGCTGCGGGAAAAGCCGACGGCCCGTCAGGTCTCCGGATGCCTGGTTGCATCTGTCGGTCTGGGCGTAATCGGGCTCACTGTCGGAGGCGACTTCTCCACGGCCGGTCTTGGTCTGTGCCTCGCTTCGGCGCTGTGCTGGGCAGCCGGCAACGTGTTGCTGCGTGGCGCCGGTGAGGTCGACATGCTTGCAATGGTGGTCTGGCTGAGCCTGATCCCGCCCGTTCCACTTTTCGCGCTGTCAATGCTGCTCGACGGACCGACGACGATCGCCCACGCCCTATCGGCGATGGGCTGGAGCGGCGCGGGCGCGGTCATCTACATATCGGTGCTCTCGACCATTCTATGCTATGCTATCTGGGGTCACTTGCTGAAGCTATATCCGGCCGGAACCGTCGCGCCATTTTCGCTTCTGGTACCGATCTTCGGAGCACTGTCTGCCAGGATGGTGCTGGGCGAGCAGTTTGAAGCGACCCGCATCCTAGGAATGATGCTGATCCTTGCCGGCTTGGTGGTCGTTGTGGCGCCGCTGAGGCGGACAATGCTGGTGCAGAGGCACGCCTGATCCAGTCGCACGCATCGCTATCTCAGGATCCTTGCGACGGTATTTCGGCCGTGAGAATCGCCGCGTCGCGGTTGCGGCCTCCTCCGGCCAGCACGGCACCTTCGATCAATGCCGCTACTTCATCGGCCACCGCCCACAGCGGGGCGCGGTCGCGGGTGGCGCGGGCGATCACCATCAATCCTTCCAGTGACGATTCGACCAGCAGCGCCAAAGCGTGGGCGCGGCGCTCGGGCACCCCTGCCCTGACGAAGGCCTCCCGCAGCAAGCCGATCCACTGCTCGAAGGCCGAGCGGCACAAATCCGCCAGTTCCGGTACGTCTGTCGGCGAGTCCAGCACGACAGGCGCGATCGGACATCCGAGCGAAAACTGGTTGTCCTCCAGCATGCGCGCCACCGACTGGTAGATATGATGGACGGCCACGGCCGGATCCTTTTCGGTGGCCAGCGCCTCGCCCAGCCTCTCCGTCACCCTGGCGACGCTGTCACGCGTCACCTCGATGACCAGTTGGTCCTTGCCGCCGGGAAAATGGAAATAGAGCGAGCCACGCGGCGCGCCGCTGGCGCTCAATATGTCGTTGAGCGAGGTGCCATGGTAGCCGCGCTGCCTGAGCAGCAGTCCAGTCGTCTCGAGTATGCGGGTGCGGGTGTCGTTCGCCATGTCAACCTCTGTCAGCAGCCATCACTATAGGCCTTGTGCTGAATATGACAATCGGTCTACATAATATGTAGATCAGTCTACATATTCGAGGAAGCTGACATGTACGCCTATCGTCTTGAAGGGTCCGGTAGGACCGAATGCCTGGTGATGCGCGAGGAGGCGCGGCCGCAGCCGAAACCGCACGAGATCGTGGTCCGCATTCGCGCCACCTCGCTCAACCGGCGCGACACGATGATCCTCAACGGCACCTATCCACTAACGCCGCGCCTCGGCGTCGTTCCACTGAGCGATGGGGCGGGCGAAATTGTCGCCATCGGCAATGCCGTCACGCGCTTCGCGGTCGGCGATCGCGTGACCGGCAGCTATTTCGCGCGCTGGATCGACGGGCGCATCAATGCCGGGCTCATCGATCAGCTCGGCTGCACGCTGGACGGCATGCTGGCCGAATACGCCGTTCTCGATGAGCAATGGGCGGTACGCTTGCCCGATCATCTCGACTGGCATGAAGCGGCAACGCTGACCTGCGCCGGCCTGACCGCCTGGAATGCGGTGACGGGGGCCGGAATTCCCAAGCCCGGCCAATGGGTTCTGGTCATCGGCTCGGGCGGCGTCGCGCTCTTTGCACTGCAGTTCGCAAAGCTGCTCGGCTGCCGCGTCGTCGCCGTCACCTCACGTGGCGGGAAGGCCGACAGGCTGCGAATGATTGGCGCCGACCTCGTGATCTCGACATCGGACATGCCCGAATGGGGTGCGACCGTCCGCGACCAGACCGGCGGTGTCGATCTCGTCGTCGAGACCGGTGGCCCGGCGACCTTCGCGCAGTCGCTGATCGCCAGCACGCTTTACGGGCACATCGTGCTGCTCACGCTGCAGGATGCGAAAGGCGGATCGATCCAGATGCCGGCAGCGCTCTACCAGCGCAGCCTCGCCACCATCAGCCGCCTCTTCGTCGGCAACCGGACCAATCTCGAAGCCATGCTGCGCGCTGTCTCGCAGCACCGCCTGCGGCCCGTCATCGACAAGGTCTTTGCCTTCACCGAGGCGGGCGATGCCTACCGCTATTTCCAGCAGGGCGATGTCTTCGGGAAAGTGGTCGTCGACGGCGCCTGACCCATCGATTTCCCCAAGATCAAAGGAGAACGGACAATGACAATTCGTGAAGCCTCGGCTGAGTGGCAAGGCACGCTGCGGGAAGGTTCAGGTCGACTACGGCTCGGCAGCGGCGTTTTCGAAGGCGCCTATTCCTTCCCGTCGCGTTTCGAGAATGGCCCCAGCACCAATCCGGAGGAACTGATCGCGGCAGCGCATGCCGGCTGCTTCTCGATGGCTCTGAGCGCGATCCTCGGCGGCGAAGGCCACACACCCGGCAGCATCCATACGATCGCCAAGGTCCATCTCGGCGCCACTGCGGCCGGACCGACCATAACCCGCATCGAACTGGAGACGGAAGCAAGCGTCGCCGGGCTCGCCGTCGACGATTTCGAGCGACTGGCGCAGACGGCCAAGGCAGGCTGCCTTGTCTCACGGGCGCTATCGGGTGTCGCCACCATCACGCTGAAGGCGAGCCTCGTCGGCGCCGCCATCGATCGCTGAATGAAGGAGCCCATCCAATGACCCGAGAACTCATCATCGACATCGCCGCAACAAATCGCTCCCGTGAAACAGCTGAAATCATGCGGCGCTACAATGACGTGTTCCAGCGCCACGATCCCTCCGCTCTGAACGGCCTGGTGGCGGAGGACTGCGTGATCGAGAACACCACGCCGGCACCGGATGGCGCCCGTCATGCCGGCCGGGAGGCCTGCGTCCAGCTGTGGTCGGCGATCGCCACCCAGCCGGGCACGCGTTTCGACCTCGAAGAAACATATGTGGCCGACGACCGGGCGACGATCCGCTGGCGCTTCTGGATGGCCGATGGCAGTTCGCTGCGCGGCGTCAACCTAATGCGCGTCGAGGACGGACACATTGTTGAAGCGATGGGTTATGTGAAGGGATAGCACCAAAGGCACTAGCGATCCGCCAGCGCCAGCTTGGCACCGAGCTTGATGAGGGCGGTGGGAAGGATGGCCGGAAGGCATTTAAACAGAACGCCATGAAAATTGAAGGAAAACCAAAAGATTCTTATACTACAAAAAGAATATTTATGCTACACTTCTGATAGGTTTTATATTCCAAACGAGATTTTGAATCATTCGCTCCTGTGGGGGATCGAAATGTCAGGTCGAAAAATCATTGCAGCTGCCCAAAAATTTGGTAGCTCGGCACTTGCGGTTAGTTGGTTTGTTCTGCTCTTCCTCGCCACGATCTTTATTGCCTCAGTGACTCTTTCAGCGAGCCAGCTACAAAGCAGGCTGCTTTCGTTGTCGCGCGCCGACATTCCCTATTCAGTGTGGCAGATCGAGCGCATTCGTAAACAGATGAATGCGCAGCAGGCTATAATCAGCCAACAAGCTGACAAAGTCGCAAAACTTGGCGATTTATTGAGCGCGAAAGAGATAGAAACACAGAACGCGAAAGACAAATACCTAATATTGTATAACATATACTATAAATATAGGGACGACATTATACACAAACTCACGCTTTATATGCCACTTTCATTTGAGTCCGCAAACATAGACGCAATGAGAAAGGATGACATCAGATCCCTAATTGAAAAGACAATAAACGATCTCGGAAATCTTCTTCCGCCAACCAAGGCGACAGTCGATGATCTGTACAAGCGATATATCGACGCGATGCGCAACGAAGAGGATGGAGAGCAGGCCGGTATTATCGCCAGCCACGCCGCCGAGAATGCAAAGGCCTCGCTTCAACAGGAGCAGTCCACTCTCAGCGCTGACGAAGCCCAGCTAAATCGCATCTTGGATCCTGATGGGAGTATGAAACCTGCTGATTTGTCACGCCTATACGATATGATGTCGGAATTCGCCTTTATCGAGCAATTCGCGCTTGGCGCTTTGTATAAATTTGCGATCCTACCAAATGACTTCCTAATAATCGTTCTTGTCGTGGCGATGGGCGTTCTCGGCAGTACCCTGCAGCTCACCTATGATTATTATCGTTCTGGTGGGATCCAGCAGCCGAGCTTGTTCTTCTTGCGACCAATGTTAGGTGCGATCACCGCGCTGGTCGTCTTCATCCTTCTAAAGGCTGGCGTGCTGGTCGTGACAGATTCAGCAAAACTTGGAGAGCCAGCTCCGCTTAGTCCATTTTTCATCGCCTTTGTGGGTATCGTGTCCGGGCTGTTGTCAGATAATGCCCTTGAAACGGTACGCAGCGTCGGCACCTCATGGCTTCGCGGGTCAAATGCCGATCCCACATCGCGATGGGCTAGCGGAGTAAAGGCGCTTCTCACCAAACAAAAAACATTGACCGATCTGGCGGCGAAAACCGGGCTTGCGTTGGACCAGTTGACCAGTTGGGTCGACGAGGAAGAACCTGTTCCCGCCGACATGCAGAAGCTCTTGGCGGCTTGGCTTGACAGGGATGTCCGCACTTTGTTCACGGATATGCCGCCAGCCGAAGCTTAGTATTGTTACCGGGTCTCGTATCGATGCCTTCATTGGCGGCAGACTCGATCCCGTCCGGCAGATCAAGCTACCGGTCCGCCAGCGCCAGCTTGGCGCCAAGCATGACAAAGGCGCCGGCGAAGGTACGGCGCATCCAGGTCAGCACCATTGGCCGCGACACGACATGGGTGCGGATCGAGGCAGCGAAGATGCCATAGCCGACAAAAACGACGAAGGTCAAAAGCATGAAGACGCCGCTCAGCTCCAGCATCTTTGACAGTGCATGCGGCTCGGTGGTGCTGACGAACTGCGGCAGGAAGGCAAAGAAGAAGATCGACAGTTTCGGATTGAGCACGTTGACGAGGATGCCGGTGGCAATCACCTTGCCAGCCGAACGCGGCGCGACATTGTCCTCGACGCTCAGGCCGCCCTTCTCCTTCAGCGTGTTCCAGGCCATGTAGAGCAGATAGGCGACGCCGATGTACTTCAACGTTTCGAAGGCGACCGCGCTGGTGTGCAGCAGCGCCGCCAGGCCGGTGATGGCGGCCGCCATATGGGGGATGATGCCGAGCGTGCAGCCGAAGGCGGCAATGATGCTGGCGCGGGCGCCGCGCGACAGGCCGGCGCTCAGCGTATAGAGAACGCCGGTGCCGGGCGAGGCCACGACGATCAGCGACGTCAACAGGAATTCGATGCTCAAGGGATGATCCTCCACAGCCCTGCCCTCTTGCAGCGTAGCCAGCAAGGGCTGCGGACACAACCACCGGCAGTCGTTACTGATGCATGTCACCCAAAAGTGCGCAGCGTTCTTGGGGACAGCGACATGCACAAAACAAGGGGTCGAACCGCGTCGACTGATAAACGCGATGCGCCTTAAGCCGTCGGCAATCCATGCGCGCGGCGCGCCATCAGGCAATCATCGTCGCCGGGCATGCAGGCGCGGCAGACATCCGGGCGGACCTCGTAAATGCCGCAAGCGGTCGACTTGCCGACTTCGCCGGACAACGCCGAGCAGCGCACGCCCTCGCAACGCATGCCGGATTCGTTGGCTGCTACGTATTTCGCCGGGATGCGGTCGAGCTGCGCGTCATCCTCGGTGGAAAAACGCGGCCACTCCGCCGAATAGGAACAGCAGGCACCGCAGCTCTGGCAGTCGAAGAGAGGAGCGGTACTCAGTTGCGACGACGAAAAGCCTGCGGCGGCCACCAGGGCGGGCAACGCCGGCACGGCGGGATCAGCGTCTTGCGGCAAGGTGCTATTTCTTCTTGCCCGTCTTGCCCTTGGGCGAATCCACTGGCGACTTGAACAGATCGGTCGCGGCCTCGGCGGCATCAGCGGTTTTCGGTGCGGCAACCGGCTTGGCCGGCTTTGCGGCGACAGCGGGAGCTGCCGGCTGGTGCTTGGCGGAGAATTTTATGGCCATGTCAGTCCTCGTCGACGAAACGCGATGATGGCGCGCGCGGATTGCGCAAGCGGCCGAT
The DNA here is from genome assembly GCF_024519675.1 of Mesorhizobium sp. Mes31. Taxonomy (NCBI): domain Bacteria; kingdom Pseudomonadati; phylum Pseudomonadota; class Alphaproteobacteria; order Hyphomicrobiales; family Phyllobacteriaceae; genus Mesorhizobium; species Mesorhizobium sp. Mes31. Next base: position 472,613 of record NZ_JALJRL010000002.1, on the reverse strand, counting down.
CAGCGCCGAAACCGCGGTGATGTTCATTTCCTCGGGCGACCAGTTCTTTACCGCCTCGATGTGGTGAGGCGCCAGTTCGCGATGCGTGCTGCCGCTGTAGGCGGCGTCCTGGTGGGTCACCCGCTCATGGGTCTTGGCGTCTTCGCGGACATATTCGATCAGATAGTTCGGGCATTCGGCGCGACCGCGTACACCGAGCCGTACCTGTGCATCGCCATGGGCGCGTTTGCAGCGCTCCAGCTTTTCCAGCACCCGGCGTACATATTCGACCGGCTTGTTGAGGCCTTCGACCACGTCGGCGATCGTCGAGTCGGCGGCGATCATCTTTGGAGGCACGCGCTTGGTGGCCATCAGCGTCTTCCGGCTCGCTTTGGCAAGGCCGCAAGCGCCGCGGCCGCTGCCATCTCGTCAGCCTCCTTCTCCAGGCGCTGTTCGCGCAGGCGCGCGGTCTTGGCTTCCCGTGCCTCGCTGACGGCATCGCGTTCGGAAATGATGCGGTTGAGCGACATCGACTGGGTTCGCGTCTTGCTGAACAGGGACACGGGCTGATCGACGGCTGTCTTTGAACTGGTGGTCAAATTCTTTCTCCTGTCAGGAGTCTGGTGCCGATGGGACGAGACCGGGTTGTCGGTGAGGACCACGCACAAAGAAATACGGCACCGGATTCAGATTGCTGGAGCGTCCCTTAGCACGTTCCGGCCGAGTGCGGCGCACTTTCGGCGACAAGAAACACAAAATGAAAAAGGCCAGGCACCGCCTGACCTTCCGTGGGAGCGCTCGCACCCAGATGGATGCAGAAGGCACGCTCCTCTCATGCGCATGACATGCCGTGGAAACTCAGGTCTCCGCGGCCATGCGCCCGAATTCGCCATTCACCAGTGCCAGTACATCCGTGGTCACCGGGAAGGCTGAATTCTTTTTTCAGGCCGCCTTCAACTGGTCGGCGGACATCTTGCCCGACTTGTTGTCGCGGACCATCTCGTAGCCGAGCTTCTGGCCCTCGACGATGTCGCGCATGCCGGCGCGCTCTACGGCCGAGATGTGGACGAAAACGTCGGCGGAGCCGTCGTCAGGCTGAATAAAACCAAAACCTTTGGTGGCGTTGAACCATTTAACTGTGCCGGTGCTCATGACGAACCCTTTCCATGGCAAATATTCGTTCGCCGTCATGCGGATGCACAACGTCGTTTGTCTCGATTTTTGATGTGGGAAGTTCGTCAAAGGCGCGCTGCAAAGCGCGGATAACAAAAGTCAGTCAAACAAATATCGACAGAGGTCTTTTATGCTCCTAATGCCGCCTTGTCAATTCTTAGTTTGATCCGCCCTTTGCACTCGCATCATCGAAGGCGCCGCATGAAGCGCAGGCTTCAAAAAAATTCGACATGCCGTGGAACCATTTCGAACCACGCACATTTTATGATTGTCGTCGGCAGTTCATGCGAGCAATCGAAGGAAAGGCTAACGGCAAAGACGCCCCCGCACTACAATAGGTGCGAGGGCGTTTTCTTTTGGCGCTCCGAACCTCACATCACAGCCGTCATCATCGGCAGGATTTCGTAGCGAAAGCCCAACCCTGAACGAACCGTCGGGTCGGCGTCGGTGAGCGCCCGGACGGCGGCTTCATCGTTGGCGCGCACGATGCCGAGCCCCCAGGGGCCGGCAGGATCGGCGACCGGCCCGAACAGGATGACGCCTCCCTCGCCCAACTTGCCGCGCAAATAGTCCGAATGCTGTTTCATCAGCGCCTTTTCCGCATCGGTCAAGGTGAAAGCAAAGTCTGGCCGCGGCGGGATCAGCCGGCAGTGGAACACGCTTTGCGGCTTGCCGCCTACCCCATCGGACAGGAAGGTGGCCAGCCAACCGAGCACACGTTCCCAGCCGAAGCCGTGATCGCGGCAGGCGCCTTCGCGAGCGCCGAAGCCCTCGTGGCGTAGTGTCAGCCGCGTTCCGGCATCGACCGCTTCGAGCGTATAGGTGACGGTGGTGACGTTGTCGCCGTCCCATAGCGCTTTCCATGTCAGCACCAGAAGGTGCGGCGGCTCGACCTTGAGGTACTCCCCCTGGACATGAAACTCTCGGCCGTCGACGCCCTTGCCTTCCGATCGCCACGCCCCGCCCGGCCGCACGTCGGCAGTGTGTTTCGTCGTCCGGTAAAGTTCGTCCGAGCCCCACCAGAGCGGTATCTGGTCATCCGCCGTCAACGCGCGAAACACCCGCTCGGGCGGCACCGCGATCGTCACCGTGGCGAGAATCGTACCCGCCGACACGTCGGCGATAGCGCGAGGTCCATCATTGATCGCCATCATTCGTTCTCCAGGTAGGATTTCAGATTGCCGAGGCTCGCTTGCCAGAAATCGCGATAGGGCAAGATCCAGTCGGCCACGTCCTTCAATTCCGCCGGCTCCAGCCGATAGAGCCGCTCGCGGCCATGCCTCTGCTCGGACACGACCCGCAACTCACGCAGAATCCTGAGATGCTTGGAGATAGCGGGCCGGCTCTGCGAAAAGGCCGAGGCCAGTTCGTTGACCGGCGCCGGTCCCTGCCGCAAGCGGTCGAGAATGGCGCGGCGCGTCGGATCGGCAATGGCGCGGAAGACGGAATGGTCGGATTCAGCTTGCGGCATAATACGTATCCATTTGGTTACGTATTATGCCTGTCCCTGGCTTTCGTCAACTCCGAGACAAGCCGGAGCTAGCGCTCCTGGTCGGTCGGCCTGATGACGATCTCGTTGACGTTGACGCGAGCCGGCTGACTGACCGCGTACAGGATGGAGGCGGCAATATCCTCGGCGGTCAGCGCTTCCATGGTGGCGAGGCGCTGATCGAGCCCCGCTTTCGAGTTGGCGTTGGTGATGTGATCGCCAAGCTCGGTGCGCACCAGTCCGGGTTCGATGACGGTGACGCGGACCTTGTCGGCATAGACTTCCCGGCGAAGCGACTCGGAAAAGCCGACGACGCCGAACTTGGTCGCCGCATAACCACTGGCGCCGGGATTGGCGACGCGGCCGGCAACCGACGAGACGTTGACGATATGACCCTTCGCGGCCCTGAGATGCGGCAGCGCCGTCTTGGTGACGCTCATCAGCGCCAGCAGGTTGAGTTCCACCATCTGGCGCCAGTCGTCGAGCGTCGCCTCGGCGGCCGGCGACAGAAGCATCACCCCGGCATTGTTGACGAGAATGTCGAGCCGCTCCCATTCGGCCACCACCTTGCCGATCATGGCGGTGACATCGTCATTGCTGGTGACGTCGGCCTCGATGCGCAGCGCCATGCCGCCGGCCGTTTCAATGCGCGCCGCCAGCGCCTCGAGCCGATCGGCACGGCGAGCGGCGATCGCCACCTTTGCCCCGGCAGCGGCCAGTGCCGCAGCCGTGGCCTCGCCGATACCAGACGAAGCGCCCGTGACGAGGGCGACCTTGCCGGCGAGTGCAGAAGAAACCGTCATTGCGACATCTCCAAAGACGCTGCCCCTATGCCCTCAGATAGGCCGCCCGAGGCCTCCTGGAAGCCCGCTCCGCAGTCAGACCCTATTCGTCGGGGCCAGGCTCGGGCCAGGTTTCCCTGGCAGCCTCGGCGTACCAAAGGCGCATCGCGGGTGTTGAAAGCACGGCATCGACATAGGCACGGGTATCGGGCGCCAGCGCGCCGCCATAGGTGTCGAAGCGAGTGACGACCGGCGCATACATGGCGTCGGCCGCGGTGAAATGACCGAACAGGAACGGGCCGCCCTTGCCGTATTTTTCGCGACATTCGCGCCACAGCGCCTCGATGCGCGCCCGCTGCGCCTCGCCTTCGGCGTCGAGCAGCTTGTGGCCCTTCGGTCGCCGCAAATTCATCGGCCAGCCATAACGCACCTCGCGGAAACCGGAATGCATCTCGGTCGCCGCCGAGCGCGCCAGCGCGCGGGCGCCGATATCGGCCGGCCAGAGATTTTTTTCGGGAAACAGATCGGCTAGATATTCAAGGATGGCAAGGGTTTCCCAGACGATCCTTCCATTGTGATTCAACACAGGCACCTGGCCGGTCGGCGACACCTTTGCCAGGTTGGCGGCCGTCTCAGGCGTACGCAGCCGTACAAGACTTTCCTCGAACGGGATTTCCAGATGTCTCATCGCCACCCATGGCCGGAGCGACCATGACGAAAAGCATTTGTTGCCGATGTAGAGCTTGAATTCTGCCAAGATGGTCTCCCCCAAATTTCGTTACATCAATCATTTGCGGCCTGTGTCCAGGCATTCCTTCGTGATCGCTCAGTTTGCCTGTGCTGTCGTCATTTGTGCCCCCGGCGAAACACCCGCACGGGCGCGGATGGCGGCGATCGCCCTGGTGAGTTCCGCATTGACCAGGAACGCCTCGCGGCCGGCGGCGATTGTGAGGTCGACCTGTTCGACCGGCAGCTTCAGACGGGTCGGGATCCGGTTCAGTTCGACCTGTGCCGGCTGATCGAGGTCGGCGAATGACAGGTGTTGAACCACGATCTGGACGTCGCGGCAGTTCCAGCCGCCAGCCGAGCCGCGATAGGCAGCCACGGTCGAGGCCGGGAGACTGCAGCGATAGCGCACCAGTTCGCCTTGCCATTGCGAGACGGCGAGCGTCAGCGCATCGAATTCATCGCGCACCGAGGCCGACAGCGTCGTGCCCGTCACCGCGTCTAACAGCTCGGTAAGCTTCGGCCCGTGGATGGACTTGGCCCAGTCCACGTCATTGTCGCTGCCGGCGTCGGCGACAATGAAGAGCAATGTTTTCAAGCGAACGGCGGCGGCCGGTGACAGGGGGCCATAGGGCGTGCCAGCAGCGGAACGTTCGAGCGTGAAGCCGGTGACGCCAATATTGTCGGTCAGGCCACCGTCGAGCAGTTTCACATAGTCGAGCGGATCGGCGTTCTGATAGGAATCGAGCGCGCTGGCGTAGGCTCGGAGCCTGATCGAGGCGTTCCGATCGGCCAATGCGCGTCCCAGCCATTGCGGTCTCCGGTAGCCGCAATGCGGGCTGGTGGCGGAGACGACGATCGGCGCAAAGACGACGGGAACCGCTGCGGAGGCCGCGACGGCATCGGCGAGCCGTACCTTGTCGAGGTCGCTGCACAGCGCCGCGAAGGTGTCGTAGCTGAACAGGAACGGCGTGCGGTTGTAGATGTCGGACGCATTGATCCAGACGATGGGCCGGTCCGGCTTGCGGAAAGCCTGGAATGTCGCGCCATCGAAGAGATGGTCGTTCAGCCATTTGGCAAAGCCGCTGCGGTCATTGACGCCGCCATTATAAGCGCGCACGAGATTGAGCGGCGACAGCGATGTCCTGAGATCGGCTTCCGCATCCTGGATCAGGAAGCGCTCGCGAAAATCCCGGTAGTCATCCTTGCCCCTGTAGCCGAAATAGGCGGCGGTGACGGCGCCGCCGGAGGCGCCGGAAATCATCCTCACGTCGTCAACCAGCGTGCGCCGACGTGGCTGCTCGTCGATGACGATGTCGTCCAGCGCTCGCAGCACGCCATAGGAAAAGGCAGCGGCCCTTGTGCCGCCGCCGGAGAAGGCGAGGCCGACGACGGTCGAGCCATCGTCGCCTGGATCGGGAATGAAGGTCGGCGAAGGGTGCCCTGCCTCTGATGTCAAAACATTGATCGGCCCGACATCGTCGGCGACACAACCGGCCGCCAGCAGAGAGACCGCGATCGCAAAGGCAAGATGAAAACGCATCGAATACCCCGGGCAGCCCGCACATCCGGCCCGCGCGGAACCTAGCCGGATCGCTCTGCCTTAGGCAACCAGTCGCGCGGCGGCAAATTACAAGTGTTCGGAACCTAACAGGGTCAGGCCCGTTCTTGTCGGCGAATGAAAATCCCGGGAGATGCGCAAAATGGTGAATAAGGATCAGGTCGCGGGCGTGGCCAAGCAGGTCAAGGGCTCGGTCAAGCAGGCCGCGGGCAAGGCGACCGGCAACAGGCAGACCCAGGCCGAAGGTGCGGCCGACAAGATCGCCGGCAAGGTGCAGAAGGCCTATGGCGACGTGAAGGAAAAGGGCAAGAAGGCGCTCTGAGCCCCAGCGAGGACTGCTTTCTTCCAAAGGGAAAGGCGGCCGCCAAGGTCGCCTTTTTCACGTGCTCCAGCCCTTGCTGAAAGCATTGGTGAAGACGATCTCGCCGTGGTCACCAGTCGCCTCGCCCAGCGCCACGTCCATGCCGTCGCTGGTCACCCTGGCCACCGCGAACCCACCCATATAGGCAGCCTTCGGCTTGAACAGGTCGAGCCCGTCACTGCGGTAGATCAGCGGCGTGTCGTGCTGGTGGCCGTGGAAGATGCCGGCGATGTTGTAACCCTTCAGAACCGCCAGCAGCGCCTGCCGGTCGGCCTCGCTCCACCAGTGCGGCACACCGGCGCCGTCATCGTCGTAGACCCTTTTGGCGGCATCCCACCGTTCTATCGAGAACTTGTCCCAGCCATAGTGCTGGAACAGGATCACCGGGCGCCCATCCGCCGCATAGGTCGCCAGATCCTGCTTCAGCCACGGCAGGCTCGAGTCGGCGCCATGGCCGGTATCCCCGGCGAAACGATGCATCTGGACGAGATGCAGGCCGCCCCAGTCCCATGAATAGCAATCGGTGTCGACGTCGTAGTCTGTGGCAGGCACCGGCGGCTTGAAGAACACACCGGCGCGATGATTGACCTCGACATAGTCGCGCAGTTCACGCCGGTACCAGTCGACATGATGGGGCGGTCCGTTCTGGTCGAGATCATGATTGCCAAGCCCGATATAGACCGGCATGTGCACGCGATCGGGGCCGACGCCTTGCTGATAGCGCTGGCTGAACTGGAGAAGCTGCGTGCCCTCACTCGGCAGGGTGATCTGGCCGCCACCGTCGTCGGTCATGTCGCCGCCGACGACAAGGCCGAGCGGCGCGCCGATCCGGCTGCCAGCCGAACGCAGGCCGGTGGCGACGCCGCCAATCTCGACCGGCCAATCCTTGTCGCCGAGGCCGTTGAGCGCCGCAACATTGCGCAGCAATGCGGCGTCGGTCTTGCCTTCCTGCTGGCAATTGGGGCTCAGGCCGCTTGCCATGCGGCAGGCATGGACATCGGCGATGAACAGGAAGGTGGCGTCGATGGGCTGAACGCGCTGCCCGGTCTGGCCGAGCGCCGGGCGCGAAAGCGCACCAGTGACGGCCAAACCCGCAGCCTGCGCCAGAAAGCTGCGTCGGGAAATCAATCCGGTAGGACGGCGATTCATCATCGGTGAATTTCAGCATGGAGAGCGGCCGGCCGTCCAGCGCGTCTCATCGCCGCCGTCCATCGACATAGTGCCTCGGGTTTGGCTATGTCTAGCCAAAGCGGCTTGGACGGAAGTTCGCAAGCAGCGGATGTTCACTACCGCTGGCGATCTCGCCGGCAAGCAGTTCACCCGCGATCAGGCCAAGCGTTGCGCCGCTGTGGCTGAAGGCGACGTAGTATCCCTTGATGTCCTTCAACTGGCCGAATACCGGCTCGCCGTCTCCGGGAATCGGCTTGGGGCCTACACCGTAACTTTCCAATTCCAGCTTCGGATGGCCCTCGAGAACCTTCGAGGCTTCGTCGAGAAGCCCCTGAACGGTCGAATCCTTCACGCCATAGGTACCGTCCGGATTGACGACCACCTCTTCTTCCGACCAGGCGGAATCGAGCGCGAGGGCGCCGTCCGGCGTCGGGCGGATGGCAACGCGCGGCGTGTTGAGCACGGCCCGAAGAGGCAAGCTCACCGGCTTGGTCCTGACCAGCAGCGCGATCGGCGTCCCATCAGCGATATGCTGGCCGGAGTCCGCAACCATTCGCGGCACATCACCGCCGGTCGCCACGAGTACCGCGTCGGCAGCAAAGCTGATGCCGCTTGTCGTGGTGACGCCGGTGGCACGACCGTCGACGACCGTGACCGCGGCGCTTCCGGCATCGGTGACCAGTTGTCCGCCACGCTCCGCGAATTCCGCAATCAATATCTCGATCAGCCGCGGCAGGTCGACCCAGCCTTCGCCCGGATTGAAGATCGCGCCCTGATGCGTGACGGCGCTTGCAGCGATACCCGGCGTGGCTGAAGCTATCGCGCCTGCGGGCAGATAGCGCGCATCATAGCCGAGGGCTTTTTCATGGGCGAAGACGTCCGCGATCTCGTTCGAGGCGTCGTCCGCATCCCATGTCAGGCCGCCGTCGAAACGCAACCAGTCGGCATCCGGATATCTCGCCGACAGCGTCCGGTAGCGGTCGATGCCGATCATGCGCAGGCGATGATACTCAGCCGACCGCCTGCGCGCGGAATTGAGCCAGGCGAGCGAGCGCCCTGAAGCTCCCTTGGCGAGCGGTCCATCATTGACCAGCACGGTTTCGATACCGAGCCTTGCAAGATGAACGGCCGAGGAGACACCGAAAATGCCGCCTCCGACAACAACGACCTTTGAGACCGAAGGTAATGTAGCCATGGGATATTCTTTCACTGTGTGGAGGTTGATTGGGCGGCCGGGCGTCTTGGTTTCCATGCGTCTCGGGGGGCCATGCGATGCTGCGATCAGAGCACTTCGGCAAGGAAGTGCTTCAGACGCGGGCTTTTCGGAGTGTCGAAGATCGCTGCAGGCGTGCCGGCCTCGATGACGCGGCCTTCGTCCATGAAGACGACCTGATCGGCGACCTTGCGGGCAAAGCCCATTTCATGGGTCACGACGACCATTGTCATGCCGCGCCGGCCGAGATCCGCCATCAGGTTGAGAACGCCCTTCACCAATTCTGGATCGAGAGCGCTCGTCACCTCGTCGAAAAGGATGACCTCCGGGTCCATTGCCAGTGCACGAGCGATCGCCACACGCTGCTGCTGGCCACCGGATAGGCTTCCTGGACGATGGTTCTTGCGGGCAGCCAAGCCGACATCGGCAAGGCGCGCCTCGGCGATGCGCTCGGCCTCCTGCATCGGCATGCCCTTGACCTTGGTCAGCGACAGCATGACGTTTTCCAGAGCCGTGTGATCGGGAAACAGGTTGAATTGCTGGAAAACCATGCCGACACGGCGGCGCAGTTTTTCAGGCTTCATCGCCAGGATGCTCGCGCCATCGAGCAACACGTCACCGCCCTTGGGCTCGACCAGGCGGTTGAGGCAGCGCAACAGGGTCGACTTGCCCGAACCTGATGGACCAATGACGCAAGTGACCGTGCCAGGCTTGACCGCCAGGCTGACGCCTTTGAGAACATCGAGATCGCCGTAGGCCATGTCGAGATCGGTGACGGCAAGACTGCCGCCCTTGAACCGCTGAAGCGCCGAGCTGCCTTCAGGGCTGGTCTCCGAAGGTGGACTGCCGGTGGCGCTTTCCAGTTCGCTTACCTCGGCAAGGCCGCTGGTGACGAGGCCGGCCTTTTGCTTGCCGACCCGCAGCGAGTTATCGATGTAATTGACCACATGGGTCAACGGCACGGTGATGATGAGATAGAACACGCCGGCCAGAAGCAAGGGCGAGAGGTTTCCGGTGACCACCGCCTGGTCCTGACCGACGCGGAAAATCTCGCGCTCCGACGCGAGCAGACCAAGGAAATAGACAAGGCTCGAATCCTTGACGTTGCCGATGAACTGGTTGACCAGGGCCGGCAAGACGCGGCGGATGCCTTGCGGTATCACGATCAGGCGCATGCCCTGCCCGTAGCTCATGCTGAGCGCCCTGCAGGCCTCCATCTGCCCACGCTCGACGCTCTGAATTCCCGAACGGAAGATTTCGCCGATGTAGGCGCCGGCGATCAGGCTGAGGGCGAGAATGCCGAGCGGATAGGGCGAAGGCCCGAAGATTTCACGGCCGATGCGGGCGAAGCCCTGGCCAATCAGCAGAATCGTGACAATCGCCGGAAGGCCACGGAAAATATCGGTGTAGACCCGAGCCGGAATGCGCAGCCAGCGCGATTGCGAGATGCCCATGACCGCAAGGATCATGCCGAGAACAACGCCAAGCACCGTGGACGTGGCGGCGAGGATCAAGGTGTTCTTCAATCCGACGGTGATCATGCTCGGCAGCACGTCGGCCATGGCCTGCCAGTCGAGGAAACTGCGGCGCAGGTTTTCAAGCCAGTTCATTCGGTCCCCTTTTCCATCGCGCTATTCGTGCCCTCCGAAAATCAGGCGCAACAGCGTGTCGTCCTGCCGCCGGCCATCAAGGCCGGCGGCAGGCGCGGTTACTTCTTGGGGAGATATTGGTCAGGCATCGGCGAGCCGGGGAACCACTTCTCGTAGAGCGTCTTCCAGGTGCCGTCCTGCATCGCCGCATGCAGGGCAGTGTTCAGCGCGTCGCGAAGCTTGTCGTTGCCCTTGCGCACGACGAAGCCTGCTGGCGCGTCGAAGGAAGGGATGTTAACTGCGATCTTCAGGTCCGGATAACGAACCCCATAGTCCTTGGCTGCCTCATAGTCGAGGAAATGTGCGTCCACCGTGCCATTGTTGAGCGCCGAGACGGCCGAATTGTTGTCAGGAAATTTGACGAGATCCGTCCCGACAAAATTCTTCGCTGCATAGATTTCCTGCAGCGTACCCTGCACGACGCCAAGGCGCTTGCCCTTGAGCCCGTCCGCCGAAGTTATCGCCTTGTCGGCTGTAAGCACCGACAGGTAGCCTGCGAGATAGCCGTCGGAAAAGTCGACCGTCTTCTTGCGCGCATCTGTCGTGCCGATCGCCGCGACCGCCACGTCGAAGCGCTCATTGGCAACCGAAGGCATCAGGGCCGAGAACTCCTGACCGGTGAAGATCACCTGATCCGGTTTGAATCCAAGGCGGCTGGCGACGTTCCGAAAGAGTTCAATATCGAACCCCGTGAAGGTGCCATCCGCCTGCGTGAAAGCGTAGGGTTTCGCGTCTCCCATGGTCCCGACGCTGATAATTTTCGCATCGATAAGGCCATAGGGATTGTCATCCGCCGCGGCAGCCCGTGAAACCAAACCTGCTCCTATGCACACAACCATAAGAGCCATTGCGCCGGCCTGGACCGGCGACATCAACGACTTGAGAATTCCAATCCTGCTCATGTCTTCTCTCCACTCTGAAGGTTGTTCTTCTTGGCATTTGCGTTGAGCCCGCAATTTCACGCCTCACATCGTTGGTCGCCGCGACAGCGGCTCGCACGGCAGGCTCCCATCACGCCTCTTGGCTCACGCACTTTTTTGAAAGAGACCGGTCTCTTGTTGTGTGAGACCGGTCTCTTTGATAATCGTTATCGCCAGATTGACCTTCCGTCAACAACTCTTGTAGTCGTTCGTCCGATGAAAAAAAACGCGCCCAAAACCCGGTCGATAACGGTCAGCGACGTCGCCCGCGCGGCGAACGTGTCGAAAGCGACGGCCGCGCGCGTGCTCGGCGGATACGGCGTCGTCAGCGATATGATCCGCGCGGACGTCATGGCCGCGGCCAAGGCACTGGACTACCGTCCGAACGAGTTGGCCCGCAGCATGACGACCGGCCGGTCCGGCATCATCGGGGTGGTTGTCGGCGACATCGAGAACCCGTTCTTCAGTCTCGCGGTACGCGGCATCAGCGATGCGGCAAGGGCAGCCGGTTTCAACGTCATTCTGGCCAATTCCGGCGAGAGGATCGAGGTTGAAAAGGCAGCCGTGCGGCTGTTGATCGGCAAGCGCGTCGACGGACTGATCGTCACGCCATCGGAATCGCGTGACATCTCGCACCTGCGCGACATCCATCGTTCGGGCCGGCCGCTTGCCCTGCTTGACCGGGCGCTGCCCGATCTGGACGTCGATACGGTCACGGTCGACGATCGCGGCATCGCCATGCGGGCGACCCGCATTCTTGCGGATGCCGGCCACCGCAACATCGCCTATGTGACCGCGGTCGACGCCGAAGGGCATGAATACCGCGATCTCGGGCAAATCTACACCTCGTCGGTTCGCGAGCGTATCGACGGTTTCCTCACCGTGTGCCGAGATGCCGGAATTGATAGGCCGGAAAAATATGTTCGCCTTGGTGCAACAAGCCCCGCAGAAACACGCAGGGTTGCCGACAAATTGCTGTCCGGGCCGGATCGGCCGACGGCGATCCTCGCCTCCGACAGCGTCATCGCGCTGGAGATCTTCAGGGTGATCCGCCAGCGCGGCCTGCGGATTCCCGAGGACATTTCGCTGATCACCTTCCATGATGCTGACTGGACGAGCGTGACAACCCCGCCCATTACCGTCATCGACCAGCCCGTCTATGCGCTTGGCAAGAGTGTCGCGGAATTGCTCATCCGCCGGTTGAAGGGAGATCCGCGCCCGGCAGAAAGGCTCATTCTGCCAACATCGATCGTCGAGCGCGGGTCTGTCGGCCCACCCTCGAACAGGGAGTTGTAGATGCCATCGTCAAGCGCGAGCAGCGCGGCCGCGATCTAGGTTTCACCCAGCGCCGCCAGGCAGTCGCGCAGGACTGTGGCGTCCTGCGCCGTCTTGGCCATCGACATGGCGCCGGAATAAGTGGCCACAACGAGCGCTGCGAAGCGCTGCGGGTCGGTGCCTTGCTCCCGGCCCGCCCGCTGGTCGGCGCTGATCTTGTCGGCGATGGCCTGGCGCCACGCCGAAAAGATACCGGCAAGGGCAGCACGAAAATCCGGATCGGCCAGCGACAGTTCATGCGCCAGGTTGTTGAGTGGGCAGCCGTGCACGAAGCCCTGCTGCTCCAGTTGCGCCGCCACGGCCTCGAACACCGCTCGCACGCCCTCGCGCGCCGAAGCTGCCGCCAGCACCGGCGCGATCCATGTCTCCTCGACCGCCGCCGCCACGCGCTCGTCGATCACCGCCAGCGCCAGCGCCTTCTTGGCCGGGAAATGATGATGCAGCGCGCCCCCGCTGACACCTGCCGCCGCCATCAGATCGCCGAGGCTGGAGGCATGATAGCCGCGTGCCTGAAACGACTCCTCGGCAACATCGAGCACTTTCTTGCGCATGCCTTCGGGGTCGTTGACGCGTTTGCGTGCTCGAAGTCTTGGTTGAGCGGCAATCTCTGCTGACATTGCCGAACAATAGCATGTTGACAAAACAGGACAACCGGTCTGTTTATAAACAGGATGATCATCCTGTTTTGGAGACTGCCGATGGACCTACCTCGGAAAGCCACGCTGGAACTCGCAATGCTCGCCTCGCCCGTGGTCGAGCTGAGGCAGTACACGTTGAAGCCCGGCATGCGCGAGACACTCATCGACATCTTCGACGGCAAGCTGATCTACGGCCAGGAAGAGGCCGGGATGACCATCATCGGCCAGTTCCGGGATCTCGATCGCCCGGACATGTTCGTCTGGCTGCGAGGCTTCGAAGGCATGGATGCGCGCAGGGATGCGCTCGCCGCCTTTTATGGCGGGCCGGTCTGGGCGGCACACAGCAATGCGGCCAACGCAACGATGATCGATTCCGACGATGTGCTGCTGCTGAAGCCCGCGTGGTTGGGCCGCGGCTTCGACCTCTCTGGTGCATCGCGGGCCGGCTTTTCTGCCCGCGAAAAACCAAGCCCGAACAAAGCTGTGGCTGGCATCGTTGTGATCCAGATTCATCACTTGCGGCGCGGCACCGAAATCGGTTTCGCCAGTCGCTTCGAGGTCGAGATGGCGCCGCTGATGACGGCACCCGCTATACGCCACCTCGCCACTTTCATTACGGAGCATGCCGATAACAGCTTTCCGCGCCTGCCGATACGGGCGGGCGAGAACGTCTTCATTTCCGTCACCGGCTTCGACAGCGCCGAGGGGCATGCCAGCCATGAAGCCGCCCTCGCCGCCTCGCCGGAATGGCAGGCCTTTTGGCAGGCTGCGCGGCCTGACCTGACCAAACCAACGGAGACCTTGCGGCTATCGCCCACTTCGCAATCGTTGGTCGGGTGGAACTCTTAGCCTTCAAAGGCTTCGATGACGGCCTTGGCGACAAGGGCCGGATCTTCCCAATGCGGGTTGTGGCCACAGTTCTCGGCTTGGACGAGGATGGCTTCGGGAAGAGCGCCCAGTAATACCTGCTGATGCGCATTGCCGAACAGCGGATCGCGCGCGCCGGCGATGATCAGCGTTCGGGCCTCCACCGCTTGTGCCGCACCGGTCAGGTCGGCCTGACGGATTTCCTCCAGGATCGCGCGCCAGCGCGCCGCGGGCATTGCCGAGGCGTCTTTCGCCAGACCAGCGAGAAAGGCCTGGGGCACGACAGGCAGGCAGGCATGCCACCAGGCGTAGAACGGATCGGCCGGAGATATCGGATCGCGCAGGGCCTGAACGCCCGCGACCAGCGGATGATCCCGCGCGAAATCGGGCTTCAACGTGCCGGCCATCACCACCAGGCCACCGATGAGCTCCTTGTGCCGCGCGGCCAACGCGATGGCCACCATGGCGCCCAGCGAATGCCCGACGACGACCGGCCGGTCGAGCTGCAGATGCCGGATCAGCTCGGCAAGATCGCCGGCGAAGTGGGCGACGCCACAGCCCCTGCCCGCTTGCGAGGCGCCGTGGCCACGCAGATCCGGCATGATCAGCCGGCGGCCCGCCAGATGCGTCGCCAAGAGCGAAAAGCTGCGGCTGGTGTCGGTGAAACCATGCACCAACAGCAGTGCCGGCTCGGCGCCTGCGACCTCGACATAGGCGATGTCGAGATCGCCAATGTTGACGAATTGCTTGCGGCCGGCCCAGGCGTCCTGTTCCGCCCAGGCATTCGGCAAGGCATCCAGCACGGCTGGTCTCACAGGCCGAGCTTTTCCTTGACCGCGGCAAGGCCGGGCTTGCCGTCGAATGTGGTGACGCCGGCGAGCCAGGCATCGAGGCGGCTCTTGTTCAGCGTGATTGCTTTCAGCGCCCCGTCCTCCGGCTTCATGCCGTCATTGATCAGATAGCCCATGCCGACATTCTCGAAATCGATGTCGAAGGCGAGGTTCTGCAAGAATTTCCCGACGTTCGGACATTGCTGCAGATAACCCTTGCGCACTTGCGTCGTCACCGTCGCGGCACCGAAGTTCGGACCGAAGAACTTGTCGCCGCCGGTCAGGTACTTGAAGTCGTACATGGTGTTCATCGGATGCGGCGCCCAGCCCTGGAAGACGATGAACTGCTTTTCCTTGATCTCATAGCCGACCTCCGACAGCATGCCGGCTTCGCTCGACTCGACCACATGCCAGCCGTCTAGGCCGAAGGCGGGATCGGCGATGGCGTCCATCATCAGCTGGTTGGAGCCGGGCTCGATGCCGTACATCTTCTTGCCGAATTTGTCGGCGAACTTGTGCAGGTCGGAGACGTCCTTGACGCCCGCCTCCCAGACATAGGTCGGCACGGCGAAGGTGTATTTGGCACCTTCGAGATTGAGGCGCACATTCTCGACCGAGCCGTCCTTCTTGTAGGGCTCGTAATAGGTGACCATTGCCGGGTCCCAGTAGCCCAGGAACAGGTCGAGATCCCGGTTCTTCATGCCCTCGTAGATGACGTTGATGCCAAGCACCTCGCTTTGCGGCTGATAGCCGAGCGCTTGCAACACGACATTGGCCACCCCGGTGGTGAAGGCAAGGTCGTTCCAGCCAGGCTCGGCCATGCGGACTGTCTTGCATTGCTCGGCCTCGGCCGCTTGAGCCGCGTGAGAGGCCAGTGCCAGGGCAGCGAGACAAACGCCATTTGCAAGGAAGCGGAACATTTCGGTTCTCCTCATAATCGTTAAATTGACCGTCTGGTCTTTTTATTGTCCCATTGGTCAATTGTTGATCTGGGCGGACAGAAATGTCAACGTGGATTCGCATGCATGGATCGATCCCGTGAAACTCAAGCGTCTCGGTGACATACGCCGCAAGGAGCTGCGCCAGGCGGCCTTCGCGGTGCTGGAGCGCGAAGGCATTGCCGGCGCAACTCTGGAAAAGGTGGCCGCCCAGGCTGGCGCCTCCAAGGGCATCGTGCTGCACTATTTCCGCAACAAGCAGGAATTGTTCGAGCACGCGATGCGGGAGGCCAATGCCGTCCTGTGTAACGCGGTGGTGGCTCGGCTTCGTCAGGCGCGGACGCCGATGGAGCGCCTGGATGCGGTGATCGAGGGCAATTTCGAGGAGCATCTGTTCCAGCCTCCTCTCTGCCATGCCTGGCTATCGCTGTGCGCCGAGGTGCCGCGCGACGAGAAACTGGCCCGTATCCAGAAGGTGATCCACGCGCGCATGCGCTCGAACCTGTTGTCCGGCCTGCACGGCCTTGCCTCGCCGAGGGATGCCGACGACATCGCACTTGGCGTCACCGCGCTGATCGACGGGCTTTGGCTGCGGCTCGGCCTGCAGCCGGGCAGCGTCTCGCGCGAACAGGCGATCCTCCAGGTCAAGAACTATGTCGCAGGGCGGCTGGCCACGAGGGAGCCCGTGACCGTCGGCGCGTAATCAGCCTCGGCTGACCGGCCGGCCGAATTTGATACCGTGTAACAGGCGCCCCATCACGCCGGCCAACCAGTCGCAGGCTTGCGCCGCTGAAGACCGGACTTCAGATTGCCGCCGGCAGCCATATGGCTTTCGAGCAGACGGGCCCATGCCGCCACCGCCGCCGAGCGCGTCAGGTGGGTTTGCGCGAAGCGCTGCGCTTCTCCCGCTATTTCGGCCTCCATCTTCGGGTTGGCACGCAACCATTCGATGCGCTCGACCAGATCGGACATGTCGCGCGCCACGGGGACATAGTGACGAAACGGCTCGATACTGTCGAAGAACCATTCCCGCCAGGGCCGGTCCTGCAACAGCACGACCCGTTTCGTGTGCAGCAGCATCTTGAAGCGGCCGCTGTAGCCGGCACCCTCGACATCGATCATGTATCGGTAGGCGGCAACCTGGTCTTCCATCGTCCTGAACGTTGCCGAATACCGATTGATGGCAACGTCGTAGTTTGGCTCGGTGTTGTACGCCTCCAAGAGATCGGGTCGGGCCGATGCGATCTCGACGATCCTTCTGCGGGCGCCGTTCATGCAGCGCCCTGCCCAGAACAGCCTGTTATCGCGCGGCGGCCCGTCCGACGCAGCCGCCATCGCTCGCGTCTTTTGATCGTAGTCGTCGAACTTTGCGTCCGGCCAACCATCGAAAATGAAATCCGGCGCGGCCACTTCGCCATAGCCGTCCGCCTGTGAGAATGCGAAGCGAGTGCGGAAATAGCGATGCCTTCTACGGGACGGCGTATCGCCGAGGAGCATGTGGAACGGCGGTACGCTGCGGACGCCAAGGGACGCCAAGGCCTCGGCAATGAGGGTCAATACCTGCCTGTGCCTTTCAAGCCAGGCGGCGCGAGAGCGCACCGAGAGCTTTCCGTTGTCGAATCGGCAGTAGATCTCGCCTCGATTAAGCCCGGGCAGCAGGCGCCTCTCAACTTCGACAACATCGACCGGCAAGGGAAGCTTCCGGGTTCCCGTCTCAAGAGGTACCATTTTCAACAATGCTCTTGCAGAAAGTATTTCGATCGGAAGCCCGCGTTGCCTGACTTAAACTTGCGCGGCCCCTCGATCAAGGCGGCTATCCTGTTCGCGCCCCAGATGCAAGCTGCTTCATCTGGCAATTCAACACACCAGAAGGTGGCAAGGGCCGAAGTTCATACCGTGGGATAGGTCAATGGCTTGACCGCGACCGTGAGTCTGCGGTGCTCTCGAGGTGACCAAAGCGGTCCCGGAGCGTCCAATGAGACTCAACAACAAACGCGCGCTGATTACCGGCGGGTCGGACGGCATTGGCCTTGCAATCGCCGAAGCTTTCTCGCGTGAAGGCGCCGACGTCACGATCGTCGGTCGCGACGCCGGGAAACTCGACGGCGCTCGCGAAAAACTGACGGCTTCTGGCTCGGTTGGCGCCGTGGAGACATGGTCGGCCGATCTTGCCACCGGCGCCGGCATCGCTGCCGTCATCGAGCTGGTGAAAAGGTCCGGCCGACCTCTCGACATTCTTGTCAACAATGCGGGGGTGGCTTTCCTGGTGCCGTTTGCCGATGTCAGCGAGGTTCAGTTCCAGCAATCCTTCGCTCTCAACGTGACGGCGGTGTTCTTCCTCACCCAGGGGCTGCTGCCACATCTCGCAACCGGCGCATCGGTGATCAACATTTCCTCCTATTTCGCCAACAAGATGATCCCGAATCGGCCGTCGAGCCTCTATTCGCTGTCGAAAGGCGCGTTGAACTCACTGACCAAATCGCTGGCCTTCGAGCTCGGCCCACGTGGCATCCGCGTCAACGCCATAGCGCCTGGCACAGTCGATACCGCCATGCGGCGCAGGACAGTCGACAATCTGCCTGCCGAGGCGAAGACGGAGCTGAAGGCCTATGTCGAGCGCAGCTATCCGCTGGGCCGCATCGGTCGTCCCGATGATCTCGCCGGCATGGCGGTTTATCTGGCCAGCGACGAGGCCGCGTGGACCAGCGGCGGCATCTTCGCCATCGATGGCGGCTATACCGCCGGGTGACTGTGCGGATCAGCCCCTTGCGTCCGCCTCGGACAAGCCAAGGCGCTTGACCT
Source organism: Mesorhizobium sp. Mes31 (assembly GCF_024519675.1). Classification (NCBI taxonomy): domain Bacteria; kingdom Pseudomonadati; phylum Pseudomonadota; class Alphaproteobacteria; order Hyphomicrobiales; family Phyllobacteriaceae; genus Mesorhizobium; species Mesorhizobium sp. Mes31. The sequence continues at coordinate 454,180 of NZ_JALJRL010000002.1, read as the reverse complement.
GACTTCCCATCCCGCGTCTGTCACCGCTATAGATCCGTGGCGTAGTTCAGACATTCGTGGTGCCATGTCGTCAAACGATCCGCTGATCCTTTTCTACACGACGTTCTTCGGTAAGCTTGTCGACACCGCGTCCATCCATTGTGAAGGGCGGTGGACGCTGGACAAGCGCCGGCTTTCCGAGGCGGCGGCGGTCGTCTTTCATATTCCGGACTTTCGCGAATTCGGCGACGCGCACAAATACCCCGGCCAATATTGGGTGGCCTGGTCGATGGAGAGCCGCCAGAACTACAAACGCGTCACCAATCCGGATGTCATGAGGCATTTCGACATCACGATGACGCACGAAACATGTTCCGATGTCTGGATGCCCTATCTTCCCCGGGCTCGCGGATGGCAAGAGATGGTTGCCAGACCGATCGCCGCGAAGACGGAAGAGGCGCCTGTCGCGCTGTTCCAGTCAGCGCCCGTCAACCGCAGCGGCCGCATCGATTTCACGGCCGAGCTGTCGCGGCATATCAAGATCGATTCTTACGGCCGGCACTTTCACAATCGAGCGATCAGCGGCCCGGATCTTGGGCGGGAATCCAAGATTGAAACCATTGCGCGGCACAGGTTCTGCCTGGCGCTGGAAAACTCGATCGAGCCCGACTACGTCACCGAGAAGATCTACGATGCATTCGACGCCGGCACAGTACCGATCTACCTTGGTGCACCGAACGTGGATGAATTCGTGCCTGCCAATTCGTACATCGACGCCAGCGCCTTCCCCAGCGCCAAGGACCTGGCGGCCTATCTCCAGCACCTGATCGAAACGCCTGAGGACTACGAGGCCTATTTCGCCTGGCGCTCGAAGCCGCTGCCCGACAGCATCGTGAAACGTCTTCCGGGACTTGAAACCCCTACCTTCTGCCGATTGATGAACCTCGTGCGTCAACGCCTGGAAGCGCGCCCGCATCCGCCATCCGGACGGCCAACTCTTCCTTTCGGCAGCGTCTCATTCCTGCGCACGCGGTTGCGCCGCTGGAAGAAAAAGATCCCGAGCTGACGATCGAGGCATAAGGGGTGAAGGCCTATGTCGAGCGGAACTTTCCGCTGGGCCGCATCGGCCGTCCCGATGGCCTCGCCGGTATAGCGATCCCGTGGCCAGCGATGACGCCGCGTGGATCAGTGGTGGCATCTCCGCCATCGACGGCGGCCACACGGCGACGTGAACCGTCCGGCCGCTAGAGCCTGTTCCATCCCGATGGAATCGGGATGGGGCTCTATCTTTTTGTTTGAGCATGATCTTTCCCGAAAACCGGATTCCACTTTTCGGGATCATGCTCTAGGCGCCGGCAATTTCAGTGGTGGCACTTTCCACAAATCCAAGAGCGCCGACCGCCTCCAGGATCTGATTGCGAACCCAGCGATGAGGTGGCTCGTCGTCGTGGCGCGCGTGCCAGTACATCCTGATTTCAGGAACAGCAATGGGAAGCGGTGGTTCGAAGGTGACGAGCGGAAGGGTCCTCGCGGCCCAAACGGCGAACTGCCTGGGAACCGCGGCGAGGTAGTTTCCGTTTGCCACTGCCAACGCGACAGCCTGAAAGTGCGGCAGTGCCAGGCTCACACGGCGCGTTCGTCCGAGCTTGGCGAGCGCCTCGTCGGTGGAACCCGACATCGAGCCGTCGATAGAACGAAGAACATGGGGCAGTTCGCAGAAAAGCTCGATCGGCAGAGGTGCGCCGTCCGCGATCCCCGCCTGTCTGATCGCAGCATTGTCGCCCGCGGCAATGATGACGAATGGTGAATGGAACAGAGGCGTGCTGGAGACCCAGTCGGAGACCTCCAGCGGACGCTCGAGCGCTGCGTCGACTTCATCCTCCTGGAGCAGCCGCGAAACGTCGCCGCGCGCGCTATCGAGAAACCGCAACGACACAAGCGGCGCGGTACCCGCGATGCGCGCCGCCAGCGTCGGCATCAGCAGCATGGAAAAGAAATCCGCCCCCATCAGCGTGAAGGTTCGCTCGAGTTCCGCCGGATCGAAGTTTTTCGTCGACTGGAAGACACGTTCGATTTCCCGCAGGGCCACGCGCAACGGCTCCGCCAGGCTCTCGGCGCGCGGCGTCGGCATCATCTCGTTGCCGTGCCGCACGAACAGCTGGTCGTTGAGGGCATGCCGCAAGCGATTGAGCGCGGCGCTGACAGCAGGCTGGCTCAGGCCGATCTGTTCGCCGGCACGCGTAACGCTTCTTTCCCGTAAGAGGGCGTCGAACACCCTGACGAGATTGAGGTCGATCGCGTTCAAATTCATCGCATCAATTCGCCCCATACGATCATTCGATTTCCGTCCCGGCATGTCCTTGGTTAGGTCGTCACCGGCGCCGCACAGCCGGCACAGGCAACAACAGGAAACAGGAGCATAGACCCATGACAATGACCCCTGGGACGATCACAGGCAAGGAACTCTTCCGGTTCAACAACACGCTCGTCGCGATCCACATCTCATCGGCCGCGGGAGAGGACGGCATCTGCGTCGTCGAACATCGTATGCCGTATGGCGACTCTCCGCCGTTGCACGTGCATCGCCGCGAAGACGAAGTGTTTCACGTCCTGGAGGGGAGATTGCGCTTTCAGATCGACGGTCACGAACGCATTGCAGACGCCGGCGAAACCGTCATCGCGCCGAAAGGCCTGCCGCACACCTACAGGGTCGAGTCGCGCGAGGGAGCGCGTACCTTGACCGTCACGCGCGGTGCGGATTTTGAAACGCTCCTGCGCCAGGCGGGCCGCCCCGCCGAACAGCCGGAATTGCCGCCGCAAATGGAACCGACGCCGGAAATCATCGCGGCCTTGGTGCAGCTCTGCGCGAGAAATGGCATCGACATTGTTGGCCCACCGCTTGCCTGACTGGCCGTTCAGGACATTCACCTCGGCAAGCCGACACGCCTTCCCTTCTCCCTTGCGGGAGAAGGTGGACGCGTTCAACCGATTTGCATCATTTGCGCCCGAAATCTCCGCTTGAAGCCGTTTGTGCAACGCGATACGCCGTTGCCGACTTCGACAAGGAGAAAGCCGTGAGCACGCCAAAGACCAGAACCGAAACCGATACGTTCGGCCCCATCGAGGTCGCCGCCGACCGCTATTGGGGTGCGCAAGCGCAGCGTTCGCTCGGCAACTTCAAGATTGGCTGGGAAAAGCAGCCGGCATCGATCGTGCGCGCGCTTGGCATTGTCAAGCGGGCGGCGGCGGAAGCCAACATGGAGCTGAAGCGGCTCGACCCGGCAATCGGCAAGGCGATCATCGAGGCGGCGCAAGAGGTGATCGACGGCAAGCTCAACGAGCATTTCCCGCTGGTGGTCTGGCAGACCGGCTCGGGCACGCAGTCCAACATGAATGCCAACGAGGTGATCTCCAACCGGGCGATCGAGATGCTGGGCGGCGTCATGGGATCGAAGAAGCCGGTGCACCCCAACGATCACGTCAATATGAGCCAGTCGTCGAACGACACTTATCCGACGGCCATGCACATCGCCTGCGCCGAGCGCATCGTGCACGACCTCTTGCCGGCGCTGAGGCATCTGCATGCCGCTTTGGAAGCCAAGACCAAGGCGTTCGCCCACATCATCAAGATCGGCCGCACGCACACGCAGGATGCCACCCCCCTCACCCTGGGCCAGGAATTTTCGGGCTATGCCGCGCAGGTCGCCTCATCGATCAAGCGCATCGAGATGACGCTGCCCGGCCTGCAGGAATTGGCGCAGGGCGGCACCGCCGTCGGCACCGGCCTCAATGCACCCGTCGGCTTCGCCGAAAGGGTGGCGGACCGCATCGCCGCCATTACCGGCATCGCCTTCGTCACGGCGCCGAACAAGTTCGAGGCGCTCGCCGCCCACGATTCGATGGTGTTCTCGCACGGCGCCATCAACGCGGCCGCCGCGGCGCTGTTCAAGATCGCCAACGACATCCGCTTCCTCGGCTCCGGCCCGCGTTCGGGCCTCGGCGAACTGTCGCTGCCGGAAAACGAGCCGGGCTCCTCGATCATGCCGGGCAAGGTCAATCCGACCCAGTGCGAGGCGATGACCCAGGTCTGCGTGCAGGTGTTCGGCAACAATGCGGCACTCACCTTCGCCGGCAGCCAAGGCCATTTCGAGCTCAACGTCTACAACCCGCTGATGGCGTACAATTTCCTGCAGTCGGTGCAGTTGCTCTCCGACGCTTCGGTCTCCTTCACCGACAACTGCGTCGTCGGCATCGAGGCGCGTGAGGACAACATCAAGGCGGCACTCGACCGCTCGCTGATGCTGGTGACGGCTCTCGCCCCGACCATCGGCTACGACAACGCCGCCAAGATCGCCAAGACCGCGCACAAGAACGGCACCACGCTGCGCGAGGAAGCGCTGGCAACCGGGCTGGTCAGCGAAGCCGACTACGACCGGCTGGTGCGGCCGGAGGACATGACGCACCCGGGATGATCGCAGCAACGTTACCGACGGTGAACGATGTGTCGCCGCATTCGCGTCTTTGGTGAACAGTCGGCATGGGCTATCTGCAGGGCATCAACCCCATTCGGAGTACCACCCATGTCCCTCAACACTTCCGTCGCCGGTTCCGGCACCGCTTCCAATGCCTCGGCCACGATCCTGGTCGGCCGGGTGCTCCTGTCGATCCTTTTCATCCTGTCGGGCTTCGCCAAGCTGACCGCGATCTCGGCCACCGCCCAGTGGTTCGGCAGCATCGGGCTGCCGCTGCCGACGGTCGCTGCCGTCGGCTCCGGCCTGCTTGAATTTTTCGGCGGCCTCGCCATCCTTGTCGGCTTCCAGACCCGCATCGTGGCGATCGTACTCGCCATCTTCACGCTGGCCGCCACGGCGGTCGCGCACCTCAACTTCGCCGACCAGATGCAGATGTTGATGCTGCAGAAGAACCTCGGCCTCACCGGCGGCTTCCTGCTCCTGGCAGTGCTCGGTGCCGGCGCCTATTCGGTCGACGCCAAGCGCGGCTAATCCCCGGCAAGAGCGCGAAAATCAAAGCGGCGCGGAATTTTCCGCGCCGCTTTTTCGTTGTCGATGCACAGGCCCACGCGTCTCGATCCTCCGGGCGGGATTTGCGACCGCATTGCTGATAGGATCGAGCCGTCGAGGGGAGCAATCGGCCGATGGGCCCCGCCTGATCGACATCGGAGGTGACAAGCATGCCCCGCAACGCCCTGCTTCTGCTTTCCCGGCTGCTGCTCGCCGCCCTTTTCGTGCCTTCCGGCTTCCAGGCGCTTTCCGATATTGCCGGCACGACGGGCTATTTCGCCAGCCTCGGCCTGCCGCTGCCGACGCTCGCCGCATGGGGGACGGGCTTGTTCGAGCTGATCGCCGGGCTGCTCATCCTGGTCGGTTTCCAGACCCGGATCGCGGCGCTGCTGCTCGCCGCCTTCTGCATCGTCGCCGGCTTCATCGGCCATTACGGCCAGGGTGGCGGTGATGCGATGCTCGCCTTCCTGCACTCGCAGATGCTGATGAAGGACATCGCCATATCCGGCGGTTTCCTGGCGCTGGCAATGGCCGGCGCCGGCGCCTGGTCGGCCGACGGGCGCGCTTCGGCGTAAGGCTATTTCACCGAAACGCTCGGCCCACCCTCCACGGCCAGCACCAGACGCCGATTGGTGATCCGCGCCAGTTGCGCCAGCCGGCCGGCCGGCCGCTCGCCGTAGAGATCGGCCAGCGACGCCGGCAACACCAGCGCCAGCACGCCGTTGGCGCGCTGCTCCCATTTCAGCCTGGGCATGATGCCGGGCATCGACGCCGTCAGCAGATAGACGACGCGCATCATCGCCGCCAGCACGCGAGCCCGTTCCAGATAGCGCGGCGTCGCCAGCGCCTTGATTTCCGGCGCAATGGATTCGTTGAAGATACCATCGTGACGATAGGCGTTGGCCAGCGCCAGGAAGGCGCGGCCGGGATGGTCGACCCCGAAGAAGGAGGCATGCGCGATGATGTTGAGCGATTGCTTGCCGCGGTATTCCGGGTGCGCGCGCCAGCCGATGTCGGCCAGCAATGCGGCCGCGTGGCGGTAGCGTGCCTCATCCTCCGTCTCGTCGATGCCGAAGGCGGCAAAGGCCTTGCCGGTCCATTCGACCAACTCATGCGCATGGTGGACCGAGCGCGAGCGCAGCACGGCGAGTTCCTCGGACGCCGAAATCAACGGATCGGCCTTCTGCTCGGCCTCGTCGAGCAGCGAATAGAGAAAGCCTTCGCGCACACCGAGTGCCGAAACGATGATCTTCGACGGCTGCATCGCCGTCATGATCTCCTGCAGCACGATGGCGCCATAAGGCAGCAGCGAACGGCGGTTCTTGGAGACGCCCTCGATGCCCTTGACCTTCTCGATTTCGGCTTTGGCCACCTGTTTCAGGAAGTTCGTGGCACTGTCGGCGCTGATCTCGTAGTGGTGCATGACGCCGAGCGGGTAGTTGGTCATTTCCATGTGCAGCCGGGCGAGATTTCGCCAGGTGCCGCCGACGGCATAGAAGGGCCTGCCTTGCCCACCCTTCAACAACTTCGCCTTCGCCAGCTCGTCGCGCGCGATCTTCGCTGCCTGGGCCAGCGAGTTCTTCGCCATGTCCTGCAGGCGCAGGCCACCCAGCGGCAGCGTTATACCGTCGCCGATCGCTTCGCCTTTGACGTCGACCAGTTCGAGACTGCCACCGCCCAGATCGCCGGCGATGCCATTGGCAGGATGGAAGCCTGAAATGACGCCGAGCGCCGAATAGTAAGCTTCCTGACGCCCGCTGATGACCCGGATCTCGGTCTTCAGCACCTCCTCGGCGCGGTGGATGAAATCGGGACCATTGACCGCTTCGCGGGCGGCGGCGGTCGCAAGCACATACATATGCTCGGCGCCGGCCTGCTCGGAGAGCGCGCGAAAGCGGCGGAACTCTTCCATCGAGCGCGTCACCGCCTCGGGGTCGAGCTTGCCGGTCGAAACGATGCCGCGGCCAAGACCGGCCAGCATCTTTTCGTTGAACAGCATGGTCGGCGAGCGCGCCAGCCCCTCATAGACGACGAGACGGATCGAATTCGACCCGATGTCGATGATGGACAGCGGTCGGCGGTCCTGCAGCCGGCCCTGGGAATCAGACAGCATCAACTGGACGCTGCGGCGTTCTTCTTGCGGCGCTTGAACTGCGCGATGCGCTTGGGCGCATGCGACTTCAGCGCATCACCCCGTCCGGACAGGCTAGGATTGGTCATGAAATATTCCTGCGCGTTGAACGGTTCCTCGCCCTCCTCCAGCACCACGCGCCGGGAGGTTCCATCAGCCAATACGTCGAAACTTTGCTGATTGTCCATGATGTTGCCCAGCATGATCTGGCCAAGGACCTGTTCATGCACAGTTGGATTGGTGATCGGCACCATGGTCTCGACACGGCGGTCGAGGTTGCGCGGCATGAGGTCGGCCGAAGAAATGTAGACGATCGCCTCGTCCGAGGGCAGGCCATGGCCATTGCCGAAGCAATAGATGCGGCTGTGCTCGAGGAAACGGCCGACGATCGACTTCACCCTGATGTTTTCCGACAGGCCCGGCACCTGCGGCCGCAGGCAGCAGATGCCGCGTACGACGAGATCGATCTCGACGCCAGCACGGCTGGCATCATAGAGCGCATCGATGATGATCGGGTCGACGAGTGCATTCATCTTCATCCAGATGCGCGCCGGCCTTCCCTCCAGCGCGTGTGCGACCTCATCGGAAATGTGCTTGAGAATGCGGCTTCTCAGCGTGAACGGCGAGATGGCCAACCGCATTTCATCCGTCGGCTCGGCATAGCCGGTGATGAAGTTGAAGAGCTGGGCGACATCGCGGGCAATCGTCGGATCGGTGGTGAAGAAGGACAGGTCGGTGTAGATGCGCGCGGTCACCGGATGATAATTGCCGGTGCCCAGATGCACGTAGTTGCGCAGCTTGCCGTCCTCGCGCCGCACCACCAGCGACATTTTCGCATGAGTCTTCAACTCGAGGAAACCGAACACGACCTGCACGCCGGCGCGCTCCAGGTCGCGCGCCCAACGGATGTTGGCTTCCTCGTCGAAACGCGCCTTGAGCTCGACCAGCGCCGTCACCGACTTGCCGGCCTCGGCCGCGTCGACCAGCGCACGCACGATCGGGCTGTCGTTGGAGGTGCGGTAAAGCGTCTGCTTGATCGCCACCACTTCGGGATCGGCCATCGCCTGGCGCAGGAACTGCACCACCACATCGAAGGATTCATAGGGGTGGTGGACGATGATGTCCTTCTCGCGGATGGCTGCGAAGCAGTCGCCGCCATGCTCGCGGATGCGTTCGGGAAAGCGCGGATTGTAGGGTGTGAATTTCAGGTCATCGCGGGGGACGGCGACGATCTCGGATATCTGGCTGAGCGCCAGCGGGCCGGTCAGGACGCTGATGCGGCTCGACGAGACGCCAAGCTCACCGGCGACGAAGTCGCGTAGTTCCGACGGCATCAGCCTGTCGAATTCGATGCGGATCACCGAACCGCGGCGGCGGCGCTTGAGCGCCGTCTCGAACAGACGCACCAGATCCTCGGACTCCTCCTCGACCTCGATATCGCTGTCTCGGATGATGCGGAACGTGCCGGAGCCCTTGACCTCATAGCCAGGGAACAGCTTGCCGATGTAAAGGCCGACCGCCTCTTCCAGCGGGATGAAGCGGACATGGCGCTTGCGGTCGGGCAAACGGATAAAACGCTTCAGCGCCACCGGCAGGCGCAGAAGTGCGCTCATCTCTTCGCCGTTCTTGCGATGGCGCAGTTGCAGCGCCATCGAGAAGCCGAGATTGGGGATGAACGGGAACGGATGCGCCGGGTCGATCGACAGCGGGGTGAGCACCGGAAACACCTGTTCCTGGAAGTGATCCTCCAGCCAGATCTTTTCGTCCTTGGTCAGCGCATCGCGGGTGATGCTCTCGATGCCTTCCTTGTTGAGCAGCACGGTAAGGGCCGAAAGGCTCTTCTGCTGGTCTTCCTGCAGCCGCTCGACCTCACGCAGAAGCTGTTCGAGCTGCTGTTCGGGGGTGCGTCCGTCGGGGCTCTTCAGCACGATGCCCTCGCGGACCTGCCCGGCGAGACCGGCGACGCGCACCATGAAAAACTCGTCGAGATTGGCGGCCGAGATCGACAGGAAGCGGACGCGCTCCAGCAGGGGATGATGGGTGTTCAGCGATTCCTCGAGAACGCGCCGGTTGAACTGCAACCAGGAAAACTCGCGATTGACGAAACGATCGGGATTGCCGCCCTCCGGGCTCGCTGCCTCGACATTGATGAATTCGCTCTGCACCGGCTTCAGTTCGTTCATAATTCCTGCTCTTCCCGCACCTAAAGCCGGTTAACCGGCTTAACTTATCCTCTGACAGGCTTTTGCGACAGTTTCATTTCATCGATCTTGCAAAGAGACCTGATATGATCCAGATGCAGATCAGACTGCGTTAAGGAGATGACGATGGCAGGCGGTTCCATTCCCCATTTTCAGAACGATGCGGGCCACCCGGCGATCGACATCGGCGTCAAGGAATTCATGTGCACGGGCGCCAACCCGCCTTTCGACCACCCGCATGTGTTTCTCGACATGGGCGACGACAATGAAAAAGTCTGCCCCTATTGCTCGACGCTCTACCGCTATTCGCCAAGGCTGAAGGCGACGGAAACGCAGCCGGCTGGCTGCATCTATATCGACCAGGCCGCCTGATTTCCAGCGACCGGCTGCAAATGGACGACATGCGCTCCGGGCAAGTCATCATCGCCGGGGCGGGCATCGCCGGGTTGACCGCGGCGCTGGCCTTCGCCGAACACGGCTACCCTGTGCAAGTGTTCGAACAGGCGCAGCGCATAGACGCGGTAGGCGCCGGTCTCCAGCTTTCTCCCAATGCAACACGCATCCTTCGCCAGCTCGGCGTGCTCGACCGGCTGCTGCCAACAGCAGTGCGGCCCGAAGCGGTGGTGCTGAAGGACGCCGCGACGCTGCGTGAACTGGCGCGCGTGCCACTTGGACAGTCCGCTGAAGCGCGCTGGCGGGCGCCCTACCTCGTGGCTCACCGCGCCGACCTGCAGGCGGCGCTGATGTCGCGCTTTGCCGAGATGCCGGATATTCATCTCACCACCGGCGCGCGCCTCGGCGGCATTGCCATCGGGACCCACGGCATCACGGCGAGTGTCGAGCTCGACGGCAAGACCATCGAGATGGAAGGCTCCCTGCTGGTCGGCGCCGACGGCGTCTGGTCGTCGGTGCGTGCGCTTGTCGATTCGACCAGGGGAGCGGCATCGCCAAGAAGCCGTTTTTCCGGTGAGCTGGCCTGGCGCACCACCGTTTCGGTCGACAGCGCCGCCGGGCAAGCCTTTGCCGCGATCGGCGCGGCCGACTGTGTGACGACCTTCCTGCATCCTGGCTTCCATATGGTCGCCTATCCCGTCAGCAAGGGCGACGCCTTCAACCTCGTCGCCTTCACCAGAGGCGAGCGTATCGCCGAGGGCTGGTCCGGCCATGCCGATCCCGGCATCCTCGCCGCCGCTATGCGCGGCACCGCGCCGGGCCTTGCAAGACTATTGGAAATGGCCGGCCCGTGGCTGACCTGGCCGCTCCATACGGTCGAGCAGAAGCAGCCCTGGACGACGCCGGACGGTATCGCGCTGATCGGCGACGCGGCGCATGCGATGACACCCTTCGCGGCACAAGGCGCGGCGATGGCGATCGAGGATGCGGCGACGCTTGCCGGCTCTTTTGCCGCCTTTCCTGCCGATCCGGCGCGAGGCCTCCTCGTCTGGGAAAATCTGCGGCGGCCGCGCGTCGCCAAGGTCGCCCGGCGCGGCGCCCTCAACCACCTTGCCTGGCATGCTGTGGGACCAGTGGCAATCGCCCGTAACCTGTTCCTCAAGATGCGCTCGCCGGAAAAGCTCGCGACGGATCTCGACTGGCTCTATGGCTGGCAGCAAACTAATCATACAGCCGCATCGACAGGCTGAGCGAAGCCGGCAGCGGGTTCCACCAGCCGGTGCGCAGGCCGGCGGTGCGCAAGGCCGCCGCCGTCCAGGTGTTGCAGCCAACCAGCGCGTTGAAACGGCCGTTCGCCTCATAGAAGCGGTCGAACCTGGAATAGGCGGCATCCGGAACAGTGATCGGGCCCTTCGGTCCCCGCTGAAAACTCGCCTCGATGAAGTTAAGCAGCGCCATAAAACGCTCCTCGCCGATGTCGAAGCCGACAACGTCGGCACCCGTCTCGCTGATGTCGCCGGCGACATCGACATGCATGACCGATGTGTCGATGGTCAGCGCCTTCATCACCGGGACGGCCTTGAGCTGCGACCACGTCGGCGTTTCCAGATAGAAGGCACGGCCGCCCCAGCCGAAGACGATGTAGCGCACCTCGGGAATGTCGACGGGCACGCCGGCATCGACCAGGAAATGGAAGCGCTGGCGCACGGCATCATCGACCGGAATGGCGATGTCGGTGTGGATCGGGTTCTTCAGCACCAGGATGTGGCGTTTACCCTCACCAGAGGCAGCAGCCGGCCAGAGCGGGCGCGGCACCAAGGTGCCCAGCGTCACAGCCAGCACCGCCACGATCGACAGAAGGCCTAGAAAACGTCCGAGCTTTTTCATCAATGGCGGCCCTGCAAACGCGACCCGGCGCGACGAGAACCGCCGCCTCCTGCCCGTCCATACGCAAAAGAGCCCGGCACTGTTTCAGCCGGGCTCTTTTGCAGCCATCGAAGGCCTAGTGCAGGATCTGCGACAGGAACAGCTTCGTGCGCTCGTGGCGCGGATGGTCGAAGAACTCGGCCGGCGTGTTCTGCTCGACGATCTGGCCCTGATCCATGAAGATCACGCGGTTGGCGACCTTGCGTGCAAAGCCCATTTCGTGGGTGACGCACAGCATGGTCATGCCTTCTTCGGCGAGACCAACCATGGTCTCCAGCACTTCCTTGATCATTTCGGGGTCTAGCGCCGAGGTCGGCTCATCGAACAGCATGATGCGCGGGTTCATGCACAGTGAGCGGGCGATCGCCACGCGCTGCTGCTGGCCGCCGGAGAGCTGACCCGGATATTTGTTGGCCTGTTCCGGGATCTTCACGCGCTTGAGGAAGTGCATGGCGATCTCCTCGGCCTGCTTCTTCGGCGTCTTGCGCACCCAGATCGGCGCCAGCGTGCAATTCTCCAGGATGGTGAGATGCGGGAATAGGTTGAAGTGCTGGAACACCATGCCGACCTCGCGGCGCACCTCGTCGATCTTCTTGAGATCGTTGGTCAGTTCCTTGCCGTCGACGATGATCTTGCCCTTCTGGTGCTCTTCCAGCCGGTTGATGCAGCGGATCATCGTCGATTTGCCGGAGCCCGACGGGCCGCAAATGACGATGCGCTCGCCGCGCATCACCTTGAGGTTGATGTCCTTCAACACATGGAACTCGCCGTACCATTTGTGCATGGCGATGATGTCGATGGCGACATCGGTGGTCGAGATATGCATTTTGGCGGCGTTGACCTTGATCTCTTCCGCGCTGACGGCATTTTCGGTGGCCATGGCAGGGTCCCCTTGTTCTTTTGTTTAGCGTTTGTGGCCGGTGTCGAGTCGGCGTTCGGTGTACATTGAATATCGCGACATGCCGAAGCAGAACAGCCAGAAGACGAAGGCAGCGAAGATAAGGCCGGACCTGGCCGTCTGCGCCGTTGCCCAGTTGGCGTCGGAGAAGTTCTGCTTGACGATGCCGAGCAGGTCGAACATCGAAATGATGGTGACCAGGCTGGTGTCCTTGAACATGCCGATAAAGGTGTTGACGATGCCCGGGATGACCAGTTTGAGGGCCTGCGGCATGACGATGAAATACATTTTCTGCCAGTAGCCGAGGCCGAGCGAATCGGCGCCTTCATATTGCCCCTTGGGAATCGCCTGCAGGCCGCCGCGCACCACTTCAGCCATGTAGGCGGCGGCAAACAGCGACACGCCGATCAGCGCGCGCAGGTACTTGTCGAAGGTCACGCCCGGCGGCAGGAACAGCGGCAGCATGACGCTGGCCATGAACAGAACGGTGATCAGCGGAATGCCGCGCACGGCTTCGATGAAGATGACGCACAGCATCTTGACGATCGGCATTTTGGAGCGTCGGCCAAGCGCCAGCACGATGCCAAGCGGCAGCGACACGACGATGGCCACGAAAGACAGCGACAGCGTTACCAGCAAGCCGCCCCAGCGTGCGGTTTCGACATGTTCCAGACCGAACACGCCGCCGACCAGCAGGAAGAACGCCACAATGGGTAAACCGATGATCAGCAGCAGGGCATTGAGGCCCTTGCGCGGCACGCTCGGTATCAGCATCGGCACCATAAGCGCCACAAGCAATATGCCAACCACGATCGGCCTCCAGCGCTCCTCGATCGGATAGGTTCCGAACATGAACTGGCCGAACTTGGCGTTGACGAAAGCCCAGCAAGCGCCCGACCAGCCGTCCGGCTGGATACCGCCTTGCGCCACGGTGGCGCAGACGGTCCGGTCCGGCCCCGTCCACTGGGCGTGGATGAACGCCCAATTGATGATTTGCGGCAGGATCATCACAACCAGTGCGATGCCGATAATAGTCAGGATGGTGTCGCCTACCGAAGCGATCAGATTCTTGCGCACCCAGGCACGGAGTCCGGTGACGCCCGCTGGCGCTGGTTGCGCCAGCATCATTTCGGTACGTACCCAGGACATATCATGTTCTTGCATGTCCTTACCTCTCCACCAGCGCCATTTTGGCATTGAACCAGTTCATCAGCAGCGAGGTCAGAATGCTGATGGCCAGATAGATCACCATCATGATGACCACGCATTCAACCGCCTGACCGGTCTGGTTGAGCACCGTTCCGGTCGTCGCCGTCAAGTCGGGATAGCCGATGGCGATGGCAAGCGATGAATTCTTGGTCAGGTTGAGATACTGGCTGGCCAGTGGCGGAATGACGATGCGCATCGCCTGCGGCACAACCACCAGCCGCAGCGCCTGGCCGGAACGCAGGCCAAGAGCCGCCGAGGCCTCGCTCTGTCCCTTGGCGACGCCGCGAATGCCGGCGCGTACGATCTCGGAGATGAAGGCGGCGGTATAGAACGACAGCGCCAGATAGAGCGACAGGAACTCCGGCTTGACGACGAAACCGCCGGTCAGGTTGAAGGTCGACTGCTTGGGAAAATCGAAGGTTACCGGAAAGCCGCTCAGCACATAGGCTAGCAGCGGCAGCCCGACAATCAGCGCCAGCGATGTCCAGAACACCGGGAATTGCTGGCCGGTCGCCATCTGTCGCTGCTTGGCCTTGCGGGCAACAAACCAGGACATGGCGATGCCGACAAGCAGACCCACCAGGATCAACCATGAGCCGTCGCCCCAGATAGCGCGTGGAAAATAGAAGCCGCGCTGGTTGAGGAAGGAGCCGAAGGGCAGATGATAGCTGTCACGCGGCGCCGGCAGCACGGCCAGCACGCCGGAATACCAGAAGAAGATGACCAGAAGCGGCGGAATGTTGCGGAACACCTCGACATAGACGGTGCAGATCTTCTGAATCAGCCAGTTTTTCGACAGCCGGCCGATGCCGACGATGAAACCGATGATGGTGGCGGTGATGATGCCGACAAAGGCGATGATCAACGTGTTGATCAAGCCGACGATAATGGCTCGGCCATAGGTGGAGTCCGACGTATAGGCGATCGCCGAGTCGGAAATGTCGAAGCCAGCTCGGCCCTTCAGAAAGGCGAAGCCTGAGGCAATGTGGAGGTTCGTGAGGTTCACGATGGTGTTGTGGACGATCCACCAGACACCCGACACCAGCAAAGCAACGACCAAGCATTGATAGAAAATGCTGCGGACTTTGGGATCGTTTATAAGAGAAGCGCGACTTGGCTCCTCGCGAAGAACTTCCTGCGATGCCATTCGACCGTCCCCTGGAAAGAGAAGCCGGGAGGCAGACGATCTGCCTCCCGGATCACATTTCGATCAGCGGATCGGCGGAGCGTATTGCAGGCCGCCCTTGGTCCACAGCGCGTTGATGCCGCGCGCGATCTTCAGCGGGCTGCCCGAGCCGACATTGCGGTCGAACATTTCGCCATAGTTGCCGACGGCCTTGACGATGTTGACGACCCAGTCGTTGGAGACGCCGAGATCGGTGCCGATCTTGGTATCGGCTTCCTGGCCGAGCACGCGCTTGATCTCCGGGCTGGTGGAGTTCTTCATTTCGTCGACATTGGCCTTGGTGATGCCGAGTTCCTCGGCGTCGAGCAGCGCGAAGTAGGTCCACTTGACGATGTGGTACCACTGGTCGTCGCCCTGGCGCACGGCCGGTCCGAGCGGCTCTTTCGAGATGATCTCGGGCAGCACGACATGGTCGGCCGGCGAGCCCAGCGTCAGCCGGATGCCGTAGAGGCCTGACTGGTCGGTGGTGTAGACGTCGCAGCGGCCGGCGTCATAGGCGGCGTTGACCTCTTCGAGCTTCTCGAAGACGACGGGGTTGTACTCCATCTTGTTCGCCTTGAAGTAGTCGGCGAGGTTGAGCTCGGTGGTGGTGCCGCTCTGCACGCAGACGGCGGCTCCGGAAAGCTGCAGCGCCGAATTGACGCCCGGCAGCTTCTTGGCGTTGATCATGAAGCCCTGGCCGTCATAGTACGTGGTGCCTACGAAATTCAGGCCAAGCGCTGTATCACGATTGATCGTCCAGGTGGTGTTGCGCGACAGGATGTCGACCTCGCCGGACTGCAGCGCGGTGAACCGCTCCTTGGCGCTGAGCGGCGTGAACTTGACCTTGGTGCCGTCACCAAAGACGGCGGCCGCGACTGCGCGGCAGAAATCCGCATCGATGCCTTGCCAGTCACCCTTGTCATCCGGCGCCGAGAAGCCGGCCAGGCCGGTCGAGACACCGCACTGGATGAAGCCCTTCGCCTTGACGGTATCAAGCGTGGTTGCCGAGGCGGCCGAAGCCATCAATCCAAGCGCGCCAGCTCCAAGAATGCCAATTGCAATGTGTTTCATAACCCACAGACCCTTTTCTGTTTTCAGGCAAACCCTGATCTTTGTTCCTGCGTGAACGCAGCCCCCTTCGGGTTTATTCCGAGAACCCCTGCATCGTTGCCGACGCGCTGCCTCCCATTCACGAACTGCATCGAAGGCGATTATTCCTGTGAGGTCAAGGGAAATGACCGAATCCGAAAGAGTTTGAAAACCAGTTGCCGCAAATGCCTGAATTGCGGACAAACACGCCCGCGATTTAGTCAGCAGCGCAAATAAAGAAGGCAAAACTCATTCAACGCAAACGCAGGCCGGGGTAGCGAAATCCATCCTCGTTATACCTTGGCGTTACTGACGTCGGTGCAGAGTGAGTTGGCGCGTACAGAGACTGTCATCTGACGATTTGCAGGGCGGTTTCAGGTCAACAACGCCCGGAAAAACAAGGCAGCCGCGCGTTCTCAAAGTGCTCCAAGGATGACCCAGGCGCCGGTCGCCGCCATCAGCGCGCCGGAAACGCGCGGGATCAACTGCCCGGTCGGGACCGTCTTCTCAAGGAGAACAAGGATGGCGATGCCAGCGATCCACAGCACGTTCATGACGCCGCCGACGAACAGCAGAGCCATCAGCGCCCAGCAGCAGCCGAGGCAATAGGCGCCGTGATCGATGCCCAGCCGAAGCGCGCCGAGCGGAGCGGAACGGAACCCGCCATGGCTTGCCAGGAACGCGATCGGCGCCTGACATTGACGCAGGCAGACACCCTTCATCGGCGTCCATTGATAGAGGCCAGCGGCGATCAGAACGAGGCCCCCAAGAATCGCGCTGTTGGTCGCCATCGAGGGATCGAGCAAGGCGAGACGGGCGAGCAGCCATTGCGCTGCGGTCGCCACGATGCTGAACACAACCCAGACGGTGAGATAGCCGGTAAAAAACCACCCCGTCGAAGCGATGGGGCGGCCGTCCGCTTGCGCCTTGCGGCCGACGCCGGCATAGAGCAGCAACATCGGCGCGACCGACGGCGTCATCATGCCGACCATCATCACCGCCCACATTGTGAAGATGAAAGCGAAATCGGCCGTTGCCCAAGCCCGGAAACCGGGAGCCACCGTGGCGCCCATGTCCATGCTCGACATGTCCATGTTCGACATGTCCGTCGCGGCCACGTCGCCTGCACCGCCCGGTACGGAAGAGCCGGGCATGACCATGCCGGCGGCGAGCCACAGCACATAGACCCAGGCAAGCACGGCAATCACGACAAGCGCGGCCGTCACCACCGCACGGTCGCGGCGCAGCACCGCCTCGAGGGCCGTGTCGCCCATTTGGGTCAGGTCAATGCACGACGCCGCTCTGCGTGAGATGCAGATTGGCGAAATGGCTATGCGTATCGGCCAGCTCGAACTTGATCGGGCCCGTCGCCTCGGTCCAGCCACGCCCAACCTCGGCGATCGCGTATTCGAAGCCGTGCGGCAGGTCGATACGCGCATGGTGCTCGGCGCCGGTGACCGGATTTTTGATTGGCTCGCCATGGCCGTCGGTTACACCCTTGACGTACAGCCGGCCGGTTCGCGCGTCGACGTCGACCTTGAAATCGATCGCGGCAAAGATCGGATCGTGGAATTTCTCCAGCGTGGTGGAAAAGACCTGGAATATCGTTGCGCCTGGTTCGGTGTCCTGACCACCCAATATACGAAGCAGCGCTTCACGCTGGGCTTCGGTCGCCCTCTCGTCGATGACCACCGCGGCTTCGCCCCTGCCCTGGTGTATCGCGCCGGGCCAGCGGAAAATCCCGACGAACCGCAATCCATCGAGCTTGGTGCTGCCGTGATGGCCGCTCTCGATTTCCATGCCAGCAACCGCCTGGCAGGATCCGTGTGTCGGCATGGCGTTGAACTGGCACGGGCAGCCATAAGCGCAATTGCAGTTGATGAATTCGCGCGCCTTCATTGTCCATTTGACGTCGGGCATGGCATTCCTCCCCTTGCCGCGCTCATGCTCCGTGGGCGCGATATCCGGATCGAGGGGACCAGGAGGTCAACCGGCAACAACCATCCGGCAGCATCTGATCGAGGCAAATCCGGCGATTAATATTAGGACCTAATTATATTCCTTTCGCAGCCACCCACAATAGGCCGATCGGCTGAGGCCATCGCAGCCGCATACAACGAACTGCCGATCCGCGCCGGGCACAGAACCCAGACCCGCGTCGCCGCCGCAACGATGGCGGCCTACCTCGCCACGGGCAAGATCGGCATCGAAATGCCGCCATTGGCCGTCGTCGCGCCGGCGATGCTCGTCCCGACACTGCTCGGAGTAAAGCTCTACATCGGTATCGGCGAATCGACAGTTCGCAAGATCGTCCTCTCGCCGCTGACGGCCTCGGGGATCGGGCTGCTCGCCTCGGCACTACCGCATGTGGCCGGCCAGATTTAGGATCCGATCCTGGCTGCGCGATTCACACGGGCGAATTGGCATATTCGAAGTCCGTCCGCTGGCGGACGGTGGCTGTTGCGCGGTCCATGACGCCGCACTATGGCTAGCGCCTTGTAAAACAAGGCGACGAAGAATGGCGAAAGACGGCAGCGAGCAAGTTGGCGACAAGCTGGGCATCAACACGCGGCTCGCCCATTCGGGGAACAACCCGCATGACTATTTCGGCTTCGTCAATCCGCCGGTGGTGCATGCCTCGACCGTGCTTTTTCGTGACGCGGCGTCCATGGCGGCACGCAGCCAGAAATACACCTATGGGACGCGCGGCACGCCGACGACCGATGCCCTTGCCCAGGCGATCGACGCGCTGGAAGGCTCGGCCGGCACGATCGTGGTGCCGTCGGGCCTTGCGGCGGTGACCGTGCCGCTGCTCGCCTTCGTGTCGGCGGGCGACCACCTGCTGATCGTCGATTCCGTCTATCACCCGACACGCAACTTCGCCGACACGATGCTGAAGCGGCTGGGTGTCGAGGTCGAATACTACGCTCCCGATATCGGTGCCGGCATCGCGGCGTTGATCCGGCCCAACACCAAGGTGGTGTTCACGGAATCGCCGGCCTCCAACACGTTCGAGGTGCAGGACATCCCGGCCATCGCCAAGGCGGCGCACGCCGCGGGCGCCATCGTCATGATGGACAACACCTGGGCAACGCCCCTCTATTTCCGCCCGCTCGACCACGGCGTCGACATCTCGATCCATGCGGCGACGAAGTACCCGGCCGGCCATTCCGACGTGCTGCTTGGCACGGTCTCCGCCAACGAGAACCACTGGAAGCAGCTCTTCGAGAGTTTTTGCACGCTTGGCTGCTGCGCCGGGCCTGACGACGTCTACCAGGTGCTGCGCGGCCTGCGCACCATGGGCGTGCGCCTGGAGCACCATCAGCGCAGCGCGCTCACCATCGCCTCATGGCTCGAGGGCCAGGAGGGCGTGACGCGCGTGCTCCACCCTGCCCTTCCCAGCCATCCGAGCCATGGCCTGTGGAAGCGCGACTTCTCCGGCTCGAGCGGCATCTTCTCCATCGTGCTTGCTGGCGGCGGCCAGAAACAGCAGCACGCCTTCCTCGATGCGCTACAGATCTTCGGCCTCGGCTATTCCTGGGGCGGCTATGAAAGCCTTGCGGTGCCGGTCTGGCTCGGCGACCGTGTCGTCGCCAAGGGTCCCTATGACGGCCCGCTGATCCGCCTGCAGATCGGCCTCGAGGATGTCGAGGATCTGAAGACCGATATCCTGCGCGGTCTAACCGCCGCGGCGGCGGCCTGAACGATCGAGGACACCTGCCAAATTGATTCAGCGGACCGGCGCAAGTGTGTCGAAAGACTGATGAAACGCTCGCCCTGCGCAGCGCAAGCCAAGTCGTCGGGCCGACGGAACCGCAGTGACACCAGGGAATTCTATTCCTTCAAACCGTGGCTTCGCGGATCAGTTTGGCTTTCAAATTCAACGATGCCGCGTCATTGCGGTGCGATCATCACGGTTTCGACCTCCCCTGGAACACCGGCAGAGTTTCCCACGTCATGGCTTTCCGCCTTTTTGTTCCCATTCTTGCCGGCGCGACGCTGCGCGAGCGGATCATCGCCTGCATCGGCGCGACGATCGGCATTGCCCTGACTGGCGCGATCGGAGGTCTGGTGCTCGGCAACGGCCCGCACGTGCCGCTGCTGGTGGCGCCGATGGGAGCGTCGGCCGTGCTCCTGTTCGCGGTGCCGGCAAGCCCGTTGGCGCAGCCATGGTCGATCATTGGCGGCAACACGATATCGGCGCTGGTAGGCGTGATCGTGGCGCATTTCGTCCATGAAACCGCCCTTGCCACCGGCATCGCGGTGGCGCTTGCCATTGCCGCCATGTCGTTTACGCGCTGCCTGCATCCGCCGGGCGGGGCCGCAGCGCTGACCGCGGTCTTGGGAGGACCTGCCGTCATCAGCGCTGGCTTCCTGTTTCCATTCGTGCCCGTGGCGTTGAATTCGATCCTGCTGGTGGCGCTGGGCTACGGTTTCCACAAGCTGGCCCGGCGCAATTACCCGCACGTGCCGGCACCAGTGCCGGCGAACAGCCACGGCACCATCGATCCGCCCGCACAGTCGCGCATCGGCTTTCGCTCCGAAGACATCGACGCCGCGCTCGGCGCTCTCGAAGAGACGTTCGACATCGACCGCAACGATCTCGACCGGCTGCTGCGGCAAGTCGAATTGCAAGCGCTGGTGCGCGAGCATTCAACGTTGCTCTGCGAGGACATCATGTCGCGCGATGTCATCTCGGTGGATGAACACACCCCTGCCGACAGGGCGCGCAAATTGCTTCTCGACCATAACATCCGCATCTTGCCGGTCGTCGACGCAGAGGCAAGGCTGGCGGGAACCGTGGGATTGCGGGAACTGGCGCTGGCCACCGAGATGGTCGGTTCCGTCATTTCGCCGGCGGCGACCGCCACGGCCGGTTCCGCCGCTATGGGATTGCTGCCCGTGCTCACCGACGGCCGCAGCCACGCGGTCATCGTGGTCGACGATGACAAGCGGATCCTCGGGCTGATCACCCAGACCGATCTGCTGGCGGCAACGGCACGGCTGCAGGCTGCTGACAGGCTGTCGGCGGAAGCAGTACAGTAGCCGCTGCCGGAACCGACAAAATAGTCGGGAACCTTTTGCCGGCAATGCCATCCAATCCTTCAATCGGGGTTCCGGTCCGGAGATTGGGGTGAGGAAACTGGCCATGCCTGCTGTGTCGACCGCCGCGCCTTCCGCTGCTTCAGGCGACATGCAGCTCGTGCGTCGGGCGCTGGCCCGTGAGAGCGAGGCTTTCCGCGCCATCATGAAAGCGCATAATCAGCGGCTCTACCGCATCGCGCGCGGCGTGGTGCGCAATGGCAGCGAGGCCGAGGACATCGTCCAGGAGGCCTATGTCAGGGCGTTCGCCAGCCTAGGGGCCTTTCGCGGCGACTCTTCGCTGGCCACTTGGCTATCACGCATCGTCATCAACGAAGCGCTCGGCCGCCTGCGCAAAAGGCGGCGAACGGTGGCGATGCCGGAATCGCAAGCCGAGATCATCCAGTTCCCTCTCAACCCCAGCGACGATCCGGAGCGGACGATGGCGCAACGGCAGATCCTCAAGCTGGTCGAACAGGCGACCGACAGCCTTCCCGATGTCTACCGGACGGTGTTCGTGGCGCGGGTGATCGAGGGGCTAAGCATCGAGGAAACCGCCGATCTTCTCGGCGTGCGACCTGAAACCGTCAAGACAAGGCTGCACCGCGCCCGTGCCCTGGTGCGCAAGGCGCTAGACGACCAGATCGGACCGGTGCTGCTCGACGCCTTCCCCTTTGCCGGGCGGCGTTGCGAAAGGCTGACCAGTGCCGTCATGCGGCGGCTCGGGCTGGAAAGCTGATCTTCGCCGGATTCAGATGATTTTGGTGGGAACGTTTGCCGCCCTCCCGCATCCAATGACCGTCAACCGAAACCACTGCCCGGCGCTATTCCCGCGTCCGGGAGAAGGAGAATCCCATGCTTGTTCGTCCCACCGCCGCCCTGGCCGCCCTGCTTCTGCTCGGAGCGGCGCCGTTGGCCCAGGCCGCCGACAAACCGACCGACCCGCAGATCGCCCACATCGCCTATACAGCCGGCGTCCTCGATGTCGAGGCAGCCAAGCAAGCGCTCAAGAAGTCTAAGAACAAGGAGGTTCTCGACTTCGCCAAGGACATGGTACGCGACCACGAGGCGGTGAACGTGCAGGCGCTCGACCTGGTCAAGAAACTCAAGGTGACCCCGGAAGACAACGCCACCAGCAAGGCGCTGACCAAGGCCGCGGCGGAAGAGCGGGCCAAACTGGCCACGCTCAAGGGCGCGGCCTTCGACAAGGCTTATGTCGACAACGAGGTTGCCTATCACAAGCAGGTCAACGGCGCGCTCGAAACGCTGCTCATCCCGTCGGCCAGCAATGCCGAACTGAAGAGCCTGCTGGAGACCGGCCTGAAGATATTCCAGGGCCATGAGCAGCATGCCGAACACGTCGCCGGCATGCTGAAATGAGGCCGTACGCCTTGAATCGGCGACTGTGGATCGCCTGCCTGGCGCTGGTCGTCGCGGCGACGCCGGCAGCAGCCGAAACCATTCAGGTCACCATCGACAAGCTTGTTTTTTCGCCGGCGACCGTGGAGGCGAAGGTCGGCGATACGATCGAGTGGGTGAACAAGGACGTGTTCGCCCACACGGCCACGGTTAAGGGTGGCTGGGAGGTGATGATCCCGCCGAAAAAGTCCGCGAGCCTGACATTGAGTGCCGCGGGAGCGGTCGACTATTTCTGCCGCTTCCATCCCAACATGAAAGGTCGTTTGGTGGTGGCGCCCTGATCCAGCGCCAACGAGGCTCGCCTGGCCTCGTCGGGCCGCGCGATATGCGTCCATGAGCCGTCATGGCGAGGCTCGCGCCGCCCGATCCAGGCATCCAGCCCTTCGCGCAGATCGGCGGTCGGGGCCATGCGGGCAAACTGCTCGGCCTCGACCTGCAGGCCTTCGGCGATGCTGAGATTGATGCCGCGCGCCACCGCCGTGAGGATGCTTGCCACCGCCAGATCGGAGTGCCGCAGGATACGCCTGGCCAGGCCGATTGCGGCTGGCATCAGATCGCCATGCGGCACCACCTGGTTGACGAGGCCAAGTTCAAGGGCGCGCTGCGGCGGAAACCAGTCGCCGGTCAAAAGCAGCTCGAGCGCCCGCTTGCGCCCGGCGAGCCTGGGCAAGCGCTGCGTGCCGCCAAAGGTCGGCGGCATCGCCAGGTTGATTTCCGGCTTGGCGAACAAAGCGCGGTCGCTGGCGATGGCGAGCGGCACGGCCTCGGTGATTTCACAGCCACCGCCGAAAGCCAAGCCATTGATCGCGGCGATGACGGGCTTGCGGAATGCTTCCAGCCTTGCCGTCAGCCGCTGCCCGCGCATGACGAAGTCACGCATCGCGACATCGACGCCAAGCGCCACACTGGCCGAGAATTCGTGGATGTCGCCGCCCGCCGAAAACGCCCGCTCCCCTGCTCCGGTAAGAATGACCGCCCGAACGCCGTCATCGACTTCAATGTCGTCGAGAAGCGCAAGCAGGCGATCGATCAGGGCATAGTTCAGCGCGTTGAGTTTTGCCGGCCGGTTGAGGGTAAGGACGGCTATCCCATCCCGGGTTTCGTTCAGGACAAGATCGGTCATCTGGCTTCCTTCTCCATTGTGCTCATGGGCTGGAAGGTGACGCGCTTTTGGGCTTGTGTATATTCACTAGTCGGTATACCTAAGCCCATGCCCGAAGCACAGAGCCCTACTCGCAAGCGCATTGTCGATGCCGCGACCAGGCTGTTTTACGCCGAAGGAATCGGCCGCGTCAGCGTCGATGCCGTTGCCGAGGAAGCGGGGCTCACCAAGCGGACGCTTTACTATCATTTCAAGAGCAAGGACGACCTCATCGCCGCCTATCTCGATGGCCGCGACCAACCCAATCTGAAGCGTATGGCCGGCTGGTTCGATGCCGCCGAAGGCGGCGCGGATCGCAAGGCCGAGGCGATCTTCACCAATCTGGCACGAGCCGCGCGCCATCCGAAATGGAAGGGATGCGGCTTCCTGCGCACCGCCGCGGAACTGGCCTCGATGCCTGGGCACCCGGCGATCAAGGTCGGGTCGCGACACAAGTCAAGTTTCGAAACCTGGCTCGCTAGCGCATTGTCCAACCATGGCGTCGAGGAGCCGCAAGCCTTGGCGCGCGAGATCGTGCTGCTGATCGATGGCTGTTTTTCGATCATGCTGATCCACCGCAATCCCGACTACATCGAAGCCGCCGGACGAGCCGCGGCGACCCTGGTCCGGGCGCGAACTTCAAGTGGCAAGGCTTAGAAAGCGAATGCCAGCCATGCCGTGCCGGCGACGAGCGTTATCAGTGTCAGCGGCAAGCCGACCTTGAAAAAGGCGCCGAAGGACAGCTGTGTGCCGGCGGTCTTGGCCTGCTCGGCGACGATCAGGTTGGCGACCGAGCCGAGCAGCGTGAAATTGCCCGCAAGCGTCGAGCTCATCGCCACCACCAGCCAGGCGCGCTCCGGGTTTTCGAGGCCGGGTATGAACGGCCGCAGCGCCAGCACGGCCGGCACATTGCTCATGATGTTGGAGAGCACCGCAGTGAAGCCGGACAGCCGCCAGACGTCGTCCAGCCCCAGGCCCCTGGCGGAGGCGATGAGGTCAGGGGTCAGCAGCGTCTTTTCGGCACCGGCGACAACCACGAACAGACCGGCGAACATGAACAGCAACGGCCCGTCGATCTCGCGGTAGATGCGTTCCGGCTTGATGGCACGGGTGAGCAGGAGAATGGCCCCGCCGATCAGCGCCGCTTTGGCGACAGGCACGCCGGCGAAAAAGGCGATGGCGAGCCCGACGCAGACAACCACCGCCTTCAGCACCTGTCCCCGGTGCATGCGGCCACGTGAGACCTCGGGTGTCAGTTGGGCAGTGCGGGCGAATTCGGCGCGGTAGACGATGCGCACGATGACGATGACCGCGACGAGGCCAAACAGCGCGACCGGAGCGAGTGCCGCCGAAAAAGCCGGATACGAAATGCCCGACAGCGCGCCGATGACCATGTTCTGCGGATTGCCGGTGATGGTGGCGACGCTGCCGCAATTGGATGCGGTGGCGGTGGCGATCAAGTAGGGGATCGGGTTGCGTTTGATGACGCGGGTGACGTGGACGACGATCGGCGCCATGACAAGGCAGATGGCGTCATTGACCAGGAAAGCCGACAGCACGCCGGTCAGCAACGTCACCATGACCAGCAGCATGAAGGGCGCATGCGCGTGCTCGATCGCGATGGCGCCAAGGCCGCGAAAGGCGCCGGAGACTTTCAGATGCGCCACCACGATCATCATGCCGAGCAACAGCGTGATGGTGTCGAAATTGATCGCGCGGTAGGCATCCTCCATGCTGAGCGCGCCAATGGCGATCATCGCGGCTCCTCCAAGCAGCGCGATCCCCGCCCTGTCCAGGCGCAGGCCGGGTATGCGGCCAATGGCGACACCGGCATAGGTCAGGACAAGGATCAGCAGTGCCGCGGCGCCCATTGGTGTCATCGGTAGAAAGTCCCACTCAGTCTGTTGGCGCGCCGATGCCGTCCGGCGATTCACACCTGCTTGCCCACCTTTAGCGCGATGTCGGGATCGATGCCAAACGGGCCAGACACAATACCGCGCGGCCAGGAGAGAGCGGTCGGCAAGGAGCCGCTAACGCAGATAGAAATCCAGCCGCTGCCGCAGCGCCTGCGGCGAAAACAGCTGCTCGACGGTCTGCCGTGCCTTGTCGCCCACTGCCGCCCGCAGCGCCGGATCGGCTTTGAGTTCGGCGAGGATGAGCGCAGCCTGCTGGGTCGTTTCGAACAGGAAACCATTTTCGCCATGCCTGATGTGATCGGCGTAGCCGCCATGCGAATAGCAGACCACGGGCAAACCGCAGGCCATCGCCTCGAACACCACACGGCCGAATGTCTCCACATGCGAGCCGGTGCGATAGTAGAACACGTCGAGCGTCGGAAGGAACTGTTCGGCCGCGAATTGGCCCTGCGGCAGGAGTTCGAGTTGCGGATGCGGCGCGAGCCTGTCCTCGAGAGGCATCCCGCCCTGAATCCGTACCGCAACGCCATCCGCCAGCAATGCCTCGTAAAGCGCCACGTCGTCGGCGTGATGCTTGTCTGGCGTATCGCGGCTCAACCTTCCCACCGTGAACGGACCATCCCGGCGGGCCGGCCGCGGTGCAAAACGGTCGATATCGATCGGCGACGGATGCACGACGCCGTCGACCTCCAGCATGCGCCGTTGAAAGTCGGAAATCAGCACCAGTTCGGCGTCGGGCCAGCCCAGCAAGCGTGGCATGCGCGTCGTCAACGCGATGACTTTCGGGTGAAAGGTGTTGAAGACGTAGATCAGCCGGCGTGGCCGCGGGATCAGGTAAGGCCACACCTTGTTGCGCCAATGCGCGCCGAGGAAGACATAGGTGCCGCCGTCCGGCACGTTCCGCGTTGGCGGCGAAATGCGGCGAATCGGAAAATGTCGCATCAGCTCGTCGGACACCCTGGAGGAGGTTGCCCATAGTCGCACTTGGGAGTCGGCGCTCAACAGCCGATACAGTTCCAGGGTTTCGAGTTCGCTGCCGCCAAAGGGATTCTGAAAGCCGTTGAACAGATGGATCATGGTCGCTGTGCCTACCTGGCCTTACCCTGGCCCGTCTCGCCTTTCGTTCGCCGGCATCCAAGGAGGCCGTGGCTGTGCCGGCGGCCCGGGCACTCGAGCAGCTCAGGAAAGCAGGAACGTCTCAAGCGATGCCATAAATCGTCTACCCGGAGGAAGCACACCGGTAACGGAGCGTCAAGGAAGCGGCCGCTCCAGCTTCCACCCTGTGGAAGAGCGTGGATCAGTGCACGGTAGTGGCGCTCGGCGGTGGCGGCTGCAAGGGGTTGACCGGATCGAAACTGACCTGATCCCGTCCATTGGACTTGGCCGCATAAAGCCGTCTGTCGGCTGCCGAGAAGATCGCTTCGTAAGTGGTCGGCCCACTGAAGCTCGTGCCGCCGATGCTGACGGACAGCGGGCATGGACGCCCGCCGGGAGAAAAGTCCATCTCACGAATGCGCCGGCGGATGCTTTCGGCAACCACCCAGGATTGCGAGGGGTCGACGCCGGGAAGAAACACGCCGAATTCCTCGCCACCGATACGGCCGACGATATCGCCGCCACGCAGCTGGCCTTTGATCGCCTGCGCTATCAGCCTGAGCGCCTGGTCGCCGCAGTCATGGCCAAGGCGGTCGTTGATCAACTTGAAATGGTCGGCGTCGATGATCAACAGCGCGCTCGAGTGGGTCTGCTCCTGCTTGCGGGTCTGCTCAAGATAGGCCTCGACCAACATCGAGAAGGCGCCACGGTTCAGCACCGCCGTCAGACTGTCCGTCGCGGCAATGACGCTCAGGTCACGCTGCGCTATGGCCAATTGGCGGATCTTCCACATGAGGAAAAACAGAAACGACCCGCCCAGCCCCAGGGGGAGCAGCAGGTCGGTCATCTCAGCGCGCCACACGGCGTCGGACGAGAGATAGGGGAAGTTGAAGGAATCGACGAAAAACGCCACCGCAATGAAGAATGCCGTACCGGCGGCAGTGACAGCGATCACCCTGCCCCAACTCGTCGACGACAGATCAAGCTTCATCCCGTTCAACTCCGTTAGCCGCCTCTACTATGACGTGCCAACGCAAACAAAGTGATAAGACTTTGCTTCCAATTCGACATCCGCTGGCACGGCACGGATGACAGGCGCGTCCTGAGGTCAGCGGCTTTGCGGCAGGATCATCGCCACTCCCTTGGACGCGATCCACAACGCCAAAGGACGGCCGCCGAAAAGGCGACCGCCCGGATTCCCGGCTTGAAGGCGCGGACCAAGCTGTTGGCTGAGCAAGGGCACAGCGTTCGAAACTGGACCGCCCCGCCGTCAATTGAGCGTTGGCTCACCCAGTGCGTCGACGACAAAAGATGCAGCGATCAGGTCGTCGGCATCAAGACGCAGGAAGTCTTCGCCACCGCCCATGACGGAAGCCACTTTCTGAAAGGTCTTCATTTCGTATTCTGTAATCCGGGCATCCTGTATCCTGGCCTTGAGATCGGCGATGCGCCGATCCAGCGCCGGGGACACTGCTATTTCTCGTTTCGACATGGCAACACTCCTCCCCACCCGTGTTTGCCTCCCACCTATCCGTCTTTTGTATGAGGCTTTGCGAATACAGGCGCCGAAACGCGTCGTACGCGGGAAGGTTCCGAAAAGGCGGTGTCACGAAATAATACGATGGCTGTGCCAGTCAGGGGCGGCATGTGCCGGTCAGGGGCGTGGACCGACGCCGTGACGTTCATCACACGCAGCGTCAGCGCGAGCGCATCCGTGAGAGCGAAAGAGTTGAGCAGTTGGAAATTCGGCTCGACCGGGTCGGAATTCCGCTCCCGCACGACTAAGCTATTGAATTTATTGGCGATCCCGACAGGATTCGAACCTGTGACCATCGGCTTAGAAGGCCGGTGCTCTATCCAGCTGAGCTACGGGACCGCTGGCCGGCCGCTGGGCCGGCTGGATACTTGGCGCGGGGGCTGGCCGCCGTTCAGTGCGTCCAGGGCGTCCTGCGGTCATAGCGGAAATTCTCCGCGTAGGAAATCTGGCGGCGCTTGGCCTCTTTCGGCTCCTCGACGCGGTAGGCGAGCCCTTCCTTTTCGGCGTATGCCACTGCCTCTTCCCTGGTATCGAAGGCGAGCCTGATCTGGCTTCTCATGTCTCCCGACGTTGTGTAGCCCATCAGCGGGTCGATCTTCTTGCGCGTCTCAGGGTCGAATTCCAGCACCCAGTGGCCGGTCTTGGCCTTGCCGGACTGCATCGCGGTTTTGGCTGGGCTGAAAATGCGCGCGGACATGGCCACCTCATTGCTGTGCAAGGCAGCATCGCCACCCTTTGCCCGTCATTACTGCGCAATGCGCACGGCGGCAAGGTTTTTGCACTTGCCATGCAACACTGAAATGAATAGGCAACAGATCGTTCGGAGTGTAGCGCAGCCTGGTAGCGCATCTGGTTTGGGACCAGAGGGTCGGGAGTTCGAATCTCTCCACTCCGACCATCCCCGGAAATGCACTGTCCGACAGCCACTGGCGCAGATCCGGAGGGCGGTGGCTGGCATGTTCCTTCGCCATCTCATCGGCGATGAGATGCTGGCGTCCAAAATGCCAGCGGCGCCAGCGATCGCTCCATGTATTTGAAGGCAAGCTCGCCGGGCGAGAACCCCAACCGCCTCACTCCCGGCGAGCCTACAACCTGATTTAGAACGCAATCAGGACCGGGGTCAGCCGGCGAGACTATACCAGCAAGACTGATGCCAGCTGCTATTTCCCGAAATGAGACAGAGGAGGTGGGAAACCGCCGTTTGCAGGCCGGCATTCACCTGATATCAAGATATCAAGGCCTTCTAGATCTCGAACTCGCCCTGCCCCTCATCCATGGCGCTGACGGTTTCGGCGGCGAGCGCCCTGGTGATCGGCGTCTTGCGCTCGAGCGCGGTACGGTCGAGTCGCTCGACCACGCGCATGGCTGTCGCCAGCGAGCGTTCGATGCGCCGCACCAGATACTGCACGACATGCGGTTCGACCTCGATCTGGCGGTCGGCGAACAGCTTGGTGATGACGCCGGCGAGCAGGAGATCGTCGGGTTCATGGATCTCGACCGTCGCCGCCGCCTTGAGCCGCGAGGCGAGATCGGGCAGCGAAACACCCCAGGCCGAGGGAAAACGCCGCGCCGTCAACAGCAGCGTCGAGCCAGCACTGCGCACGGCATTGATCAGATGGAACAGGCCTTGTTCATCGACCATCCCGGCATCGACATCGTCGATCAGCGCCGGTCGGGTGCCGAGATTTGCGATGCAGTCGCCAATGCGCCTGGCGTCCACCGCAACCGCGTTGGTGCGCACACGCCAGATCGAGGCCAGATGCGTCTTGCCGGAGCCGGCCGGACCGGCCAGCACCACCACCGGCGAGGGCCAATCTGGCCAGCGGTCGACCAGCGCCACCGCCTGGCCGTTGGTGCCGGAGACGACGAGGTCTTCGCGCGAATAGCCGGTGCCGTGGCCGAGATCGAGCGGCAACTGGCGCGGTGGGTCGGCTTTCTGGTCGCTCATGCGGCTCAGCCGGAGCCGGCAAGGCAGCTGGTCGCCAGCCTGATCATGGCTTGATCGCCTTGCGGCGATCGGCCGGGAGCTGCGGCACAGATGCTTCGCCGTGGCCCTTGTAGAGTGGCGATTCGAGATAGCGGGCTATGGCAAACCGCACCAGCACGGCAACCGCAGCGGAAGCCGGTACCGCGATCAGCAAGCCGACGAAGCCGAACAGCGCGCCGAAGGCAAACAGCGAAAACATCAGCCATACGGGGTGCAGGCCGACGCTTTTGCCAACCAGCCTGGGCTGCAGGATATTGCCTTCGATGAACTGGCCGATGACGAAGACCACGGCGACGGCGACGATCATGGTCCAGTCCGGCCAGAACTGAACGAAGGCAACGCCGATGGCCAGCACCAGTCCGGTCAGCGAGCCGACATAGGGAATGAAGGAGATCAGCCCGGCGAACAGGCCGATGAGGATGGCGAAATTCAACCCGGTTAGCGTCAGGCCGGTGGCGTACATGGCGCCCAGCACGAGGCACAGCGTGCCCTGGCCGCGCACGAAGCCGGCCGTTGCGCTGTTGATGTCCTTGGCGATGGCGCGCACCGTCGCGACATTGTCGCGCGGCACCCAGCTGTCGATGACCGCCACCATGCGATCCCAGTCGAGCAGCATGTAGAAGGCGACAACCGGCGTCACCACGAACAGGCTGACCACAGAGACCAGCGCCACGCCGGAACTCCAGATCGAGGTGAAGACCGTGGTGAGCAGGCCGAAGCCGGAGGTCAGCAGCGAGTTCAGCCCGTCGCGCAGGCCATTGGCGTTGACGCCGAATTTCTGTTCCAGCCATTTCGGATCGAACGACGTGATCAGCGTCTGCAGCCGGGTCAGGTACTCCGGCAATTTGCCGGTGAAATCCGCCATCTGCGTGGCCAGAACCGGAATGAGGATGACGAAGGCCAGCACCAGCACGATGAGAAAAGTGATGAGGATGACCACCGTCGCCATGAAGCGGGACAGGCCGAGCCGCTGCAGCCGGTCGGCGACGGGATCGAGGAAATAGGCAAGCACCATGCCGGCGACGAAGGGCAACAGGATGGCGCTGAAGATATAGAGGAAAAGTGCCAGGATGGCGGCGCCGGCCAGCCAGAAGAAGATCTGGCGACGGAAGGCGGCGGATGCGGCAAGGTCGGCGGCCTCAGCCTCTATCGCTGCTGCTTCTGCCTCAGATGTCCGGAGTGGAGCCTTCGCCATAGCCGCTCATATGCCTCAGCCAAGCCACGAGATAGGCCGCGGCCGAAGCCACGGTCAAGACCCCGGACAGCAATATGAGGGTTGGCCTCAGCGGGTGGAGGTTCACGACAAGGGCAAGTTCGCCCAGCACAACTGCCGCCAGCACGATCTGGACGGCGGTGTTGGCCTTCGACACAAAAAGCGGCTTCATCTCGACCGGATGGGCCATGACGGTGGACAACACAACCGCGCAGACGATCAATGCGTCACGCGACACCATGATGACCACCAGCCAGAGCGGCAATTGCCCGATGAAGCCCATGACGACGAACACCGAGACCAGCAGCAGCTTGTCGGCCATCGGATCGAGATAGGCGCCGAGCCTGGATTGCTGGTTGAAACGGCGGGCGATGAAGCCATCGACGCCATCGGAGATGCCGGCGATGAGGAACCCGGCAAAGGCCCACTCCCAGCGCGCCTGCAGCATCGCCAGCACCACCGCTGGCACCAGGACGAGGCGCAGGATGGTGATCAGGTTGGGGATGGTCAAATGCGTGCCTATCGGGTTTGCTTGCTGATACATGATGGAGACGCAGGGCGGGTGCAAGGGACAGGCCGCTGTCCACGGTTTTGTCACATCGAAACGCACCTCGGCCGCCGTTATCCTTGCGGACTGAAACCGTTCATGCGAAGAGCCCGCAAACGAGCAGGAAAATTGCGATGAGCAAGCGCGACACGAGCCAGCAAAAAACAGGCAAGCGCAAGAACGGGCTCACCTATGCCGAAGCTGGCGTCGATATCGACGCCGGCAATCTGATGGTCGAGAAGATCAAGCCGCTGGTGCGCGCGACGCGCCGGCCAGGCGCCGATGGCGAGATCGGCGGTTTCGGTGGTCTGTTCGACCTCAAGGCGGCGGGCTTTACCGATCCGGTGCTGGTCGCGGCCAATGACGGCGTCGGCACCAAGCTGAAGATCGCCATCGATGCGGGAAAACATGACACGATCGGCATCGATCTCGTCGCCATGTGCGTCAACGACATCGTCGTCCAGGGCGCGGAACCGCTATTTTTCCTCGACTATTACGCCACCGGCAAGCTCGATCCCGAGCAGGGCGCGGCGATCGTCGGCGGCATCGCCGCGGGCTGCCGCCAGGCCGGCTGCGCGCTGATCGGCGGCGAAACGGCTGAAATGCCGGGCATGTATCATGGCAATGACTACGACCTTGCCGGCTTTGCCGTGGGCGCGGCCGAACGCGGCCAGTTGCTGCCGACCGACGACATCGTCGAAGGCGACGTGCTGCTGGGGCTGGCCTCCTCGGGCCTGCATTCGAACGGATTTTCGCTGGTGCGCCGTATCGTCGCCGTCAGCGGTCTCGCCTGGAGCGACCCGGCGCCGTTCAATGACGAGGCGACGCTTGCCGAGGCGCTGCTCGAACCGACCCGCATCTACGTCAAGTCGATCCTCAAGGCGATCCGCAACACGCATGGCATCAAGGCGCTGGCCCACATCACCGGCGGCGGCTTCCCGGAAAACATTCCGCGCGTGCTGCCCAAGGACTTTTCGGCGGAACTCGACCTCGAGGCGATCGACGTGCCTGCGGTGTTCTCGTGGCTGGCAAGGACCGGCGGCGTGGCGCCGGAAGAAATGATGCGCACCTTCAATTGCGGCATCGGCATGATTTTGGCGGTGGCTTCCGGCCAGGCGGCGCAAGTCGCCGCCGTGCTGCAGGAAGCCGGCGAGACAGTGACGCCGATCGGCCGCATCGTGCCGCGCCGCGACGCCGGTGTCATCTATCGGGGCTCGATCGGCCTATGAGCGCGCAGAGGAAACGCACCGTTGTTCTGATCTCCGGACGCGGCTCCAACATGACCGCACTGATAGCGGCGGCCAGCGACCCGGCTTTCCCGGCCGAGATCGTCGGCGTCATTTCCGACAGAGCGGACGCCGCCGGCCTCGGCATCGCCAAAGCGCGCGGCATCGCCACGCAGGTCATTTCCCGCGCCGGCCATGGCAGCAAGCAGGCGCATGATGCGGCGATCGATGCAGCGCTTTCGGCATTCAATGCCGAAATCGTGGCGCTGGCCGGCTATATGCGCATCCTCACCACAGGCTTCGTCGAGAAATGGCAAGGCCGGATGATCAACATCCACCCTGCCCTGCTGCCTGCATTCAAGGGTCTCGACACCCATGCGCGCGCGCTTGCCGCCGGCATGCGAATCCATGGCTGCACGGTGCATTTCGTCACGTCTGAGATGGATGACGGCCCGATCATCGCCCAGGCGGCGGTGCCGGTCATGGTCGGCGACAATGCCGATGCGCTGGCTGCCCGCGTGCTGAAGGCAGAGCACCGGCTCTATCCGCTGGCGCTGGGGCTGGTGGCCGAAGGCAGGGCGCGGATGGAACGCGGACGCACCGTCTTTGCCCGCTTCGCCGACGACGCCGACAACGCAAGCGCGATGATCATCACGCCGACCCCGCTGCGCGAGGAGATCGATCTCGAACAGCTGGCGCGCATCACGCCGTAAGCCTTGCCATTGAGAATGGTAGCAATATTTGCTACCATTTGGGTAAGGAGACAGGTCGATGTCAACAGTCGAGAAAGTTAGCGTAGCGCTTTCCCCGGACCTGCTTGATATGGTCAAGGGCGCCGTAGCTAGCGGGCAATACGGATCGGCGAGCGAAGTGATCCGCGAAGCCTTGCGAGAGTGGCGGCTGCGGCAGCCCTTGCGCGAAGCCGAAGCGGAACGGCTGCGCAAGGCTTGGTCGGAAGGGCTTGAAAGCGGTCCATCCGAACCTTTCGATATCGAGGCCATCAAGCAGAAAGCCCGTAGTCGGCTCGCCGGCGCAAAGTAGCAGCGGATGGCCGGCGTCCCTATTGTCCGCAGCCCGGCAGCCGAGAACGACCTGATCAACATCTGGTTTGCCATCGCCACGGACAACCCGCTTGCCGCCGACCGCTTTCTGAACGTTGTGTCGGAGCGCATTTTGCAACTCGCCGATTTCCCTGAATCCGGCCCGCGAAGACCGGACATCGCCGCCCAAGCGCGAGCGCTCACGATTGGCAATTACCTCGTGCTCTATCGTATTGCCCGAAAACATATCGAGATCGTTCGTGTCGTGCACGGCGCGCGCGACGTGTCGACATTGTTCTGATCCATGTCTGCCTCCTGGAAACAGCTACTCCTGCTTCGCCACGCCAAATCGAGTTGGGATGATCCCGACCTCGATGATTTCGACCGTCCCCTGGCCGAACGCGGATTGAAGGCAGCCCAGTTGATGGGCCGCGCGCTTGCCGCGCGCGACTGGCTGCCGGACCTGGCGCTGGTGTCGTCGGCGCTACGAGCCCGTGACAGCTGGCGGCTGGTGGCGGTGGAATTGCCCGCGCTTCCCCAGGTCGCATTCGCCAGGACACTCTATAATGCTTCAGCGGCGGATATTCTGAGCCAGATTCGTCAGGTCGACCCGTCGAGCGGCAGCTTGCTGGTGGTCGGCCACAATCCGGGTCTGGAAGATCTGGCGAAGCAGCTTGCCGGGCCAAGGTCGGAGACCAAGGCCCGCAAGAGGCTCGAGGAAAAGTTCCCGACGGGAGCCCTTGCGCGCTTCGTGTTCGAGGGTGACTGGTCCGGACTGTCCTCCGCCCGGCTGACGCATTGTCTGCGGCCGAAGGATCTGGGCTAGCATCCAGATGCGGCAGGCCAAGCCCGCCACATCCGCTCTAGACATCAGTTGCCCCAGATGCCCTGACCGGGTTCGGGCCAGCCGGTTGTGGTCTTCATCTTGGCGTCCGCAGCCTTGTGCTCAGCCATGGTCTTGACCGAACCCGTGACGGCATGATCGACGCCGGCAGCCGGGGCAACCGGCTGGTTGGCGTTGTTGGAGCCATAGTGGTCGCTGCCGGCGAAAGCGCTGCCCGTGGCAACGAGGATGGCGGCGGCGATGAGGGTAGTCCTGTTCATATTCAAGTCTCCTGGTTCTTCCGTTGGGCGGCGTCTTGGGAGGACGGTTCCGCTACGGACAAGACGCCGGACAGTCCGGTTTTATTCCCGGGCGTGGAGATGTTTTGTAGATAGGCGAATTTCGGGGTCGGTTGGCGACTGCGCATCAGCGTCAAGCGCAAAAAACAAGAGCGGTGGGCCGAGCCCACCGCTCTTTGTGGTCGAAGACTTTCAGAAATCAACGACCCCATATGCCCTGGCCAGACTGGGCCGGCACGTTGGCATTGGCGTCACCCTGCGCTTTTTCGGACTTCACGATCGAGCCGGTGTGCGTGGTGTCGATGTTGGAGACCGACTGGCTGGCAACCGGCTGGTTGACATTGTTGGATCCGTAGTTGTCGCTACCGGCGAAAGCGGTGCCCGTGGCAACAAGGATGGCGGCGGCGGTGAGTGCGATCTTGGTCATTTTATTTACTCCTGATTTGAATATTTGGTTGATTGCGACTGGGTCGGAAAAGGTGATCAGCGGTTGCCGAACAGGTTGCGGTCGCTGCCCTGCGTCACCGGCTTTTCGACGGTCGAGTTCGACTTCTGAATCGAAGCCGTGAACGAGTTGTCGACGGTAGCGGCGGGCTGGTTGGCGTTGGCCGAGCCATAATTGTCGCTGCCGGCAAAGGCAGTGCCCGTGGCAACGAGGATGGCAGCGGCGGTAAGAGCGATCTTGGTCATTTTAAGTACTCCAGTGTTCTTTTGTCCTGTCCGTCTAGTGGCGTGCCCTTGGGAGGAATTTCGCGTCGCTCGGACCACCCCGAAGTGGGTTTGTCGGTCGCCGACTTCCAATCACGAAGATGTTCCCTCGCGGCTCGAATCCGTCCCTTGAAATTTGGTCAAGGGCTTAAGCGGTCATAATTTTCTTCTTCAAAAACAGACGGTTATCGCAAAGCGCCCATCGGGTGGCGTAACCATTCACTGAGCCGGCGTTCACCATGTACTGGACGGTCCGTCAACAGAAAACGAACCGATCGGTTCGATTTGCGGCGACAGACCGGTACGGACGCTTTTTTCAGGGCATCGAACGGCATGAATTGCGCGGGCCCCAAATCCGCCGGGGACGATAAACCGGCTCATTTTTGAGCCCCGAACCCGTCGCGTCTGGAGACGGCGATTCACGGTGTCGGAAACGACGATGCCCGCATTTGCCTTGTGGCTGGATCGATATTATCGATTGTGCACGATCATCAATCGGACGCGACCTGGCTATGCCGGTCGAAGGGACGGACAGATTTCCGGGTGACTTGCATCCCAGGACGGCGATAGAAAATGCGGCTGCTGCTCGTCGAGGACAATCGCGAACTGGCGGATTGGTTGGGCAAGACCTTGCGCCAGGCGAACTATGTCGTCGACATAGTCCATGACGGCGAGGATGTCGAGCACGCGCTGGCCGCCGGCGACCATGCGCTTGTCATCCTCGACCTTGCGCTGCCGCGCATGAGCGGGCTCGAGGTGTTGCGCATGCTGCGGGCGCGCGGCAACCGTGTGCCGGTCATCGTGCTGACCGCGAATGCCAGCCTCGACGGCCGGGTCAAGGGCCTCAACGAGGGGGCCGACGACTATCTGGCGAAACCCTTCCAGATCGAGGAGCTCGAGGCGCGCATCCGGGCCCAGCTACGACGCGCCAACGACCGCACCGCGCCTGTCGTTTCGTGTGGCGATCTCGTCTTCCACACCAACACGCGGCTGTTTTCGCTCGCGGGCGAAACGCTGGCGCTGACGCCGCGCGAGCATGCCGTACTAGAGCAATTGATGGTCAAGGCCGGGCGCACGGTGAGCAAGGCGGCGCTGTCGGCGGCAATCTACGATTTCGAGACCGACGCCGACCCCAGCGCCATCGAGATCTATGTGCACCGTGTGCGCAAGAAACTGGAAGGCTCGCGGGTCCGCATCGTCACGTTGCGCGGCCTCGGCTATCTCCTGCGCCATGAGGATTAACAGCCTCCGCTTGCAGCTTCTGGCCTGGGTGGTATTGCCGCTCGTCGGGCTCGCCACCATCAATTTGTGGACCAGCCACCGCAACGCGCTGACAACCGCGGATCTCGTCACCGATCGCATGCTGATGGGCTCGGCACGCGCCATTGCCGAGCGTGCCGCCGTGACCGACGGCGTGCTCGACGCCACGATACCGCCGGCGGCGATCGAGATGTTCGATACCGGCGATCGCGACAGCGTCTACTACCATGTCAAGGCTGCCGGAGGGCGGCTGCTGACGGGCTATCCGGACCTGCCCGAAGCGCCCGAGCACGCCAGCGTCGGGGCCAGCTATCGCGAGCACCCGTTGCGGCTTCTGACCCTCAGCCATGCCGTGATCGGTGCCGGTGCCGATTCCCCCATAACAGTCACTGTGGGCGTTACGCTCGCCGGCCATGACGCGATGGTGAGACGGCTCTGGCTCAGCGCCTTCACCCAGCAGCTGGCGCTGGTGGCGATTGCCGGCTTGTTCGTTCTGCTGGGGCTGCATCGCGGCCTCGCGCCACTGATCCGGTTGCGCGACGCAGTGCGTTCGCCAAACCGCAGCGAGCTCGATCCGGTCGAAGTGCCGGGTGCTCAAAGCGAGATCCGCCCGCTGATCGATGCACTGAACGCCTATATGGAGCGCGTGCGGGCACAGATGGCGGCCCAGCGCCGCTTCATCGCCAATGCGGCGCACCAGTTGCGCACACCGCTGGCGTTGCTGTCGACACAGGCAAGCTATGCGTTGCGCGAAAGTGCGGCTGACGCGCGCCAGGAAGCCCTGGTGGCGCTACAGGCCAGTTCCGG
The DNA here is from genome assembly GCF_024519675.1 of Mesorhizobium sp. Mes31. Lineage (NCBI taxonomy): Bacteria > Pseudomonadati > Pseudomonadota > Alphaproteobacteria > Hyphomicrobiales > Phyllobacteriaceae > Mesorhizobium > Mesorhizobium sp. Mes31. The sequence continues at coordinate 416,065 of NZ_JALJRL010000002.1, read as the reverse complement.
CCGGCTGGCACGGTTGGCCGAACAGCTGCTGACCCTTTCCCGCGCAGAACCAGGCAGCAGGCGGCCACGCGCCGACCGCATCGACCTGACCGAGGCTGCCCGCCATGTGCTGGAAACGCAGGCGCCGACAGCGATCAGCCGCAATATCGATCTCGGCCTCGAGGAGGCCGGCCCCGTGCCGGTCATCGGCGACGGCACGATGCTGCGCGAGATGATCGTCAACCTCGTCGACAACGCGCTGCGCTATTCGGCAGCCGGCGGCACCGTCACAGTCAAGCTGGCGGCCGTTGACGGTGAAGCCGTGCTGACGGTCGCCGACGACGGGCCCGGCATTCCGATGGACGAGCGAGACCATGTTTTCGAGCGCTTTTACCGCATCGCCGGTTCGACCGAGGAAGGCAGCGGGCTTGGTCTCGCCATCGTACGCGAGGTCGTCGAAAATGCCGGCGGCCGCGTCACCCTCGGGGATGGCACGGCCGGCGGTCTGGTGGTTGAGGTAAGGCTGCCGCTGGCGGGCAGCTAGGGCTGTCGCCGCTCACTGCGTCTCATGCAGTGGCTGGGGACGCCATTTTGCCAGGCGATCCTCGACCATCGTCATCAGATATTCGGCACCGAGCGCCACCACCATGACGATGACGATCGCCGCGTACATGCCGGCAGCGTCAAAGGATCCCTTGGCGATGTTGATCAGCAGACCGATGCCGTAGCGCGAGCCAACGAACTCGCCGACGATCGCGCCGATGATGGCAAAGCCGAAGCTGACATGCAGGCTGGCGAAGATCCAGCTCATCGCCGAAGGCACAATCACCGAGCGGGTCAATTGCCAGTTGGACGCGCCCAGGATGCGGGCATTGGCTATCATTGCCCTGTCGGCCTCCCGCACGCCCTGAAAGGCGTTGTGGAAGACAACGAAGAAAACCATCACGAAGGCAAGCGCCACTTTCGAAGCGAGGCCAAGGCCGAGGATCATGATGAAGATCGGCGCCAGAACCACGCGCGGAATGGAATTGATCACCTTGATGTAGATCGAGAAAATGTCGGCAGCCATGCGGTTGCGGCCGAGCGCGACGCCGATGATGATACCGGCAACCGAGCCGGTCACGAAGCCGATGACCGACTCCTCCATGGTAACATAGAGATGATACCAGAGCGGCCCCTCGGACGTTCCTTCCGTGGTCCACTCATAGAGCCGCAACGCGATCGCGCTCGGCATTGCGTAGAAGAACGGATCGATCCAGGCGAGACGGGCGGCGACTTCCCACAGAACCAGAAAGGCGACGAGAATGGCGACCCGCCAGAACATTACGGTGCGGCGGCGATGCGTCACCGCTTTCGCGGCGGCCGCTTCGATTTCCGCATCGGAGGTGCCCGGCCTGAAAGTTCTTGCACTGATGTCCATGGTAGCGTCGGTCATGGGGTTGCTCCTCAGGCAGCGGCGCGCGCGTAGCTGGTCTCGACCTCTTCCTTGAGGTCGGCCCAGATCGTGCGCGAGTAATCGATGAAGCTCTGCTCGTAGCGGATATCGGCGACCACGCGCGGGCGCGGCAGGTCGATGGTGTAGACCGACTTTACCGTGGCCGGCCCGGCGGTCAGCACATAGACCTTGTCGGCCAGCGCAATCGCCTCTTCGAGATCGTGGGTGACGAAGACCACGGATGCCCTGGCTTCGGACCAGAGGCGCAACAGCTCCTCATGCATGAGAACGCGTGTCTGCACGTCGAGCGCGGAAAACGGTTCGTCCATGAGCAGGATCTCGGGACCGTTGATAAAGGTCTGGGCGAGCGCCACGCGCTTGCGCATGCCGCCAGAAAGCTGGTGTGGATAGTGCTGCTCGAACCGAGACAGGCCGACGCGTGCAAGCCAGTCGCGTGCCGAGGCCTGGGCTTGCGGCCTGGGCTTGCCGCGGAACAGCGGCCCGGCCATCACGTTCTCGATCACCGTGCGCCAGGGGAACAGGGCGTCGGTCTGGAATACGAAGCCGATGCGCGGGTCTATTCCCTTGACCGGGCCACCCATGACGCGAACCTCGCCGGCACTTGGGCTGGCCAATCCGGTGATCAGGTTGAGGGTGGTCGACTTTCCGCAACCGGTCGGGCCGACGACGGCGACGAATTCGCCGCGCTCGACCGTCATGGTGAAGTCGCGCAGCGCCGTCAGCGATTTGCCAGTGGGGGAAAGGAAACGGCGGCTGACATTGATCAGCTCGATCGCCGGAACAGTCTTTTCGATAGCCATGGTCAAGCAACTCCAAAATCGAGCGGCCGCCCGGTGGCCGGGCGACACCCAACGTGAAAAACGGACGGCGGCCGGCGCGATGCCTTCATCGCGCCAGCACGGGTCGGCTACTTGGCGTTTTTGACGAATTCCGTGGTGTAGGTCTTGGATAGGTCGATCTGCTTGCCTTGCAGGTCCTTCTTGAAGGCCGACAGCACTGTCAGCACCGTTTCCGGCCCGCCTTCGGGCATGACCCCATCGGCGGTGAACATCGCCTTGCCGGCGTCCAGCGCCTTTACATAACCTTCCTTGTCGCCGACATAGTAGTCTTTCGGCATCTTGTCGGCGATTTCCGCACCGCTATGGGTGTTGATGAACTTCAGTGTCTTGACGAAGGCATTCGCCAGTTTCTGCACCGTCTCCTTGTGCGCGTCGACCCAGTCCGTCTGCATGTAAAGGGAGGCAGCCGGGTAGGTGCCGCCGAGCGCGGCCTTGGTGCCTTCAATCGTGCGCATGTCGATAAGAACGGACGCTTCTCCGGTCTTCAGCAACCGCGTGATCGTCGGTTCGGTCGTCATGCCGGCCTGGATCTTATCCTGCTGAATGGCTGCGATGAAGGTATTGCCGGCGCCGACCGGAACCGAGGTGAATTCGCCGAGCTTCAGCCCGTTCTTGACGGCAAGATATTCCGTCAGGAAGTTCGTCGAGGAGCCGAGGCCGGTGACGCCAAGGCTCATGCCCTTGAAGTCGGCGGGCGACTTGATCTCTGGATGCTTGGTCGAAACAAGCTCGACTTCACCAGGCGCCTGGCTGAACTGGACGACGGATTCGACGAATTTACCTTTCGCCTGCAGGTCGATGCTGTGGTCATAGAAACCGACCACCCCTTGCACGGCTCCGGCAAGCATCTCATTCTCCGCATCGACGCCGGCCGGCTCGTTCAGCAGCTCGACGTCGAGACCTTCGTCCTTGAAGTAGCCGAGCGCTTCCGCCAGCTTGGCGGGCAGGTAGATCTGCTTTTCGTAGCCACCCACCATGATGGAGATCTTTTCGTCGGCGCGTGCGGACGGCGCGGACAAGACCATAGTGGCGACGAGTGCGGTTGTGGCGGCTGAATCGAGCAGAATTCGCGCGAGCGACATGGCCTCTTCCCTTTGTTCGTTTCCCGCGCCCCTCTCTCTCCCATCGCTTTCCGCGACAATATGGGGGCGCCCGTCAACATTTAGGTCACCAACCTTTCAGCCACCTTTCAAGGCAACCGGGAAAGTCACCGCAAACCTAGGCGTTCAATCCCAGCACGTCGCGCATGTCATATTCGCCGGGTACACGCCCCGCCACCCAGAGTGCGGCGGCGATGGCGCCGCGGGCGAACATGATGCGATCGCCGGCTGAGTGCGACAGGGTCACGGTCTCGCCCTCGGCACAGAAGCTGACGCCGTGCTCGCCGACAATGCTGCCGCCGCGTAGCACCGCGAAGCCGATTTCGCCTGCCGGCCGCGCGCCGGTGAGGCCGTCGCGGGCGCGCCTTGCGACGGTGTCCAGCTCGATACCGCGACCGCCGGCCGCGGCTTGCCCCAGCATCAGCGCCGTGCCCGACGGCGCATCGATCTTGTGGCGATGATGGGCCTCGACAATCTCGACATCCCAGTCGTCGCGGTCGAGGGCCCTCGCCGCCTGCTCGACCAGCCCAACCAGCATGTTGAGCCCGAGCGAAAAGCTGCCGGAGCGCACGATAGCGATGGTTTTCGCGGCATCGGCGATGGTGGCCAATTCAGCAGCATCGAAGCCGGTCGAGCCCATGACCAGTGCTGGCCCGCCGTGGTCAGCGCAAAACCTGGCCAGATCAGCCGATGCCGCCGGCGTGGTGAAATCGATCACCACGTCGGCCATGGCAAGCGCCTCGTCGCGGCTCACCAGCCCTTCGCCAGCGATGCCCGGCCGGTGGAAACGGGCGACGAGCGCCAGCCGCTGATCGGCCTGGACGGCAGCCACCATCTGGCGACCCATGCGGCCAAGCGCCCCCGCGATGGCGATCCTGATCGGCGGTTGGGACATGACGCTATCCCTTGCTACTATTTCCACATGCCGCGCATGCGCGCGCCAATGTCGACACGTACCTCCGGACGGGCCGCCCTGCCCTGTGTCGCTTGCGCGCTCGGCCACGACATCTGCTGGAACGCGGAGAGGATAGAGGCCGGGATGAAACGGGTGCGCGAGGCGTAGAGGTGGCGGTCGCCCCGCGCCGCCTGGCCGTGCGGGAAGAAACGCTGCGGCATGACCAGGCTGAGATTGTCCTTGGCCCTTGTCATCGCCACGTAGAGCAGCCGGCGCTCCTCGTCGATATCCTCCTTGGTGCCGACGCCGAGATCGGCCGGAATGCAGCCGTCGACCGTGTTGAGCACGAAGACATTCTTCCACTCCTGGCCCTTGGCCGAGTGGATGGTCGACAGGATCAGGTAGTCCTCGTCGCGATGCGGCGGTCCGGCCTGATCGCTGGTGGCGTCCGGCGGGTCGAGCGTCAGTTCGGTGAGAAACCGTTCGCGCGAGGCATAACCCGAACCGATCTGCTCAAGCTGCAAAAGGTCCGCGCGCCTGGTCGTCGCGTCCTCGTGGATGCGTTCCAGATGCGGCTCGTACCACAGCCTTACCTGTTCGAGGTCGGCGGGCCATTTGGCGCCGGCTCGCAGACCGGAATAAAGCGCGACAAAACCCGGCCAGTCGTCCGCCGCGCGCTGCGGCGGGCGCCAGCCGGCAAGGCCCATCGCCTCGTCCAGCGCCGACGTCATCGTCTCGACGATCTGCGCGGCAGCCGAAGGGCCGATGCCCGGCATCAGCTGCAGCACACGGAATCCGGCGACCCGATCGCGCGGGTTTTCGGCAAAGCGCAGCACCGCCAGCACATCCTTGACATGAGCGGCATCGAGGAACTTCAGGCCGCCGAACTTGACGAAGGGAATGTTGCGCCGCGTCAGTTCGATCTCCAGCGGGCCGCTGTGGTGCGAAGCGCGAAACAGCACCGCCTGCGATTTCAGCGCCGTGCCGGCCTCGCGCTCGGCCAGGATGGCATCGCAGACGAAGTTCGCCTGCTCGACCTCGTCGCGCACGGTCACCAGTCTTGGCTTGTCGGATGATTTGCGCTCCGACCACAGGTTCTTCGTGAAGCGCTCCGAAGCCTCGCCGATCACCGCATTGGCGGCGGCGAGGATGGTTTCGGTCGAGCGATAATTGCGTTCCAGCATCACCACATCGGCGACCTGCGCGAACTGTTTCGGGAAATCGAGGATGTTGCGCACCTCGGCGGCACGGAACGAATAGATCGACTGCGCATCGTCGCCGACCACCGTCAGCCCGGCGCCGTCGGGTTTCAGCGCCATGAGGATCGACGCCTGCAGCCGGTTGGTGTCCTGGTATTCATCGACCAGCACATGGTCGAAACGCCCTCCCAGATGCGCCGCTATTTCAGGCTCTGCCGCCATCTGGGCCCAGTAGAGCAGCAAATCGTCGTAATCGAGCACATTCTGCGCTTGCTTGGCCTCGACATACCCTGCGAACAGCTGCTTCAGCTGCTCGGCCCAGCCGGCGCACCAGGGGAAGGCAGACCCCAATATCTCGTCCAGCGGCGCCTGCGCATTGACGGCGCGCGAATAGATGGCAAGGCAGGTGCCCTTGGTCGGAAAGCGCGCTTCCGTCTTCGAAAATCCCAGCTCGTGCCGCACCAGGTTCATCAGGTCGGCGGAATCCTCGCGGTCATGGATGGTGAAGGCCGGGTCAAGGCCGATCTCCAGCGCATAGTCGCGCAGCAGCCGCGCACCGATGCCGTGAAAAGTGCCGGCCCAGGTCAGCGCATCCGTGATCACCGCGGCGTCGCGGCCGAGCACCTCACCGGCGATACGCTCGACGCGCCTGGCCATTTCGGATGCGGCGCGGCGCGAAAAGGTCATCAGCAGGATGCGGCGCGGGTCTGCCCCCCTGACGATCAGATGGGCGACGCGGTGCGCCAGCGTATTGGTCTTGCCCGAACCGGCCCCGGCGATGACCAGCAGCGGTCCGCCGATCTTGCCGTCGCCGTGCTCGACGGCCTGGCGCTGGGCATCGTTCAGCCGGGCAAGATAGGCCGGCCGAACGGTCGGCTCCCGAAAGGACGAATCAGGTGTGGCGAGGTTCATCGCCCATCAAGCATCGTTTCTGCTTTGTTCGCAACGTCGATGCGAGGATGCACTCAGACCCAGGGCTGACAGATCGCGCCCCTAGCGTTGGGGATCGAGCCCCATCGCCGCCGACTGCCGGCGCAAAGCTTCACGATCATATTGCGATGGCGGAAGCAGCAGCGGGTCGATTGTATCGGGCACGTCGTCGATCATCTGCCGGGTGATGCGGTACGTGACATAGGCCAGAGCGCCGGCGATAAGCAGACGGAACATGGTTGCATACTCCATTGGAACAGGACCAACCCGAGGGGACGGCATTTGGTTCCCTCGCCGAGTATCCAGACTGCGTGATGATGGTCGAGAGCCGTAATGACCGCCGCTAATGCTCAGCCCGCTCCGGTATCTGGGCGATGCATTCCTCGAGACGCTCCAGGCGGAACTTTGCATTGCGAAGTTCGTGTCCGGCTTCAAACCGCCGATGACGTCCCTGAGGTGTGGCCGCCATCAGGTCGCGCTCCAGTTCGGCAATGCGCGCACGCACCTGCCGGGCCTCGTCCTGGCGCAACGCCTTGATCCATCCACGCCCACGCATCGGTCTTCCCGCCAGAACCCCCAGAAGGCATGCCCCGAGTCATGCCAGAGAAATCCTAATTTCCCGCAAGCCCAAAAACTCTAAATTTAACTTTCGCTAATTTAGCGTCAGCAAGGAAGCCCCTTCGGGAAGAAGGCCGGCGCCGCTTGGGAGGTGAAGGCGCCGGCCGAGCGGATATCAGGTCCGCCGCGCTGCGAAGGATAGCTGAGTCTTGCCCCTACGTCATGGCAGTTGTGATTGTCCATCGCCACGATCGGCTGGTTGGCCTTCTGAATCAGGTTGGGCCAACGACGAGCGCGGCCTGGCGATCAGACAGCGATCACTCCGGCTTCGAGTCTTTGCCTGGCCACCGCGACATGGAAGTTCGTGCCGAACAACAGCCCGTCATCGTTGAAATCGTAGCTGGAATTGTGCAGCGGCGCCGAGGCTTCGCCATTGCCAAGGAAGACGAAGCAGCCAGGCACATGGTCGAGGAAACGGGCGAAATCCTCAGAGCCGGTCATCGGCTCGCGGGCGACGGCGATGTTGCCGGGCTCGAAGACGCTTTTTGCTGCAGCAAAGGCCTGCTCCACCAGTTCGGGATCGTTGCGCAACGGCACGAATTCGCGGCTGTAGTTGACCTCGGCGGTGACATTGTATGCGGCGGCGGTGCCCTCGGCGATGATGCGCATCTGCCGCTCGATCTCGGCGCTGACCTCGGGGCGGAAGCTGCGCGCGTCGCCAAGGATGCGGGCAAGACCGGGCAGCGCGTTGCGGGTGCCGTCGGTGGTCAGTTCAGTCACCGAAACCACTGATATGTCGGCCGGGCTCAGCCGACGCGAGACGATGGTTTGCAGATTGGTGACCAGTGCGCATGCGGCAACCAGCGTTTCATTCCCCGCATGCGGCCGCGCCGCATGGCCGCCAAGCCCCTTCAGCACGATCTCGAAATTGTCCTCGGCCGACATGATGGGGCCGGTTCGCGTCTCGAAATGCCCGACGGGCAGTCCGGGCATGTTGTGCAGGCCAAAGATCTCGTCGAAGGGAAAGCGCTGCATCAGCCCATCGTCGAGCATGGCCAGTGCGCCCCTGCCCCATTCCTCGGCCGGCTGGAAGATGAAACGCACTGTGCCGTCGAAACCGCCTTCGCTGGCCAAGAGTTTCGCCGCACCGAGCAACATGGTGGTGTGGCCGTCATGGCCGCAGGCATGCATGATGCCAGGGTTCTGCGAGCGGTAAGCGGCCGCCGACTGCTCGGTAATGCGCAGCGCATCCATGTCGGCCCTGAGCGCAATCGCCCGGTTTCCGGTGCCGCGCTTCAGCGTGCCAACGACACCGGTACCGCCTACCCCCTCGGCGACGTCATCGAGGCCGAATTCACGCAGCTTTGCCGCGACGAAGGCTGCGGTGCGCCTTTCCTCGAAGCCGAATTCGGGATGCGCGTGCAGGTCACGCCGCCAGAGGACCATCTCTTGCTTCAGCGCATCATGATCGAACTCAGACATTCTTCTCCCCCTCCTGACCTAGCTTGCAAGTTGGGTGACGACATCAAGCAGGATGTTGGCGCCGGCGACAAGCTCGGCATCTTCGGTATGCTCGCGCGGATTGTGGCTGATGCCGCCGGCGCTCGGCACGAAGATCATCGCTGCCGGCGCGATCCGCGCCATCATCTGCGCATCATGGCCGGCACCGGACGTCATGCGCCTGGCGCCAAGACCGCGGTTTTTCGCGGCGGCCTCGATCCGTTCGACGATCCGGATATCGAACAGCACCGGCTCGAAGCGGGCCAGCCGTTCGACCGAAACGGTCACATTCTCGGCGGCGGCAAGCTGCTCGAGATAACTGGCCAGCGCCGCCTCCTCCGCCCGCAGGCGCTGTTCGTCGGGATCGCGCAGGTCGACGGTGAAGACGGCGCGCGAGGGAATGACGTTGATGGCATTCGGTTCGAAACGGATAGAACCCACGGTGGCCACGGTCGGGGCGTTCGAGCCCTTGGCCCGGTCGCGCAGGAAGGTGATGACCCTGGCCGCGGCATGGCCGGCGTCGCTGCGCATCGACATCGGCGTGGTGCCGGCATGGTTGGCGACGCCGTCGATGGTGACACGTTGCCAGGAAATGCCTTGCAGATTTTCCACGGCGCCGATCGGCACGCCCTCACGCTCCAGCACCGGCCCCTGCTCGATATGCAATTCGAGATAGGCGTGCGGCTTGAGAAAGCCGGGCTCTTCGTCACCGGCATAGCCAATGCGGGCAAGCTCCTGTCCGAGCACGCTGCCATCGGTGCCGACAGCCGCCAGCACGGTATCGACGCCGATGCCACCGGCATGGACCAGCGAGCCCATCATGTCGGGGGTGTAGCGCACGCCCTCTTCGTTGGTGAAGGCAGCGACCGCGATCGGGCGTGCCGGCGACAAGCCGGATGCCTTCAGCGTCTCGATCACTTCCAACCCGGCAAGCACGCCGTAGCAGCCGTCATAGATGCCGGCATCTATGACGGTGTCGATGTGCGAGCCGATGAGCAACGGCGCCCGCCCGGCATTTTCCGCGCTTTGCCAGATGCCGAAGATGTTGCCGACCCTGTCGATAGCGACATCGAGTCCGGCCTGCCGCAGCCAGCCGACGAACAGGTCGCGGCCCTGCTTGTCGGTGTCGGAAGCGGCCAGCCTGGTTAGTCTGTTTTCATCATCACGGCCGACGGCGCCGAGTCCACGGATACGGCCAAGCAGGCGTGGCGCGTCGACCGCGATCACGACAGCGCTCCGGCAAGCAGTTTGCCGGCCAGCACATCGGCCGGGCTGATGCCAACCAGCTCGGCATAGCGATGCGGATCGGTGGCGCCTTCGGTGTTGATCACCAGCACCCGGGATCGGCTGTCGAGCCCAAGTGCGACCTTGTTGTCGGCCACTGCCCGGATAAGCCCGGCAAGACCGACGCCGCCGCTTTCGCCGGCGACGATCACCGGATCACCGCCCCTCGGCTGTGCCAGCCGCCGCATCGCCGCGATGGCGTCGTCCTCGTCCACGGTCATGAAGGCGTCGGCGGCGCGCGCCAGCACGCGCCAGGCAACCGGCGAGGCCTCGTAGCATTCGAGCATCGCCATCACTGTCGGCTGGTCGTGCGCGACCTTGACTGGGTGCCCAGCCATTGCGGCTGCGACGATGCACGCGGCACGCGCGGGCTCGACCACGATGAAGGTCGGCCTGGCATCGCCGAACAGGATGGCCAGATGGCCGGCCACCGCGGCGGCTATGCCACCAACGCCGGCCTGCACGAAGACGTGGGTCGGCGGTTCGGCGAGCTGGCGCAACGCTTCGCGCACGATCGTCGTATAGCCCTGCATCACCAGGCCGGGAATGCGTTCATAACCCGGCCACGAGGTGTCGGAGACCACGGTCCAGCCTTTCTCGGCCGCGACGCGCGCGGCTTGCCTGACCGAATCATCATAGTTGCCGTCGACGCGGATCATCTCGGCGCCGTAGCGGGCGATCGCCGCTATACGTTCATCGCTGACGCCGGCGTGGACGAAGATCGCCGCCCTGGCACCGACGAGTTGCGCGCCTTGCGCGACCGAGCGGCCGTGATTGCCGTCGGTGGCGCAGGCCACCGTCATCGTCGCGGCGACGGCCCGAACATCGGGACGATCGAGATCGGCCACATCTACGGGCCGGTCAAGCGACCGGCTGGCCTCTTCCAATACCAGCCGGAAGACGGCATAGGCGCCGCCCAGTGCCTTGAAGCTGCCGAGGCCGAGGCGAAGGCCCTCGTCCTTGACATGCAATGCACCGAGGCCGAGTTCAGCGGCCAGCGCTGGCAGCGCATGCAGCGGCGTTATCAGGTGATTGTCGCGATGAGCGAGAAAACACTCGACCGTGTCGGCGCCGGCAATGCCCAGAGTTTCGGCATCGGCCGGATCGAGCGGCTGGCGGTGCAGTGCGTTGTGATTGAGCAGGAACACTGGTTGCCTCCTTGGCGTCTGGCGAGAACATATTGCAGAACCGGCGCAAAGAGCGCTGTAATACGGCCCTCGAAATGCAAGTTTGTTTCGTCAGGATATGTCCTTGCCAGCATCGCCGCTCTCGCTCGACAGCTTCGATCTTGCCATCCTTGCCATCCTGCAACGGGACAACACGACGCCGCAGCGGCTGATTGGCGAAGCGGTGAACCTGTCGGCGCCGGCTGTGCAGCGCCGCATCAAGCGCATGGAACAGAGTGGCGTCATTGCCGGCAACGTCGCCGTGGTCGAGCCGGCGGCGGTCGGCCAGCCCATCACCATCTTCGTCGAGGTGGAGCTGGAAAGCGAGCGCACCAAATTGATCGACGCGGCCAAGCGGCAATTCTCGGAAGCGCCTGAAGTGCAGCAATGCTACTACGTCACCGGCGAAGCCGACTTCATCCTCGTCCTCACCGTGGCCGACATGGGCGCCTATGAGGCGCTGACGCGAAAACTGTTCTTCGACAGCAACAATGTCCGGAAATTCCGCACCTTCGTGGCCATGGACCGCGTCAAGGTCGGGCTGACGGTGCCGTTGCCGGATTGAGCCTTGCCGGCAAGGCAGGTCCTGCCATGCTTTTGACATTCTCCGGACGCGAATTGAGCTGGGAGGCGCGCTTGGACGACACCACACCCGTTGCGATCATCGGTGCCGGGCCGGCTGGCCTGGCCGTTGCCGCATGCCTGCGACAGGCCGGCCTCGACTTCATCCTTCTTGAAAAAGAGCGGCAGGCCGCGCCCGCCTGGCGGCGCCACTATGAGCGTGTCCATCTGCATACGACCAAGCGCTATTCGTCCCTGCCCTTCGTGCCCTTCCCGAAGCACTATCCACGCTATGTGCCGCGCGATCTCTTCGTCGAATATCTCGATGCCTATGCGCAACGCTTCGACCTGCGGCCCCGATTTGGAGAGACGGTGCAAGCGGTCACCCGGGAGGGTCGCGGCTGGCGCGTGGACGCGACATCCGGCCCGTTGCGCGCCAAACATGTGGTGATCGCGTCAGGCTACAATGCCGAGCCCTTGCGGCCCGGATTTGCAGGTATCGACACCTTCATGGGCAAGACATTGCACAGCGCCGACTATCGCAATGCCAGGCCTTTCGCCGGCCAGTCGGTGCTGGTCATCGGCATGGGCAACACCGGCGCGGAGATTGCACTCGATCTGGCGGAAAACAGCGCAAAGCCGACGATTTCCGTGCGCGGCGGCGTTCATATCGTGCCGCGCGAACTGTTCGGCGTGCCCATCCAGATGGTCGGCATGGCGGCGAGCCTGGGGCCGCAACGCTTCAATGACGTACTCTTTCCCATCATCCTCGACCTGGTGCTGGGCAGGCTGGAAAAATATGGGCTCAAACGGCCGGGACAGGGACTGCTGGAACAAATTGCGATTGCGTCGCGCATTCCGGTGATCGACGTGGGCACCATCGGCAAGATCCGCGACGGCGCGATCAAGGTTGCCCCCCATATCACCGAGATATCGGAACGCGGTGCCCGTTTTGCCAACGGCAAACACAGCGAATTCGACGCGATCATCTTCGCGACCGGTTTCCGGCCGGGCTATGCCAAATTTCTCGAGCCCGGCATCCAGCCGGACCGCAGCGGCGTTACCGCACAAGCTTCGGATCTCGGCCTCTACCTCATCGGTTTCCACAATGCAGTCACCGGATTGCTGCGCGAAATCGGGATCGAAGCCCAGGCGATCGCCGACGACATCCGTTACCGGCAGAACAGAAAGAAGGCGGCCGAAACCCTGCCTGTTTAGAGCATGATCCCGAAAAGTGGAATCCGGTTTTCGGGAAAGATCATGCTCAAACAGAGAGATAGAGCCCCATCCCGATTCCATCGGGATGGAACAGGCTCTAGTCTGCTTCCGGGCGACTGATGTTCTTCATCCTGTTCAATTTATCGCGCGCAGCCAGACCTTGTTGTCATGGAAAGCAGCGCCACCATAGGGCGCGGGCGCATCGGCGCCAGTCAGCACGTTGATGCCCTCACCGCGCTCATGGGCGCTGTTCGGCCAGATGCCTTCGGCGATCACGACGCCACGCTTGATGCCATCGAACAGCTTTGCGTGCAGCACCACCTCGCCACGCTCATTGCCGACCTCAACGCGATCGCCGTCGGCGAGCCCCAGGGCAGTGGCATCTTCGGGATGCAGAAGGAGCTCCGGGCGACCTTCCTTGGCCTTCGACACGGGTGTTTCAGAAAAGGTCGAATTGAGGAAGTTGCGTGCCGGCGAGGTCGTCAGCCGGAACGGATGCGCCTCGTCCGCCACTTCGATCAGATCGACATGATCGGGAAACTCCGGCAGGCGCTCCACCGGACCGAACAGCCCCATGCTCTTCGGTGGCCGGTTCGGTGCGGCCTGCCCGATCCAGTCGGCGCGGAAGCGGAACTTGCCGTCGGCATGACCAAAGCCCTTGATGAAGTGCGCGGTGTCGAAATCCGGCTGCAGGTCGACCCACTTGTCTTCCTTCAAGCTGTCGAAGCTGCCCAGCCCGCGCTTGCCCAGGATGATGTCGATATGCTGCTGTTCGGTCAGGCCGAAGCCCGGGCGGTCCGCGACGCCAAGGCGCCCGGCCAATTCCTCGATGACGAAATGGTTGGTGCGAGGCCCCTTCGGCGGCTCGATCAGCTTGGGGCCGAGCGTGATGTGCTGGTTGCCGCCGCCCTTGTAGACGTCGTCATGCTCAAGGAACATCGTCGCCGGCAGCACGACATCGGCGAGTTTTGCCGTGTCGGTCATGAACTGCTCGTGCACGCAGGTGAACAGGTCGTCGCGCAGGAAACCCTGCTTCACCAGCCGCTGTTCCGGCGCGACATTGGCCGGATTGGTGTTCTGGATCAGCATGGCCGTCACCGGCGGGCCGCCATAGAGCGCGTCAGTGGCGCCGGTCAGCACCGGGCCAATGCGCGAGTGGTCGAGATAGCGGATCGAGGGATCGCGCATCTTCGTGCCTTCCAGCACATCCTGGTTGAGCTTGAAGATGCCGGAATTCGAGTGGAAGGCGCCGCCGCCCTCATACTGCCAGCAGCCGGTGACGGCGGCGATGGAGGCCGCCGCGTGCATGTTGACCGAGCCGTTGCGCTGACGCGCAAAACCATAACCGAGGCGGAAATAGGTTTTCTTCGTCGTGCCGACGAGGCGGGCGAAGGCCTCGATCTCGGCGACTGTCAAACCGGTGATATCAGCCGCCCATTCGGGGGTTCGGGTCTGAAGATGCGCTTCGAGCCCCTTCGGGTCGTCGGTGTATTTTTCCAGATAGGCGCGGTCGGCTAGGCCATCCCTGAACAGCACATGCATGACCGCACAGGCCAGCGCACCATCGGTACCGGGCCTGAGCACCAGGCCGAGATCGGCCTGCTTCATCGTCGCATTCTCGTAGACGTCGATGACGACGATCCTGGCGCCGCGCTCCTTGCGCGCCTTGATGGCGTGAGTCATCACATTGACCTGCGTGACCACGGCATTGGTGCCCCAGATCACCACGCAGTCGGACTTCGCCATCTCGCGCGGGTCCGGCCCGCGCAAGGCGCCCGCCCCCATCATCCAGCCGGTCCAGGCCAGATTGGTGCAGATCGAGCCGAAGAAGCCGGAATATTTCTTGGCATGGCGCAGCCGATCAATGCCGTCGCGCTGCACCAGCCCCATCGTGCCGGCATAGTAGTAGGGCCACACCGTCTCCGAGCCGTATTTTTCCTCGGCCGCCATGAATTTTTCGGCGACGAGGTCGAGCGCGGCGTCCCAGCTCGCTTCCTTCCAGACGCCGTCGCCCTTGGCGCCGGCCCGCACCAGCGGCTTCAGCAAACGGTCGGGATGATGGACGCGATCGGCATAGCGGGCGACCTTGGCGCAGATGACGCCGGCCGTGTAGCTGTTGGCCTTGGCGCCGTGGACGCGGCCGATGCGGTTGCCATCGAGCAGTTCGACCTCCAGCGCGCAGGTCGACGGGCAATCATGCGGGCAGGCCGAATGGCCGATCCTGAGCTTGGCGTGCTGGTTCATGGCACTTGTCTAACGGCTTTCGGGCGTGACGTGTAGGGCCAGTTACACGCCATCAATTCGCTTGAAGAGTGCATTGTAGGCACCGCATCTTGGGCAATGCATATGGCGCTCGACATGCGAGGCCCCTGCGCCGGCGTCGACGATAACCAGATTGCCTTCTCCGCATTCAGGGCATTTTATGACAGCCCCGGGATTGATCGCCAAAACCTTCGCAGCCCCAAGCCAGGATTCCTTCGACACACTCACTCCGCCGTACCTTCTTCATACTCGGCCGACATGGTCAGCCATTTTTCCTCGTGGCCGGCCAGCGTCTGGGCGAGTTGCGAGCGCTCCTTGGCCAGGCGCGTCGCGGTCGAGGGATCCTTTTCATAGATCGCTGGGTTGGCCAATTCGTCCTCGATGCCGTCAATGCGCTTGCGGATGCGGTCCATCAGCGCTTCGGTGGCGCGGATTTCCTTGGCCAGCGGCTCGAAGGCGGCACGGCGCTGGGCTGCATCGCGGCGGCGGTCGGCTTTTGATGCCTTGTCGGCCTCGCGCTTGCCGCGGCGGTCGCCTGACACGCCGGTGACCAGCGTCTTGTAGTCTTCCAGGTCGCCATCATAGGGATTGACCGCGCCGTCCTTGACCAGCCACAGCCGGTCGGCCGTCGCCTCCAGCAGATGGCGGTCGTGCGAGATCAGGATGACAGCGCCGGGGAACTCGTTCAGCGCGTGGATCAGCGATTCGCGGCTGTCGATGTCGAGATGGTTGGTCGGCTCGTCGAGGATGAACAGGTTCGGGCCTTCGAAGGCCGACAGGCCCATCAGCAGCCTAGCCTTCTCGCCGCCCGAAAGATCCTTTGCGGCGGTGTTCATCTTCTCGGTGGTGAGACCAAACTGGGCAACGCGGCCGCGCACCTTCGATTCCGGCGCCTCTGGCATCAGCCGGCGGACATGTTCGTAGGCGTTTTCGTCAGGTCGGAGATCGTCGAGCTGGTGCTGGGCGAAGATCGCCACTTTCAGCCCCGGCGCCACTGTCATGGTGCCGCTCTCCGGCTTGAGCCGGCCAGACAGCAATTTGGCGAAGGTCGACTTGCCGTTGCCGTTGGCGCCAAGCAGCGCGATGCGGTCATCGGCGTCGATGCGCAGCGTCATCTTCTTGAGGATCGGCTGCCCCTCGGTATAGCCGACACTGACGTTGTTCAGCGCGATGATCGGCGAAGCCACCGTCTTGACCGGCACCGGGAAGGAGAACGGCCGAACCGTGTCGTTGACGATGGCCGCGATCGGCTTCATCCTCTCCAGCGCCTTGATGCGCGACTGCGCCTGCCTGGCCTTGGAAGCCTTGGCACGGAAGCGCTCGACGAAGGATTCCATGTGCTTGCGAGCGGCTTCCTGCTTGACGCGGCCCTTCTCCTGCAACTCCTTCTGCTCGGTGTACTGGCGCTCGAACTGATCGTAGCCGCCGCGCCAGAAGGTCAGCTTCTTCTGGTCGAGATGAACGATCGAGTTGACGGCGCGGTTGAGCAGGTCGCGATCGTGCGAAATCAGCAGCACCGTGTGCGGATACTTCGACACATAGTTTTCCAGCCACAGCGTGCCTTCGAGATCGAGATAGTTGGTCGGCTCGTCGAGCAGCAGAAGGTCGGGCTCGGAAAACAGCACGGCGGCGAGCGCCACGCGCATGCGCCAGCCGCCGGAAAAGGACGAGGCCGGGCGGCGCTGCGCCGCGTCGTCGAAGCCGAGGCCGGCCAGGATGGTTGCCGCGCGTGACTCGGCGGAATGCGCGTCGATGTCCGCCAGACGCATGTGGATGTCGGCGATGCGGTGCGGATCGGTGGCTGTTTTTTCCTCTTCGAGGAGCGCCGTGCGTTCGAGGTCGGCCTTGAGCACGATCTCGATCAGCGGATCCTCGGTGCCCGGCGCTTCCTGCGCCACCTGCCCGATGCGCGTATTCTTGGGCAGACTGATCGACCCCGTCTCGGAGGGGAAATCGCCGGTAATGGCCTTGAACAGCGTCGTCTTGCCGGTGCCGTTGCGGCCGACAAGGCCGGCCTTGGTGCCGGCCGGCAAGGTCAGCGAGGCGTGGTCGAGAAGCAGGCGTCCGGCCATGCGGAGCGAAAGGTCTGAGATAACAAGCATGGCGGCGCTTTTGCACCGGACATCAACGCTTCGCAAGGCCTTGCGGGCCAGTTGGCCGCACAAGGCCTGAAAACGACGCCTGCAACAGCGTCGTCAGGGCAGCCGTTCAATGACTTGCCATACGGCCAAGGCCGCGCTCAGGCCGTGGTCTTGCGCTTTGCCTTGGTCGCGGCGGGCGGCGCGGCCGGCTTGCGGCCAAGTCCTGTCGATTTTGCCAGCGCCGACCGTGTTGCCGAGTAGCTTGGAGCAACCATCGGATAGTCCGGCGGCAGCCCCCATTTGGCCCGATAATCGTCCGGGCTCAGGCCATAGTCGGTCCTGAGATGCCGCTTGAGCGACTTGAACTTCTTTCCATCCTCAAGGCAGACGATGTAGTCGGGAAACACCGACTTCTTCGGGTTCACGGCCGGGACCAGGCTTGGGCTTTCCGTGACAGCCGCACCGGCCAGCTTCCGAACCGAGGCGCTGACGCTGGCAATCAATTCTGGCAAGCCGGAAGCCGGAAGCGGATTGTTGCCTACATAGGCCGAGACAATATCGGCCGTCAGCTCGATAACGGTCTTATCATCGATATTTGACAAATCTTTCACCCTATTTGCGACAAAGTCATCCACCCCTGCGAAGACTTATGCCGATGTATGTCTCTAACCGCGTCCCCCAACGGACCGCCAAGTCTCAACAAGGAATCAAGACTCGCAGAAGATGTTTTCATCGAAAATCGACGTCGCGCAAATTAGAAAATCTAATACTTCGCAGAAGCAGACTTGGCGGTTGGGCTGTCGGTCAATATCTCAAGAATACGCTTCCAGCGGGCGCAACGCCCGAAATCCTTTTGCTCTATCGCCTTTTCCGCCTTCATCGCGGCGTAAAGCGGCGCCTCGGCACCAAACTCCTTGATCAGCCAATGCGCTTCCTGCCTGGCGAGACGTTCATTTTCGTCAAACATGGTTTTCGGCCTCCGAACGTTCCATGCCGACCGCGACACAACTGCCGATGACGAGGACGGCTCCGACAATGGCGGTCATCGTCATTCGCTCGCCGGACAGGGTCAGCAGCAGCGTCGAAGCGATCGGCGTGAGATAGGCGACGACCGCGACCTTGCCGCTGCCTTCGAGCTTCAAGGCGCGCGACCAGAAATAGTAGCCCAACCCCATCGGACCGGCGCCCAGATAGAGCCCGAGAGCCAGGTCCGCGCCGGAGGGCCAGGCGACGCCGTCGCGAGCGCTCCACAGAAACGTCAAGGCGACACCGAACAGCGACGACGGCAGCAGCAAGCGATCCGGCGAAGCGGCAACCCGTCCCACCATGACCGAATAGAAAGCCATGCACAGCGCAGACCCGAATGCCGCGAGATAGCCGACCAGATCGCCCTGGAGCCAGGACTGGTCGCGCCCTCCCGAAATCACCAGTGCAACGCCGACGAACCCCAGGACCGCGGCAAGGCCCAACAACACCGGTCGCCGCGGATTTTCGAGCGCGATCACGGCCGCCGCGACCATCAACGGCCAGGTGTATGCCACCAGATTGGCCTCGATCACCGGCATCGAAGCGAAGGCCAGGTATTGCAGCACCATCGTGCCGACGAGGCCGATGATGCCGACGCCGACCGGCGCCAATCCCATCCAGGCGGCGGGCGCGCCCGGCGCGGCGTTTCTTTGCGGCGCGTCTTCCCGGTTCATCAACCAGATGACAGCGAAGACAAGCGCGGCTCCCGAAAACTGCAGGAATTGCACCTGCGATACCGGATGACTTGCCAGCAAGGATTTGCCGACCAACGCATTGGTCGACCACAAAGCCACCGCGCCGGCGGCGAAGACCAGCGCGGATATCGACCCTGATCCATGCCGAAAGAATCGGCTTGGGGCTCTATCTTCCTGTTTGACCATGATCTTGTCCGGAAACAGGTTCCCACTTTTCGGGATCATGGGCCGTTACCATGATTCCCTGGCTCCGCCCGGAATCGGCGCCTCGGGCGACACCGGAACGGGACGTTCCGCCTCGAACTGGCGATAGGCTGGCAGTTGGTTGGTCCACACATCCTCGGCGAGTTCGTTGACCCATTCGCGGTCGTGGTCGTTGTCGGCGGCAAGATAGAACATCCGGTTGTCGTCGACATAGGGCTTGGCCACGGAGCGCTGGTTGAGCACCAGCGTGACGCGCTCACCGAACCGGATCGGCGCCGTGCGATGCAGGACACCGAGAAACTGCCCGAGCGTGGCATAGTTCATCTTGTGGTCGATGCGCATGACACGGTTGCGCGGGATCTCGCGGCCGGATTCCAGGATGGCACGGCCTGTTTCCGAGTCGTCGCAGTAGATTTCGAGATGTCCGCCGACCAACGGATTGCTGATCGACAGCGGAATGAGCTCGGTGACGGGAACGCCGTCGCAATGCCATTCGACCGCGCCGTCCTTCGGGTTCATGAAGGTGACGGTCGAACCGACGATCGACAGCGGATAGGGCTCCAACTTGGTGCCCATCATGTCGGACAGCCGCTCCAGGCGCAGCTTGTCGTGCAGCAATTCCTTGATTTCAGGGATGAAACGGTCAGCACCAGTGATGAAGGTCAGATCGAGGTGCTTGTGCACGGCATGGCTGGCCTTGAGCTTCAAAGCGGCCTCCTCAATGGCGGCAAGCAGTGCCGGGTCATAGCCGTGAAGATACTGGGCGACGCCGAAGCTCGACACTTTCCAGGCGGTTTCGTGGCCGATGATGGCTTCGCGGCTCATCGCATAGCGCAGTTCGGGAATGGTATGGGCGTTCATTGTACTTCTCCAGGTGGGGGGCAAACACTTGGTAAACAGTTGATTAAATTAGCAGCCCCTGTAAAATTAGGAATGCTGGTGCTAGTGTAAGCCCAGCTTAAGGTCGAACCCGTGCGTCTGCTCAGTCAGGTCAACCTCAATTCGCTAAAGATCGTGGAGAGTGCTGCGAGGCACAGGAATTTCACGCGTGCCGGCGAAGAACAATTCATCACCGCTTCGGCGGTCAGCCAGCGCGTCAAAAGCCTGGAGGACCAGCTTCGCTTCAAGATCTTCCAGCGCGGCGGCAATGCGGTGTCTTTGACGCCGGAGGGCGAGACCTATGTCTCGCGTGTGCGCGAAGCTCTGGAGCGGATCGTCGCCGCCAGCATGGAAGCGACTGGGCAGTCGCAGGAACATGTGTTGAAGATATCGGTGCTGCCGACCTTTGCCGCGCGTTGGCTGTTTCCGCGTCTGCCGCTCTTCCAGCGGCAATACCCCGACATCGAGATGCGCGTTTCCACCTCCTATGCGACGCATGAATTCGCGACATCCGAATTCGATATCGAGATCCGTTATGGCGACGGTCATTTTCCCGATCTGAAGGCCGACCTTCTGTTCAAGGAGGACCTGACACCGGTCTGCAGCCGGAAGCTCTTCCACGAGATCCTGGGCGACAAGCCGTTATCGAAAGTGACTCCGGAAGACCTGCGCCACTTCACGCTGCTGCATTCCGACACCTGCACCCACAACTGGCAATCGTGGCTCGGCTTCGCTGGCGCCGGCTTCGTGCTCAAGGAGGCCAGAAGCATCTATTTCGATTCGTGCATGATGTCCTACGAGGCTGCCAATGCCGGGATGGGATTTGCCGTGGCCAACCGGGCCTATATGGCCAGCGATATTCGCGCCGAAAGACTGGTTGCTCCGTTCGCGGTCCACCATCCGAATACCGCGGGGTGGTATTTCGTCTGCCCCGACAAGACGCCGCCGGCGCGTAAGGCATCACTGTTCAAGCAGTGGATCACGGCGGAGGCCGCTTTGACGCAAAGCCAGTTGGACAGCGAGATCAGCAGCTGACTGTCCGCTGGTGAGATCCTCCAGCGGGATCAGGCGAAGGCCCTGCCCTCCTCAGTGCGCTGGAAGAGCATCAAGTCCAACCCCAGGCTTGGCCGGCCTAGGATGGTCAGAATCGCATGCGCCTGGCCGCGGTGGTGGGTCTGGTGGTTGAAGACATGGTCCAGCGCCGGCGCCAGCCTTTGCGAGACGGTGCGCATGTCCGAGACCGTCATGTAGGTGAAGCGGCCCGTCAACGCCTTGTCGCTGAGGCCGCCGACCCAGTCGACGATCCTCTTGTCCTCGGCTTCACGCGCCATCCTGAGGCCAGGCAAAGCTCGGTACAGGATGGCGTCCAGCGTCGTTGGCGCATCGCCCTCGCCGGTGAAGCGCTTCATCCAGATGCGGTCGGCTGTCAGCAGGTGATTGAGCGTGCCCATCATCGAGCCGAAAAAAGCCCCGACGTCGCGGTTGAACTCCTCGTCGTCGAGCTCGGCGGCGGCATCATAGATGCGGCTATTAGCCCATTGATTATAGGCCGCAAACATCATGAAATGCTGTCTCATGGCTTCCCCTCGGCTCGCGTCGATAGGGGGCCTACCTACCTCGCAGGAACGCTGACGCCAATGACCATTCTGCTCTATGATCTCGTCGGACGCGACACCACGCGCCCGTTCAGCCCGCATTGCTGGAAGGCGACGATGGCGCTGGCCCACAAAGGGCTCGAAGTCAGCACCGTGCCAACGCGCTTCCTCGAAGTGCCTGGTGTCGAGGGCGGCGTCTCGAAGCTGGTTCCGGTGATCCGCGACGGCGAGAAGGTCGTCGCCGATTCCTTCGCCATCGCACTCTATCTCGACGAAGCCTATCCGGATCGGCCGACACTGTTTGGCGGCGATGGCGGCAAGGCGATGGCGCGCTTCGTCGAGCGTTGGTCGCAACTGACCATCCATCCCTATGTCACGACCGCCGCGATCATGGACCTCCATGCCATGCAGGACACGGAAAACGCCGCCTATTTCCGTCAGAACCGGGAGCAGCGGCTCGGCAAGCGGCTGGAAGATGTGATGGCCGCCCGGGATGCCGGGCTCGCCAACTTCAGAGCCTCGCTGGAGCCTCTGCGGTCGATGCTCGGCTATCAGCCATTCATCGGTGGCGCGTCGCCGCTGTTTGCCGATTACATCGTCTTCGGCGCACTGCAATGGGCTCGTATAGCCTCGCCTTACCAGTTGCTCGACGCCGGCGACGTGATGGCGCGGTGGTTCGCCCGCTGCCTCGATCTGCATGGCGGACTGGGGCGGAAGGTTGCCGCAGCGGCGTGACGCCGTAACGCCTGCTCTTACCGCAAGGCAGCACGAGAGCCGTCAGTCTCTTGCGAGAAAGGTCAGCAGCGAGATGGGCAAGCCCTACTTGGCAGCCGCCTTTTTGGGCTTGCTGGTCTTCGTGGCAGCCTTCGCCTCCTTCGGGGCGGCTTTTGCCTTGCCGGCACCAACTGCCTTCCTGGCGGGCTTCTTGGCTGCCGACGTCCCCGCGGCATCTTCCTGGTCGACATCGGCTATCGCCTGATGCCAATGGCGCTCATGCTGGCCAGCCGGCTGTCCCTCTTGCAGCCAGATCTGATGCGCGCGGTTGCGAATGCGCTCCTGGCGATCGTTTGTCATGGTCATCCTGTCTCCGTTCGGGTCGACCCCAGCATGGGTGCCCACGACCGACTATAACAAGCAAAGCACTGCTTAACAGCCATCGGATCACACCTGCCGGTCCGCCTCATCGGCGCCGGCGTGGCAGAAAAACGCGCACCGCGCCGGCGCTTCGCTATCGCTCCGGGTGTTCGTCACTCGGAAAGCCAGGCAATCGGCTTTCCGTCCGCTTCGCGGTCCGTTCCTCACCCCTTGGCAATGGGCCGGGCGGCTTGTATAGAGCCCGCCACTCTCAATTCCATTCTCAGACAAGGACGACCCATGGCGCTCGAACGCACCTTTTCCATGATCAAGCCGGACGCAACACGGCGCAACCTCACCGGCGCCATCACCAAGATGCTGGAAGAAGCCGGCCTGCGCGTCATCGCCTCGCGCCGGGTGTGGATGAGCCGCCGCGAGGCGGAAGGCTTCTATGCCGTCCACAAGGATCGTCCGTTCTTCGGCGAACTGGTGGAGTTCATGTCGTCGGCACCCACCGTCGTGCAGGTGCTGGAAGGCGAGAACGCCATTGCCAGGAACCGCGAAGTGATGGGCGCCACCAACCCGGCCAATGCCGCCGAAGGCACCATCCGCAAGGTGCATGCGCTGTCGATCGGCGAGAACTCGGTGCACGGCTCCGATGCGCCGGAGACCGCGGCGCAGGAGATCAAATACTGGTTCTCGGACACCGAGATCGTCGGCTGAGCCGATATCATCAAGTCTGATCTGGAAAGGCCGGCGCTTCGCCGGCCTTTTTCATTGGACGAACGGTCAGGTTTCCCGCACGAACCGCAGCATGTCGGCATGCAGCCGGTCCATATGCCTTGAGCAGCATCGGCGTCAGCAGTGCCGGCCTCGCAAAAGAGCATTACGATTTGAGCCGTGCTGCACTAGAGCCTGTTCCATCCCGATGGAATCTGGATGGGGCTCTATCTCTTTGTTTGAGCATGATCTTTCCCGAAAACCGGATTCCACTTTTCGGGATCATGCTCTAGGGTTGAGACATGTCGCGGATGTTTGCCGACGATGGAGCGACCTCAGCATGACCAGTGCCATTCCGGGTTTCTTCCAGGGCACGGAGATGCCGAACAGCGGCTGGTGGGAGGCGCTGTGGCCCGACCCAACCGCCGTGCTTTCGGCAACGGGGATCAAGCCTGGAATGGAAGCGATCGATGTCTGCTGCGGCGACGGCTGGTTCACGCTGCCGATGGCCCGTATGGCGCGTCATGTCCTGGCCATCGATATCGATGCCGATCCGCTCGAAGCCGCACGGCGCCGGCTGACCGAAAGCGGGGTGACGAATTGCGACTTTGTGGCGGGCGACGCCTACGAGCTTTCAAGGCTGGCGCTTCGACCCGCCGACTTTATCTTCATGGCCAACGCCTTTCACGGCGTTCCCGACCGGCCGCGTTTGGCGCGCGCGGCGCGGGCGACGCTCAGCCCTGGTGGCCGTCTCGCCATCGTCAACTGGCACCAGCGTCCGCGCGAAACAACGATCGTGCTGGGCGAGCCTCGCGGACCGAGGACCGAATTGAGGCTGTCACCGGAACAGACCATAGCGGCCGCCGAAGCGGGCGGCCTCAGGCTGGCCGAACTGGTCGAGGTGCCGCCCTATCACTACGGTGCCGTTTTCGAACGGGCTGAGTGAGAGCGTCCGTTTCGGTCCGACATCAGAGTGTCGATATCAATGGCCAGGCCCGCGCCCGGCCATCAAGACACCTCAGCTTGCGGCGCTGAAGCGCAGGATCTCGCGGCCATCCTTGTCGGCAATAGCGAGCTTGCCGGCATCGACACTGTATGACGCAGCCTTGACCAAGGCATCGAACAGCGCCTTTTCCTCGGCCATCACCTCCGGCGAGCAGGCCTTGTAGGTCGAGCCGATCTCGCTGATCGTGATCGCCTGGCCGTCGACCTTGGCCGTGGCGAAATAGGTGTTGCAAGGACCACTGCCGCCTGCCTTGCCAGCTTCGCTGATCCTGAACGTCGCTTGCGGCGCGGCGATGGCGCCAATGCCGTCGACATAGTCGACCAGCCAGAGCTGACCAAAAACGGAAGCCGTCGGCTCGGTGCTCGGCGTGACCATCTTGAGCATGATCGTCTGCGGCACATCGGTCAGCGGATCGACCTGATGGCGCACATCGGAGATGAACAGCAGCCTGTCGTCGACGGTGATCCGAGCCTGCAGCGCATACGTCGTCTGCGACCGGATGACGGAGGGGTCGAATTTGATCTCGAAGCTGATCGGCACCTGACCGGCAGGCTTGATATTCTGTTCGCCGATGATTTTGACCGGAGCATCCGCCAGCGAGACATCGGCAAGCTGGACGGAGAGCACGGCACTGGGCGGCAACGCGATGCGCTCGCGATAGATGACCTCGCCTTTCACGGCCTGTTCGGCGGCAACAGACAGTTCCGGCAAGGACAACACACCGACGACCAGCGGCACAAAACCGAAGACAAAGAATTCCGCGATCCTGTCCAGCATGACCACCTCCCTTTGCCCGGGCTGCCAGTGCCCCGGTCTGCCAATGCCCCGGGTTGCCATTGCCCAGGCTGACCAACTGCGGTCAATTGGCCAAAGGATTGCGGTCAATGCATGGCTGCGGCAGGACTTTATTCGTGCGGTTTCCAGCGCCGTGCGGCCTTGGCGTCGGCCTCCTTGGCATCGACCCAGCCGCCCTCCGAGCCGTCAATGCGATGCTCCTTCTTCCAAAAAGGTGCGCGCGATTTCAAATAGTCCATGAGAAAGTTCGCTGCCTCGAATGCCGCATGGCGATGTGCCGAGGCGGCCACCACCAGCACGATGTTCTCCCCCGGCGCGATCTTGCCGTGGCGATGGATGGCGGTGAGCCCCTGCAGCGGCCAACGCTCGATCGCCTCGGCGGCGATGCGGGCGATTTCGGCCTCCGCCATGCCGGGATAATGCTCGAGCTCAAGTGCTGAGAGGCTGCCTGCCTCGTCGCGGCAAAGACCGGAGAAGGTGACCACGGCGCCAATATCGGCGCGGCCTTGCGTCAGTCTGGCAATCTCGGCGGCGACGTCGAAATCCTGCGCCTGGATGCGCACGACAGGTACGACCGCGCCGGTCATTTTCAGCCCCCGGTCATTGGCGGGAACAGCGCGATCTCGCGCGCGCCCGATATCTTCTCGCGATGGTCGACATGTTCCTGGTTGATGGCGACGCGGATCACATCGGGATATTGCAGCGCTTGCTCGTAGCCCTCGCCGCGCGATTTCAACCAGCGCAAGAGGTCGGCGACCGTCTCGATGCCATCAGGCAATTCAACGTTTTCCTCGGATGTGCCGATCCGTTCGCGCACCCAGGCGAAATAGATGAGCCGGGTCGCCATCTCATTCATCCATGATGTGCTTGAGGCCGGCGCGGAAATAGTCGTAGCCGGTGTAGAGCGTAACGAGGGCCGCGATCCACAGCAGCACCAGCCCGGTCTGCGTGGTCAGCGGGAATATCTTGTCACCGGCCGGACCGGCCAGCAGGAAGGCGATGGCGACCATCTGGATCGCGGTCTTCCACTTGGCAAGCTGCGTCACCGGCACCGAGACCTTGAGCGCAGCCAGATATTCGCGCAGGCCCGAGACCAGGATTTCGCGGCACAGGATGATGATCGCGGCCCACAGCGACCAGCCGGCGATGCCCGCATGACGATCGGTGTCGGCCGCCAGAAGCAAGAGGCAGGTGGCGACCAGCAATTTGTCGGCGATCGGGTCAAGCATCTTGCCGATGTTGGAGGTCTGCTGCCAGGCGCGCGCCAGATAGCCATCCAGGTAATCGGTAATCGAAGCGAGCAGGAATATGATCAGCGCCGACCAGCGGGCGAAGTCGCTCGATTTCAGATGCCCCTCCAGAAAAAAGCACAGCACGACCAACGGCACCGCGATGATGCGGGCGTAGGTGAGCATGTTGGGCAGGTTGAACGCGCGCTTGGCCATGTCTTGGGGACTCTTTCTGCCTGCGTACTCAAATCAGATGCGAATGTGGGGGGTCAACAGGCCAAAATCGATTGGCCAGCCGAAAATAGCGATAAACTTCCTTAAAGTGTGATGCCTGTCGCTGTCCCAAAACCGCTGCGCACTTTTGGGCGAACATGCATTCTTCCCTTTCGTGCATGTCGTTGTCCCAAAACCGCCGTGCACTTTTGGGCGACATGCATCAGCTCTCGTGGAAGTGATTGTAGACCAGTTTGGCAACCTGTTCGGAAATGCCGTCGACTTTCCTCAGATCCTCGATGGCGGCACGGCTGACCGCCTTGGCGGTGCCGAAATGCAGAAGCAGGGCGCGCTTGCGGCCGGGGCCGATGCCGCTGATCTCGTCGAGCGGGCTCTTGACCATTTCTTTCTTTCGGCGGGCCCGGTGCGAACCTATGGCGAAGCGGTGGACCTCGTCGCGCAGGCGCTGGACGAAATACAGCACCGGATCGCGAATCGGCAGTGAAAACGAGTCCCTGCCCCTGACGAAGAAACGCTCGCGGCCGGCATCGCGGTCCTGGCCCTTGGCGATCCCGATCGCCACGACGCGGTCCTCGATGCCGAGATCCGAGAGGATCTTGCGCACCGCCGTCATCTGGCCCTGGCCGCCGTCGATCAGGATGACATCGGGCCAGGCCGGAAAGCTGCCGGAGATGTCCTCCTCGATTTCATCGGTTGCACCGGCCGCCACCGCATTCTCGGGCGCAACATCGCCATGTTCCTTGAGCAGCCGCGAAAAACGCCGCTCCATCACCTCGCGCATCATGCCGAAATCGTCACCCGGCGTGATCTCGGTCGAACGAATGTTGAACTTGCGGTACTGGTTCTTGACGAAGCCTTCCGGCCCGGCGACGACCATGGCGCCGACGGCGTTGGTGCCCATGATGTGCGAGTTGTCGTAGACCTCGATGCGCACCGGCGGCTTGGGCAGGCCGAAGGTCTCGGCGAAGCCGGCAAGCAGCCGCCCTTGCGTCGAGGTTTCGGCCAGCCTGCGGCCGAGCGCTTCGCGTGCATTCTGCAAGGCGTTGTCGGTCAAATCCTTCTTCTCGCCGCGCTGCGGCACCAGGATCGCGACCTTGCGGCCGGCCCGGGTCGACAGCGCCTCGGCCAGCAGTTCCTGGTCCTCGACGCCATGCGACAGGAGGATCGCCCGAGGCGTCGGCTTGTCGTCATAGAACTGTGCCAGGAACGAGCCCAGCACCTCGGCCGCTTCCAACGCCGGATCGGCCTTGGGGAAATAGGCACGGTTGCCCCAGTTCTGGCCTGTGCGGAAGAAAAACACCTGGATACAGACCTGGCCGCCTTCCTGATGGATGGCGAAAACATCGGCCTCGTCGACGGTCGCCGGATTGATGCCCTGATGGCTCTGTACATGCGACAGCGCCGCGAGCCGGTCGCGATAGATGGCGGCGCGCTCGAAATCGAGGTCCTCGGAGGCCTGCTGCATGGCGGCGGAAATTTCCGTCTTCACCTTCTGGCTGCGGCCGGAGAGGAAATCCTTCGCCTCGGCGACCAGCTCGGCATAGTCCCCATGCGAGATCTCGCCGGTGCACGGGCCGGCGCAGCGCTTGATCTGGTAGAGCAGGCACGGCCGCGTGCGGTTCTCATAGAACGAGTTGGTGCAACTCCTGAGCAGAAAGGCGCGCTGCAACGAATTGATGGTGCGGCCGACGGCGCCTGCCGAAGCAAAGGGGCCGAAATAATCGCCTTTGCGCGACCGCGCGCCGCGATGCTTGTAGATGCCCGGCGAGACATGGTCGCCGGTCAGAAGAATATAGGGAAACGACTTGTCGTCGCGCATCAGAACATTGAATCGCGGCCGCAAACGCTTGATAAGATTGGCTTCGAGCAGCAGCGCTTCGATCTCGGTGCGGGTGACGACGAACTCCATCGTCGACGTCTCGCGCACCATGCGGCCGATGCGATTGGTGTGGAAGCGGCCCTGCGCATAGTTGGTCACGCGCTTCTTCAGGCTGCGCGCCTTGCCGACATAGAGCACGTCACCAGCGGCGTTCATCATGCGGTAGACGCCGGGCGCGTTGGGCAGCCGCTTGACCAGCGTCTGGATCACCTCGGCACCGACCATGCCTTCGGCGTCGCCGGCATGCGGCGTCCAGTCGATTGCCGTGAACGCCACGTCGGGACCAGCGGGTTCGACGATCTCTTCCACCGCCTCGTCCTCCAGATCGATATCGGGGGGCAGATCGTCGGCGCCGCCGCGCGGCTTGTTCTTGTGGTCTACAGGACTCATTCCACCATGCCTGTCACATCGGGCGTCCGCCATGCAAGGTGTTGACCGCCATCGAGCGCGATCATCTGGCCGGTGACGGAGCGGGCTTCCCAGAGATAGCGGATGGTGGCACCGAATTCCGACAATTGCGGGCCGCGCTTGAGGATCAAACCCTCGACCTGCGCGTCAAAATCACTGTCGTCCTGGCGAGCGTTCTTCAGGGTCGGCCCCGGACCTATACCGTTGACGCGGATGCGCGGACCGAGCGCCTGCGCCATCATCTGCGTGGCCATCCACAGCGTCGACTTCGACAGCGCATAGGAGAAATAGCGTGGCGTTGGGCGCCAGACCCGCTGGTCGATGACGTTGACGATCAGCCCTTCCTGTTCCTCGGGCAACGCCCGGGCGAAATTCTGCGCCAGCAGCGTCGGCGCCTTCACATGCACGGCAAAGTGCCGGTCCCAGGCCCGCCAGTCGAAATCCAGAACCGAATCGTCCTCGAACAGCGACGCATTGTTGACCAGCAGCGAAATCGGTCCGAGCGCTGCTTCCGCCTGGCCGACGAGTCCGCCAACGGCGTCCATATCGGTCAGATCGGCGCTGACAACCGCAGCGCGACCGCCGGCCTGGTTGATCTGGGCGGCCAATACGTCTCCCTCGGCGCGCGAGCGATTGCAGTGGATGGCCACGGCAAAACCGTGGGCGGCGAGATCCTCGACGATTGCCCTGCCGATCCGTTTTGCCCCGCCCGTCACCAGCGCCGTGGCAGTGGCTTTACTCATATGCTGTCAATCCTCAATTTGGGGCCGGAAAAACGGCGCCGGCGAAATATGGCCCGGCATGCGTTAAATGGCGTTCGCACCTTGGGCAGCATTGTGGCGAAACCGCCGGTTCGGCGTCTCGACTCATCTTTGACTCGCAGCCGCCGACCGCAATATAGGGCGCTGGACTCCTTGCACCAAGCGGTGTGCAGCGCAGCATGAAGTGGCTCCTGCCATTTCGCTGTTGCGAAGATGCAACGTCACGGTTCCGCCTCATTCGCGCCGGGGAATGACCCAAGTTCAGGTTCGCTTCAGCCGCATTTTGACACGACATTTGGAACCGACGAACGCCAGATCCGTTTCACCCCCCGGACGGGTCGATGGCGATCGTGAGAAACAAGCCTGTGTCCTGTGGCTTAAGGAGTAAAGAACAATGCAAGCCAATCTTAAATTCGCACGGCCGTTGGCCGTAGCGCTGGGCCTCTTCGCCCTCAGTGGAACCGCCTATGCCGCGGACGTCGTTTCCGAAGAGCCGCCGGCACCAGCACCCGTTGCTGAACTGCCTGTGGCGTCCTGGGCTGGTCCCTATGCCGGTCTGAATGTTGGCTATGGCTTCAGCGGCCGTACCAAGGAAAAGGACTTCGGCGTTCAAACCGATACCAAGGGTTTCGTCGGCAGTGTCTTCGGCGGCTATCAGTGGCAGCAGGAGAACTTCGTCTACGGCGGTGAAGTCGAACTCGGCTACAACGGCGTCAAGGGTGACGATAATGGCATCCACTCCAAAGGCGGCTTCGAAGGCTCGCTGCGTGCCCGTCTTGGCTACGCCGTGACCCCGGAAATCCTGCTTTACGGCACCGGCGGTCTCGCCGGCAGAAGCCTGAAGGTGGAGGACTCCGTCATTCCCGCCAGCGACACCGCTACGATGCTCGGCTGGACCGCCGGCGTCGGCACCGACATCAAGCTGACCGACAATGTCTTCGGCCGTGTCGAGTATCGCTACACCGACTTCGGCAGCAAGAGCTTCGACGGTATCGGCAAGGTCAAGGCCACCGACAATCGCGTCACCTTTGGCGTCGGTATGAAGTTCTAAGTCGTTCAAGCCACGACACGAAAAAGCCGGGCCTCGCGCCCGGCTTTTTTTATGTCCGACCGCTCAGGCGGACGATCGGTCACCCGGGAATGCAGGGCTTGAGCTCAGGAAACTTCTCGTCGAAGCGCGCTGCCCACCGCGTCAGCCGGGCGCGACCCTTTTCCCATTTTCCGGCAAAGCGCAGTGAGAGATAGCCAAGGCAGGCGCGCAACGCCATCTGGCCGACGGTGATCTTCTTCGGCAGCTTCGGCGGGTTGGCGTTGAGCAGGTCGAGTGCCGCCGTGATCTTCGCCCATTGGCGGTCGAGCCATGGCTGATAGACCATCTCCTCAGGCCGCGTGCGCCGCTCATAGACCATCGACAGCGCGCAATCACAGATGCCGTCGGCCAGCGCCTCCAGCACTTCCGCCTCTAGCCGCTTGTCGGGATTACGCGGAAACAGCGCGTTCTTCGACAAACGGTTGAGATGCTGGGTAATGGCGCGGCTGTCATGGACCGAACGGCCGTCATCCAGCACCAGCACCGGGATCTTGCCGAGCGGGTTGGCCTCTATCAGCACCGCCGGTTTGTCGTCGGTCTTGACCGGCACCGCCTCGATGGCAATGCCGGCATAGACCGCGGCCATGCGTACCTTGGAACTGTAGGGTGAGGTAGAGGCGTAGAGAAGTCTGGGCATGATTGGATTCCTGTTTGCCGACCGGCACTGTCTACCGGGAACGGTTGCCCCGGCAATGGCCAGGCGACAGAAAACCAGCTGCCAGAAAACCGGTGGCGGCTTCCTGCCATGATCATTGCGGCCTGGCTGACGGATGCTCGATCCACGCGGAGCGAGAACAACCGGAGCAGAGCGGAGCATCCGACCTGCTTCTCGATCTCTCGCAGCCCCGGCCTCGCGGCGGGGCCATTCGTTTCACGACCAGGTTCAAAGAAACCCAAAACGTGCGAGCAAGCGAGGCGGCCTGTCGGCGCCTCGCTTTGCTGCCCTGACTCCCTTCCCCCACGTCCTGCACATGACCCGAAAACCGGTCCCGGTTTTCGGAATGATCATGCGTCGCTCGCAAGTGCCGGAGCGTTCTCTGCGCGTCCAGCAGGACACGCACCGCTCCAACAAGGCCTGGTCTACTTCTTGGCCGGCGCCTTCGCCTTTGCCGGTGCTGCCTTGGCCTTCGGTGCCGCGGCTTTCTTCACGGCGGGCTTGGTTGCCGCCGCTGCCGCTTTCTTGGCCGGCGCTGCCTTGGCGGCAGGCTTTGCCGCTGCCTTCGCGGGCGCTGCCTTCTTGGCTGCGGGTTTCGCCGCTGCCTTGGCCGCGGGCTTCTTGGCCGGTGCTGCCTTGGCCGCCGGCTTTGCCGCTGCCTTCGCGGGTGCCGCCTTCTTCACCGCCGGTTTTGCCGCGGCCTTGGCGGCAGGCTTCTTGGCCGGTGCGGCCTTCGCCGCCGGCTTCGCCGCAGCCTTCGCAGGCGCTGCTTTCTTCACTGCTACGGCGACCTTCGCCGTCGCTGCTTTCACGGGTGCTTTCTTTGCCGGTGTCTTGGATGCCGGCGCCTTAGACGACTGCTTCGCCATATCATGCCCCTTGCGTTACGCCGACGGCCGTGAATGACCTCGGCGGGGAATGCATATCTGACTCGCGGCTCTCTAGCCAGCGAAGCAATACACTGATTTTTGCAGATTAAGTTTTGGTTACGAAGGGCACACGATCATGCTGACCGTCGCAAAGATGCGTTGCTGATCTTTGATTATTGCCGGCAGTCCGTCGCCGACATTCTCCGCGCACTGTCAGACCGATCTTTCCGCGAAGCTCCGAAGATCAGCGGGCGGCCTTGCGCCTTGATCTTCGATGGTGAAGCTGTTTATCGACATGATCGTCTTGTGCAAGTGACGATCTTCACAGATCACGAGAGCAATGCGATGGCCGATCGCGCCGCCATCTTGTCGAGCGCGATCCTCTCATCCGCTTGCGAAAGGATTGACAGATAACTCTACAGCACAGAGTATTCTGAAAGAAATACGGGAGTGCTTCGATGTCGATCGCACAACAGCAAGCGCTGTCGCTGCCCGGAATCGCCGAGGCGGGGTCCCATGGATGCGGTCTCATCGGAGATGGTCTCCGGCTCCGCCGCGCCGGAGCCAAATGATGGGCGCCGACGAAATCATCCACCAGAGCACGCGACTTAGAATCATGGCCGCCCTGAGCACGCTGGAAAGGCGCGAGGCGCTGGAGTTCACCCGGCTGAAGGCCATCGTGGACGTCACCGACGGCAATCTCGGCGCACATATCGATACGCTCGCAAGGGTTGGCTATGTCGACGTCGAAAAGCTGTTCGTCGGGCGCCGGCCGCAGACGCGCGTCAAGGCGACGACGGCCGGACGGCGCGCGTTCCGCGGTCACGTTGCCTTTCTGCGCAAGCTTCTCGATCAGGCCTAGGCCGCGCCGCGCGGAAAATAGAGCGGCGACCAGCGATGCCTCTCAACGCGTGACGACCACGGCAACGCCGGCGCCGATCATCACACCGCCCGCCGCACGGTTGACCCGGCGCACAATCCTGGGCGTGCGGAGCAGACTGCGGGCGCGACCGGCGAGGATGACATGGCCACCGATTACCACGACCTCGACGGCCAGGATCACCATCGTCAATACGCCGAGATGATCAACGTCAAGCGACGCTCCGACCACGTTCGGCAGCAGCGCTACATAGAACAGCGGCATTTTCGGATTGCCGAGATTGAGGGCTATGCCGGTGGCGAAGATCGTCAACAAGCCACGCCGGTCGGAGATGGGCTGCAGGTCCGGCACGACGGGCACGGCCGTCCACAGCCTGATGCCCATCCAGATCAGGTAGGCCGCTCCCCCGTAGCGCAGCGCCGTCATGACGATCGCCATCTTGGCGGCGATGATCGACAGGCCGAAGGCGGCGAGAATGAGAAAGACGAGGATGCCAACCACGGTGCCCGCGCCGTAGGCGACGCCGGACGCGACGCCGCCGGAGATCGTGCGAGCGACGATCGTCATGTTGTCCGGGCCGGGGCTGGCGGCGAACACGAAGAAGGCGGCAGCGAAGGCAAGGATGGTTGCAAGGTCCATGAAGGCTCCCGAAAGTGAAGTGTTGCTCTCGGGTGTTCAGATTAGCCGGTTTGACTGCCGGCGATAGCCGGAAAGATCATCGTTTTCGCGACAGCAACAGCGCGATCGCGGCGGATGCCGCGCCGAACACGCAGGTGCCGCTCCATCCCCACGCCGAATAGGCGGCGCCTGATATAGCCGAGCCACAGGCGCCGCCAAGAATCATCGTCGCCATGAAGATTGTGTTCAGCCTGCTGCGGGCCGTCGGATCGAGGGCGTGGATGCGCGCCTGGTTGGCAACCTGCGAAGATTGCACCGCCAGATCGAGGATCAGCACACCGACGATCATCGCCGCCAGCGATCCCTGGAACAGCCCGAGAATGGCGAAGGCGGCGACCACCAGGCCAGCACCGATCGAGACGATGACACCGGGTCCGCGCCGATCGGCGAAGCGGCCGGCGAGTGGAGCTGCAAGCGCGCCGGCAACGCCGACCAGCGCCATCAGGCCGACCGCGGTGGCGCCGAAATGATAGGGAGCAGCGTCGAAGGCAAGAGCGAGCGTCGACCAGAAGCCGATGAAGGCGGCGAAGATCAGCGCTTGCACGACGATCGCCTGCCTAAGGATGCTGTGCGTGCGCACCAGCGTCCACAGCGAGCCGAGCAGCCTGGCATAACTTAGATCGGTGACCGGCTCGAGACGCGGCAAGCGCCATGCGAGAGCCACCCCGGTGACGAGCATCAATCCGGCGGCGGCAGAAAACACAGCCTGCCATCCCCATAGATCCGAGATGATGCCGCTGACGGTGCGGGCAAGCAGGATGCCGATGAGGATGCCGCCGGTGACGATGCCGAGGACTCGGCCGCGCTCTTGCGGCGACGCCAGATGGACGGCGAGCGGCACGATCTGCTGTGTGACGGTTGCGAAGAGACCAATGCCGATGCCAGCAATGACAAGCCAGAGAAAACCTGGCGCCAGTGCCGCCGCCACAAGGGCGACGACCAGCGCTGCCATTGTCGCCAGGATGAGGAAGCGTCGCTCAAGCCGATCGCCGAGAGGCGCCAGAAACAGGATGCCGGCGACATTGCCCAGCTGCGTCACGACAGGGAGTGCCGAAACCGTACCGGCCGACAGAGCGAACTGGTGCGCCAGCAAGCCGAGCATGGCCTGATTGTAGTAGTTGTTGGCAACTGTCAGGCCCGCGGCGACCGCGAGTATCGCAAGCAGGCCATTGTCGATCCTGGCGGAGCTGCTGCCCGTACCGACGGGCGCGTGCATTTCCGTCACGGCTGATAGCCTAGACAGATGGCGCCGAGCGCGACGATGGCGCAGGCGCCGACCCGCCGGGGCGTCAGCATCTCGCCGAGAAACAGGCGCCCGATGAAGGCAGCGAAGACGACACTGGTTTCGCGGATCGCGGTGATGGGGCCGGCGGGGCCCAGAGCGAAGGCGGCGACCACGACACCATAGGCCAGAAGTGCGAACAGGCCGCCACCCAGCGCCTTCCAGGTTTCCGGCGCCCGCAGGTCAATAGTGAGCCTGCCACGACAGGCAACGAAGGTCGCCGGCAGCAAGGCGCCATAGATCAGCAGGACCCAGGCGGTATAGGCCCCGGCATTGCCCGCCGCGCGAACGCCGATCGCATCGACCGTGGCATAGGCGGCGATGATCGCTCCCGTTGCCAGTGCATAGAATATCGATGTGGTGGCGGCTCTGCCTCTTCCGAGCGAAAGTCCCATGATGCCACCGGCGACCAGAGCGACGCCGACGGTCTGCGGCACGGTGGGCTGCTGGTTGGCCAGGAAAAAACCGCCGAGTGTTACAAGGAGCGGCACGCTGCCGCGAACGATCGGGTAGACCTGCCCCAGCTCGCCATATCTGTAGGCGGCCACCAGAAACACGCTGTAGCCGACCTGGAGGCAGGCCGAGAGCACGACATAGGGCCAGGCCGGCGCAGCCGGAAGGGCATGAAAGATGGCGAAGGGAATGGCGAGCGCCGTGCTCGAAAAGCTCATGACGGTGACGGTCCACAACCTGTCGGCCCCTGTTCGCAGGAAGGCGTTCCAGCTTGCGTGCAAGATCGCGGCGAAGAGCGCCAGCCCGATGACCAGCGGGCTCATTGCGGCCTGCGCGAAGCCGCGATGATGCCCAGGGCGGCCTTGCGGGCGTCGCGAATGGCGGTGTCCGCCTGCCCCATCTGCGCCATCAGGGTCGCCCCTTCGATCAGCATCAACAGTGCCGCCGCCGCGCTCTCCGCCCGTCCGCGCGGCATCACCTCTGCGAGGATGGATTGCATCCGTCGCCTGAGGCCGTCCTTCTGTCTGGCGGCTGCCTTGAACACAGGATGCTGGGGATCGCCGAACTCGGCCAGCGCATGCGCAAACAGGCAGCCGTGGAAATCCGGGCCGCGGAACCAGCGCTCGTGCCAGTCGAGGATTTTTGCGATCTTCTGCTCTGGCGTGGTGCCCTCCTCGGCAAGCCGGTCGAGCTGGCGGTCAAAACGCCTGGCGCGATAATCGAGCACCTCGACGATCAGTTCGTCCTTGCTGGGGAAGTGGCGATACATGGTCATCTTGGCCACATCGGCCTCGGCAATGATCCGGTCGATGCCTGTGGCATGGAAGCCGGCGCGCTTGAACAGCGCGTAGGCCGTTTCGACGACGTGCTGGCGTTTGTCGGAAGCAGGCAACGATGTCATGGCGTTCACCGAGTGATGAGACCGGTCTGTCTCATCACCATGCGGCGGATCGCATCCTCTGTCAACACGGCACAAAAGTGCCCGCGGCCTATCGAGCCGAGGGCGCGAAAAGGGATCGGGAAGGGAAAAACGCGCTCAGCGCAGGACGCGGCAGCGCCCGTTGTAGACCATCCAGCGGTCGAAGCCCGAGACGCAGAATTCGACATTGTCGCCGATCGAGGCAAAGCCCTGCCCTTCCTCGATCAGGTACCAGATGGCGCGGTCGCGGCCGTCGGAGAGGCTGACGGTGGCGCCGCAATAGCGGCGGCCGATCGGCCAGGACTCGTTGGCCGGCAGATAGCGGTGTTGATGGATGCGGTGAAAATCGGTGATCTGCACATTCGGCAGATGCGGCACATGATGCACCTGATAGGAGAAGCGGCTGGTGATCTTGTTGAGCACCCAGTTCTGACCGCAGATGCCGCCATCGTCCTCGGAATAGACGCCAAGGTCGGCCGCCTGCACGGACTGGGTGACGGCGAGAGGCGCGGCAAGCGGGGTGCAGAGCGAAATCAGGGCAGCAAGGGCGGATTTGGCAAAGCGAGTCATGGCAGCCTCTCAAGGTCGGTTGCGCGCACTGTGCGGATTCGCTTGGCGGCGGTCAAGCGGTTGTATCGACGATGGTTTCCCAGCTGGAAACGGCTTTGGCCAAGCGGGGCCTTGCGTGGAACCGAAATGGCTCCCGCACGTTGGTGGCTGGACCCATGAGAGCGCAAGCCCTGGGCCGCAAAAAAGCCCGCCTTCCCGCCCCCTCCGGAACGTGGGCTTTTTCGCGCCGACCGGCGTTTCATTGCCTCGCTTCGATGATGGCCGCCGCGACCTACTCGCCGGCCAGCCAGTCGAGAGACCAATGCGCCGGCTTTTCCACGGCAAGCAATCTGTGCAGCGCCGGCAACACGGTTCGCAGCTCGCCTTCCAGCGTGAATGGCGGGTTGACCACCACCATGCCGCTGCCGTCGAGGCTTGGTTCGGTCGAAGACGGCCTGATCTCGAATTCTATGTCGAGCAGCTTGGGGATGCCGGACTGCCGCAGCGCCTTTCTGAAGGCGATGATCGCCCTGCGGTCCTTGATCGGATACCACAGCGCATAAATGCCGCCGGGCCACCGCTTGTGCGCCCTTTCGAGCCCATCGACGAGACGGTCGAATTCGCCCGCTTCCTCGAATGGTGGATCGATGAGCACCAGGCCGCGCCTTTCCTTCGGCGGCAGATGCGCCCCGAGCGCCAGCCAGCCGTCGAGTTCCATCACCCTCGTCTGGAAATCGCCGCCGAATTCCGTCCTCAGCCTCGCGGCATCCTTGGGATGCAGTTCGATCGCCGACAGCCGGTCCTGCTTGCGCATGAGATGTCGCGCGATCAGGGGCGAGCCCGGATATCTCTTCACCCCGCCATCAGGGTTGATCGACCGAACTGCCTCGAGATAGGGCGCGAGCAGCGCCGCCGCGGACGCGTCGAACGAAGCATCGATCAGCCGGCCGATGCCGCCTTGCCACTCTCCGGTCTTCTGCGCTTCGACCGACGACAGATCGTAGCGGCCGATGCCGGCATGGGTGTCGATGACGCGAAACGCCTTGTCCTTCTGTTTCAGATATTCGAGCAACCGCGTCAGCACGACATGCTTGACGACGTCAGCAAAATTCCCGGCGTGGTAGGCGTGGCGATAATTCAAGCGGAACCCCTGCCCCAGCGTGGCGGTGGCGGCTGCGAGTTCGGATTTTCCGGTCGGCCGCCGCGGCCACCAAAACGCATGGCCAGTATCAGCCCAATCAGACCGGCGGCCATCAGCGAAAGGCCGACCGGCCGCGCGCGACCGTCGATCTCGCCGACACCGGAGCGCAGGATGAGGTCGACCGCCCGCATCGGGATGTCCTCGGCGTCGCCCGGGCCGACGGTGAAAGTGTAGGGACCGGGGCTGACGGCCGGGATCAGGCCGGCCTCATCGCGAAAAATCTTGTCGGGCAGTTGCGGGCTGGCCTGGCGCGGATTGTCGGAATGGTTGAACTGCAGCGTCGAGGCGAGAACCGTTCGGCCATTGGTGGCGGCGGTCAGCGTCAGCACCGTGCGCTGCTGCGAAACGATGCGCTCGGCCCTGGCGGTCAGGTCGACCAACACCCGCACCGGCGCGTCGTGACCGGAGAGCGGCACCGTCAGCGGCTTGAACCGGCCTTGCTCGTAGACCCGCCAGGTGCCGATCTCATGACCGGAGAAATTGGTCATCGCCCAGGGATAGATGACACCGATGCCAATGCCGGCGAGCAGGATCAGGACAAATAGAAAGCGCATTCAGAAAGTCACCTTGTAAATCGCCCCTTGCCGGACAACCAGCTTGCACCGGTCCGTTGCGCAGTTCCAATTCGTCCAGCAGCGCGCAGACTCCATCTTGTCCAGCAGTATGTCGAGACCGCCCGAATGTCTTGTCGAATCCCATGACGCCAAGAAGTGCCGCTGCGGTCTGCCTACGCCTTGCGTTCCCAACGGCGATCCGGCGTCTGCTGCCAGTAAGTCACCGCATGGCCAGCGTCCTTCATCGTCTTCCAGTGCCCGCGGGCCGCCTCGACCTGGGCGGCGTCGTGGCCGTCGAACAGGAACACGGCCCGCTCATAACCGCCAAGCTCAGGCGGCATGGCGCCGTCGACCAGGAACCTTATCTTTGCCTCGTTCGGGTTGCCGTCGCCGGTGGTCAACAGGATCGGCTGTTCGCCGGGATAAGCCTCACGATCAGTCGCATGGGCGAGAAACGAATCGTCGCGAAAGGTCCACAGATGCTGGTCGAGCGCGTCGCGGCGCTCCTCCGTGCCGGTCTGCACCACGACACGCCAACCACGATCGATGCTGCGCTCCAGCAGGCCGGGCAGCGCATCTTCCAGCGTTGACTCGGTCAGATGGTAGAAGAGGACGTCGGCCATTTCAGTCTATACCGGTTGACCCCGCTCACTGTTCATAATTGTCACGCACCAGCCGGTCGAGCAGCCTGACGCCGAAACCCGAGCCCCAGGACTGGTTGATCTCGTTCGACGGCGACCCCATCGCCGTGCCGGCAATGTCGAGATGCGCCCATGGCGTATCCTTGACGAAGCGCTGCAGGAATTGCGCCGCGATGATGGCGCCGCCATAGCGACCGCCAATGTTCTTCATGTCGGCGTTCTTGGAATCGATCAGCTTGTCATATTCGGCGCCGAGCGGCATGCGCCACAACCGCTCCTGCGTTGCCTGCCCCGCCGCCGTCAGCTTTTCGGCCAGGTCGTCATTGTTGGAAAACAGGCCCGCATAATGCTGGCCGAGCGCCACCATGATGGCGCCAGTCAGCGTCGCCAGGTTGACCATGAATTTCGGCTGGAAACGGTCGTTGCAGTACCACAGTGCATCGGCCAGAACCAGGCGGCCTTCCGCGTCGGTGTTGAGCACCTCGATGGTCTGGCCCGACATCGACGTGACGATATCGCCGGGGCGCTGGGCATGGCCGTCGACCGCGTTTTCGACAAGGCCGATGACACCGACGACATTGGCCTTCGCCTTGCGAGCAGCCAAGGCATGCATCAGGCCGGTGACGGCTGCCGCGCCGCCCATGTCGCCCTTCATGTCTTCCATGCCCGAGGCCGGCTTCATCGAATTGCCACCGGTGTCGAATGTGACGCCCTTGCCAACGAAAGCGACCGGGCTGTCCTTCGGCTTGCCGCCGTTCCATTGCATGATCGCCATGCGGGCGCCGCGCGGCGAACCTTGCGCGACGCCAAGCAGCGAGCCCATGCCGAGCTTCTTCATCTCCTTCTCGGCGATGATTTCGACCTTGACGCCGAGCGCCTCGAGTTCCTTGGCGCGAGCGGCGAACTCAACCGGCCCCAGCACGTTTGCCGGTTCGTTGACGAGGTCGCGCGCTAGAAGCACGCCATCGATCACGGCCTCCGCATCGGTGAAGGCCTTTTTCGCAGCGGTCGGATCGGCGGTCTGGATGGTTATCTTGACCGGCTTCTTCGGCTCCGCCTTGCCGTCATCCTTGTCCTTCCTGGTCTTGTACTTGTCGAAGGCATAGCTGCGCAGAAGAATGCCGGCGGCAAGGCTTGCCGCATCCTTGCCGCTCGGCGAGGCGCCGACCAGATCGAGCACCACGGTCACATCGGTCGCCTTGCGCAGCGACGTGGCGATGGTGCCGCCGAGCTTCAGCCAGGCATAGTCGTCGAGCCCCGACGCCTTGCCGGCGCCTATGGCGACAAGCCTGTCGAGCGAGGTTGCTTCGGGTGCCAGCACTTCCACCACGCCGGCGAACTTGCCCGTGAACTCCGCCACCGGAAAGGCCCGCTCCAGCGTCTTGCCGGGATCGCAAGCCTTGGCGGCGTCGCTCAGTCCGCCCTCATCCGCCGACAGCACGAAGACGCTGCCCTTCTTGTTCGCCGCGGTTTGGGGTGCGGAAAATTTGGCGAAGGCGATCGTCGGTCTTTGATTCATCATGTCCTGCTTTCGGGGAATGCGTAGCTTGCCGGGAAGGTTTGGCTCGAGGGAA
This sequence comes from Mesorhizobium sp. Mes31, assembly GCF_024519675.1. Classification (NCBI taxonomy): domain Bacteria; kingdom Pseudomonadati; phylum Pseudomonadota; class Alphaproteobacteria; order Hyphomicrobiales; family Phyllobacteriaceae; genus Mesorhizobium; species Mesorhizobium sp. Mes31. The sequence goes on along the minus strand of NZ_JALJRL010000002.1, from coordinate 375,187 downwards.
GCGGTGTGAAGCGATGCGCGACATTTGGTCGTTTTCCGGCATTTGGCAAGACTTTGCCAAATTCGCGCCCCATATGACCAACGGAATCGATGGCGATTCGTCGCGGCACGGCCCCGCATCTTGCCGCAACTTGTTGTTAACCATCGATGTTCTCCCTTTCTTATCCATTCCCGCCGACACTCCAGCCCACCGGGAGCGTGATCTGGGACAGCAACCGGATCGACCATCTGATGGAGCCAGTTGTGCAGGCGCCGCCGGACAGCTACCCTTGTGCGGTGGCATGATGCCGTTCGAAAAAATCGAGAAAAGCCTTCATGAAGGTCATTGAACGCTACATCATGCGCCGCGCTTTCGTGGTCTTCATGGCAGCGCTTGTTTGGACGCTGGCCATCGTGTGGACGACGCAGGTGCTGGCAAAGATCGACCTGGTTACCGACAGCGGCCAGTCGGCGCTGACCTTCTTCGAAGTCGCCGCCCTCATTCTTCCCTCGATCGTCCCGATCGTCGTGCCTTTTGCGCTGGTGGTGGCTGTCGCACAGACACTCAGTGCCATGAATTCGGATTCGGAGCTTGCCGTCGTCAACGCCTCGGGCGCCTCGCGCTGGACGATCGTGCGGCCGATCATGCTGCTGGCTCTCGCGGCCAGCGTCTTTTCCTTTGCAGTCGACAACGGCATCGACCCCTACGCGCGCCAGAAAAACCGGGCCCTGGTGGCGTCGTCACGCGCGGATCTGTTGTCGCTGATCATCCAGGAAGGCACCTTCCGCAAGATCGAGGACGGACTGTTCCTGCAGATCGGCGAACGGCTTCCCGACAATCGTCTGGGCGGCATCTTCGTCGCGGATTCGCGTGAGGAAGGGGTCAACCTCGTCTACTACGCCAAGACCGGCAGCATCGTCGAGCGCGGCGGCGAAAAGGTGTTGATGATGAATGACGGCGTCATTCACCGCAAAACGCTGACCGGCGACCTTTCGGTCATCCGGTTCACCTCCTATGCCTTCGACATGTCGGCCTTCATGGCGGCGGCTTCGGAGGTGACGCTGCTGCCGAAGGACCAGACGACTCAGTACCTGCTCAACCCGAGCGCCAACGACAAGAATTTTCAGCAACGTCCCAACGAATACCGGGCCGAGATCGACCAGCGGTTTTCGGAATGGACCTATTCCATGGTCTTCGCGCTCATCGCGCTCGCGGTCGCCGGAGACGCCCGCTCGCATCGCGAGGCGCGCGTCAATCCGCTGATCACGGCCATCACGATATCGCTGTTCGTGCGCTGGCTGGGTTTCTTTGCCGCCAGCAAGGCCGATGAAATCCCGCAATATGCCTATATGGTCTATGGCGTGCCCATCGTGGCGTCAGCGGTGGCGATCTGGTTCATCGTCTCCAACCGGACCATGGAACTGCCGGTGGCCTGGGCGGACTGGATGACAAACTTCGCCGCCCGCGTCGGTGATGGCTGGAATGCCGTCAAACTGCGTTTGTCCGGGCGTGGCACTTCAGGGCAAGGGGTCAGCTGATGGGCTGGACACTGGGCCGCTATTTCTTCTTCCGCTATGTGACGATTACCATCTGGTTCTTCATCGGCCTGCTGGCGCTGGTGTTCCTGATCGATTTCACCGAGCTTTCCGGCCGCACGACTGGCCTGCCCGGCTTCACCTATGGGACCGCAGTGGCCATTTCGGCGCTCCGGATGCCGATGATCATGCTGCAGACGGTGCCGTTCGTCGGTCTCTTCTCGGCGATGGCGACGCTGGTGTCGCTCAACCGACGGTATGAGCTGGTCATCGCGCGTTCCGCCGGCGTTTCCGCCTGGCAATTCCTGTTGCCTTGCTGCATCGGAGCGTTGCTGTTCGGCGTGCTGTCGGTCGGCATCATCAATCCGCTCGCCGCGCACGCCTTTTCGTGGTCCGAGCAGATCGAGACCCAGTTGCGCTCCGGCAAGTCGAACACGGTTTCGGCCGATGCCGCACCGTGGATCCGGCAGAAAACCGCTTCCGGAGACACCATCATCGGCGCGCGGGCCATCCTCAACCAGGGACTGGAGATGGCCGATGCCGTCTTTTTCATTCTCGACCCGCAAGGCGACATCGTCGAGCGCAAGGACGCGGCGCGCGCCTTCCTGCGCGACGGCTATTGGGAACTGCAGGACGTCAAGACCTTCAGGAACGGCACCATCCAGCCATCGGCAAGCGATCGCGTGCCGACCAACCTTAAGCCTGAATTCGTGCAGGAACGGCTGGCGCGCCCAGAAACCATCCCGTTCTATGACCTGCCCGGAAAGATCGAGGTTGCCCGCTCCTTCGGTCTCAAGGCAAATGCCTTTGCCATGCAGTTTGATTCGCTGGTGGCGTTGCCGTTCCTTCTCGTCGCCATGACGCTGATTGCGGCAACAGTTTCAATGCGATTTGCTAGGATGGGGCAGTCAGCGACGATGATTCTGGGTGGCATCATCGCCGGGTTTCTGCTTTATGTCGTTTCGGTGCTGGTGAAGGCATTCGGCGTGGCGGGGTTTGTGCCGACTGTCGTAGCCGCCTGGGTGCCGGTCGTCGTGGCTATGTTCTTCGGGGTGACTTTCCTGCTATACAAGGAAGACGGCTAGTGAGGGAGGCGTTTTTGCCCAGCAACAGGCAGGACGGTTTGGCGCGCCTTTATGCGGCGACCGCCTTGGCGTGCCTGCTTGCCTGCGGTGTCCCGCTGCCAGCGTTTGCGCAGGACGTCGGCGACATGGCGACCAAGGTCCCGTCCGGCTCGCAGATGCTGCTGGCCGCCGACACGCTGGTCTACAACAACGACAACCAGACCGTGACCGCCGTCGGTGGCGTGCAGATCGACTATGGCGGCAATCGCCTTGTCGCCCAGAGGGTCGAATACAACCGCAACACCAAGCGGATGGTCGCGAGCGGCAATGTCGAAGTCGTCAACAGCGACGGCACCAAGATCAATTCGCAGCATATCGACATCACCGATGATTTTGCCGACGGCTTCGTCAACGCGTTGCGTGTCGAAACCATCGACAAGGCCTATTTCGCCGCCGAAAGCGCAGAGCGCATGGGCGGCGTGCTGACCACGTTCCATAATGGCGTCTACACCGCCTGCGAACCGTGCGAGGACAAGCCCGACAAAGCGCCGACCTGGCGTGTCAAGGCCAGGAAGATCATCTGGAACGGCGAGAAGAAGACGGTTCGCTTCGAGAATGCGAATTTCGAATTCTTCGGCTTCCCGCTCGCCTACCTGCCTGCGTTCGAGATTGCCGACCCGACGGTGAAGCGCAAGAGCGGCTTCCTGATCCCCAGCATCGTCTACAAAAGCGACCTCGGCGTCGGCGTCAAGATTCCCTATTATCTCGCACTTGCGCCGACATACGACCTGACCGTGACGGGCAGTGGCTACACCAAGCAGGGCTTCCTCGGTGAGGCCGAATGGCGCCAGCGTTTCAACAATGGCGAGTACAGTTTGAAGATCGCCGGGATTCAGCAGCAGGATCCCGATGCCTTCATCGACAGCGCCGGTCACAACGTCGATTCGGGTGCGGCTGGCGATCCGAACAAATTCCGTGGCATGATGGGCACCCAGGGCCAGTTCGCGATCAATTCGCGCTGGAATTTCGGCTGGGACGTGCTGCTGCAGACCGACAAGAACTTCTCGAACACCTACAACATCGACAAGTACAATGGCGCCGTCCACCAATCGTCGGTCTACCTGACGGGTCTCAACGGCCGCAATTATTTCGACGTGCGCGCAATGCACTTCGAGGTGCAGGAGGATACGCTCAACAACAAAGCCGCCGCGCGAAACGGCCAGCAGCCCTGGGTGCTGCCATCGCTCGATTATGCCTATATCCCCGACGTCTCGGTGGCCGGCGGCCAGCTGTCGCTCAATGTCAATGCGCGGGTCATCCACCGCGATGAACTCGATCAAACCTATTTCACCCCTTACGTGTCCTCTTCAGGCACGCAGCGCGTACGCGGCATTGAAGGCGAATCCGGACGTCTGACCGCCGAGGCCGAATGGAAGCGGACATTCGTCACCGATGATGGGCTGGTGGTGACGCCGTTGCTGGCACTGCAGGGCGACGTCGACTACCTCAACGCTTCATCGGCTTCGCTCGCCGCCATCAACCAGATGGCGACGAATCTGGGCGAGCAGGACGATATGCGCTCGTCGTTTGCCCGTTACATGGCAACAGCCGGCCTTGAGATGCGTTGGCCACTGCTGTTTTCCATGGCCAGCGGGTCCAGCCATGTTATCGAGCCGATGGCGCAGGTCTTTGTGCGCCCAAACGAGCAATATGTCGGCGGTCTTGCCGTGCCGAACGAAGACGCCCAGAGCATGGTCTTCGATGCGACCACCCTGTTCGAACGCGACAAGTTCTCCGGGTACGACCGTGTCGAAGGCGGTTCGCGCGCCAATGTCGGCCTGCGCTATTCCGGCTCCTACATCAATGGCTGGGGCACCAACGCCATTTTCGGCCAGTCCTATCAGCTTGGCGGCGAGAACTCCTTCGCGGCGGCGGACCTGGTCAATGTCGGCGCCTATTCGGGCCTCGAAACCACCAAGTCCGACTATGTCGGCCTGATTGGCGTCAACAGCCCCAACGGGTTCGCGGCCTCGGTCAGCGGCCGTTTCGACGAACAGACTTTCGAGATTCGCCGCGCCGAGGTGAAGGCCGCCTATTCCGGCCTGCCGGTGTCGCTGAGCGCCAAATACGCCTTCATCCAGGCCCAGCCGCTCTACGGTTTCACAACCGACCGTCACGAAGTCACGCTCGGCGCATCCACGCACCTTGCCGAGAACTGGCGCGTCTTCGGAACCGGAACCTATGATCTGCAGGAAAGCCTGCTGGTCAAGGACGGCGTCGGCTTCGCGTACAACGATTCCTGCTTCACCTATCTGATGACGTACTCGCAGTCGCGCGACCTGAATACCAGGGAGGTGACGCAAAGCATCGGCTTCAACCTGTCGTTCCGCACCCTTGGCGACTTCGGCTCGTCGACCAGTGCCGTCGATACGATCCAGTAATCGGCGACATCGTTTCGCCGCATAGGGCTGGCACGGAATTCGCGCACCCGGAAAAAGATAAAATTGGGCGGAACCGGGATAAAATTGGGATACCAACGATGAGGAAGTACCTCTTTTCAGCAGGGTTCGCGCTGCTTGTGGCGGCGACATCCGTGTCGATCACCGTGATGACGCCGCCGGCTTTCGCCAGCGAGATCAAGTACGTCGTCAACGACATTCCGGTCACCACTGGCGACATCGCACACCGCGCCGCCTTCTTGAAGCTGCAGCGCAAGAAGGGCGACGCCGCCCAGGAAATGATCGACCAGACGCTGCGTACGGCCGAGGCCAGGCGGCTTGGCATCCGGATCAGCGATGCGCAGGTCGAGGCTGCCTACCAGCGCTTTGCCTCGAGCAACAAGATGCAGCTCAGCCAGCTGGACAATGTCATGGAGAAATCCGGCGTCAGCAAGGACCACTTCAAGGAATTCATTCGCGCCCAGATGGCCTGGAACCAGGCTTTGAGCGCACGTTACCGGTCCGGCGATGGCACCGGTGCCGTCAGCGAACAGGACCTTGTCAAGAAGATGCTCGAAAAAGGCGGCTCCAAGCCGAGCGCCACCGAGTACATGCTGCAGCAAGTCATCTTCGTCGTGCCGGCCGCTGAACGCAGCGCGACCCTGGCCAAGCGCAAGCGCGAGGCCGACGCCATGCGTGCCCGCTTCAACGGCTGCAACACGACGCGCGAATTCGCCAAGGGCCTGATCGACGTCACCGTTCGCGATCTGGGCCGGGTGCTGGCGCCGCAATTGCCGCCTGACTGGGCCGAGCAAATCAAGGCAACCAAGGTCGGCGGCGCCACCGTCACGCGCGAGACCGAGCGCGGCGTCGAGTTCATCGGCATCTGCTCGTCGCGCGAAGTATCCGACGACAAGGTCGCCCAGATGGTGTTCCAAAGCGAGGGCTCCGGCGACAAGAACGCCGACGAACTCAGCAAGAAATATGTCGACGAGCTGAAGGCGAAAGCCCGCATCGTCAAGCGCTGACGTGGGCAACGCGGTGGTTGCGCTCGCGTTGAGCGTCGGTGATCCATCCGGTATCGGGCCGGAGATCGCGATCGCCGCCTTTCTGGCGCGCGGCGCCGCCGGTTTGCCTCCCTTCTATCTGCTCGCCGATCCGGTGCTGATCGCCTCCCGGGCGCGTCACCTCGGCGTTTCGCTGCCAATGGTTGAAACGACGCCAGCGCAAGCGGCGCAAGTCTTTGCCCAGGCGCTGCCGATCGTTCCGCTGGCCGCCCGCAGCATCGACAGCCCTGGCCGACCGGACCCGGCCAATGCGGCGGGAACCATCGAGGCCATCGACCGCGCCGTCGCCGACTGCCTTGTCGGCGATGCGGCGGCCGTCGTCACATGCCCCATCGCCAAGAAGCCGCTCTACGATGCCGGCTTCCGCTTTCCCGGCCACACCGAATATCTGGCGCATCTGGCCGCCCGACACAGCGGTGTCGAGGCGATGCCGGTGATGATGCTGGCCGGCCCCGATCTGCGCACCGTTCCCGTCACCATCCACATCGCGCTGGCCGAGGTGCCGAAGGCGCTGACCATCGACTTGATCGTCGCGACCGCGCGCATCACCGCCGCCGACCTTGCCAGCCGCTTCGGCATCGCCAGACCACGGCTTGCCATCGCCGGCCTCAATCCGCATGCCGGCGAAGGCGGCACAATGGGCCTCGAAGACGAGCGCATTGTCCGCCCGGCAGTCGACATGCTGCGCGCCGAAGGCATCGACGCTTTCGGCCCGCTGCCAGCCGACACATTGTTCCACGCCCGGGCACGAGCGGGATACGACGTGGCGCTGTGCATGTATCATGACCAGGCGCTGATCCCGGCCAAGGCGTTGGCCTTCGACGAGGCGGTCAACGTCACGCTCGGCCTGCCCTTCATACGCACTTCGCCCGACCACGGCACCGCCTTCGACATAGCCGGCAAGGGCGTGGCGCGGCCCGACAGCCTGATGGCGGCGCTGCGCCTTGCCCGCCAACTGGCCGACACCAACACGAAGGCGGTTGCCGCTTGAGACCGCAGGCATGAGCATGGACGGGCTGCCGCCGCTGCGCGAGGTGATCGAGCGACATGGGCTGCAGGCAAGGAAGGCGCTCGGCCAGAATTTCCTGTTCGACCTCAACCTCACCGGCAAGATCGCACGCACCGCCGGCGACTTGTCCGATGCGACCGTGATCGAGGTCGGTCCCGGCCCCGGCGGGCTGACCCGCGCATTGCTCTCCAACGGCGCGCGCCGCGTCATCGCCATCGAACGTGACGAACGCTGCCTGGCTGCCCTTGCCGAAGTGTCGGATCATTATCCCGGCCGGCTGGAGGTTGTTTCCGGCGATGCGCTGAAAACGGATTTCGCGGCACTTGCCAGAGGAGCGGCTGGAGACGGCGGCCCGGTGAAGATCATCGCCAACCTGCCCTACAATATCGGCACGGAGCTGCTGGTACGGTGGCTGACGGTCACGGACTGGCCGCCATTCTACGCCTCGATGACATTGATGTTCCAGCGCGAAGTGGCCCAGCGCATTGTCGCCACGCCCGGCAGCGATGCCTATGGCAGGCTTGGCGTGCTGGCCGGCTGGCGCACGCAGGCCAGGATCGCCTTCGACGTGCCGCCGCAGGCGTTCACGCCGCCGCCCAAGGTCACGTCCTCGGTGGTGCATCTGGAGCCGCGCGCGCACCCCCTGCCTACCGATGTGAAGAAACTCGGCCGCGTCACCGAGGCTGCCTTCGGCCAGCGCCGCAAGATGCTGCGGCAGAGTGTGAAAAGCCTCGGCGGCGAACCCCTGCTCGAACGCGCGGGTATCGATCCGACACGCCGCGCCGAAACGCTCAGCGTCGAGGAGTTCGTGCGGCTGACCAATACGGTATAACACCGTTCTTCCGGTTACAGGGAGAAGGGGCCTATCAGTCGGTCTTCTCGTCCAACAGCCCCGAGACAAAATCAAACAGACCCGGCCGCCGGTCGCGCCTCAGCCGCTCGGCGACAACGATGCCGCGCACTTCGGCGAAGGCGCGGTCGAGATCGTCGTTGACGATGACGAAATCATATTCCTTCCAGTGCTCGATCTCGTTGCGGGCGTTCTTGAGCCGCGTCTCGATCACCGCTTCCTGGTCCTCGGCGCGGCGCTTCAGTCGCGCCTTCAATTCCTTCATCGACGGCGGCAGGATGAAGATCGAGACGATGTCGGCGCGCATCTTCTCCTTGAGCTGCTGTGCGCCTTGCCAGTCGATATCGAACAGCATGTCGCGCCCTTGAGCCAGCGCCAGTTCGGCCGGCTCGCGCGGTGTCGCGTAGCAATTGCCATGCACCTCCGCCCATTCGAGCAGGGCGTCGGAATCGCGCAACCGCTCGAACTCGCGCATCGTGCGGAAATGGTAGTGAACACCCTCGATCTCGCTGCCGCGGCGCGGTCTGGTGGTGACCGAGACCGACAGCTCCAGGCTGGAATCACTTTCCAGGAGGTTGCGCGCAATCGTCGACTTGCCGGCGCCTGATGGCGACGACAGAACGAGCATGAGGCCCCGGCGGCGAATGCGCGACCCCAGATCCTTGGCAACCATCGGCTACTCCAGATTCTGGACTTGTTCACGAAACTGGTCGACCACGGCCTTCAACTCCAACCCGATCGCGGTGACGGCTGCGGCGTTCGACTTCGAGCACAGCGTATTCGATTCGCGGTTAAATTCCTGTGCCAGAAAATCGAGCTTGCGGCCGACGGCGCCGCCGCCGCCAAGCAGTGCCCGGCCAGACATGACATGTGTTTTCAGCCGGTCGATCTCTTCGCGAATATCGGCCTTGGTGGCCAGGAACGCCGCCTCCATGTGCAGCCGGCTTGCATCCAGATTGGCGGAAGCGTCCATCAGAAGCCTCACCTGCTCGGCGATGCGTTCACGGATTGCCGCCGTCTCGCGTGACGGATCCGCCTCGGCCCGCAGCGTCAGCGCCTCGATCGTGTCGATATGGCCCGACAAAAGTGATGCCAGCGCAGCACCCTCGCCCTGTCGCGCCTGTTCCAGCCCTTTGAGTGCCACCTCGAGCGCGGCCATGATCGCGATATCGAGCGCGGCCCGCACCTCTTCGGTTTCGACAGTTTCGGGAATGTCGAGGACGCCGCGCAGCGAAAGCAACCCGTCAGCCGTCGCAGGGGCTGCGCCGAATTGCTCCTGAAGGCGCTTGGCGAGCCCTGCCAGGTCCTTCAGAAAGGCTTCGTTGACGACTGGCTGCGCCTGCGCGCCGGCGGCGCGGCCGATGGTCAGCGTCGCCTGGAAATTGCCGCGCGCAAAACGCTTCTGAAGCGTCTGCCTGACGACAGGTTCCAGCCGCTCGAAACCTTGCGGCAGCCGCAGCCGAACCTCGACGCTCTTGCCGTTGACGGACTTGACCTCCCAGGCGATCGAGGTGCCGTCATGCTCGGCGACGGCCCGTGCGAAACCGGTCATGCTCTGCAAAGTCATTTCGCCCACAAATCCCTGGCGCGCCGCAGGCGCGTCGAAATCAGACGCGCGGCGCTCTTCCAAATGTCAGGGCGTCGCCTTCCGGGCAACGCCTTTCTTCTTCCTACTGGGCAGCGCCCGCATCACCGCCGCTGTCGTCGCCCCCGTCAGCCGGCTTGACGGCATTGCCGTCGCCGGCGTCGGTGCCCGCCTTGGCGGCGTCATCGGCCTGCTTCTTCTGCAACGCGCGATAGCGGGCGACGTTCTCATTGTGCTCGTCCAATGTGGCGGCAAAGACGTGCCCGCCGGTGCCATCGGCAACGAAATAGAGGTCGTCGGTCTTCGACGGATTGGCGACCGCCTCCAGTGCCGCGCGACCCGGATTGGCGATGGGCGTCGGCGGCAGGCCGTTGATCACATAAGTGTTGTAGGGCGTCGGCTTCTGGATATCCGACTGGTAGATCGGCCGGTCCGCGGGTTTGCCCTTGCCGCCGAACAAGCCGTAGATGATGGTTGGATCGGACTGCAGGCGCATGCCCTTGGCCAACCTGTTCAGGAAGACAGCGGCAACCCGCGAACGCTCGTCACCCTTGCCCGTTTCCTTCTCGACGATCGAGGCCAGCGTAACGAACTCTTCGATGTTGGCCAGCGGCAGATCCGGCGCGCGTCGCTGCCAGACATCCTCGACCAGCTTCTTCTGATCCGCCAGCAGCTTGTCGATCATCTGCTGGCGAGTCGCGCCGCGCGTGAAGCGCAGCGTGTCGGTGGCGAGACTGCCCTCGGGAAGAGTGGTCGCCGGCATGTCGCCGCTCAGCGCGGGCTCGTCGGCGATGCGCTGCAGGGCCTGTTCGACCGTCAGCCCTTCTGGAATGGTCAGCGAATACATCACCGACTTGCCGCTCTTCAAAAGCTCCATGATGTCGCGCATGGAAGCCCTGGGCTTGATCTCGTATTCACCGGCCTTCAGCGCCGAATCATTGCCGAAGGCACGCACGCCAAGACGGAATACCCTGGCGTCGCTGATCAGTCCGCGGCGCTCGAGCTGGTCGGCGATATCCTGGACGCCGGTGTTCGGCTTGACTAGGAACGTGTCGCCATTGGCCGAGGGGCCGGGCTCGGTGAACGCCTGCTTGCCCAAATAGAGCGCGACGCCCGCGGCCAGAACCATCAGCATCACCGAGGTGATGACGAAGTTCATGAACACCACGACCTGGCTGCGTGAAGCACGCGAGCGCTTCGGCGGCGGCGTACCTGCCTCCGGCCGCAAAGCCTCGCTCGCCGTCTTCGGCACGATCGGTCCGGCAGGTGCCGGCCGTTGCGCAAATTCTCCGTTGCCCACCGGATTTGTGTTCATCTTGCCCTACCGTTTGATTGCTCAACGAATCCCCAGCGGCAGAGTAGGGGCGAATATGGCAAAATTGACGGCACGCCCAAGCGTCGCCCGGTAGTCGGACGGTCAGCCATTGTAGCGCTGGAAGACGAGCGAAGCATTGGTGCCGCCAAAACCGAAGGAATTGGACAGCGCCACGTCGATCTGGCGGGCCCGCGGCTTGTTCGGCACCAGGTCGATCGCGGTTTCGCGCTCCGGGTTGTCGAGGTTGATGGTCGCCGGTGCGACATTGTCTCTGATGGCGAGGATCGAGAAGATCGCTTCGGCGGCACCCGCCGCCCCCAAGAGATGACCGATGGACGACTTTGTCGACGACATCGAAATCCTGGAAGCGGCATTGCCGACCATGCGCTCGACGGCGCCGAGTTCTATCGTATCGGCCATGGTCGAGGTGCCATGCGCGTTGATGTAGTCGACATCGGCAGGCGTCAGCTTGGCCCGGTTCAATGCCGCCGTCATGCAGCGGAAGGCGCCGTCGCCGTCTTCGGCTGGCGCGGTGATGTGATAGGCGTCGCCAGTGAGGCCGTAACCGGTGACCTCTGCGTAAATCTTCGCGCCGCGCGCCTTGGCGTGCTCCAATTCTTCCAGCACGACGACACCGGCGCCCTCGCCCATGACGAAACCGTCGCGGTCGCGGTCGTAGGGACGCGACGCTGTTTGTGGCGCATCATTGCGATCGGTCGAAAGCGCCCGGCACGCGGCGAAGCCGGCGATCGACAGCCGCGTCACCGGCGCTTCGGCGCCACCTGCGACCATCACGTCGGCATCGCCCCACATGATCAGCCGGGCAGCGTCGCCAATGGCATGCGCGCCGGTCGAGCATGCGGTGACGACGGCATGGTTCGGGCCTTTCAGCCCGTGCCGGATCGAAACCTGACCGGAGACGAGATTGATGATCTGACCCGGGATGAAGAAGGGGCTGATGCGGCGCGGGCCGCGTTCCTTGAGGATCATCGCGTTCTCGGCGATGCCCTCGATGCCGCCGATGCCGGAGCCGATCAGGACGCCAGTGGAGCACTGCTCCGCATGCGTCTTGGGTTCCCAGCCGGAATCCGCCAGCGCCTCGTCGGCGGCGGCAATCCCGTACAGGATGAAGTCGCCGATCTTGCGCAACTCCTTCGGCTCGAGCACGGCCTCTGGATTGAAGGTGGCATTGCTGCCGTCGCCACGCGGAACGACGTGGGCGATCTTGCAGGCAAGATCCTCCACCTCGAACTCGGTGATGCGCTTGGCTGCGCTGCGGCCGGTCAGAAGTTCCTTCCAGCTGTGCTCGAAGCCCATGCCGAATGGCGACAGCAACCCAAGGCCCGTGACGACGACACGCCTCATCGCAGGTCCTCCCAGGTGACGACTGCGGAAAGCGTCAGGCCGAAGCCTTGTCGATGTACTTCACCGCGTCGCCGACGGTCAGGATGGTCTCGGCCGCGTCGTCGGGAATCTCGACGCCGAATTCTTCTTCGAACGCCATGACGAGTTCAACCGTGTCGAGGCTGTCGGCGCCCAGATCATCGATGAAGCTCGCTTGCTCCGTCACCTTGTCGGCATCGACGCCAAGGTGCTCGATGACGATCTTCTTGACGCGCTCTGCGGTGTCACTCATTTGGGGCATCCTCGTCTTTTGTTTGTCTGTCTTCGTTAGCGGGCAGAATGCCGCTAATCAAGCTGAAAGATGGTCCTGCCGGAAACGCAACGGGCACGGACCGGTTTTTGCCCGAACCGCCGGGTTGCGGGCCGCATTACACGAAAATCGGCTCAGGTCCAAGGCGAAATGGTCTCTTTTCACAACCCGGCAGCGTTGCCGCCGGACCTCGTTCAGATCATCGCCATGCCGCCGTTTACATGGATGGTCTGGCCGGTGACGTAGGCCGCTTCGTTGGAGGCCAGATAGGCAACGGCCGACGCAACTTCGGCGCTGGTGCCCATGCGGCGCGTCGGAATCGCCGCCATGATCGCCTCTTTCTGCTTGTCGTTGAGCTTGTCGGTCATCGCCGATTCGATGAAGCCCGGGGCGACGCAGTTGACGGTGATGTTGCGGGTGGCGATCTCCTGCGCCAGTGATTTGGAAAAGCCGATCATGCCAGCCTTGGAGGCACAATAGTTGGTCTGGCCGGGATTGCCTGTGACGCCGACCACCGAGGTGATGTTGATGATGCGGCCATGGCGGCGGCGCATCATCGGATGGGTGAGTTCACGGGTCAGCCTGAACACGGCAGTCAGGTTGACCTCGATCACGCTATCCCAGTCTGCATCCGACATGCGCACGAACAGACCGTCCTTGGTGATGCCGGCATTGTTGACCAGAATGTCGACGCCTTCGAGATCGGCCTCCGCCTTCTGGCCAAGCGCCTTGACCTCGTCGCGGTTCGACAGGTTGGCCGGGAACAGCTTGACCCGGTCGCCGAGCTCGGCGGCGAGCGCTTCCAGCTTCTCGACGCGCGTGCCGTGCAGGCCGACGATGGCGCCTTGCGCATGCAGGACCCTGGCGATCGCCTCGCCGATCCCCCCCGATGCGCCGGTGACGAGCGCCTTGCGGCCGTTCAATTCAAACATTTTTGTCTCCTGATTGGGAAGAGAACACCCTCGCACGGGTGAGGTCAAATCGCATCCAGCTAGGCAAGCGCTGCCAATGTCGCCTCGACCTCGGCCGCGGTGCCGACCGACGCGGTGGCGATGTCGCGGTTGATGCGCCGTGCCAATCCCGAAAGCACCTTGCCGGCGCCGATTTCGTAAAGCGTGCCGAGCCCGTTCGCGCCGAACCATTCAACAGTCTCGCGCCAGCGCACACGGCCGGTCACCTGATCGACGAGGCGTCGGGCGATTTCGTCGGGGTCGCTGGAGGGTGTCACCGACACGTTGGAGACGACCGGGACGGCGGGCGCATTCCTTGCCACGCCAGCCAGGGCTTCGCGCATCACGTCCGCGGCCGGCGCCATTAGCGCCGAATGGAAGGGCGCCGACACCTGCAGCATCAGCGCGCGCTTGGCACCTTTTTCCGTGCACAGCCTTGCCGCCAGTTCGACCGCGGCCTTGGCGCCGGAAATGACCAGCTGGCCGCCACCATTGTCGTTGGCGATCTGGCACACCGAGCTTTTGCCGGCCTCGGCGCAGGCGGCTTCGACATCAGCCTGTTCGAGTCCGATGATCGCCGCCATGGCGCCCTCGCCGGCCGGCACGGCCGCCTGCATGGCATTGCCCCGGATGCGCAGCAGCCGGGCAGCATCGGCGACCGAAACGAAGCCAGCGGCCGCGAGCGCTGAATACTCCCCCAGCGAATGGCCGGCGACATAGGCGACCCTGTCCTTCAGCGAAAAGCCCCGTGATTCCAGCGCCCTGATGGCGGCCAGCGACACCGCCATCAGCGCCGGCTGCGCGTTGGCGGTCAGCGTCAAGGTTTCCTCCGGCCCTTCCCAGATCAGCCTGGACAGGCTTTCGCCGAGCGCGTCGTCAACTTCCTGGAAGACCCTGCGCGCCTCGGGAAAGGCGTCGGCGAGGTCCTTGCCCATGCCGACAGCCTGACTGCCTTGTCCAGGAAAGGTGAATGCAACGGCCATGCGAGGGCTCCCAAAGGCTGGTTTTGCTTGCCTGATAGACGAGTTTTTCTTGCCTGTGACGCAAGGCAGGCCGCCAAGTCAAGCCCACTTCGGCCCTGCCCGGCGGCAGCATTGTCGGTCGAGTGCCTGTTCCAAAAGGCTTTTTGGCGATCACTCCTGATGAAAACCGCTCACGAATCGTTTGCTGGCTCTTCTTATTTCCGCCAGAGGCGCTAGCTTTGCGTGACAATTCCATGACAATCGAGTGACGAGTTTGTCGCTGGGCGGGGAAGTTAAAGTGGCAAAGAGTTCAAAACGCGCCGGCAGGGCCGCGCCACAGTTCCTGGAAGACGATCCGTCCACCGGCTATCTGCCGGGCAGGACATGGCCGGTTGTGCGCTATGGTCTGATCAGCCTGGCGATCGCGGCCGTGCTGGTGTTCGCCATAGAGCTGATCGTGCGCGGCGATTTCGCCGGCACCATCTCCTTCTTCCTGCAGCCTCTCAAGCCCGGCTGGACCACCATCGTCGTGTTTGCGCTGATCCTGATCGGCCTCGATGCGGTGCTCGGCCGCAGTCACCAGAGCCTGATGATCGTCGCGCCGCTGACCCTGTCTCTTGCCTTTGTCGGCCATCAGAAGTCGCACTATCTCGGTGATCCGCTCTATCCGACGGATTTCCTCTATGCCCGCCAGATCTTCGCGCTGCTGCCGCTGCTCGTGCGTGACCGGCCGATGACCGCGCTCGCCATGGTCGCCGGTATCGTCGCCGGCCTGTCGCTGCTCGTCTATGGCTGGCGGCTGTGGCGCCGCAAGGTTCCATCGCTCAGCCACAAGGGCCGCGTTGCCCGGCTGACGCTGGCCGTGCCGCTGCTCGCCTTCTTCGTTTCGATCATGGACTATGCCACCTTCTCGTGGACCCGCGACCGGCTGCAGATCATCCCGATCATGTGGGACCAGAAGGAAAACTATGCCTCCAACGGCTTTGCACTGGCCTTCGCGCTGAATGTGCCGATGGCGCATGTCTCGGCACCGGCCGGCTATTCCGACAAGGCAATCGCGTCGATCGGCAGGCCCGACGTGACCGCCTCGGTACCCGACGAGAAGCCCGACATCATCGTCGTCATGAGCGAATCCTTTTGGGATCCGACCAAGCTGCCTGGCGTCACCATCACCCCGGATCCCATCCCCAATGTGCGGGCGCTGCGCTCGGGTTCGATGTTCTCGCCCGAATTCGGCGGCATGACCGCCAACATCGAGTTCGAGGCGCTGACCGGCTTCTCCAACGCCTTCCTGCCGGCCGGCAGCATCCCCTACCAGCAATATGTGCGCACGCCGACGCCTTCGATGGCGACCTTCCTGAAGAGCGAGGGCTACAGGGCGCGCGCCATCCATCCGGGCACCAACTGGTTCTGGAACCGGGGAGCGGTCTATGCCGATTTCGGCTTCAACGACTTCAAGTCGGAAGAGACGCTGCCGCCGATGGAAAAGCGCGGGCCGCTGGCATCGGACGCGGCGATGACCGATGAGATCATCCGCGAAGCCGACGCCAGCGATCAACCGGTGTTCTTCTTCGCGGTGAGCCTGCAGAACCACGGCCCCTACGAGCCGAACCGCTATTACAATCCGACCCACACGGTGCAGGCGCCGATCAGCCAGTGGGCGCGCGCGTCGCTCCTGTCTTACGCCGAGGGCTCAGCCGACGCGGATCGGGGTCTTGAACGCCTAATCGAATGGGCCAAGAAGCGCGAGCGGCCAACCGTCATCGCCTTCTTCGGCGACCACCTGCCGCCATTGGGACCGGTCTATGTCGAG
Organism: Mesorhizobium sp. Mes31; assembly: GCF_024519675.1. Classification (NCBI taxonomy): domain Bacteria; kingdom Pseudomonadati; phylum Pseudomonadota; class Alphaproteobacteria; order Hyphomicrobiales; family Phyllobacteriaceae; genus Mesorhizobium; species Mesorhizobium sp. Mes31. Next base: position 358,966 of record NZ_JALJRL010000002.1, on the reverse strand, counting down.
ACCGGCTTCCTCAAGGACAATGTCGCGCCACGCAAGGAACCGACGCCGGAAGCCGCGCTTGAACATCACCAGACACCGCTCATCATCTGGTCGAACCGCTCCGGTCCGGTCGAGAATCTGGGCGCGGTGAGCCCGGCATTCCTGCCCTATCATATCCTCACCGCCGCAGGCATCACCCACCCCTACTACACGGGTTTCCTAGGCGAGGTGCGGGAGCGCTACCGCGTTGTCGACCGCAACCTGCTGCTGACCCCGACTGGCGAGGCGACGCCCGATTGGTCGCGGCAAAAGGAGATCGACCCGACGATCAACGATTTCCGACTGATCCAGTACGACATGATGTTCGGCAAGCGCGGTGCGGCGCCCGATTTCTTCCCCGAAACGGTCGACAAGGTTGTCGCCCATACGAGTTGACACGCTCGGTCCGTTCGGGATGCGGCCCGGTCCTCTCGGGGGTCGGGCGTTCAATTCGTCAATTGCAGCTTGGAGAACTCACTGGCGATCTGCTGGAACACGTTCGGCAGCTTGGTCGGATCGTTGACGGCATAATAGTCGCTGGGATCCGAAGCGCATGCACTGTAAAGCGCGCGGTTGGCGGCCGTGTCGGATTGCAGCACCATGGTGTAGATTTGCACGCCCTCGTTTTTCAACTGAGTACAAACGCTTCTGGTCCAGCCGTCGACATTACGCGCAGCCGTGGTCTGGTTGTCCGATCCGAAGCGGCCACCCGCCAGATAGCCATAGGATGTGTAGTCGGACTTCGTCGGCTGTTCGCTGGCGCCATAGACGACGTTCTCTCCGTCGGTGAGCAACAGCACGATCTTGCTGATGCCAGGCGTCTTCCATGGCGCCCCATCGGTGTAGGGCGCGGCGGGCGACAGCACCCGCATGCCCCACGACAGGCCTTCGGAGACATTGGTCCCCGAACCGTTCCACTCGGTCATCTCGCTCGCTGCCTTGCGCAGCTTGTCAAAATCGTCGGTCAGGGGGACGACGGGTGTGGGGCAGGCGCGGTTCGGGCCGACGGTGATGGCGGAGCCCGTCTCGGTGATGAGTTCCTTGGCCGGCGCAACATATTTGGCAACCTTTTCCTTGGCGGCCTTGTCGGCCGGTAACACAGCGTCGAGCAGACTGCTGAGATCGATGCCGAGAGCGTTGCCTTTCTGCTTGGCGAGCTTGGTCTTGTCGCTGACGTCGTCGAGATAGGAATTGTTGTAGTATTTGTCCGAATTGCCGTAGGAGCCCGACGGCTTCTGGGCGTCTTCCGGATCGTCAGGCGCAAAATACGGAACGAACAGCGTGTCGGGCTTGGCCGGGTCGGGTGGGGTGTCGGAAACGTTGTAAGCCCCCGGCCGCGCCTCGACGCAGCCTTTCCATCCGGTGCCGTTCCATCCAGCCTCGGTCCATCCGGTCGCCCTGAGCTGCTTGAAAAGCGCCATATGATTGGGACGCTTGCCGTCGATGACCGGAAAATTGACGCCGTTGGTGGAGGACTTGCCGTCCATGTCGATCCAGGACGGGTCGAATTCATCGCCATCGACGTTGACGGCCGTGACGAATGGAACCAGGGAGGCACGGATCTGACGCGTCGGCGATTTTGCGGCCTCGAGCGTGTCGAGCAACGATTTCGTCGCCGTCCTCAACGCCGTCATGCGCGCCCCGGCCATGGAGCCGGTGTTGTCCAGCACCAGCACGACTTCGAGCTGGTTGTTCGATTCGACGGCCGAGGCATCGACCTCGATGTGCTTGCTGTTGCCGAACAGGAAGGCAAAATTCAGATTGACGTCCGCTGTGGCAACTGCCTTCGTCTTGATGAAGTTGATGCCCCTGTCGACGGTCAACGTGGCTTTCGCATTGCCGAGTTCGCCATGGCCGGCGAGGTTGACCTGGAAATAGCGGTCAAAGGCGTCATTGCGGGTGATGTCGAGATCGCCAAGATGCGAAGAGGCAAGGTTTGCCGCATCGAGGGCATTTTGCAGATTGCTCTTGGCCCGCATGAGTGTCGAGACATCGGTAGCGAAGGCGATAGCCGTGAGGATGGCCGGCAACCCGAGCCCCAACACAAGCGTGAAGTTGCCGCTCGTCGAGCGCCAGAATTTGTTGAGAAGCATCCTCACCCCCAGAAATGCTTTCCGCTTTTTGTGCGCGGATTACCCTGTCTTCTGCGCCTTCCATGATGAATCGACCGTTGAAAGCGGGGGCAACTCCGCACAATCCGACCACAATCCGACATTGTGGTTAAGGCCTGGTACCGGAAGCCACAAAGCCTGGCCGTTGTTGCTGCTTGATTTTTCCGCCCCTGCGACACAAGAGAGTGCCGCTTGCCCTTGCGTTGCGGCCGGATTGCTGTATAGACGCCCGCAATCTGCCGGTCCCAGCTGGGGGCTGAACGGAGGGCCGGAGGTTTTTCGAAAAGCCTCCGCGCGAAGCCAGAAGTGCTTCCGCCTCCCGTGTCTCCGCTCTCGACCGTCTCGTCATGCTCCTTTCTTCCCCGCCCCTTCGGGATCAGCGGGTCAGAGAAGTTGCAGAGGCTTTTGCCGCCGGGAACCGGGAGAGAAACGAAGAAAGGCACTGATACCATGGCTCTATACGAACATGTGTTTCTTGCCCGGCAGGACCTCTCGCAGCAGCAGGTCGATGCGCTTGTCGAACAGTACAAGGGCGTCATCTCCGCGAATGGCGGGTCCGTCGGCCGGGTCGAGAACTGGGGACTGAAGTCCCTCACCTACCGGGTCAACAAGAACCGGAAGGCTTACTACACGCTGATGGATCTTACCTGCCCACCGGCCGCGCTCAACGAAATGGAGCGCCAGATGGGCCTGTCCGAGGACGTGCTGCGTTTCCTGACCATCAAGGTCGACGCGCATGAGGAAGGCCCCTCGGCGATGATGCAGAAGCGCGAAGAGCGTTCGGAACGCGGCGGCTTCGGCGACCGCGACCGTGGCGACCGTGGCCCGCGCTCGTTTGGCGACCGTGATCGCGGCGACCGTGGTGATCGTCCGCCGCGCTCGTTTGGCGACGCCGGTGCCGATCGTGGCCCGCGCCGTCCGCGCGAAGGCTTTGAAGGGGGTGCAGAATAATGGTCGACATCAATCAGATCCCGACCCGGCGCCCGTTCCACCGCCGCCGCAAGACCTGCCCGTTCTCCGGCGCCAACGCGCCCAAGATCGACTACAAGGACGTGCGTCTCTTGCAGCGCTACATTTCCGAGCGTGGCAAGATCGTGCCGTCGCGCATCACCGCCGTCAGCCAGAAGAAGCAGCGCGAGCTCGCCAAGGCGATCAAGCGCGCCCGCTTCCTCGGCCTGCTGCCCTACGTGGTCCGCTAGGACTTTCGAGCGGGCGGCTTGCCGCCCGCTCCCTTCCCCACGGCGACGGGCGCCGCAGGGTCGCTTTCAAATCCCGAGTTGAGGTCAAGCCTCTAACTGCCCGGACAGGCAGGACAGCGACACCGGCGCCAGGGCGCGCCCAAGCTTCCTGACCTGTTCCAGAGACAATTCGGCGCTGATCCCGACGATTGGCGCTCAACCAAAGGAACAAAACCATGGAAGTCATTCTTCTCGAACGCGTTTCCCGCCTCGGCCAGATGGGCGATACCGTCAAGGTCAAGGACGGCTTCGCCCGCAACTTCCTGCTGCCGCAGGGCAAGGCGCTGCGCGCCAACGAAGCCAACAAAAAGAAGTTCGAAGGCCAGCGCGCGCAGCTCGAAGCCCGCAACCTCGAGCGCAAGTCGGAAGCTGCCCAGGTCGCCGAAAAGCTCGACGGCAAGAGCTTCATCGCCGTGCGTTCGGCTGGCGAAACCGGCCAGCTCTACGGCTCGGTTTCGACCCGCGACATCGCCGATCTGTTGACGGCTGAAGGCTTTTCGGTCAACCGCAACCAGATCCTGCTCAACCAGCCGATCAAGACCATCGGTCTCACCAATGTGGCGATCGCCCTGCATCCGGAAGTCGAGGTCACCATCACGCTCAACATCGCGCGCACGGCCGACGAAGCCGAACGCCAGGCCAAGGGCGAGACGCTGACCACCGCCGAGGCCATCTATGGCGACGACATCAACGACAACGCCCGGCCGGAGAACTTCTTCGACCCGAATTCCGAGTTCGAAGGCGGCGAAGACAACGCCTGACAATGTGAAAAGTGGTGCGCGTCCGGCTGGACGTACGCCGCTTTCATCGACATCCAGATCGTCCAGTCATTCTGGACCAATGCCCGGGCCCGTCGCCCGGGCATTTTTGTGCCAAAAGGAACTTTTCGAACCCCTATATATTGATGCAGAGTAGGACAGCCTGTCTGACCGAGAGGGGACATTTGGTCATGAATATTCTGTTGAAGCGCGTTCTCGACCGCCTGGTGCGCACCGGCAATCTCAAGGTAACCGGCCCCAGGGGCTCGACAGTGGTTTTCGGCGACGGCAGCGGCGAGCCGGTGCACATGTACATCAAGACCGCGCGTGCCGAGCGCGCCATCACCCTCGATCCGATGCTGGCGGTCCCGGAATCCTACATGGATGGCGAACTCGACATTCTCGAAGGCGGCGTGCTGGGTGTGATGCGCATCGCCTTCCAGAACATGGGCAGCGGCGGTATTGACGCAACCTGGTCCAAGGCGATCGAGGGCCTGCGGCACGCCTTCCGCCGCCTGCAGCAGATCAACACCGCGTCGCGCTCCCGCCGCAACGTCCAGCGCCATTACGACCTGTCGGGGGACCTCTACAGGCTCTTCCTCGACGAGGACATGCAGTATTCCTGCGCCTATTTCGAACAGCCCGACATGACGCTCGACGAGGCGCAGGCCGCCAAAAAACGCCATATCGCCGCCAAGCTCAGGCTGAAGGCCGGGCAGACGGTGCTCGACATCGGGTCCGGCTGGGGCGGGCTCGGCCTCTATCTCGCCAAGGCGTTCGACGTCGACGTGCAAGGGGTGACGCTATCGACCGAACAGCATGGCGTCGCCACCGACCGCGCCCACGCGCAAGGCCTGGAAAGCCACGTGCATTTCGAGCTCAAGGACTACCGCGAACTCAACGAGCGTTTCGACCGCATCGTCTCGGTCGGCATGTTCGAACATGTCGGCGTCAACCATTTCCGCACCTTCTTCGACAAGAGCGCGACACTGCTCAAGCCCGATGGCGTCATGCTGCTGCACACGATCGGACGCTCCGGCGTGCCGTGGGCGACCAGCGCCTTCATCCGCAAATACATTTTCCCGGGCGGCTACATCCCCTCGCTCTCCGAAGTCATGCCGGCGATCGAAAAGTCGGGCCTGGTCGTCACCGACATCGAAATCCTGCGGCTCCACTATGCCGACACGCTGAAGCACTGGGGCGAGCGCTTCGCCGTCAACCGCGACAAGGCCAAGGCAATCTACGACGAGCGCTTCTGCCGGATGTGGGAGTTCTATCTGGCCGCCTCGGAAGCCGCCTTCCGCTGGCAGGACCTGGTCATCTTCCAGATCCAGATCGCCAAGAAGAACGACACGCTGCCTATGTCGCGCGACTACATAGCGAAATGCGAGAAAGCCCTCGAGATGCGCGATATGGGGCACCGTGAAGCGGCCCCCATCAAGAAAGGCCCGGCCGCCAAGCCAGCTCGCCGCCGCAAGGTCGCGGGCCAGGAATAGCCCAGGAATAGCATTGCCGCTTGCCATTGCCGGCAGCTGCCCTGAAAAAGGTTTCGTGATCGCGAGACCTTTTTCATGACCTACATCCTCTATGGCGCTGCCGCCCTGGCCGAGATCGCCGGCTGCTTCTCGTTCTGGGCCTGGTGGCGGCTGGAAAAGTCGCCGCTGTGGCTGCTTCCAGGCCTCGCCTCGCTCGCCTTGTTCGGCTTCCTGCTGGCACTGGTCGACGCTAACGCCGCCGGACGCGCCTATGCCGCTTATGGCGGCATCTACATCGCGGCGTCGCTGGGCTGGCTGTGGCTGGCGGAAGGCGTGCGCCCCGACCGCTGGGATTTTGCCGGTGCCGCGCTCTGCATTGTCGGCGCTTCGGTGATCCTCCTCGCGCCAAGGGGCGCGTGAGATGGAACTCCCGGGGCCACTTCGGCAAGGAGTCGAGCGCTTGCTCGAAAACATTCCGCTGGCGGCACTCAAGCAAGCGGCAAGAACGCTGTCCGACCGCTACCGTGCCGAGCTGCGCGATGGCCGCCTGCATATGGCGCAGGATGCCGCCGTGAGGGCCTATCTGGCGACGCGGCTGCCGGCGACCTATGCCGCGGTGCGCGCCAGCCTCGATGCGCTAAGCGACGCCAGGCCCGGCTTTACGCCCAAGAGCCTGCTCGACGTCGGTGCCGGCCCTGGCACGGTGCTTTGGGCCACGACCGACCTGTGGCCCGATCTCGAACAGGCTGTGCTGCTCGAAGCCAGTGCCGCGGTGCGCAAGGTTGGCGAGACGCTCGCCGGCGGCGCAATTGCCGCCCAAACCACATGGCTGGCCGGCGACGCCACGGTCGACCTTGCCGACCTCGAACCAGCCGATCTGGTGACGTGCGCCTATGTGCTGGACGAAATCGTTCCGGCCTCATTGCCGAAGCTCATCGACCGGCTGTGGCAACTCACTGGCGATACGCTGCTGGTTGTCGAGCCGGGCACGCCGGCCGGCTGGCAGCGTGTCCTTGCGGTCCGCGGGCAACTGATAGAGGCCGGTGCGCATGTGCTTGCGCCCTGCCCGCATCAGGCCCCTTGCCCGCTCGCCCCGCCCGACTGGTGCCATTTTTCCCGCCGCGTCGCCCGCTCGCGCCTGCACAGGCTGGCCAAGGACGCCGACGTGCCCTGGGAGGACGAGAAATTCATCTATGTCGCCGCCTCGCGACAAGCCGCCCCTTTCCGGCTCGCGCGCGTGATCGCGCCGCCGAAGCCCGGTTCCGGCAAGGTCTTGCTCAAGCTCTGTGAAACCGACGGCCGCGCCGGCGAAAAACTGTTCACCAAACGCGACGGCGATGGCTTCAAGGCCGCGCGGCGGTTGGACTGGGGCGACACGCTGCCAAGCACACCACGGCCGTGAAACCCGTGGCGAACATTTGAGCGGCACAGGAATTCACAACCCCATCGATCTGACCGCGGCATCCACAATTTTCCTGTTTTGTTCTCTTTCGAGAGGCGCTAGGCTCGCAGCTTCGATTCGAGTCAACCGGGATTCTTTCCACCGAATTCTTGCGCTGTGAAAAGCGGGCATCAAAGACGGTTGGACGGGCACTGATGCATATAAGTCAGCATCAAATTGTCCGGTTCTGATATCGAGAAGCCGAGATCGAAATCGGGGATATCATGGTAGAGGCAGCGCGGAAATTCGGCGTCGCGGAAACACCGCTTTATCGGGAAGCGCCAAACAACATCGAGGCCGAGCAAGCTCTGCTCGGCGCCATCCTCGTCAACAACGATGCCTTCTACCGCGTCTCGGACTTCCTGAAAGCCAGCCATTTCTACGAGCCGCTGCATCGCAAGATCTATGAGGTGGCGTCCGAGTTCATACGCATGGGCAAGGTGGCGACGCCGATAACGCTGAAGACCTTCCTGCCGGCCGACGAGAAGGTCGGCGACATGACGATGGCGCAATACGTCGTGCGGCTGGCGGTGGAGGCCGTTACCGTCGTCAACGCCACCGACTATGGCCGCGCCATCTATGACCTTGCCACCCGCCGGGCGCTGATCACCGTCGGCGAGGACATGGTCAACATCGCCTATGACGCGCCGGTCGACATGGCGCCCACAGAGCAGATCGAGGACGCCGAGCGGCGGCTGTTCGAGCTGGCCGAAAACGGCCGCTACGATGGCGGTTTCGAAAGTTTTTCCGATGCGTTGAAGAACGCCGTCGACATGGCCAGCGCCGCCTACATGCGCGACGGCCACCTGTCGGGAATTGCCACCGGCCTGCGCGATCTCGACAACCGCATGGGCGGCTTGCAGCCGTCGGATTTGATCATCATCGCCGGCCGCCCGGGCATGGGCAAGACGTCGCTGGCCACCAACATCGCCTATAATATCGCCGCAGCCTATGAGCCTGCCCAGCAGGCCGACGGCTCCGTCAAGGCAGCCAATGGCGGCGTCGTCGGCTTCTTCTCGCTCGAAATGTCGTCGGAGCAGTTGGCCACCCGCATCATCTCCGAACAGACCGAGATCCCATCGTCCAAAATCAGGCGTGGCGACTTGACGGAAGCCGATTTCGGCAAGCTTGTCGCGTACACGCAGGAGAATCACAAGCGCCCGCTCTACATCGACCAGACGGGCGGTATTTCGATTGCGCAGCTCGCGGCGCGCGCCCGCCGCCTCAAGCGCCAGCGCGGGCTGGATTTGATGGTCATCGACTATATCCAGCTGATGCAGGGTTCGTCCGCCAAGGCGTCACAGAACCGCGTCCAGGAAATCACCGAGATCACCACCGGACTGAAGGCGCTCGGCAAGGAACTTGGCGTGCCGATCATCGCACTCTCGCAGCTGTCGCGTCAGGTCGAAAGCCGCGACGACAAGCATCCGCAGCTGTCCGACTTGCGCGAATCGGGCTCGATCGAGCAGGACGCCGACGTGGTGCTGTTTGTGTACCGCGAGGAATATTACATCAAGAACAAGGAGCCGGAGAAAGGCACGCCGGAGCACCTCGCCTGGGAAACGAAGATGATCGAGGTACAAGGCAAGGCCGAAGTGATCATTGCCAAGCAGCGCCATGGGCCGACCGGTACCGTCAGCCTTGCCTTCCAGGGCGAGTTCACCCGCTTCTCCGACCTTGCCGAGGAACACCACCTGCCGGAGAGGTTCGAGTAATTTCTTGACCTGCACTCCCCCTCTGTCCCACCCCCCAGGCCATTTTCAGGCGGTGTCCATCTGATGGCCAAATCGCGCGTTCAGTTCATCTGCCAGAATTGCGGATCGGTGCATCAGCGCTGGGCCGGCAAATGCGATGCCTGCGGCGAGTGGAACACGCTGGTCGAGGAAGGCACGTCCGGCGGCATCGGCTCCGGTCCGGCCAATACGCGCAACACCCGCAAGGGCCGTGCCGTCGTGCTGACCACTCTGTCCGGCGACATCGAGGACGCGCCGCGCATCATCTCGGGCATCGGCGAACTCGATCGCGCCACTGGCGGCGGTTTCGTGCGTGGCTCGGCGCTGCTGGTCGGCGGCGATCCCGGCATCGGCAAATCGACGCTGCTCACCCAGGCGGCCGCTGCGCTGGCGTCAAAAGGCCACCGCATCGTCTATGTCTCGGGCGAAGAGGCCGTCGCCCAGATCAGGCTGCGCGCGCAGCGGCTTGGCGTCGCCGCGGCACCGGTGGAACTGGCCGCGGAGACCAATGTCGAGGACATCCTGGCGACGATCGCCGACGGCAAACGGCCTGACCTCGTCATCTTGGATTCGATCCAGACGCTGTGGACCGACCTCGCCGATTCGGCGCCAGGCACCGTCACCCAGGTGCGTGCCGCCGCCCAGGCGATGATCCGCTATGCGAAATCCACGGGTGCGGCGATCGTGCTGGTCGGTCATGTCACCAAGGAGGGCCAGATCGCCGGACCACGCGTGGTCGAGCACATGGTCGACGCCGTGCTCTACTTCGAGGGCGAAGGCGGCCATCACTACCGCATCCTGCGCACGGTGAAGAACCGCTTCGGACCGACCGACGAGATCGGCGTCTTCGAGATGTCGGACAAGGGCTTGCGCGAGGTCGCCAATCCGTCCGAGCTGTTCCTCGGCGAGCGCCATGCGAAATCGCCAGGTGCCGCAGTTTTCGCCGGCATGGAAGGGACGAGGCCGGTGCTGGTCGAGATCCAGGCGCTGGTCGCGCCATCTTCGCTCGGCACGCCGCGCCGCGCCGTGGTCGGCTGGGACGGCGCCCGGCTGTCGATGATCCTGGCGGTTCTCGAAGCCCATTGCGGCGTGCGTTTCGGCACCCATGACGTCTATCTCAACGTCGCCGGCGGCTATCGCATCTCGGAGCCCGCGGCCGATCTGGCGGTGGCGGCCGCCCTGGTTTCCTCGCTCACCGGTCTTGCCCTTCCCGCCGATTGCGTCTATTTCGGCGAAATCAGCCTTTCGGGCGCCGTGAGGCCGGTTGCGCATGCGCAACAGCGCCTCAAGGAAGCCGAAAAGCTGGGTTTTGGAAGCGCGGTTCTGCCTATGGGCAGCGGGGAACTTGCCGGGGGGATCGGGGCCGGTGCTTTCCAGCCGACCGAGCTTGCCGACCTCGTGGCGCGTATAGCCGGCTCACGCCGCAGCCGCGCCGACGAAGAAGAGTGACGCGGCTCGTCGACTGGTGAAAGACATGGAGTGGGGCGAAAGACATGCCGATTACGCTGCTTGACGGAATTCTTGTCGGCTTCACCCTGGTCTCGGCGATGCTCGCCATGGTCCGCGGCTTCTCGCGCGAAATCCTGTCCGTCGTCTCCTGGGCAGCGGCAGCGGCGGCGGCTTTCTTCTTCTACAAGCCGGTTCTGCCCTATCTCAAGCCTTACATCGACAATGACAAGATCGCGATGGCGGCCGCCGCCGGCATCGTCTTCGTCATCGCGCTGATCGTCGTCTCGGTCATCACCATGAAGCTCGCCGACTGGATTATCGATTCCAGGATCGGCGCACTCGATCGCACGCTGGGTTTCCTCTATGGCGCCGCGCGCGGCATTCTGGTCGTCGCGGTGGCGCTGTTGTTCTTCAACTGGCTGGCTGGCGCCAAGGCACCGGCCTGGGTCACGGATGCCAAGTCGCGGCCGCTGCTCGAATCGATCGGCGCCAAGCTTGAAAGCCTGCTGCCCGAGGATCCGGAAAACGCCATCCTCAAGAAGCTCAATCCGAATCAGCCGGCTGCCGAGACGCCCGCCGCTCCCGACGCACCGGCGGCGGATGCGCCGGCTGGCGGCGACGATGCCAATGCGCCGGCTCCCGATGACAGTGACGCCGGAACGCCGCCCGCGGACAACGCCCCGGCCAATCCAGCACCGGCAGCGCCGGCGAACTGACGTCGGAAAACCGACGATCATGTGAGCGGCTGCACGGTACGCGTTGCTTTCGACGCGCACCCGCCTTATATGGCGATTTTAGCGGAGCTTAAGATGGCAGACGCAGACAACGTGCTTTCCGCCGAGGCCGATGATCATTTCCACGATGAATGCGGCGTGTTCGGCATTTTCGGCCGGCAGGACGCGGCAGCCATCGTCACCCTAGGCCTGCATGCGCTGCAGCATCGCGGCCAGGAAGCCGCCGGCATCGTCTCCTATGACGGCACCCAGTTCCATGTCGAACGCCATGTCGGCCTGATCGGCGACACCTTCACCAAGCAGCGCGTCATCGACAGCCTGCAAGGCAACCGCGCCATTGGCCACACACGCTACGCCACGACGGGCGGCGCCGGCATGCGCAACATCCAGCCGTTCTTCGCCGAGTTGGCCGATGGCGGCTTTGCCGTTGCCCACAACGGCAATCTCACCAATGCCATGACCGTGCAACGCGCGCTGCAGAAGCAGGGCGCGATCTTCTCGTCCACCTCCGACACCGAGACGATCTTGCACCTTGTCGCCACCAGCAAGGAGCGCGACCTGAACTCGCGTTTCATCGATGCGGTGCGGCAGGTCGAGGGCGCCTTCTCGCTGGTGGCGATGACAGCCAAGAAGATGATCGGCTGCCGCGATCCGCTCGGTATCCGGCCACTCGTGCTGGGTGATCTCGACGGCGCCTGGATCCTGGCCTCCGAGACCTGTGCGCTCGACATCATCGGCGCGCGTTTCGTGCGCGACCTGAAGCCCGGCGAGATGGTTGTCGTCACCTCCAAGGGCATCGAGAGCCTGTTCCCCTTCGAGCCGCAGAAAACCCGCTTCTGCATCTTCGAGTATGTCTATTTCGCGCGGCCGGATTCGTCGGTCGAAGGCCGCAACGTCTATGAGGTGCGCAAGCGCATCGGCGCCGAGCTGGCGCAGGAAAACCCGGTCGAGGCCGACATTGTCGTGCCGGTGCCGGATTCCGGAACGCCGGCGGCGATCGGCTTCAGCCAGGCGGCGGGCATTCCCTTCGAGCTCGGCATCATCCGCAACCACTATGTCGGCCGCACCTTCATCCAGCCCGGCGATTCGATCCGCCACATGGGCGTCAAGCTGAAGCATAACGCCAACCGTCGCATGATCGAGGGCAAGCGCGTGGTGCTGGTCGACGATTCGATCGTGCGCGGGACCACCAGCCAGAAGATCGTGCAGATGGTGCGCGACGCCGGTGCCAAGGAAGTGCACATGCGCATCGCCTCACCGCCGACCAGCGCGTCCTGCTTCTACGGCGTGGACACGCCGGAGAAGTCGAAGCTTCTGGCATCGCGCATGTCGGTGGAAGAGATGGCCGAGTTCATCCGGGTCGATTCGCTCGGCTTCCTCTCGATCGACGGGCTCTACCGCGCCGTCGGCGAGGCGGGCCGCGACAACGACCAGCCGCAATTCTGCGACGCCTGCTTCACCGGCCAGTATCCGACCCGCCTGCTCGACTTCGAAGGCCACGACAATGTGCGCACGCTGTCGCTCTTGGCGACGAGCGGGACGTAGGATTGTCGGACCGTCATCAGAGCGGTTCGTCGTTTCACGGAAGCGCAGAACCGCTCTTTCTCTTTGTTTCGACGCAATTCCGGACGGAAAACCGTTTCACACTTTTCCTGGAATTGCTTTAGCCTTAGCCAGATTTCCGGAATCCATCGCATGACCCTCGACCTTACCGGCCGCGTTGCGGTCGTCACCGGCGCTTCGCGCGGCATCGGCTATTTCATTGCCAAGGAGCTGGCCGCAGCCGGCGCGCATGTCATTGCGGTTGCGCGCACTGTCGGCGGGCTGGAGGAGCTCGACGACCAGATCAAGGCGGCCGGCGGCCAGGCGACGCTGGTGCCGCTCGACCTCGCCGACATGGCCGGCATCGACCGGCTGGGCGGCGCCATCCACGAACGCTGGGGCAAGCTCGACATTCTCGTCGCCAACGCCGGCGTGCTCGGCGTCATCTCACCGATCGGCCATGTCGAGGCGAAGACCTTCGAGAAGGTGATGACCATCAACGTCACCTCGACGTGGCGGCTGATCCGCTCGGTCGACCCGCTGCTGCGGCTCTCCGACGCCGGCCGAGCCATTCTGCTTTCCTCCAACGCGGCTCATTCGGCGCGCGCGTTCTGGGCGCCCTACGCGGCATCCAAGGCGGCGGTCGAGACGATGATGCGCTCCTGGGCGCATGAGACGCAAAACCTGCCGCTGCGCGTCAACGCGGCCGACCCCGGCGCCACCCGCACCGCCATGCGTGCCCAGGCCGTACCCGGTGAGGATCCGGCTACGCTGCCGCACCCCTCGGAAATCGCCAAGCGCATCGTGCCGCTGGCCAGCCCGGACCTGAAAGAGACCGGGCTGATCTTCCAGGCCAAGCACAACCGCTTTGTCGCGTACAGGCAGCCGGAATAAAACTTGAGCGCGAAGCGGATTAAATAGGCCTCCGGCAACGTTTCTTCGAATGTAACCATTCGAAGCCAACCGGAGGACCGACATGCGCAGACTTCTTCTCGTTGCCGCCACCGCCATCACGGCCGCCACTGCCGGCACAGCCCTCTCGCAAGACGCCAAGATGAGTTTCTTCGTCACCAGTGTCGGTTCGGGCAAGGGCGCCGATCTCGGTGGCCTCAAGGGTGCGGACGCGCATTGCGCGTCGCTGGCGGAAGCCGCCGGCGTCACCGGCAAGACCTGGCATGCGTATCTCTCGACAAGCGACACCGATGCGCGCGACCGCATCGGCAAGGGACCATGGGTGAATGCCAAGGGCGTCAAGATAGCCGACGACGTCGCTTCGCTGCACAGCGACGCCAACGGCATCACCAAGCAGACGGCGCTTAACGAGAAGGGCGAAGTGGTCAACGGCCGCGGCGACACGCCAAACCGGCACGACATGCTGACCGGCTCCAAGCCTGACGGCACGAAGATAGCCGACCAGACCTGCGGCGACTGGACGATGAGTGGCGCGGAAGGGGGCGCGATGATGGGCCATCACGATCGCACCGGCCTTGACGATTCGACTGCCGCCAAGTCCTGGAATTCCTCGCACGCCTCGCGCGGCGGCTGCAGCCAGGAGGCGCTAAAGGGCACCGGCGGCGATGGCCTGTTCTATTGTTTTGCAACCGACTGAGCCGGCCTGGGCTTTAAAAGTTCGGCCTCCAAAACCGCGCTGTCATCACGCGGCTGTGATTTGAGGGTGCAAGGCCGCGCTGCGGTCATGCTTTCGTCATTTCCGTGGAGTTGGTAGGATCATAACGACTCCCGCAACAAGCGCCCTGGCTGGGCAGAACAAGGAAAATCCCCATGGCTTCGACTGTAGCGTTGGTCTGGTATCTGGTAATCGCCGGTCCGCAAGGCGGCATGGTCGTGCTGCCCAGCACCTTCGACAAGCGCGAACAGTGCACCGCCGCCATCACCGAATATCAGAAGCAGCCGACACCAGCCGGCTGGTCGGTGCAATGCGTGCCGAGCGCCTCGCCCTTCACCGACGAGGGCGACGCCGAAACGCCGTCAGCGCAGTAAGCACCAGCTGCAGCGGTTCGTCGTTTCACGGAAACGCCGAACCGCTCCATCTCTTTGTCTTGACGCAATTCCCAAGGGAAAGCGCCGTGCGCTTTTCCCGGGAAAACCGTCTCACACTTTTCCTGGAATTGCTCCAGCGAAAGCCGGAAAGATAGCCAGTCTCCCCATGGGAGAGATTGCAGGCTCAGCGACGTGCGCTCACCGTCAGCTCCGGCTTCTGGTTGATGGTCTGGAACACCACGCAATAGCGCTCGGTCAGTTTCAGCAGCGAATCGATCCGCTCCTGCGGTTCATCCGTGTCGAGAGCGAAATTCAGTCGGATGGCGCGAAAGCCGACCGGCGCATCCTTGGCGACACCGAGCGTGCCGCGAAAATCAAGGTCGCCTTCGGCCTCCACCGTGGCGGCGCCGAGCTTGAATTCAAGCGCCGTCGCCACAGCCTTCAGCGTCACCCCGGCGCAAGCCACCAACGCCTCCAGCAGCATGTCGCCCGAGCAGAGCTCTAGCCCCGAGCCGCCGGTTGCCGGATGCAGGCCGGCGATTGCGATCGCCCTGCCCGTCTCCACCTTGCACGCAACCGATTGGTCGTCGACCGACCCTTTGGCGCGCAGCGTGATCAGCGCGCGCGAAGCGTCGTCGCGATAAGCCTGCTTCAGCGGCGCCTGCATGGCCTTCAGTTCGGTTGCGTCCATGTGCGCTCCTTTTCACTTTTGTGCCCGGCCGGGGGCGTGGCTTCGTCAGATATAAGTGCCGATCGCTTCCTGGAAGCAAGATCGGCATTCCCTGCCCCAACGCAAGCATGGGGCTGGCGTAGCGCTGCGCCGACTTTCACCCGTATAGAGGACGGCATCGTGGCCTGACTTTCAGAGTCCTCGTGCCGCTCCACACAGCATTTCCGTCACCTTCCGCAACGTTGGTCCCGCGCCTTATGGCCAATATCGCCATTCTCGAAACTCGCGAAAGGGTTCTCGCCGGAATCCTGCTGACCGGCGCGGCCTATTTCCTGTTTTCGACGCAAGACGCCTCGATCAAGCTGCTGGTTGCCGGAATGAGCGTCTGGCAGATCATGTTCTTCCGCAGCATCACCATCCTCGGCGCCTGCGCGGCGATCGGCGGACGACAGCTGTTTGCCGATACAGTGCGCTCGCCGATCGTGCGGCCGATGCTGGTGCGCAGCGCCTTCACGCTCGCCGCCTGGCTCTGCTACTACAACGCCGCCCGCAGCCTGCAACTCGCCGAACTGACCACCGTCTATTACGCGGCTCCGATCATCGTTACCGTGCTTTCGGTGGCGATGCTCGGCGAAAAGGTGCCCTTGCTGCGCTGGTTTGCCGTGCTGATCGGCTTTGCCGGTGTCTTCGTCGCTTGCGATCCCACCCATCTCGGCCTGTCCGTGCCGGTGCTTCAGGTGCTGGCTGCCGCTGTTTTGTGGGGCATTGCCATCGTGCTGCTGCGCAAGACCGCCCTGGCCGAGCGCTCGCTGATCCAGTTGCTCCTCAACAATTTCTACTTCCTGTTGTTTTCGGCGGTGCCGGGACTGCTGTGGTGGCACACACCGGACGGGATCCAGTTGCTGCTCCTTGCGAGCGTCGGCGCGCTCGGCGGCCTCGCGCAATATCTTCTTTTCGAAGGCATGAAGCGAACGCCGGCCTCGATCCTCGCACCCCTCGAATACACCTCGCTGTTGTGGGCGTTCGCGCTCGGCTTTGCGATCTGGGGCGACGTACCGCGCCGCGAAGTGTTCTTCGGCGCCGCACTTATCGTCGCCGCCGGCCTGCTGATCGTGGGCGGCGAGCATTTCCGCAAACGGCTTTGATGCGCACGGCCATCACAGCTGACACTACGATGTCAGGACCGAGCGGCGTAGGCTGGCTGTATGACTGACATCGCAACCACCATGGAAACCGCGGAACGCACGCTCGGCATCATCCTGGTGTCCTCATCGGCGGCTGTGTTCGGCCTGACCGGCGTGCTGACCAAATCGATCCATGCCGACCCGCTGACCATCATCTGCTGGCGCGGCTTTGTCGGCTCGATCCTGATCAGCCTCTATGTGCTGTGGCGACGCCACCGCTCCGGCGGGCGCGAGAGCCTGCGGCTTGGCTGGCGTGGCTGGCTGCTGGCGGTAGAGGGCGCGCTGGCCAGCATTGCCTTCATCTCCGCCTTCAAGTTCACCTTCGTCGCCAATGTCGCGATCATCTACGCCACCGCGCCTTTCGTCACCGCGCTGCTGGCCTGGGTCCTGACACGTGAACCCTTCCGCCTGCAGACGATGGTCGCGGCCGCCGTGTCGCTGTGCGGCGTGGCGATCATGGTCTGGTCCGGCTTCGGCACCGGCAACCTGTTCGGCGACGGGCTGGCGCTGCTGATGACCATCGGCAGCGGCCTCTACATGATCATGGTGCGCGCCTTCCGCGACACGCCCGTGGTGTGGGCTGGTGCGGTGGCGGCCTTCCTGCTGTTCGTTCTCGGCTGGTTCGTCACCGATCCGCTGGCGGTTTCACCAAGGGATGCCGTTCTGCTCGTCACCTTCGGCGCGTCCTTCGCACTGTCCTCGATCCTGTGGACGGAAGGCGCGCGGCTTATCCCGGCGGCCGAATCCGGACTGCTCGGCTCGGCCGAAGTGCCGTTCGCGATTCTGTTTGCCTTCCTGTTTCTGGGCGAGATTGCGCCAGCAGCCAGCATGATCGGCGGTGCCATTGTGCTCGCCGCCGTGTTTACCCATGCCGGTCGCGACTGGCTGGCGGCCCGCTCGCAACGCATGGCGTCAAATATCTCTTAAAAATTGGCGCAGTCACGGAACCATCATCGGGGTCAGGCATTGTTGATGCGACGGGCCACCCCAAGTCCCCCCAAACCCCTCGGCCCGTCCTACTTTCAAGCCGACCGCAAGGTCGGCTTTTTCTTTGCCGATGGATCCCGCCGCACGACCGGACCTGCACCGATTCAACCACGGAGCCCAGGCAGAGCCAGGTTGCCGCTGAGCAGTGCCGCCAGATCGCGGGCGGGCCCCTCGGCACCAGCGCGCAGCCGAATGGCGAACTCAGCTGTCGGCACCTGTGGCAGACCAAGCTCGCGCGGCGCCTCGACAATGCCGGAATGGGCAAAGCGTGCCGTGCGCAGCGTCAGCGCAACACCGGCATTCACAGCTGTGCGCAGGCCGGCCAGGCTGGCGCTACCGGCAGCGATGCGGTAGCGGCGACCGGCCGCATCAAGCGCGGCGATCGCCGCTTCGCGAAAGCCGCAATACGGATCGAGCAGCGCCAGCGGCAATTCTTCCTGTCGCGAGGCCAGCCCCTTTTGTGAACACAGCCATATCATCGGCTCGCGCAGGACGCCGATTTCGTCCGCCATCGCGGCCTGGCGCATGACGATCGCCAGGTCGAGGCTGCCAGACCGCAGTGCCTGTGCCAGCTCGGTGGAGCGGCCGACACGCAATTCGATTCCGACGCGCGGATGACTGACGGCGAAGGCGCGCAACAGGTCGGGCAAGCCACTATCGGCGAAGTCCTGCGTCGTGCCGATGGCGACGCGTCCCGCAGTCCGCGCTCCCTTCATGGCCAGCCACGCCTCGCGATGCGCCGCCAGGATGCGCCTGGCATGACCGACAAGGTCCTCGCCGGCCGGCGTCAGGCTGCGTCCTCTGCCTTGCGGCGCCAGAAGCGGCTCGCCGACGATCTCCTCGAGCCGCTGCATCTGCGCGGTCACCGCCGAGGGAGAACGGCCCACGCTTGATGCCGCCTGAGCCAGCGAGCCGCTGTCGACGAAAGCGAGGAAGGTCCTGAGCAGGTCCGGATCGAGCGTTTCCATAATTCGATACTATCGAACCTTATGTTTAAAACAATTCGATTTTTTTGACCCTTTGATGGTGACATGGTTCTTCCAACGGCGATCGGACGCCGCTCGAGCCAAGGAGAAGAAAAATGCCCATCATCAACGTCAATGTCACCGGCAAGCCCGACGCCGCGCTGTCCGCCAGGATTGCCAGGGAGGTAACCGAGATCACCGCCACGCAGCTGGGCAAGGATCCGACGATCACGGCGGTTGCCATATCCTACATCGATCCACAGCACTGGTTCGCCGGCGGCAGGTCGCTGGCCGAGCACGGGACCAATACATTCTGGCTGGACATCAAGGTGGTCGACGGCACCAACACCAAGCTCGAACTGGAGGCCTATCTCAAGGAGATCTTCGCCGCCTTCGGCCGCCTGCTGGGCGGCGTGCACGAGGAGAGCTATGCCTTCGTGCACGAAGTCCCGGCCGCCGCCTACGGCTATGGCGGCAAGACACAGGAGTTTCGTTTTATCAGCGGGCGGTTGAAGGCGGCGTGAGCCGCGGTTTTCCTCCTCCCCTCGTGGGAGAAGGAAAAAGCTTCGCATTGACCTTGCTCCCACATCGTCTAGGTTCTGGCCAAAGCGGCCGCGAAAGAGCCGCGATGCTAAGATCGTTGGGAGAGATGCGGCATGATCCTGACACTGGCGCTGCTTGCGGGTCTAGTTTTGGCCTGGCTGCTGATCGGCGTGGTGGAAAAATTCCGCCTCGGCCTGCGCTTCACCCAGGCGCTGCTCTATGTGCCGTTCAAGCTCGCCTACCGTATCGCCGACGACCGCATCAGGATCGCCCGCAAGGCGGAGGTCCCTGTCATCTACGTGATTTCGCATCAATCGCGCTTCGAGCCGGCGCTGATGCTGTCGCTGCTGCCGGACGACACGCTGCATATACTCGACGAGGTCTCGGCGCGGTCGCCTTGGCTTGAACCCTGGCGCGAGCTTGGCCGCACCATCGCCTTCAATGCCGAACATGTCTTCGTCAGCCGCCGGCTGGTGCGGGTCCTGAAGGGCAAGGGCCGGCTCGCCGTCTACCTGCCGGATGCGGTCGAGCCTGACGTCAAGACATTCCGGCTATTTCGCGCGGTCACCCGCATCGCCATGCAGGCCGACGCCCGCATCGTGCCGATCTTCGTCGCCGGCGCGCGCAGCCTGCCGGTTTCGCTGACGCCAGCGGACAAGGCACCGCGGCATTGGTTTCCGCAGCTGTCGATCAGCGTGCTCGAGCCAATGACCATCGCCGAACTGGCGGCGCGCAACCCGGACCAGACTTCGAACACCAATGCGCTGTTCGACCGTATCGCCGAGGCCCGGCTTTTCGGCACCGACCTCGATCGTGGCCTGTTTCTGGCCATGCGCGATGCCGCCGACCGCGTGGGCGCCTCACATCACATCATCGAGGACGTCATCTCTGGCGCGCTGAGCTACCGCAAGATGTTCATCGGCGCGCGGGTCCTGGGCAAACGCTTCGAGGCCGTCACGGCGCCGGGCGAAGCAGTCGGGCTGATGCTGCCCAACGCCAATGGCGTCGTGCTGTCGCTTACCGGCCTTCTGTCGGCAGGCCGGTTGGCGGCGATGATCAACTACACGGCCGGGCCGGCCAGCGTCACCGCCGCCGTGCACACAACGATGATCCGTACCGTCATCTCCTCCCGCGCCTTCGTCGAGAAGGCAGGCCTCGCCGATATCGTCGAGGCGGCCGAAAAGGGTGGCGCCAAGTTCCTATGGCTGGAGGATGTGCGCAAAAGCGTCACCGCGCTGGACAAGCTTGCAGCCGCTTTGCTGTGGCGCTGGCCGCTGCAGCGGCAGGATGCGGCCAAGCCGGCGCTGATCCTGTTCACATCCGGGTCAGAAGGCACGCCGAAAGCGGTGGTGCTATCACACAAGAACCTGCTCGCCAACGCCATGCAGGCCGAGGCCCGCATCACCATCTCGCCGTCCGACATCCTGCTCAACGTGCTGCCGGTATTCCACTCCTTCGGCATGACGGGTGGCACCATCCTGCCTTTGGTCACCGGAGTGAAACTGTTCCTCTACCCTTCGCCGCTGCACTACAAGATCATCCCCGAGATCGCGCGCAAGGTGAAACCGACCATCATGTTCGGCACCGACACCTTCCTCGCCAACTATGCGCGCACCGCCAAGGACGGCGACTTTTCCAGCCTGCGCTTCATCGTCGCCGGCGCCGAGGCGGTGAAGCCGGAAACCCGCCGCGTCTATCGCGAGCGCTTCCAGGCCGAGATCATCGAAGGTTTCGGGCTGACCGAAGCCGCACCCGTGGTTGCCGTCAACACCGCGATCCATGGCCGCGACGGCACGGTCGGGCGACTGTTGCCCGCCATGCGCATGAAGCTGGAGCCGGTCGAAGGCATCAGCGACGCCGGCCAATTGTGGCTCGACGGACCGAACCTGATGATGGGCTACATGACCGCGAACCGCGCCGGTGAGCTGCAGCCCTTGACCGGCTGGCTTGACACCGGCGACATCGTCGCCGTCGACCGCGAAGGCTTCATCACCATTCGCGGCCGCGCCAAACGCTTCGCCAAGATCGCTGGCGAGATGGTGTCGCTGGGGGCGGTCGAGATCCTGGTACAGTCGCTATGGCCGGAGGAGCGCCATGCCGCGGTGGCGGTGCCGGACAAGAGGCGTGGCGAGCGCATCGTGCTGGTCACCACCGCCGGCGATGCCAATCCAGACGAGTTGCGCAAGTTCGGCAAACAGGCGGGTGCAGCCGAGCTGATGGTGCCGAACGACATCATCAAGGTGGAGGAAATCCCGGTGCTTGGATCCGGCAAGACCGACTATGTCTCCACCCGCAAGCTGGCGATCGACAGGCTGGGGCTGAGCGCGGCAGCCTGAATCCAGTCAAGTACTTCGCCGCCGTTCTTAACCTATGTCCGAAGGCGGCACCTTCTCGCCCTCCAGCTTGGCGCGCTTCGAATAGGCGCGCACGCTGAACGGCAGGAAGATCAGGTATCCGGCGACCGAGGCGGTCAGCGTGTACCAGGGATAGGTCATCAGAAGCAGGATGTAGAGCACGACACCAAGGATGATCGGCAACACCCTGTCGCCCGGGATTCTCAGGCTCTTGCCGGAATAGACCGGCAGCCGGCTGACCAGCAGGAAGGCGACCAGGATGGTGAAGCCGGTGGCGACGAAGGCCGCTGGACGACTGGGCTCCAGCCCTGTGCGCAGGAAATAGAGATAGAGCGGCAGCATCACCAGCACGGCGCCGGCAGGCGCCGGCACCCCGACGAAATATTCCGACTGCCATAGTGGGCGATCGGCCTTCTCGTCGTCGAGCACGTTGAAACGAGCGAGCCGCAGCCCGCAAGCGATGGCAAACAAAAGCGCCGCGATCCAGCCCGGCGAGCCGGCGCGGTCGAGCAGGAAGGCATAGAGAACCAGAGCTGGCGCAACGCCGAAATTGACGATGTCGGCCAGCGAATCCATCTGAGCGCCGAATTTCGAGGTCGCTTTCAGCATCCGCGCCAGGCGGCCGTCAATGCCGTCGAGGAAGGCAGCCAGCAGCACCATCACCACCGCCGGCTCGAAGCGGCCTTCGAAGCCGAAGCGGATGCCGGACAGGCCGGCGCAGATGGCAAGCACGGTGACGAGGTTGGGCAGCACCATGCGCATCGGGATCTCGCGGATGCGCGGACCGCCGCTGGCATGGGCCTCGAACTTCTTGTATTGCGTGCCCACGGCTCAAGAAATCCGCACGAGGGGGGTGCCGGCGACACCGCCGAATTCGGCCAGCACGGTTTCGCCGCCGACGGCCGTCTGGCCAACGGCCACGCGCGGCGTGGCGGCCAGGGGCAGGAACACGTCGACGCGCGAGCCGAAGCGGATCAGGCCGAAACGCTCGCCGATGGCGATCGTGCCGCCGGCCTCTGCCCAGCAGACGATGCGGCGCGCCACCAGGCCGGCGATCTGAACGGCGGCGACCGTGCCGTTGGGGCTCTCGATCACCAGGCCGTTGCGCTCGTTCTCGGTGCTCGCCTTGTCGAGTTCGGCGTTGAGGAACTTTCCCGGCCGATGCTCGATCCTGGCGATGCGGCCACGCACCGGGGCGCGGTTTACATGGCAGGAAAACACGTTCATGAACACCGAGATGCGGGTCATCTCGACATTGCCGAGGCCGAGTTCGCGCGGCGGCACGGCCGGTCCGACCGCCGAGATGATGCCATCGGCGGGGCTGACCACGAGGCGGTCATCGACGGGGGTGACGCGCTCGGGATCACGGAAGAAATAGACGCACCAAGCCGTCAGGATAAGGCCGATCCAGAATAGAACCGAGGAGAAATAGCCGAGGAAAAGCGTTGCCGCGCCAAAGGCCGCGATGAAGGGATAGCCTTCGCGATGGATCGGTACGAACGCGTTCTTGACCGTATCGACAAGGCTCATCGGGTATAAACGGGCTCCGTTTCAAGTCCGGCCTCAATAGCCCAAAGCCCCCTTCGCCGCAACGCAACAATGGGCAAGGCCGTATTGGCCGCAACCGCCAGGGGGCGGCGATGTGCAGCGGCACGTGCGATATTGGCGGTACGGTCACATCCGCAGGACCCGCGACTTCTCGATACCGACTACAACGAACAAGCCAACGTCATGCTGCCCAACGCCTTGCCAATAGCAATTTCTTCGTGAGCGAAAAGCAACAAAGCGGCTGTCGGAACGGAGACCCCTCGCCCGTCCTTGGTGAGACAGCGTCTTTCATGGACCTTTCGGCCACCGTGACGCGCGCAACAAGGAGTTCCGGCAAATGCAGACACAATCGGCCACCCCACCGCGTCTCGTTACCGCCGGCCTCGCCTTCGGGGAATCGCCGCGCTGGCATGACGGACGCCTGTGGGTCTGCAACTGGGGCACCGGCGAGATCGTCGCTGTCGATGCCCGAGGCAAGGGCGAGGTCATGCTCACCGTGCCGGCTGTCCTGCCCTACTCCATCGACTGGCTGCCGGATGGCCGCCTGCTCGTCGTATCAGGCCGCGAAGGCTTGCTGCTGCGGCAGGAAGCCGATGGAAGGCTCGTCACCCACGCAGACTTGCGAGACCTGTCGAAAAGCCCGTGGAATGAGATCGTCGTCGACGGGCACGGCAACATCTATGTCAATGGCGGCGGGCCGGCGCCGGCGCCCGGGCAGCATTTCGGTCCGGGCACCATCGTGCTGATTGCGCCCGACGGCGCGATCCGGCAAGTGGCCGAGGACATTGCTTTTGCCAATGGCATGGCGGTGACCCCGGACAACAAGACGCTGATCGTCGCCGAATCCCATGCCAACCGGCTGACCGCCTTCGATATCGTCGCCGACGGCAGTCTCGCCAACCGGCGGGTCTGGGCCGACCTCGACGGCTTTCCTGACGGCATCTGCCTCGATGCCGAGGGTGCCGCCTGGTATGCGGATGTGCCCAACAAGCACTGCGTGAGGGTGCGCGAAGGCGGTGAGGTGCTGCAGACGGTCGGTGTCGATCGCGGCTGCTTTGCCTGCATGCTGGGCGGCACCAACAGGCAAACGCTGTTCATCGTCGCCGCCGAATGGCGTGGCTTCGAGCACATGATCAGCGATGCCCGAACCGGCCAGGTGCTCAGCGCAGACGCGCCGGCACCTGGCGTTGGCTGGCCTGGTTAGAGCCCTGGAATCCGCTGATAGTTGGCGATGTCGGCTCGCACCCCGAGCCGGGCGATCGTCTCCTGCGGGTTGAAGGCAACGCGTTCGTGCGCGGCCTTGACGATCGGCACCACCTTGTCGACGGCCGCCTGGCTTTCCCATTCGACGATCGTCACAAGGTTGAACTCGCCCGGGCCAGAGAATTGCTCAAGCAGGAAATCCTGTACGAACCCTTGCTGCACGCGCAGCAATTCATGCGTTGCCCTGACCTTGGCGAGTATCTCTTCGCGGGCGGCGGCGGGCACGACGAACTTGTCCACCCTGAACACGCTGCCGCCATCAACGTTCTGATTTATCTTGCTCATATCGATTGTTCCGTTCTTGAACGATGCTTCTTGCCGGGCTCCAAGAACGGCCTACAATCTCAACTAAAGTTGAGGTCAAGCGGAAAAATCGGTTTGCCACGCTGAGCCTTCAATTCACCTCGGACGTGCGGCGACGAACGATGATGCCAAGCTCGTCGCCCTCGCGGGCGATGCGCAGCCGCTCCTCGGCTTCGGTTGCCTCGCGCTGGCGGTCCCACATCGAGGCATAGAGGCCGTGCTTGCGCATCAGTTCGGCATGGGTGCCGCGCTCGGCGATCTGGCCGTCCTGCAGCACGATGATCTCGTCGGCCGTAATCACCGTCGACAGCCGGTGGGCGATGACGATGGTGGTGCGGCCGCGGCTGACCAGGTCGAGGGCTGCCTGGATCTCCTGCTCGGTGTGGCTGTCCAGCGCCGACGTCGCTTCATCGAGCATCAGGATCGGTGGCGCCTTCAGGATGGTGCGGGCGATTGCCACGCGCTGCTTCTCGCCGCCCGAGAGCTTCAACCCACGTTCGCCGACCATCGACTTGTAGCCATCGCGCAGCCGCTCGATGAACGGGCCGATCTGGGCGAGTTCGGCCGCCTTGCGCATATCCTCCTCGCTGGCACCGATGCGGCCATAGCGGATGTTGTAGGCGATGGTGTCGTTGAACAGCACGGTATCCTGCGGCACCATGCCGATCGCTCCGCGCAGGCTTTCCTGCGTCACATCCCTGATATCCTGGCCGTCGATCAGCACCTGGCCGCCCTGAACGTCGTAGAAGCGGAACAGAAGCCGCGAGATGGTCGACTTGCCGGCACCCGACGGCCCGACAATGGCGACCGTCTTGCCGGCCGGCACCTCGAAGCTGATGCCCTTCAGGATCTTGCGGTTCGGGTCATAGGAGAAATGCACGTCGCGGAACTCGACCGTGCCGGCGCTGACGGCGAGCAGCTTGGCATCCGGTCTGTCGACGATCTCCTGCGGCACATCGAGCAGGTCGAACATCTGTTCGATGTCGGTCAGCCCCTGCCGGATTTCGCGATAGATGAAGCCGATGAAATTGAGCGGCACCGACAGCTGCATCAGCATGGCGTTGATGAAAACGAAATCGCCGACCGTCTGGGTACCGGCCTGCACCTCCAGCGCCGACATGCACATGACGATGACGGTGCCGGCACCGAAGATGATGCCCTGGCCGAAATTCAGCCAGCCGAGCGAGGTCCAGATCCTAGTCGCGGCAATCTCGTAGCGGGCCATCGAGCGGTCGAAACGCTCGGCTTCCATGCCTTCGTTGTTGAAATATTTGACCGTCTCGTAATTGAGCAGCGAGTCGATCGCCTTGGTGTTGGCGTCGGTGTCGCTGTCGTTCATGTCGCGGCGGATCGAGATGCGCCAGTCGCTGGCGCGCACCGTGAACCAGACATAGACCCAGACGGTGACCGCGACGACGACGACATATTTCCAGCCATAGGTGTAGGCGAAGATGCCGGTGGTCAGCGCGAATTCGAGGATGGTCGGCGCGGTGTTGAGCATGATGAAGCGGACGATCGTCTCGATGCCCTTGGTGCCGCGCTCGATGATGCGCGACAGGCCGCCGGTGCGGCGCTCCAGGTGAAAGCGCAACGACAGTTGATGCATGTGGACGAAGGTGCGGAAGGCGAGCTGGCGCACCGCATACTGGCCGACGCGGGCAAACAGCGCGTCACGCAGCTGGTTGAAGCCAAGCTGCACCAGGCGCACGACATTGTAGGCGACGACCAGCATCACCGGCGCCAGCAGGAAGGAAGGCAGCGGCGGCACCGATTTGGCATCGCCGGCCAGCGCGTCGGTCGCCCATTTGAAGAAGTAGGGGCCGGCGACGAGCGTCAGCTTGGCGACGACCAGCAACAGCGTCGCCCAGGTTACCCGCGCCCTCAGATCGGCGCGGTCCGCCGGCCACATGTAGGGCCACAGGTTGAGCAGCGTCTTGAAGGTCGAGGAGTCGGAGACGGTTTTTTCGGCCATTTCTTGTGCCTTCTTCTTATCTTTTAGCGGCCGGAGCAGCAGGACGTGACGAGCGCGCTCAGCGATGCGGAGACATCGGCGAGCGCGGCGCGGTCGACCGCGTAGCGCGAGCGCTGGCGGTCGGGCTCGAAGCGGACCAAGCCAGCCTCGACAAGGATTTTCAGATGCTGGGAAACCGTGGACTGAGCCAGATCGAGACGGTCGACGACCTCGCGGCAGCAGCAGGAGTTGCTGGCCGACAGATGTTTGAGGATTTCGATGCGCGCCGGGTGCGAAAGTGCCGCCAGCCGGGCGGCGATATCGCGGCTATCCACGGCGGGGCTTTCCGGCGCGCGGCAGCTCCCGCCTGCTTCAATGAGGGATTCGGTCATCGTCCATCGGCGATAAACGATGACCGGCCCCACGGCAAGCTGCCCTTGTGGGCAGCGGCCGAGGAGATTGGTGCGCCGCATGTCGTTGCGGCAAGAACCGCAGCCCTCGGGATCAAATCCGAGGGACTGCTTGTTCAATGCATCAGTTTGTCTTGGCTGGCGCGGTTGTTGCCTGCTCGCCCATCGCCTTGAGGTCGGCGGCTTCGCCTTCCTTCGACTTTTCAGGCACCTTGAACACCTGCCCTGGCCAGATGCGGTCAGGATCGCTGATCTGGTCCTGGTTGGCGAGATAGATGGTCGAATAGCGCACGCCATGGCCGTAGACGCGCCGCGAAATCCGCCACAGCGTGTCGTGGCGGCGGATGATGATAGCGCCGTTGGCATGTTCGAGCTTGGGCGCCACGGTCTCGGGTACATCGCTTGGCGGCGTGGCCGCAGCGACGACGGCGGGCGCTTCGGCGGCGGGAGCCGGCGTCGCTGGTGCTGCGGCCGGTGCAGGCTCGGCCGGAGCGGCCGCGACAGCAGCGGGCGCTGCAGGGGCCGGCGCGGCCGGCGCTTCGGCGGCAGCTGGAGCCACCGGCTTTGCTTCGGCGGGCTTGGGCTCCGCAGGCGCCACGGCGGCGATCGCTTCACCCGGTTCGCGCTCGAACGGTACGGCGGCGCGGGCGACCACCTTCACGCCGTCGGCGTCGAGGCCGTCGACATGGATGGTGTAGCTGCCGACCGGAATGTCGCGCGTTGCCTCTACGAGGAAGTGACCGTCCGGCGACGTCTGCGCATCACCGAGCAGGATATCGTTGGCATAGGCTCGCACCTTGCGGCCGGCATCCGCGAGACCGGCAACAAAGATCTTGTTGCCGTCGATCTCGACCGCCTCGACGACGATCTTGGGCTCGGCAACTGATGCGGCGGGCGGCGTTGCCGATGCCGCCGGAGCAGGTGCTGCTTCCACCACGGCCGGCGCTGGCGCCGCCGGGGCGGCTGGTGCCGGGGCTGTAGCCGCTGGCGCTTGGGCAGCCTGGTCGCCGGCGGCCGGTGCGGCCGGCTTTGTCTCGGGCGCCGGAACCGTGAGCAGTTCGGCCGGCTTGCCCGGCTCCTCGACCATGGCCAACACCTGGCCGGCTGCATTCGCGGGAACCGAGACGACAGCGGTCTGCGCCGAGGCGGTCACGACATCGCCAGTGGTCGAGCGTAGCGCAATTGTGTAGTCGCCGGGCTTCAGCGGATCATCGAGCACGATGACAAAGGCGCCATCGGGACCGGTGACCGTCGAACCGAGCACGGTCGTGCCGTTGAGGATCTCGACCTTCGAGTTGGGCGCCGCATTGCCGGCGACGACGATCGAGCCGTTGCTCTCGACACGCACGACATCGAAAGTCGGCGCGACCGGACCAGTCGTGGCGGGCGCGGCCGGCGCTACCGCCTCCGTAGCCGGTGCGGCCGGGGCCGTCGCCTGGGGTGCCGCGGCGGGAGCGGCCGGCACCGACGCCGGCGGCAGCCGCGCTTCCGTGCCGGGATCAGCCGGTTTCGGCGCCGCGGGCGGCGTCAACGCCGCCACTTCCGCCGGCGGCGTGCGATTGAGATACGGGTCGAGTGCGCCCGATACATAGGCCGTTCCTACGGCCGCGACGGTCCCACCCGCCGCGAACAAGAACGCCTTCAGTGGATTAATTGCCATATTTCCCTACCCCTTAGCCACCTAATGCCGGTCTAACCTGTTTTGCATAGGCCGACAAGAAAAAGCCCGCCCTGGGCTTGACCACGCTTTCAGACACAATCACCAATCATCGGCATGAACACGATTCGATCCGTCTGTGTCTATTGCGGCTCGTCTCCGGGCCGCGATGAAATCTACGCCAAGGCCGGACACCTGCTCGGGCGCTCGATTGCGCGAGCCGGCCTCAGGCTGATCTATGGCGGCGGCACCAAAGGCATCATGGGCGCCGTCGCCGAAGGCGCGCTCAAGGCCGGCGGCAAGGTGACGGGCATCATTCCGCGCTTCCTGATCAACAGGGAAGCAACCGAAAGCGCGCTTGATCGGCTCGATGAACTCGTGATCACCGACAACATGCACGAGCGCAAACACAGGATGTTCGAGAAATCCGACGCCTTTGTGGCGTTGCCGGGCGGCATCGGCACGGTCGAGGAGATCGTCGAGATCATGACCTGGGCGCAGCTCGGCCATCACCGCAAACCGATCGTCTTCGGCAATGTCGGGGGATTCTGGGATCCGATGCTGGCTTTGCTCGACCACATGACGGCCGAGGGCTTCATCCATACCGCACAGCGGGTCAAGCCGCTGGTCGTCGATGACCCCGAGGCGATCGTCGCCGCCATCATGGTGGCAGGCTCGTCTGTCGACGCGCCGACCGAGGGCATGCAGTCGGTGATCGACAAGCTCTAGGCCGGATCTGGCTGCGCGGCTCGATTGTCCGCTGCTTGCCGCCGCAAGCCGGCGATCACCGCGCGGCGGTCATGGCGCCGCCAGGCGAGATGGATCGAAACCATGCGTTCGAACCATGGCAGGTCGCGAAACACGATCCGTGGCGGTGCGGCGGCACGCAGGCTGGATTGCACCGTCGCCAGGCCAAGGCCGGCGCTGACCAGACCGAGCGAGGTCAGTGGGTCCGCTGTCTCATAGGCGATGTCGGGGAGAAAGCCGGCCTTGGCGCAGGCGGCCAGGAACTGGCCACGGTTGGTATCGTCAGGCTGGCGCACGACGGTGATCCAGGTGCGGCCGTCGAGGTGGTGCGGCCTGATGTCCGACAACAAGGCAAGCGGATCATCCTCGGGGATGGCCAGCACCAGCGGCTCATGGCGCAGCGCCATGGCCGTGACATCCGGATCATCGTCAGCGGGCGGCGAGTAGACAAAGCCCAGGTCCAGCGATCGCTGCCGCAGCCCCTCCAACTGCGCCGCCGAACGCAGACTTCGCAACTGAAGATGAAAATCCGGCCGGTCGCGGCGGAACTGGCGCAGCATCCCGGCGACAAGTCCGGCATGCACGGCCCCCTCGACATAGCCGATGGCGAGACGGCCGACGGCACCGCTGGCCAGGTTGCGGCCGAACTCCTCCAGTCGCCGCGCATTGGACAGGAGTGCGCGGGCCTCGGTGAGGAAGGCGCGGCCCTCCGCGTTGAGGTGGACCCGCTGCTTCGCCCTTTCAAACAGAGCGACGCCGAGCTGCTCCTCGAGTTGCATGATCTGCCGGCTGAGCGGCGATTGCGAAATATGGATGATTTCAGCGGCGCGGCCGACATTGCCGGTTTCGGCGACGGTGACGAAATAGCGGAGCTGGCGCAGGTCGAACATTTTTCCTCCGAGGCTTCAAGCCCTATGAGGTCTCAACTTTAGCCTAATCAGTCTTGGACAGTCTGACCAGCCAAAGTGATAGTCGGCCATCCCAACCAAAGGAGACCACCATGCAGTTCTTTGCCCTTCTCACCCGCAACACAGAAAAGTTCAGCGATGCCGATTTCGCACCGCTGCTGCCTGGCGAAGCCGAACAGCGGCGCACGCTCTATGCCGAGGGCGCGGTGCGCCAGGTCTGGAATCGCGGCGATATTCCGGGCAGCGGCCTGATGTTCGAAGCGGGAAGCGATGCCGACGTGCGCAGCCACCTCGGTACCTTGCCGCTGGTCAAGGCCGGCATGATGGACATCGCCGCGATCGTGCCGCTCAACCCCTACCCGGGCTTCGGCCCGAAGCGCTGAACGGCAAAAGGCTATTGGCGGCGCGTGGCGCCGCCTCTCGCCTGCGGCTCGCCAGGCTGTGATCGACTGTCAAGAAACCGTCACACGAAACCGGGCTCGCTCGTGCTAGAAATCGCGGTCAGGCGGTCGCCATGCGGCAGCCATGTTCGAAACCTGCATCTGGCACGGCGCCAATGAACATTGCTCTCGCCCCGGAAGGCACCGACCTTTCGCCTTACCTGCCCGACGAGCATGGGCTGTTCTTCAGCTACCATTTCACCGCCGAAGGCGTGCGAACCAGGGACCCCGCGCAGGCGCGATGGACATGGCGCAGCTATCAGATCACCGACTTGCACGCCCGTCAGGAGATCGGCGCCGAAGAGGCTATGCCGAGGCCGGTGCGCGAGGCAATCCTTGCCCCCAGTCATGGCTGCCACATCGACTACGAGGACGACTGGCTCCATGGCGATCTGCCGGACCTCAAGCACGATTTTTCCGAGGCGCGCGGGCTCGTTCATTTCCGCTTCGCCTTCAACGATACGATGCTGATCGGCGCCCGCAAGCAGCCGCTGGAGTCGGTCGACGCCGTCCGCAAGGCGGTGGAGAATGGATCGCGGAAATTCCGCTCGCCGGCGGAACTGATCGAGGCGGTCATGGGCCAGTCGCTCGACGGCATGTCGGGCGAGCTGGGCAAGCTCGGCGATATGCTCGACGGCATCGAGGACCGTGTCGTGCGCGATGCATGGCACAATGAGCGGCAAGCGCTGGTCGAGGCGCGCCGACAGTTGGTGGTGATCCATCGGCAGATGGCGACACTCACAAACCTGTTTCGCCATCTCGACCATTCGCATCGCGACGAGCTGCCCGACCAGATCAACGACATGGCGGCCAGGCTCTCGCACCGGACGCATACTCTCTATCATGACGGCGAGCAGTTGCAGGCGCGCACAAGGCTGTTGCAGGACGAGCTGATGGCCAAGCTGACCATGCAGTCGAACCAGTTGCTCTATGTTCTCTCCGTCATGACCGCCGTGCTGCTGCCGATGACCATCATTTCCGGCCTGTTCGGCATGAATGTCGGCGGGCTGCCGCTTGTCGACACGCCAATGGGTTTCTGGGTGGTGACAGCGGTCTCACTTGCTATCGCTGCAATAACCTATCTGTTCGTCCGGCGCCTCGGGCGGCTGTAAGCAGTCAAACCGCGCGAAGATCCTCGACGATGGTGCCCGCTGCCGCGACTTCCGCTTCGTGGCCGGGCTCACGCCAGGTCTCTGCAAGGCCTGCCGCGTACCATTCGCGCATCGCCGGCAAGGCAAGCAATCGCTCCGGATAGGCGGCGGCGGCCCCGTCGAAAGAGAGCCCATAGGACTGGGCCCGAAACGCCACCGGGGCAAAGAAGGCGTCGACGGCGGTGAAATGAGCGCCGGCGAGAAACGGCCCACCGAAACGGGCAAGGCCATCGTTCCACAAATCGCCGAGGCGAAAGAGATCCTGCTTCAGCGCATCGGACATCGGGAACGGTTTGGCGCGCAGGCCGCAACTCATCGGACAGGCGCCGCGCAGCGCGGTGAAACTCGAGTGCATTTCGGCGGCGGCCGAGCGCGCCCAGGCGCGCGCCTTGGCCTCGACGGGCCACACACCATGGTGGCGCTCCGCGAGATATTCGGCGATGGCCAGCGAATCCCAGACCGCCCAGCCATCGTCGATCAGGCACGGCACCCGGCCGCTGGGCGAGAACGCCCGGTAGAGATCCCAGCTCGATCCGGTCGGAAACGGCGTCAGCCGCTCCTCGAACGGAATATCGAGCTCTCGCATCAACACCCATGGCCGCAATGACCACGAGGAATAGTTCTTGTTGGCGATATGCAGCACGTACATTGGGGAGCCCTTAGCTTGTAGCCCGCACCGCCGACCGGACCTCGCGGCCACGGAACATCGACCAGGAATAGATCGCCAGTGCCGCCCAGATCAGCGCAAAGGCGACGGCCTGGGTGGTGCCGAAAGGCTCATCGAAGATCAGAACGGCGATCAGGAACACCATGGTCGGCGCGATATACTGCATGATGCCGATGGTCGATAGGCGCAGCAGCTTGGCACCGAAGGCGAACAACAGCAGTGGTATCGATGTGACCGGGCCACAGCCGATCAGCAACGCGGTGTCGGTGCCGTTGCTGGAGACGAAATGGTCCTGCCCGGTGGCGATCAGGTACCCGATATAGCCGAGTGCCGGCACCGACAGCAAAAGCACTTCGAGCAGAAAACCCTGGCTCGGGCCGATCGGCAGCGTCTTGCGGAAGAAGCCGTAGGCGGCAAAGGAAAACGCAAGTGCCAGCGACACCCAGGGCAACTTGCCGCCTTCGATCGTCAGCACCGTGACCGCGACCGCCGCCAGCACGACGGCAGCGATCTGCAGCCGGTCGAGCCGTTCGCCGAGCAGCACAGCTCCAACCACGACCACCACCAGCGGGTTGATGTAATAGCCGAGCGCGGTCTCGACGGTGCGGTCGACGGAGATCGCCCAGACATAGATGCCCCAGTTGACGGAGATCAGCGCCGCGGTCAGCGCCGCCATCGCAATGGTGCGCGGCGAGCGAACTGCCGCCTTGAAGTCCGCCGTGCGCCCAGCCCAGACCAGAACGGCAGCAGCGATCGGCACTGACCAGACGATGCGATGGGCGATCACTTCGATAAGTGGCAGGTGCGCCACCGCCTTCATGTAGAAGGGCAGCGTGCCCCACAGGAGATAGGCGCCCAGCGCCAGCAGGAAGCCGCGATGGGCCTTGGCGTCTGCGTCGAGGTGAGCTGTTTCGGTGACCATGGCCCAAGGCTATGGCCCAGCCGCCTTGGCAAGACCATCGCAAAGTTCTGATGGATCAATGGACTTTCGCTGATGGTTCAACCCTACTCGGCAGCGACAAGTCCCGCCATTTCGCGGTTCTTCATCAGTTTGTAGACGATGGAATCCATCAGCGCCTGGAACGAGGCGTCGATGATGTTCTCGGAAACGCCGACCGTCCACCAGCGCGCGCCGGTGCCGTCATGCGATTCGATCAGGACGCGGGTGATGGCCTCGGTGCCGCCATTGAGGATACGCACCTTGAAGTCGGCGAGCTCGAGGTCGACGATCTCGCTCTGGTATTTGCCAAGATCCTTGCGCAGCGCAATGTCGAGCGCGTTGACCGGGCCATGCCCTTCCGCGACCGACATCTTTTCCTCGCCATCGACGAGCACTTTCACGATCGCTTCGGACACCGTCTTCAACTGACCGTTGGCATCAAAGCGGCGCTCGACCATGCAGCGGAACGAGGTGACGTTGAAGAACTCCGGCAGGCCGTGCAGCATCTTGCGCGCCAAAAGCTCGAAGCTGGCATCGGCGCCTTCATAGGCGTAACCCTCGGCCTCGCGTTCCTTGACCACGGCGATCAGCGCATCGAGCCGGTGATCGTCCCTGGGCACCTCGATGCCGCGCCGTTTCAACTCGGCGAGAAAATTGGCCTTGCCACCCTGGTCGGAGACCATGACGCGGCGGCGGTTGCCGACCGTTTCAGGCGGCACATGCTCATAGGTCGCCGGCTCCTTGGCCAGCGCGGAAGCATGGATGCCGGCCTTGGTGGCAAAGGCCGAGGCGCCGACATAGGGCGCCTGCGCTTCCGGCGCGCGGTTCAGCAGTTCATCGAAGGCGCGCGACAGGCGCGAAATGCCGGTCAGCGCCTCGGCCGAAATGCCGGTCTCGAAGCGATCCGCAAAAGCCGGTTTCAGCGCCAAGGTCGGCACGATCGAGATCAGATTGGCATTGCCGCAGCGCTCGCCGATGCCGTTGAGCGTGCCCTGGATCTGGCGCACACCGGCCTCGACCGCGGCCAGCGAATTGGCGACCGCCTGGCCGGTATCGTCATGGGCATGAATGCCGAGATTGCGGCCTGGTATCCCGGAGGCGATCACCTTCTCGACGATGGCGCGGACTTCCGAGGGCTGCGTGCCGCCATTGGTATCGCACAGCACCACCCAGCGCGCACCGGCGTCGTAGGCGGTCTTGGCGCAGGCCAGCGCGTAGACTGGATTGGCCTTGAATCCGTCGAAGAAATGCTCGCAGTCGACCAATGCCTCCTTGCCGGAAGCAATCGCTGCTTCGACGGAGGCCTTGATGGCGTCGAGGTTTTCCTCATTGGTACAGCCGAGCGCGACGCGGACATGGTAGTCCCAGCTCTTGGCGACGAAACAGATGGCATCCGACTTCGATTGCACGAGCGCTGCCAGGCCGGGGTCGTTGGAGGCCGACACCCCTGCCCGCTTGGTCATGCCGAAGGCGACGAACTTGGCGCGCGCCGTGCGCTTCTCCTGGAAGAACGCGGTATCGGTCGGGTTGGCACCGGGATAGCCGCCCTCGACATAGTCGATGCCGAATTCGTCAAGCAGCCTGGCGATGGCGATCTTGTCCTCGACGGAAAAATCGATGCCCGGCGTCTGCTGGCCGTCGCGCAAAGTCGTGTCGAAGAGATAGAGACGCTCGCGGGTCATGGTCATTTGCCCGCAAACTTGTCCGTCGCCCGGATCAGCCGATCGAGGATACCCGGCTCCGAATAAGCGTGGCCGGCACCCTCGATCAGGTGGAAGTCCGCCTTCGGCCAGGCCTTGTGCAGCGCCCAGGCATAGCGCGCCGGACACGGCATGTCGTAGCGGCCGTGGACGATGGTGCCGGGAATAGCCCCAAGCTTGAAGGCGTCGCGCAGCAACTGCCCCTCTTCAAGCCAGCCGGCATGGACGAAATAATGGTTCTCGATGCGGGCGAAGGCGACGGCGTAGTCGTCCTCACCGAACGGACCGCTGGTTTCAGGCTCAGGCAACAGCGTGATCGTCTCGCCTTCCCACAGGCTCCAGGCGCGAGCAGCCTCGATCTGCGCCTTGCGGTCGCTGCCGACCAGCCGCTTGCGGTAGGCGGCCATCATGTCGCCGCGCTCGGCTTGCGGGATCGGCGCGAGGAACCGCTCCCATTTGTCGGGAAACATTTCCGAGACGCCGAACTGATAATACCATTCGAGTTCGGCACGCGTCAGCGTGTAGATGCCGCGCACCACCAGTTCGCTGACGCGATCTGGGTGGGTTTCGGCATAGGCCAGCGCCAGCGTCGAGCCCCAGGAGCCGCCGAACACCAGCCATTTGTCGAAGCCGGCCATCTCGCGCAAGCGCTCGATGTCGGCGACGAGATGCCAGGTCGTATTGGCTTCGAGCGATGCATTGGGCGTCGATTTCCCGCAGCCGCGCTGGTCGAACAGGATGACGTCGTAGAGCTTAGGGTCGAACAGCCGGCGGTGTTTTGGCGAAATGGTGCCGCCTGGCCCGCCATGCAGGAACACCGCCGGCTTGGCGCCCTTGGTGCCGGAACGCTCCCAGTAGACCTGATGGCCGTCGCCGACATCGAGCATGCCGGAATCGAAGGCCTCGATCTCGGGATAGAGAGTACGCAATCGACTGCTCATAGTTGCAAACCCTTGGTCGGCCAGTCCGCTGTTTCATGGTCGGGGTGCTGGAAGGAAATGAT
Source organism: Mesorhizobium sp. Mes31 (assembly GCF_024519675.1). Taxonomy (NCBI): domain Bacteria; kingdom Pseudomonadati; phylum Pseudomonadota; class Alphaproteobacteria; order Hyphomicrobiales; family Phyllobacteriaceae; genus Mesorhizobium; species Mesorhizobium sp. Mes31. Next base: position 323,075 of record NZ_JALJRL010000002.1, on the reverse strand, counting down.
CTGCTCCTGCCGGGCGTAATAATCAGGATCCTGGTGGACGGGCTGATCGAAAATCGTCTCCACCCAAGGCAGTCGCGCGGCGTAGTTGACCTGGATCCGTGGGGCGAGATCGGAGCGGTCGTCGAAGGCGCCGATGGCGATCTCGAGCCCGCCGGGCTGCCGGTAGGTCAGCGGCGTACCGCAGCGGGCGCAAAAGCCTCGATCGATGTTGACCGACGACTGGAAATAGCTCGGCTCTTCATGGGTCCATTCGACGCCATCCTTAGGCACAGTCACCAGCGCACCGAAGAACGAGCCGAACTGCTTCTGGCACATGCGGCAATGGCAGATCGAGGGACGGCCTAGCGCCCCGCGAATGCGGAAACGCACGGCGCCGCACTGGCAGCCGCCGGTTCGTATTATCTCGGTCATGACTTTTCCTTTGGCGGCCATTGTTCGGTGTCGTGGTCGGGATGCTGGTATGAGACGAGTTCGGCGAGGTACGGCGCCGATCCGATATCGGCCATCGTGTCCTCGGACGGCAGTTCGGGAATGCCGTCGACGTAAGGAAGCTTGGCCTCGACGCCCCACTGGATCGTCGGCGCGATGCCTGACGGATCGTCAAAGGCTGCGATCGCGAGCGCCATGCCGTCCGGCGCCTCGAAGGTCAGCGGCGTGCCGCATTCGGCGCAGAAGCCGCGCCAGGCGGCATTGGACGAGCGGAAGCGTTTTGGCTCGCCACGCGTCCAGTCGAGCGTGGCGCCGCGCACCGAAACCAGCGGCAGATAGAAATTGCCGCTCGCCTTCTGGCACATGCGGCAATGGCAGATCGAAGCGTCGCCAAGCGCGCCCTCGACGCGGAAGCGCACCGCACCGCACTGGCAGCCACCGGTGTAGACCGGCCGGTTGTCGAGGCTCATGACCGCCTACTCCGGCACATGGCAGACGGCCTCGACATTGTTGCCGTCGGGATCGAAGACGAAGGCGCCGTAGTAGTTCGGGTGATAGTGCGGGCGCAGGCCCGGCCCGCCATTGTCCTTGCCGCCGGCGGCGAGTGCGGCTGCGTGGAAAGCATCGACCTCGGCGCGGCTGCGCGCCGTGAAAGCGACATGCTGGTGATCCCTGGGCTTGTCCTTGCCGGCGTGCAGCCAGAACACCGGCCGATCGCGACCATAGCCGCCGACCTTGGCGCCGCCGGTGTATTCCTGCGGCACCATGTAGAGGAGTGCTGCCCCCAGCGGCGCCATCGCCTTGTCGTAGAAAGCCTTCGAAGCGTCGAAATCGGCCACGGTGATGCCGAGATGGTCGATCATGGAACGGACTCCCTTGCTGGTTCGCTGGCGGCCATTTCAGCGCTGGCCAGGCCGGCCTCGATGACGATGTGCTGGCAGACATTGTCGATATCGCGAATGACGTCGTCGTTCCAGAAGCGCAGGATGGTCCAGCCCAATGCCTCAAGCTTGGCAGTTCTCTCAGCGTCGGATGCCGAGGCGTCGGCCTGAGCGTGCTGAGAACCATCCAACTCGACGATCAGCTTCTTACTGGAGCAGGCGAAATCGACGATGTAGCCGCTGATGGGCATCTGGCGTCGAAACGCCAGCCCCATGAGTCGGTGTGCGCGAATTTCATTCCAGAATTTCAGTTCGGCATCGGTCATTGCCTTGCGCATTTTGCGCGCGTTGCTTCGGTTGTTGGCGGACACTGGATAATGCGTCATCGCGGTTCGCCCCCCTCTGCCCTACCGGGCATCTCCCCCTCAAGGGGGGAGATCGGCAGCTTCGCCGAAGGCGCCCAATCATCAACGTAGGCGATTGGCGAAAGCCGAAATGACGTCCAATCTCCCCCCTTGAGGGGGAGATGCCCGGTAGGGCAGAGGGGGGCGTTTCGCTCCACCCTCACCGCTTCACCTCCCAGGTCGTCACACGTTCGCCGGTGGCGGGGTCCTTGCCGTCCTTCAACTGTACACCTTGCGCCAAGAGTTCGTCGCGGATGCGGTCGGCCTCGGCCCAGTTCTTCGCCGCGATGAGCGCGAGGCGATTGGCGATCGTTCTGGCGACCTTGTCCTCATCCACCTCTGCCGAGGCGACATCGAATCCCAGGAACAGCAGCGACGCCTTCAGCGCAGCAGCGGCTTCGTTGCTGTCCGCGGCTTCGCCGGCCAACTGCGTCAGGACCTGGAAGGCGGCATAGGTGGCGAGATCGTCCGACAAGGCATCGACGACCTCCGCCGGTAACTGCCCCGCCGCCGGCGCCAGGTCTGCCGCCCTTTTCCATTTGCGTAGCGTATTCTCCGCCTCTTCCAGCTTGCGCACGGAAAAATCGATCGGCTCGCGATAATGCGTCATCAGCATTGCCAGCCGCAGCACCTCGCCCGGCCATCTGCGGCCACCAAAAGTATCCGTCTCCAGCAGTTCGTTGATCGAATAGAAATTGCCGAGGCTCTTCGACATCTTCTGCCCCTCGACCTGCAGGAAGCCGTTGTGCATCCAGATGTTGGCCATGACATCGGTGCCGTGCGCGCAACGCGATTGGGCGATCTCGTTCTCATGGTGCGGGAAGATCAGGTCGAGCCCGCCGCCATGGATGTCGAACACCTCGCCGAGATAGGCGGCCGACATCGCCGAGCACTCGATGTGCCAGCCCGGCCGGCCCCTGCCCCAGGGCGAATTCCAGCCCGGCTCCTCCCGCGACGAGAGCTTCCACAGCACGAAGTCGCCGGGATTCTTCTTGTGCGCGTCGACGGCGATGCGAGCACCGGCCTGCTGCTCGTCGAGATTGCGCTTCGACAATTGTCCATAGTCCGGCATCGACGCCGTGTCGAACAGCACTTCGCCTGCCGCGACATAGGCATGGCCGCGTTCGATAAGGCTTTGAATCAAGGTGATCATGTCGGCCTTGCCGTCAGCGCGGGGCTCGACGAATTCGGTGGCGCGCGGCTCGAATGTCGGCTGCAGGCAGCCGAGCGTCGCCACGTCCTTGTGGAACTGGTCGGCGGTCTTTTCGGTGACCCGCCGGATTGCCTCGTTGAGAGAAAGTGCCCCGGAAGCGATCTCGCCGCCGAAATCACGCAGGGCGCGCGCGTTAATCTTGTCGTCGACATCTGTGATGTTGCGCACATACGTGACGTGCGCTTCGCCGTAGACATAGCGTAGCAAACGGAACAGCACATCGAAGACGATCACCGGCCGCGCATTGCCGATATGGGCAAAGTCGTAGACCGTCGGGCCGCAGACATACATGCGCACATTGCGTGGATCGATCGGGACGAAATCCTCCTTGCTCCGCGTTAGCGTGTTGTAGAGGCGCAGGCCCTTCGATGCGTCAGACATTCGTGCCTTCCCGGTCCGTTGATAATGAAGCCCAGCCTGCGCCAAGGGCGCAAATCGGGCTCCAGCCTGCTGGCCGGGGCGTTTGTCCAATCTAGGGGAAGATGAGGCGAAAACGTCCGGACCAGCGCGAGGCTAGCCAATAATGCAAATGCCACAAATGGCGAAAGACGTTTTCATGGGCGGCTTTATCGCCTTGGCCGGTGTTGCCGTCAAGTCGCTGGTTCCGAGAAAAACGTCACGAAGACTGGCAAACGCGTGGTTCGATCACGCGGAATCAGGCAGTGAAACATTTTATTAAACATGTCGGCACAGTCATGAAACATTCGCCGGCTAGATCACCAGACGTCACGATTTGGTCGGATTCGGCCAGCAAACGCAGACACTGAAATGTTACCTGGGAAGAGAGACATGCCTCGCAGCAAGCAGGAATCCAACCGCGCCAAGCAACCGGCGCTGACCAACCACTATCGCGCAATCGGCCCGGCGGCGATCGTCGCCGCCCTTCTCCACACCGCGAAGAAGAAAAAGCCGGCGCAGAGGATCGTATCCCCCCGCGCTGCCTGAAGCAGTGTTGGGCCGGCGCCAAAGGCGCCGCGCACGGTGGCGCTGGATGCGCCTCAAAATAACAGCCTCTGCTAAAACAGCGTCATCTGACTGTCGTCCGCGCCGGGCTTCTGGCGCTTGACCTTCTCGGGCTCCGGCCCGATCTCGCCCCTCTCCTGTATCTCCGGTCCGGTGTTGGCGACCTTGTTGACAAGGTCGGAGACCGGAATTGCCTCGAAGAAACCTGTTGGCGCCGGCCGCAACAGGTTGGCGACATCGCGCGGCTCGAGCGTGCGGCAATCCAGCCAGCGGGCGAAATCCCTGGGATCGATCACCACCGGCATGCGATCATGGATGTGGGCAATGTCGGCATTGGCGTTGGCGGTCAGGATGGCGCCGGTATCCATTTCCGAACCGCCCGGCTCGGCATAGGTCTCGACAAGGCCGGCAAAGGCGACCAACCCGCCATGACTGGGCCGAATCCAATAGGGCTGCCCCTTCTTGCCGCCGGTCTGCCGCCACTCGTAGAAACCTGAGGTCGGCACCAGCGCGCGGCGATGGCGCATGGCGGCCTTGAACGAGGCCTTTTCGGCTGCCCCTTCCGAGCGCGCGTTGAACAGCAGCGGAAACTCCCTGGTGTCCTTGACCCAGGTTGGGATGAGCCCCCAGCGCACCAGCACAGACTGCCGGTCCGGCAGATTCGAGCCCGGTGCCCGCGAGGCGCCGGCGGTCGCCATCAGGATCGGCTGCGTCGGGGCAATATTGTAGCGCGCGGGGAAATCCTCCAGTTCGGCCAAGCCCAGAAAAGCGGCGGTCTGGTCCGGCGTCGCGGTCAAGGCAAAGCGTCCGCACATGGTCGATTGGTGCTCTTCGAATGGTTCGGTTTGAAAGTGGCGATGGAACCGGCGTTGCGCAACCGCTAAAGCTTCCCCATGCTGGGCGGTCCACAACAGTCCTGCCTTCAATGAGCCCGATCGGAAATCCATGAACGAAGCGCGCAGGACACTTCCGGCAGTCTCGGTGGCCGTCGTGCGTGGCCAGACCGTGCTCCTGGTCAAGCGGGCGCGGCAGCCGTCACAAGGGCTCTATGCCTTTCCGGGCGGCAAGGTCGAGGCCGGCGAAACGCTCGAGGATGCGGCAAAACGCGAACTGCTGGAGGAGACCGGCTTGCGGGCCACCCATTACCGCCCGCTTCGGGAGATCCATATCGATGGCAGGGATGACAACCACCCGGTCGACTATCTCCTGACGGTGTTCGGTGCCGCGCATGCCGGCGGCGAGGCGGTGGCCAGCGACGATGCCGAGACAGCGGCCTTCTATACACTCAACGAGATGATGGCGCTGCCGCTCGCCGGCTCGGTGTTCGCGGTCGCCGAGGAACTGCTGGATCCTGGCGGAAACGCTGGGCCGCTGGAGCCGTGAAAATCGCCTTGCGGGCGACAAATTGTTTCGTCACAAAGGCTTATGCTGTTTGGCGGCCACAACGGCTCACGCCGTGCGGCAGGGAAGGCTCATGAACCGTCCATCCGTGTACCTCGCCGTATGTCTTGCCGTCAGTGCGGCTGTCTCGACGCGGCCGGCGCTCAGCGCCGAGTCGCCGTTCGAGCCGGGGCTGATGCGGCTGGCGGAGGTTCTGGGATCGCTGCATTTCCTGCGCAATTTGTGCGGGGAAAAAGGCGATCAGTGGCGCGTCGAAATGCAGAAGCTGCTCGATTCGGAAAATCCGGATGCCGAGCGACGCGCCCGCTTCATCGCCAGCTTCAATCGCGGCTACCGCTCCTTCGACGGCACCTATACGCAGTGCACGGCCTCGGCAACCGAAGCCATCAGCCGCTACATGAAGGAAGGCGAGACGCTGTCACGTGACATCGCTTCGCGTTACGGAAACTAGGCATTCCGAACTGCTCATCAACAAGTATCCGAGCCACCACTGGCTCGAGCGGACATATACGGCTTGTGCCGGACGATATGTTGGTGCAATCCTGATGTTGCTCTTCTGCAACAGTATTAACGAAACGTTACCGCACGAATGCGGAATTAACTCAAACTGAAGGTTTTCGCCCCGCAGGCCTCCCTAATCGGCTAAGTTTGACCCGAGCTGAATGCAGCTTCGCACAAGGCAATCGGGCTCTGTGAAAGACGATCAAAAAAATGTCGTATTTACAGATACTTGCTTGACCCTGCGTGTGAAATGAACAGATCAGGCCCCGATCCACATCGACGGATTGCTGCTTGAAAGGGTGGACATCGCATATGGAACATGGTGTCAACGACATCGACGCGCTGGTCAGGGAAGAAAAACGCCTGACCGCCGTGGAAAGCCACAGCGAAGCCTGGGCGGAAGGTCTCTCCGCCGGCATAGAGCCCGAAATCATTGCCGAAGCAGCGCTTGAGACGGCGTTCGGCGAGATGCTGCGTGCCAATGGCGAGACCTCGGCCCTTGCCCTGCTCGACCGTATGCGTGAAAAGGTGATTGCTGGCGCCTTCGAACCTGAACGGCTGCGGCACTGAACCGACGTCCGGTTCTTTGACGATATGCCGCTCGGGCATGATGCCCGGAATCAAGGAGAAGCGGGCAGTGAATTTTTCGATGTCAGGCAAGCCGCGTGGCTTGGTCCTTTGCATCTGCTTCGCCGCTTGCTGTGCCGCGATTCCCTTGGTTGTATGCCTCGCGAGCAGTCCCGCTTATGCGCTGAGCGAGATCAAGCGCGAAGAGCTCCCCTCCCCGGTCCAGCCTTCGGCCGACGACGACATGTCGCCGCCCGGAAGCGCCGTGCCGATGCCCGACCCGGTCGGAACGCCGCCTTCGACCAGCCAACCGGCTGCGCCGAACGAGGCCGAGCCCGACAGCCCACCCGACGGCGGCGTGACCAGACCGCGCGTCGATCCGGAGACGCCGATACCCGAGGTCGTCTACGATCTCGACAAACTGCCCGAGCCGGTGCGGCGCATGCACAACCTGATCGTCGAAGCCTGCAAGAGCGGCGACATCGAAAAACTGCGGCCTTTGATCGGCAAGGGCGACAGCACGACGCAATTGTCGCTGACCGACATAGACGGCGACGCCATTGCCTTCCTCAAGGGCCTCTCCGGCGACCCGGAGGGTCAGGAAATCCTGGCCATCCTGGAGGAAGTGCTCGATGCCGGCTACGTCCACCTCGATGCCGGCACGCCGGAAGAGCTCTATGTGTGGCCGTATTTCTTCGCGCTGCCGTTGGACAAGCTCGACGCCAAGCAGCGGGTTGAGCTGTTCAAGATCGTCACCGCCGGCGACTTCGATGACATGAAGCAGTTCGGCGCCTACATCTTCTACCGCGTCGGCATCACACCCGCCGGGCAATGGACCTTCTTCGTCGCCGGGGACTGATTCTTCCGCAATAGCCGGCGGCGTGGTTCAAGCCGAATGCCCCTTGGCCCACGGCGATTTTGCGGATCGCCTTCCAGCGCCGTCGAAACAGCTAACCCGCCAGTGCCTCGGAGAACTCCACCGCCCTGCCCTGGCTTGGCGTGACGATTTCGCCCTCCCACATGACGCGGCGGCCGCGAATGACGGCGCCGATCGGCCAACCGGTGACTTGCTTGCCATCATAGGGCGTCCAACCGGCTTTCGACCCTGCCTGCGCATTGGTGATGGTCTCGCGCCGCTTCATGTCGACAATGGTGAAGTCGGCATCGTAACCGGCGGCGATGCGGCCTTTTCTTGCCATGCCGAAGATACGCTGCGGGCCGTGGCTGGACAGGTCGACGAAGCGCTGCAGGGTCAACCGGCCGGCATTGACGTGGTCGAGCATGATCGGCACCAGCGTCTGCACGCCGGTCATCCCCGACGGCGACGCCGGATACGGCTTTGCCTTCTCGGCCAGCGTGTGGGGGGCGTGGTCGGAGCCGAGCACGTCGACAATGCCTTGCACAATGCCATGCCAGACGCCGTCGCGATGGCGCGCGGCGCGCACCGGCGGATTCATCTGAATGAGCGTGCCGAGCCGCGCGTAATCGTCCGCCGACAGCGTCAGATGATGAGGCGTCGCCTCGCAGGTCGCGACATCCTTGTGCTGTTCGAGGAACACAATTTCCTCGGCTGTCGAGATATGCAGCACGTGGATGCGGGCGCGAACGTTTCTTGCGATGCGCACCAGCCGCTCGGTGCAGCGCAAGGCGGCGATCTCGTCGCGCCAGACCGGGTGCGATGAAGGATCACCTTCGATGCGTTCGCCAAGGCGCTCGCGCAGCCGGAACTCGTCCTCCGAATGAAAGGCGGCGCGGCGGCGCGTGTTCCTCAGGATCGAAGCGACGCCCTCGTCGTCCTCGACCAGCAGGTCGCCGGTCGACGAGCCCATGAAAACCTTGATCCCCGCAGCGCCCGGCAGCCGCTCAAGCTCGCCGACATCCCTGGCGTTCTCACGGGTGCCGCCGACCCAGAAGGCGAAATCGCAATGCATGCGACCGCTGCCACGCCGGACCTTGTCGGCAAGCGCTGCCTCGCTGGTGGTCAGCGGATTGGTGTTGGGCATCTCGAACACGGCGGTGACGCCGCCAAGCACCGCCGCGCGAGAGCCCGTTTCCAGGTCTTCCTTGTGCTCCAGTCCCGGCTCGCGAAAGTGCACCTGGCTGTCGATGACACCTGGCAGGATATGCAGGCCGCGGCAGTCGATCGTCTCGCCGGCCGACGCGTGTGAGAGATCACCTATGGTGGCGATGCGCCCGCCCCGAACGCCGATGTCGCGAAGACCTTCGCCATCATGGTTGACCACGATGCCGCCTGTCAGGATGAGGTCGTAGGTCGTGGCCATATGGGTCCAGTCTCTTGCAGGGGGAGTGCCAGCGGCTTACGTAAAGGCCGACCGTTTTGCAAGATCAGGTTCAGTTCCCGCCAATGCCCTTCGCCCTGCTGAAAGACCGCGCCCTCATTTCCGTGTCCGGCCCGGATGCCGAGCATTTTCTGCAGAACATAGTGACCACCGATCTCGATGCACTCGGCGCCGGCGAAGCAAAGCCGGGTGCCCTGCTTTCGCCGCAAGGCAAGATCCTGTTCGATTTCCTGATCTCGCGCGCCGGCGAGAATGTCTTCCTGCTCGAATGCCGCGCCGACATGGCAGGCGATTTCGTGCGCCGGCTGACACTCTACAAACTGCGCGCCAAGGCCGAGATAACCAAGGCCGATCAGGCGCTTGTCGCCGTTGCGTGGGGAAACGAGTCAACGACCTCGCAGTTTGATTCAGCGGCGGTGGTCGACCGACGCTTCCCCGACGATGTCGTTACCCGCTCCTATGGCAATGCCGCGGCGAGCGGCGACGCCACTGCGTGGCAGGCCTTTCGTATCGCCCACGGCATTGCCGAAAGTGGGGCCGACTACGCGCTCGGCGATGCATTCCCGCATGATGTGCTGCTCGACGAAACGGGCGGTGTCGGCTTCAAGAAGGGTTGCTACATCGGCCAGGAGGTCGTTTCGCGCATGCAGCATCGCGGCACGGCCAGGCGGCGCGTTTTGATCGTCCAGGCGGTGCTTCCCCTGGCCGCCGCGGGCACCGAGCTCACCGTCGACGGACGGGCGGTAGGCTTGCTCGGTTCGAATGCCGGCACGACTGGGCTTGCCATTGCCCGCATCGACAGGGTCAAGGCGGCGCTCGACGCCGGCCTGCCGATCATCGCGGGAGACGTCCCGGTTACGGTGGCCATTCCCGGCTGGGCGAAGTTCACCTTCCCGCAGGAAGCCGTCAGCGCGGAGGAAGCCTGATGGCGGCCGATCGCGTCGGCGCGCCGCCGCGCGCCTGGCAGCGCATGCTGTCGGGGCGCCGGCTCGACCTGCTCGACCCCTCGCCGCTCGACATCGAAATATCCGACATTGCGCATGGGCTCGCCCGCGTCGCCCGCTGGAACGGCCAGACCAGTGGTGAGCATGCGTTTTCGGTTGCCCAGCACTCGCTGCTGGTCGAAGCGCTGTTTTGCGACCTGATGCCTGCGGCTTCCGCCGACGCCCGGCTGGCGGCGCTGCTGCACGACGCGCCCGAATATGTCATCGGCGACATGATCTCACCGTTCAAGTCGGTGATGGGCGGCAGCTACAAGGACTGCGAGTTGCGATTGCAGCGCGCCATTCATTTGCGCTTCTCGCTGCCACCGGAACCAACCGCGGCGCTGCGCAAGGAAATCAAGCACGCCGACCAGATCGCCGCCTATTTCGAGGCAACGCTGCTTGCCGGCTTTTCGACCGCCGAGGCGACCGAGTTCTTTGGCCGTCCGCGCGGTTTCAACGCCGACCGCTTCGACTTCACGCCACGCTCCGTAACCTGGGCACAGAATGCGTTCCTGAAGCGCTTTTCCGCGATCGAGAAGTCGCGCGGTCAGGTTCCAGCACCCGCAGTCAGCTGAGAACGCTAAATTAACCGCCGGCGACCACAGTATCCCGTTCAATCACGAACCGCAGGCGCGCTTCATGCCCGTCGTTGATGCCAAGGATGGTTCGGCCGTCCCGAAACGGGGAGCCGAAGGCGTGGATCGTTCGCGCCACATGGAAGACGAACTGCGCGAACAGAACGAACGTTTTTCGGCCGCTGTCGAGAACATGTCGCACGGGCTGTGCATGTTCGACGCCGACGAGCGCATGATCATCTGCAACCGCAACTACCTCGACATCTTTTGTCTCGACGCCAGCGTGATCCGACCCGGCATCCGGTTCCTCGACATCCTGCGGCACAGCGTCGACATCGGGATTGCCTCGCAAAGCGCCGATGAGCTCTACGCCATCCGCAAGCCCTATATCGACCAGGCCAGACCCTCGACCTACGAGGAGACGCTGTCCGATGGTCGCATCGTCAACATCTCGCATCGCCCGCTGGCTTCAGGCGGCTGGGTCTCGATCTACGAGGACATCACCGAGCAGCGACGCGCCCAACAGGATCTCAAGGAACAGCACCGCCGCTTCGACGCGGCGCTCGCCAACATGTCGCAAGGGCTGCTGATGTACGACGCCGACGGCAGGCTGATCGTGTGCAACGGGCGTTTTCTGGAACTCTACAACGTCACCGCGGCGGACTTCCCGCTCGGAACGACGCATCGCGACGCGCTCGAACGATTGCTGGAACTCGGCATCTATACGAAGATCGACGTCGACAGCGAAGTCGCCAAAACCGAGGCCTGCCTGGTGGCGGCAAAAATGCATTCGACGTATCGCCATCTTACCGACGGCAGGACGGTTCTGGTCACGCGTCAGCCAATGAGCGGCGGCGGCTGGGTGGCGACCTTCGACGATGTCACCGAACGCCGCCGCACTGAAGAGCGCATGACCCACCTTGCGCACCACGATACGCTGACCGGACTGCCCAACCGCTCGATGTTTCGCGAACGGCTCCACCTTGCGCTGGAGGACGCCGCGGCCACGCCCTTGGCAATTTTCTCGCTCGATCTGGACCGCTTCAAGGCCGTCAACGACACCTGGGGACATCCGGCCGGCGACTGGCTGTTGAAAAGCGTGGCCGAGAGGCTGCAGCGTTGCCTACATAATGAAACGGACATCGTCGCCCGTTTTGGCGGCGACGAATTCGTCATCGTCCAGTTCAATTTCAAAGGCATCGCCCATGCTGAAAACCTGGCGAAACGCATCGTCGAGGCAATCGCAAAACCGTTTCGCGACAAGAACCGGGACATGCATGTCGGCATCAGCCTGGGCATCTCCGTTTTCCCCGACGACGGCAGCGACGCCGATACTCTGCTGAAAAACGCCGACACGGCGCTCTATCGGGCGAAGAGCGAAGGGCGCAACCTGTATCGCTTCTTCGAGCCCGGAATGGACGCCATGGTGCAGGCCCGCCGGGCGCTTGAGGTCGACCTCGAGACAGCGCTGCCGCGCCAGGAATTCGATCTCGATTTCCAGCCCCTCATGAACATAGAATCCGGTGAGATCATCGGCGCGGAGGCCCTGATGCGCTGGCATTCGCCAGCACGCGGCACGGTGGCGCCGGACGAGTTCATTCCGGTCGCCGAGGAAACCGGACTGATCGTGCCACTTGGCGAGTGGGCCCTGAGGAAGGCCTGCGCGGCGGCGGCAAGCTGGCCTGCCGGCGTGCGCATCGCGGTCAATGTCTCCGCCGTGCAGCTCAAAAGCGGCGGTTTCGCCCGCAGCGTCATCTCGGCGCTGGCCTTTTCCGGCGTGCCGGCCGGCCAGCTGGAACTGGAGATCACCGAAACCGTCCTGATGGACGAGAGCGAGACCGTGCTGAAGACGCTGCGTCAGTTGCGTGAGCTCGGCATCCGCATCGCGCTGGATGATTTCGGCACCGGCTATTCCTCGCTTGGTTATCTCAGGCGTTTTCCCGTCGACAAGATCAAGATCGACCGTTCGTTCATTCACGACCTGGGCAATCGCGACACCGCGGCGATCGTTCGCACCATCATCGGGCTGGGTGCCGAACTCGGCATCACTGTCACCGCCGAGGGTGTCGAGACCGAGGCGCAGCTCGACATCCTGCGCGGCAATGGCTGTGTCGAGGCGCAGGGCTATCTCATCGGCGTCCCGTCAAAGGCGGCGGACATTCAGCGTCTGTTGAAATCGCGCGCCTTGCACAGCCAGATCGGTTAGGACCGACCTCGTCAGCGCAGTGTCTCGATATACTTGCCGTGGAAGCTCACATAGCCCGGTTCGACGACCTTCAGATGCCGTTCTATCAGCGCATGAAACTCCGGCAGTTGATGAAACGGCACGCCGGGATAGGCATGATGCTCGGCATGGAAAGGCATATTCCACGCCAGCTTGCGCACAAACCAGTTCGTCAGCGTGGTCCGTGTGTTCTCCAGCATGTTGGCGACGAGGGGACAACGGCCGTGCTCGGCGAGCAGATAGAGCCGCAGAAACGGCTGCCCGAGCAAGGCCGGCACGATCCAGACATAGAGAAGCACGGTAAGCCGGAAATACACGGCGAGCAAAATGACGACCGCGTAGAAGGCAGTCATGGCGCGCGCCTCGACGCGCACCTTATGGTGGCCTTTTGCCGGAACGTAGCTTTGCCGGCCTCGATCCATCGCATTGGCATACAGCGTCTTCAGGTGCCCCCACCACAACGGGATGCCTGATATGTGGATCAGATATTGCCGCAAGGTTTCCGGTTTGGGGAAGGCCAGCTCCGGATCGTTCCGTGGGTCCTGCGTGTATCGATGGTGGGCGAAATGGAAGTAGCGGAACCAGTCGGCCGGCAGCGCGATCGCCAGGCTGCACACCCGCGCCACGGTATCATTCAGCCATTGCGTCTCAAAAGCCGTGCGATGAACCGTCTCGTGCAGCAGCGTGAACAGGAACACGATCAGGATGCCTTGCGGCAGCATCAGCAAAGGCCAGAACGGCACCTTCGCGGCGATCAGCGATCCAATGATCACGATCGCCCCCCAATGAGCGCCGAGTTGGACCAGACCCGCAACATCCGACTTGGCGGTCAGGCGATTGCGCTCTTCCGGCGTCAAGGATGCAATGATGTCGCGATGGTCCATCGGCCTCGATCCCGGCTTGGATTTGACGAAGCCCACCGTAGCCGATGAAAAAACTTTCCAAAAACGACGATTTCTGCAATTTGGATAAGTTGAGCTTATCTATCTGGCAATCATGGTCGCACTTCCATCCTTAAAAGGACTTCAGGCCTTCGAGGCCGCGGCACGGACGGGCAGTTTTGCCGCGGCGGCGGAAGAGCTTTCGGTCTCGGCCGCCGCCGTCAGCCAACTCATCCGCACGGTGGAGGAGCAGATCGGCCGCAAGCTGTTCCACCGCGTCAACCGTCGTGTCGTCCTTACCGAGGCCGGCGTCGAGATGGTGCCCAGGCTGACCATGGCCTTCCAGGAGATTGGCAGCGTCTCACGCGAACTGGGCGGCGATGCATTCCGCCCGCGCCTGGTGGTCTCGGTACCGCCATCGATGGCCATGGGCTGGCTTTCCCGGCGCCTCACCGGCTTTGTCACAAGCCATGGCGCCGTCGACATATCGCTCAGGGGTGATGACGATCCGGTATCGTTCGACCGTGAACTGATCGACATCAGGCTCTCCTACGGCCCGCACTATCGCGAACACCCGACCGAGGACATTGTCCGTGACGCCGTCTACCCCGTGTGTGCGCCCAGGCTCGCCCACGCGACCGAACCCGACAGCCTCGGCGGCCTGCCGCTCATCCATACCGACTGGGGACCGACCGGTGCATCCTTTCCGTCCTGGCGCAACTGGTTCGAGGCGGCCGGCATCGAGCCGGGCCGGGCAGCGCAGCGGGGCCTCTCGGCCAACTCCTCGCGGGCAGCACTCGACCTTGCCATTTCGGGGTTGGGTGTAGCGTTGGCGCAAGGCATCTATTGTGCCGAAGCGATGGAGGACGGCAGGCTGGTCCGACCCCTCGGCCGGGCGCTGGAGCTGCGCCAGCCCTATTGCCTGACGATCCCGGAGCGGAGCGCGAGGCGCGACGTCGTCGAGGCCTTCCGTGATTGGCTGATCAACGAATGCCGGCGCGCAGTGGGCTCGCCGGCGCTCCGTTGACCCGCCAGGCGGCAAGGGTCAGAGGTGACCGCTCAACGCCCCCACCATGTCCTTGCTCGTCGCCACGGGAACGATCTCGAATTCCACCAGATCCGCCCATTCGATGACCCAGCGTTGCAGCAGTGTGACGTCGTCGGTCTCCACCAGCATGAAGCAGCGGCTCATATCCGCCGCGATCCAGCTGTGGTGCACGACAAGCTCATCCGGCTTCAGGCGGCCCCGATCGCGAAAGCGGCGATAGATATCCTTGCGATCGCAGCCGGTGAAATCCTCGATCACGATGAACTGCATGTTTCCCCCTCGGTTGAAACTGTTATCGCCCCGGCCGGTCCAGCCGCTCCAGGAACCACTGCGTCAGCCGCACCCAGACCTCGTCCTTCTCGCCGGAATCCTCCCAGCCATGGTCGAGGTTCGGATTGTCGTTGACCTCGATGACGAAGACGCCGTCCTTGGTCTCCTTGAGGTCGACGCCGTACAGGCCATCGCCGATGCAGCGCGCTGCCTTAACCGCAGTCTCGACGACATGCGCCGGCGTTTCCTTCAGCGTGAAGGTCTTGATGCCGCCCTGGTCCGGCTTGCCGTTGGCCTTGTGGTTGACGATCTGCCAGTGCTTCTTGGCCATCAGATAATGCACGGCAAAAAGCGGCTGGCCGCCGAGCACGCCAACGCGCCAGTCATATTCGGTCGGAATGAATTTCTGCGCGATCAGGAGATCGGAATCCTCCAGCCATTCGGTGGCGAGTGTCTTCAGCTCCTCGAAGTTGGCGCATTTCTTGACACCACGCGAGAATGAGGAATCCGGGATCTTCAGCACCAGCGGAAAGCCCAGCGTCTGCGCTGCCACCTCGAGATCCGACGTACCGGCAATCATCACCGTCGGCGGCACCGGCACCTTGTTGTAGGCCATCAACTCGTTGAGATAGACCTTGTTGGTGCAGCGGATCATCGACAGCGGGTCGTCGATGACAGGCATGCCTTCCTGCTGGGCGCGGCGGGCGAAGCGATAGGTGTGGTTGGAGATCGACGTGGTTTCGCGGATGAACAGAGCGTCGTAATTGGCAAGCTTGGCCAGGTCCTTCTTGGTGATCGGCTCGATCTCGACCCCCATCTTTTCGGCGATCTTGGCCCAATAGCGCAGCGACGAAATCTCCGACGGCGGCAATTCCTCATGCGGATCGACCAGCGTGGCGAAGGTGTAGCGCGCCGGCGTGCGGCCCTTGGTGTCGCGCCACTCGCGGTTGGTGTAGGTCTCCAGGCACTGGATGAAGCTTTTTTCTTCGTCCTCGGTCATCCGCGCCAGCGGGTGGAAGCCGATCTTGCGGATCGAGGCCCATTCAGCGCTGTCCTTGATGTGGACTTCGAGCGCCGGCGCCCGGAACCAGTCGAACAACAGCTTGGCGAAACGGTCCCAGACCTTGGACGGGCCGATGCCGAAGAAGATGCAGACCTTTGCCGGAAAGGCGCCACCGAGATCCTTGCGGCACTTGTTGAGCGCCAGTTCCAGTTCCGGCAATGCATGCTCGTAGAGCTTGCGTTCCGACAGGTCGATCATCGTCTCGACGGTCGGAATGACCTTGTGGCCGCGCGAGCCCGCCAGCAACGAGGCATAATAGCCGCGGCTCTGATAGGCGTAATTGTTCGACAGGTTGATGACCTTCGGCCGCTGGCCGCGAAACAGCGACGGATGCGCGAGATAGTCACGGTTGGTGATGATCTTGTGCGGTGTTGCCACCTGGTCGAGGTCGCTTTGCCGGCCGGTAAGGATGACCCAGGTCATTGTCTGTCGCGCTTCCCCAGAGTTATGGCCGCACGCAGCCCGTCGCGGCCGAACTGCGCCATGTTCATGAAGATGCCGTAGGGCACCGGAATGTTGGCGGCATCAAGGATGGTTTCTTGCCTTTCGTCCTCGACCCAGGGATCGTGGATCAAGATATGGTCGCCGTCGTCGCCGATGGCCAGCACCCAGTGCGGCACCTTCTTGCCGAACATAAGGAAGCCGCTGATCAGCACCAGCACCAGTTTCCCCCCAGCGATCGCATCACGAATGTCGTCGATGGTGAACGGACGGTAATTCACCGGGATGCCGTATTGTTCCGCGCGGCGGCGAAAGTCGACCTGGGCCAGTTCCATCACCCGGCGCTTGTCCTCGCTGCGCACCGATTGCAGGAACAGGGCGCCGTAGAACGAAACGTAGATCTCCGCCGCGAGCCCGCTTTCATAACCCGAGACAGCGAGGCCGAACGGCTCGCAACCACCAGGTCCCGACATCATGAACACGGTCGTTGCCTCGCGCCACAGGCGGATTTCCATGATCGGATCCGGTACGAAGTCGCGGTCGAAATTGGCCATCGCCATCATCAGGCAGCATGGGCCGCAGGTGAATTCGCAGGTCTGCTGGTAGAACGGCACCTTGGTGGCGATCGGAACATCGCCGCGCAAGGTCTTTTCATAGCGAAGCGCCGTCTGGCCGTCCTCGTAGTAACCGGGTTCACGGCCGATCTTGCGATAACCACCCTGCTCGTAGATGCGGATGGCACGGCTGTTGTCCTCGCGCACCTCCAGACGCAACATCATGCGGCCATGTTCGAAGGCTGCGTCTTCCGCGGCCCCGAGCAACTGGCGGCCGACACCGAGCCCTCCGAAGAAAGGTCCGGTGGCGATGGAATAGAGTCGTGCCACACCGCTGCCCTTGCGAAACAGTACGATCGCATAGCCGGCAATGCGGCCATCGACTTCGGCGACCAGCGTCTCGGCGGTCTCGCGCTCGATGAACAGGCGGAAGGAGCGGCGGGAAATGCGATCGCTCGAGAAAACAGCTTTCTCGATGGCGGCGAGATCATCGACGTCAGACGCGCGGGCCGTGCGGATCTCGGCAGGCATGCGGCTTAAGAAAACCCCGATTTCGTTGCCGAAACGGCCCCGGCCAAAGACGCCGTAAACACCGGCCGAAGCGCCGGTATTCATCAAGCGCTATCGCACCTTGATTAGGGCCGAATTGTGACAGGTTCCGTGGCGGTAAGTAAGTGCGGGGGCTTTGAACGGGATTGCCGTTTTGAGAGGCCGCGGCTGCGGAAAAGTGCAACCGACTCAGCTCGCGAGACCTGCCAAAAGCTGGCCATAGGCGCTCTTGGCCACGACCGCCAATTGCTCGCGCGGCAGCGAACCGACGACGGCGCAGCCATAGCCCTTGTCCAGCCAGTAGACGGCCTGCGGGCCGTCCTGCGCCGCCATGTAGGTGCCCTTGGCATTCTCGGTCGATTCCGTGGTGACGAAGAGCGATATGCGCTCGCCTTTGTCGTCCTCGTAGAGCAGCATCGCGGCCTTGCTTTCGCCGGCCGGCAGCAACCGGCCGCCGACCAGTTGAAAACCGTTCGCGGTCAGATCCGGCGCCACCAGCTTCAACCCAACCCGGTTGGACAGCCAGGTCTGCAGATGATCCTTGTCGCTGGCCGGCACTTCCACCGCATGGCGCTTTTCGGCGGCATAGATGACATGGGCGGCAATCGCCTGTTCGGCGAGCCGATCCTCCGCCTGGTCTTCCTGTCCGATGCCGTCGATGCCGGCAAGATAGCCACTGAGCCCGCCGGCGACCAGAAGCACGGCCGCAGCGGCAGAAAGCCACCAGCGCGAGCGCGCCACCGCAGCCTTGACCGGCGTCTCGCCAAGCACGACCTTGCGCAACCGCACCGGGACGGTCTCGTCCAGCACGCCGGCGAAGGCGGCCTGCAATGCCGCCCGGTCGGCGGTGAAGCGCGTGCTCCTGGCCTTCATTTCGGGATTGGCTTCGAGCCAGGCATCGTAAGCGGTGCGCTCATCGGCTGGCAGCTCGCCATCGAGCGCCATGTGGATGTCACGTTCGGAAAAATCGCGACGGATCATTTCTCGACGATCCTTATTGCGCGGCGGCGTGCCGTGTCGTCCAGCAGCCCGCGCAGTTCCTCACGCCCGCGCGCGATGCGCGACATCAGCGTGCCCGCGGGCACACCGAGAATGTTGGCGGCTTCGGCGTAGGAAAAACCTTCGATGGCGACCATGACGAGAGCCGCGCGGCGGTCGGGGCTGATCGCCTGCAATGCGTCAATGATCTCGCGCGAGGCGATGCTCTCCATCTGCTCGGCCGGCTGAGCGACTGCCTCGCCAGCCTCCAGCGGCAGCATCGCGGCTTCGCCGCGACGGTTCACCTTGCGCATCTGGTCGATGAACAAATGATGCATGATCGTAAACAGCCACCTCCTGGGGCTTTCTCCTGTCTGCCAGTTGTCGAGCCGTACAAGCGCCCGTTCGAGGCAATCCTGGACGAGGTCGTCGGCAGAATCGCGGTCGCGCAAAAGCGAGCGCGCATAGCGGCGCAGACGCGGTATTTCGCCAAGGATCGCTGCCTTCTTTTCGTCCATGACCGCTGGTTCTGAGGTCGCCTCTGTTGAGCCCAATTGAACGCGCCTTCCCGGCGCGGCGCAAGCGGCCAGCGCGAAGCGGTCCGCCGCTCCGGTCACCCAGGCAATCAGATAACGAGCCCATTGGCCGATCTATTCCCGGCCGGACTGAATTTTTATTGTTCTTGCTTGCCTTTATCCATTTTCCTTCGCCGCCCGCGTCAGCAGCCGCTGATAAAACAGGCCGATGCCGATCAAAACCGCGCCGAGGCCAATGAAGGACAGCGCCCTCAGCACGCCTTCCAATTCCGACATGTCGAAGACGAACACTTTCAGCACGGCGATCGAGATGAGCGCGGCCGAGGCGATGCGCAGCACCTGCGACTTCAACCAGACGCCGGCGGTGAGCAGCGCCACGCCGAGGACCAGCCAAAGCGCCGAATAGGTGTAGGTCTCCAACTGGCCAAGGCCGCTCCACAGACCGATAAACTCGCCCTTGAACAGCCGCCTGACCGACAGCGTGGCATAGGCCAGGGCAAGTACGGCCGCCACCACGGCCAGCATCTGCGGATACCATTTCGGCCGCTTGTCCCTGGCGTAGAGCGCCAGCCCCCCGGCAGCGACCGCCGGCAGGAGATAGGCGAGGAACAACAGGTTGAACACCGAGATCCGGCCTGTCGATTCGTCGGTGAACAGCGGATTCAGCACCACGAAATGCCGGATGACGATGAAGGCGACCGAAACCACGCCGGCGGCCATCGAACCATAGCGCAGCACCGAGCTTGGCGACCGCATGTCGATGGCGACCAGGATGGCGCCGGCGCCGATGGCGATCAGCGTGTAGATCGCCTGCTCGGCGAGCGTCATCGCACCCGTGTCGATGACGCCGCCATGCATGGCGTGACGCACCAGCATGGCGAGCGTGAGCAGCGCAAACAGCGCCGCCGCCGCTTCCATGGCGAGGCGCGGCCGGCCATTGGTGGTGCGGGCGAGTTGCCAGGCGGCGAAGCCGAAGGCGAGCGCCGGTATGCCGTAGCCCGGCAGCAGCCAGTTGAAGACCGGTGTCCTGGAGAGAAATTCAGCACCGACGATGGTCGGGTCGAAGGCGACGCGGACAAGCACCGCGATCACCGCGCCGACCGAGATCCAGCCAAGCACCGGATAGGAGCGCCAGCGCGTCGCCAGCGCCGGTACGATGGCCGCAGCACCCAGCAGGATGGTGGTCCAGCCGGAATCGAAAGCCATGTGCAGCATCAAGAGACCGGCTATCGCAGCACCGCCCAAGGCAAACGACACCGCCGCGCCACCCTTGAGCGGCGGCTCTTCGCTGCGCGCGATCCACTCGCCGCCGGCGGCAAAAATCACGACCAGCAGTGTCGCGGCCGCTGCGTAGACAAGATCACGGTCGATGTTGCCGAAGGTGAACCAGAGCGCGAGCAGAATGACCAGTGGCACGATGACGCCCCACGCCCCCCATGAGGCGGCGCGGATCTGTGCCGAGGCAGCGAAGCGGCGCGCGGCCCAGAAGCCGGCGCCGATGAAAATCAGGCCGAGCGCAATGCCGATGCGCAACGTCAAGGCATCGGATACCACCACCGGCTGGCCGTCGACACCCAGAGCATCACTGGAAAAATCCGATGCCACGGACGTCGGTGGGATGATGCCGAGATAGATCAGCACCGTCACCAGTCCGGCCGCGTAAAGCAACGGCAGCGCCAGTGGGCGATAGAGCGCGACGGCCACCATTGCGGCAAGGATCACGGCGCCCGGCAAGGCATCGCCGGCGACGGCGAAGGCCGGGTCGACCGACAGGCCCAGCGCCGAGAATGCGACGAACAGGCCAGGCGCGATGGACGGCCAGTCGAAGGCTTTGGTTGGTCCGGTTTCGTCGTCACGACGGCCGAGCCAGACCAGAGCGAGCACGGCCAGCGTGACGGCATCCATGAACAGGATGGCGGAGAGGTTCGCCCCCGGCGCATCTGTCATGTAGAGGATGGTCCAGATACCGGTGCCGACAAAGGCCGCCGCCATCAGCAATTTCCAGTCGCGCATGCGGGCGATGACGCCGGTGGCGACAAGCACGATCGAGAGATAGCCGAACAGCGCCCAGGGATTGGGCGCCTGCGAGGCGACCAGCATCGGTGTCACCATGGCGCCGATGAGGCCGATGCCGGCCAGCGCCTGGCCATGGACAAGGGCTGCCGCGATCGTCGCCACGCCGATGGCGCCAAGCAGGGTGAAGGCAAGCGCCGGGCCGATGAAGCCGTAAATACCGTGCGCGGCATAGACGGTGCCGAACAGGATGAAAGCGCCCGCCGCCGTCAGGATCGCCGGAATATAGGCGCCGGCGGCACCTTGCACCGGCACCTGGAAGCCGGTGCGGCGAATGAACTCGCCGCCGGCGACCAGCACCAGCCCGAGAACCGCCGCCATGGCGAGCCGCACGCCGGGGCCGAAAATACCGGCTTCGATCGTGTAGCGGATCAGGAACAGGCCGCCCAGCGCCAGCGCGATGCCGCCGACCCAGACCGCCCAGCGGGTGCCAAGCGCGGTTTCGATGTCCGGTTTGCCGGGCGCCTTCGCCGCAGCGGCCGGCTCGGCAGGTTCGGCTGCCTTCGGCTCGCCTGCGGTCCACGGCCCGGGCACGGCCTCGCCGAATGGAGCTTCCGCTTCCATGGCCGGCGCCTGCGCGGTAATCGGCTCGCTCACCGCTGGCGAGGCGATTTCGGCCGCTGACGCAATGGCCGCGGCAGCGTCGGCTGGCCTGCTGTCGATCGCTGATTGTTCAGACGGCGTGGCCACGGGCGGCACGGCGCCGGAAAGGACCAGGCTGCGCAGCGCGCCAAGCTCGCGCTCGATCAGGCCAATGCGGCTCTGCTGGCGCGAAATGATGACGACCAACGCGATGATGGCGACAAGGCCGATCAGGCTTTCAAACATGGCGGTTCCCCCAAACCAGGCCAGTTTTCACTGACGTTTCAGTCCCACTGACATTCAAATGCGGCGGCCAGACGGCCAGAAAACTCACCGTGCCGCCAGATTGGCGGCCGGAAAGATCGAACATGTTTCGGTGCCGAAAGCCAGCAGCTTGCCGCTGGCGTCCTTCAGCGTCGCTTCCGACACCGCCAGCGTTCGGCCCTTGTGGACGACCTTGCCTTCGCAGACCACCTCGCCGGTCCTGGGCGTGATCGGCCGCGTCAGGTTCACCTTGAACTCCGCCGTCGTATAGGCTTCGCCCTTGTCGAGCAGCGTCTGCACGGCGCAGGCCAGTGCCGAATCGAGCAGGGTTGCCGCCCAGCCGCCATGCACACCGCCCAGCGGGTTGAGATGGCGCTCGCTCGGCACGCCGCGGAACACGGCGCGGCCTTCCGACACTTCGGTCAACGCGAAGCTGAGCTGGAAGGAGATCGGCGGCGCCGGATACTTGCCGTCGATGATGCGCTGCAGCAGTTCCAGGCCGGTGTATTTCAGGATATCGGCGTGCGGAATGGTGCCGAGGCCAAGCGGCGAGACCCGGCCCGGATAAAGTTCCACTTCGCTCATGTGATGATTTCTCTGGCCGCGTTCTCCTCGGCCAAGGCCTTGCCGCGCGCATGGTGCTTGCGCAACGCGGCAAGGAAGCCGGAGCGGGCGTCGGGCGGCTCGATGCCACGTGGCTCATAGACGTGGCGTGTGAAGAAGAAGCCGGTCAGCCGGAAGGCGTCTTCCACCGCCGCCGGATCCGCCCGCAGGCCGGAGCCGCGCTGCAGGAAGGCCGGCAGCACCAGCATCTTGTCACGCCATGGCGCGCCGGCTTCGCGCGATACCGCACGGCCCGATTTCGGCGAGACATAGGCAAGGTCCTGCCGCGTGCCGGTGGCGGCACACTGGCTGAGATCGAGGCCGAAGCCGAGTTCATCGAGGATCAGAAGCTCGAAGCGCGCCACCAGTTCGCCGGCAGCGTCGGCATCGTCGAGATGGACGATCATCACGGTGAGCGCCTCGTAGAGGCCACCATGGGCGTCACGCTCGGGCAACAGGCGCAGGTGCTGGGCCATGGTCTGCAACCCGTAGACGGCAACGGCACTGTCCATCAGCCGGGCGGCGTTCATCTCGATCGCCTCGGCCTGGAAGGTGCCAAGATGTTCATCGAGCCGCGCCCGCCACAACAGGTCGACGCGATTGCCTGGCTGGAGAACGGGCTGCTGCTTGCGCGAGCGGCCGCCACGGACAAGCCCGAGATGGCGGCCATGCGCGCGCGTCATCACCTCGAGGATGGCGCTCGTTTCGCCATGCTTGCGGGTGCCGAGAATGATTCCCTCGTCGCGCCATTCCATGCCTGGAGCTTTTCACCGGTTGGATGGCGAAATCAAGGTATGGGTTTTGGCATGACAGACCGGCACCGGGACAGTGCATAAAAAAAACCGCCCGCAGCATATCGCTGCGGGCGGGCCTGGTAAGGTCAGTCGACCGTTAGAACGAGCGCTGGAAGCGGAGGATGCCGCCGAGGCTGCTCTTCTTGGTGGCCTTGGTCCAGTTGTTGAAGTCGGCGTCGCCGAACTTGCCTGCATTGAGGTAGTCGACTTCAGCCGTGACCGTAAAGCCGGGCACAACGGTGTAGGCAACGTTGGCGGCAATGCCGAGGTTCTTCCAGTCGTCATAGGAGACCTGGGCATTGAACGCAGTCTTGGCGTTGAATTTGTAGGTGCCGCCGCCCCAGACTGCCCAGTTGCCGCCCCACTGCTTGTAGAAGCCGCGACCGCTGGCATCGATGGCGTTGCCCGCATTGTCGTTGAGGTTGTCGTCCGTGCCGTAACCGCCCATGATGAACAGCGACAGTTCCTTACTGACATTCACGTCCAAACGAACCTTGCCGGCCACTTCTTCATAGTTGCTGTCATAGGCGACGACGCCGGTGATCGCACCCCAGTCGCCCTTGTACTTCAAGCCGCCGACAACATGCGGAACATAGCTATCGATGGTGCCGACCTTGCCGGAGCCTTCTTCGAGAGAGACCACCCCCGAGAGGCCGTTGCCCGCGTCGAAGTAGTACTGAACGACGTTGCTCTCCTGCCCGCCATACGGAACCAGCGTATCCTGTATGACGTTGCCGGCATAGCCGACGAATGTATCGAACGCCGTATCGTCCTTGCCGACTCGCAGGCCGCCGAGTTGAATCCAAGCGTAACGCAGCGAGAGGGACTTGTTACGGCCCTGCCAGTCGTCCGCATTGGACGCGCCTTGATTGAGATAGTCGCCGCTGCTGTTGCCGTAATTGAAGCGGGTCTCGGTGTAGGTCTTGAGGGTACCGAGTTCGGTTTCCTGACCGGTCCAGGTCTTCAGCGTGAAGCGGGTGTTCTTGTAGTAGGTCGAATGCGTGCCTCCGTCCTGATGGTCAGGGACATGGCTGACACCATCGAGCGAGCCGGCATCGCCGACGCCGATGTCGTAACGGACATAGCCGCCGATGCGCAGGCAGGTCTCGGTGCCTGGGATGTAGAAGTAGCCGGCGCCGTAGACGTCGCAGATCTTGACGTATTCGGCCGGCTCCGGTTCGGCGACGACGACAGCGTCGGCGGCGCGCGCGCCGGACACCGCGATCAGTGCCGCGGCTGAGCCGAGAAGGAGGCTCTTGATGTTCATTTTCTGACCTCTCCAGTCATAGTTTTAAATTGGCTTCGGATTTGTGGCTGGCGGCAATGTTTTCCCGCCTCACCCCCACAACGAAAAAGGCTCGCACCGCTCGCCCTTTTCAGCGGCGAACATACCCATCGATCCCCTGCCTTCAATGACGGTTTTTGAAATAACCACGATTCTCTAAATAGATTAATCGCACAAATAACACTAACAACAATGTCGAATGGCACAATTGGAACAGCGTCATATAATCAATATATATTCAGATAGTTTCTCGGCTAATTATATCTCAATGGCGTCATAATTCCGATTATGTACTGAAAATAAGAATTATCTGCCTTTTTATGTGGGAAATACCTAATAGTTTCGTCCAACTCGTCATCAGACGGCAGGGCGCGCCAGATCGCATTCCGGCGTCGTGGCGAAAGGCCGGCAGCGCCTGTCGTCCACGGCTGTATCGACGACCGACTTGCCTGCAAGAATGTGAGATGGTCGCACCAATCGAGGCATTGTCCTGCCGCCGACGACCAGACGCTTTCAAAACCGGCGATATAGGCCCACCCTTTCAGGAAGGTCGGGAATTCAACGCTTAGGCTGCTTTGGAAGCCTCACGCCCCGTGGACGTGGTCGGCTAGCACTTCATCGATCACGTACCGGGATTTTTCAACCTCGACCGGATTGACGTCGATGTGTCCGGCGGCCGTGATCAACGCCTTCCAAAGCGTCCAGCCACGACCCCGCGCCCACATTGCCTCATCGGCGGCAAGGCCGGCGCGAAACGCCTTCCGGCTTTTTCCTTTAAAAAGTGTCCAGGCAATCGCCAGGTCGCAAGCGGGATCGCCGACGCCCGAAGTTCCGAAGTCGATCACCGCGCTCAACCGGCCTTGCCTGACCAACAGATTCCCCCAGCTGACGTCACCGTGGAACCAGACCGGCGCGCCGTGCCATGTCGCGGCAAGGGCTGCCTCCCACACCGCGCTTGCTGCGTCTGTATCGATCTTGCCGTCGAGGACAGCGATCGCTTGCCTGGCTTCGCCGTCATAGACGTTGAGTGGTCCGCCGCGAAAAAAATTGTGCTGCCCCGGTGCCGGGCCGCCGCTGGTATCGATCCGTTGCAAGGCAACCAGGAACCCGGCCAGGTCGGCCGCGAATTGCGACAGGCTGGCGATGCGCTCTCGCTCTGCCGTCTCGCCTTCGATCCATCGGTAGACGGACCAGTGCCAGGGATAGTTTTCGGCGGGGACCCCCATAGCCAGTGGCACCGGGATCGGCAGCGGCAGCAGCGGCGCCACCCTCGGCAACCAGCGATGCTCCTTTTCCACTTGCAGGGAATAGGCCGCGGCGCTCGGCAACCGCACGGTCATCCCGTCGCCCAGATGGAAGGTCCTGTCGTCCCATCCGCCGAAGTCAACTGGCCTGATCGCAAGATCCTTCCAGCGGGGAAATTGCGTGGCGATCAACCGCCTCACCAAGGCTGCGTCGATGTTCACCTTGGGCATGGTCTTTCCGAAACCGGCTCCCACTTTTCGGGATCATGCCCTAATGCGGGAACTCGAGCCCCATCTCGCGGTAGCGCTCGGGGTCGTCGCCCCAGTTCTCGCGCACCTTCACGAACAGGAACAGGTGCACCTTCTGTTCGAGGATGCCTGCTATCTCCATGCGCGCTGCCTGGCCAATGGCGCGGATGGTCTCGCCCTTGTGGCCGAGAACGATCTTCTTCTGGCTGTCGCGCTCGACGTAGATTGTCTGGTCGATGCGCACCGAGCCGTCCTTCTTCTCTTCCCATTTCTCGGTCTCGATATGCGAGGAATAGGGCAGTTCCTGATGCAGCCGCAGATAGAGCTTTTCGCGGGTGATCTCGGCAGCCAGCTGGCGCATCGGCAGGTCCGAGATCTGGTCCTCCGGATAGTACCAAGGGCCGGCAGGCAGCGTTTCGGCGAGATAGTCGAGCAGGTCCTTGCAACCGGAACCGGTCAGCGCGGAGACCATGAAGGTACGCCTGAACGGCACCCTTTCGTTCGCAGCCGCGGACAAGGCCAGAAGCGTCTCATGCTTGACCCGATCGACCTTGTTGAGGATCAGCACCATCGGCTGGCGAACGTCCTTCAGCCTTTCGAGGATGGCGTCGGCGTCGCCCCTGATGCCGCGCTCGGCGTCGATCAACAGCAACACGATATCGGCATCCTTGGCGCCGCCCCAGGCAGTGGTCACCATCGCCGTATCAAGCCGCCGCTTGGGCTTGAAGATGCCAGGCGTGTCGACAAAGACGATCTGCGCATTGTCATGCGTGGCGATGCCGCGCACGATGGCGCGCGTCGTTTGCACCTTGTGGGTAACGATCGACACCTTGGCGCCGACAAGCTGGTTGACCAGGGTCGATTTGCCCGCATTGGGCGCGCCGATGAGCGCGACGAAGCCGGAGTGCGTGGCAGCGGCGTCTGGTGCCGCAGAGCTGTCTTCGGTGGCGGTCATACCGCACTCCCTTCATTGACGCGCCGCGCGTCCGATACGTTGTTCCAGACGCCTTCGCGAACAAGCATTGCCGCGGCGGCGGCCTGCTCGGCCTCGCGCTTTGAACGACCGCTGCCGCTCGCTGGCTGAAATGCACCAACTCGGACGCTGATCGTGAAAAGCGGATCGTGATCCGGTCCCTGACGGCTGTCGATGCTGTAGGCAGGGACAGCACTTGCCGCATGGTGCGCCCATTCCTGCAATTCGGTCTTGGCATCGCGGCGTGCGGCGCCTGAAGCCTGCGAGCGCGGTTGCCAGTATTTATGGATGAAAGCGCGGGCCGCCTCCAGCCCGCCATCGAGATAAAGCACCGCGATCAGCGATTCCAACGCGTCGGCGCGCAAATTGACACGCTTTCGGCCCTCGAGCCCGCGCATGTCCGAACCGGCGCGGATCAGGTCCGGCAGGCCGATATCCTCGGCGATTTCCGCAAGCGCCTCGGCGTTGACCAGCGCATTGAGCCGCAGCGACAGTTCACCTTCCGCAGCATCCGGAAATGCGGCCAGCAGCATGTCGGCGACCACCAGGCCGAGAACCCGGTCGCCAAGAAACTCGAAGCGCTCATAGTCGGTGCCGGCATTGGCGCCGCGCGCACTGGCGTGGGTCAATGCACGCTGCAGGCGCTGGCGGTCGGCAAAGGCGTGGCCCGTGCGTTCCACAAGCGCTTCGGCGAGCGCGTCGGCGGTAAGCCGTTTTGCCGCTGCCATCCCTAATTTACAAAATGGAACAGGCGCGAAGCGCGCATCAAGGACGGCCATTTCCAGATTTCAAGCGGGCTTGCCTTGCCGGCGATCGAGAAGAAAATCAGATTGGCGCGGCCAACCAGATTCTCCGCGGGAACGTAGCCGACGGTGAACCGGCTATCACTGGAATTGTCCCTGTTATCGCCCATCATGAAATAGTGGCCGGGCGGCACGTCGAATTCGCGGGTATTGTCGCCGATCGAATCCGGTGACAGATCAAGCGTGTCGTAGCTGACACCGTTCGGCAGCGTCTCGCGATAGACGTCGATGGGACGATCCGTCTCGGTGATGTCGGGATTGTCGATCTGGCCGGCCTTCACGCGCGGCACGCCGACCCCATTGATGAACAGCTGGCCATCCTTCATCTGGATCTTGTCGCCGGGCAGGCCGATCACGCGCTTGATGTAATCAACGGAAGGGTCCGGCGGGAATTTGAACACCGCCACGTCGCCGCGCTTCGGCTCGGAGCCCCAGATGCGGCCCGAGAAGATGTCGGGGCCGAAAGGCAGCGAATAACGCGAATAGCCGTAGGACCACTTGCTGACGAACAGATAGTCGCCTTCCAGAAGCGTCGGCCGCATTGATCCCGACGGTATCGAAAAGGGTTGGAACAGCAGCGTGCGGATGACCAGGGCGAGCAAAAGCGCCTGGACGATGACGCTGACGGTTTCGCCAAGCCCGCCGGATTTCTTCTCGGATTTTTCAGCCACGCTCATGTCGTCCTCGATTGTGCGTTGGATGGTATAGAGTCTCGGCGCGCGCTGGGCAACGTCAATGCCGGTCGTCAGATGCAATCAATGTGGCGCTTCTTCGACGGGCAACGCCTCAATGATCACAAAGGCTTGAGCGAGCGGGAAATCATCCGTGATGGTGAGGTGGATTGCCGCTCGATGGCCGCTTGGCAGGATTTTGTCCAGCCGCGCCAAGGCCCCGCCGGTCAGCGCCATGGTTGGCGCACCGCTGGGCAGGTTGACGACACCCATGTCGCGCCAGAACACGCCCTGCGCGAGACCGGTGCCGAGTGCCTTGGCGCAGGCCTCCTTGGCGGCGAAGCGCTTGGCGTAAGAGGCCGCGCGGGCGCGTCTCCCCTCCGAACGTGCCTGCTCGACCTCAGTGTAGATTCTCTGGATGAAGCGCTGGCCGTGGCGCTCAAGCGACTTCTCGATGCGTCTGATATCGATCAGGTCGCTGCCGATGCCGATGATCATCGTGCCGTGGTACCGACGCTTTCGGCGGGATGAGACGATTGCGCATGCCGGGCGGACCGTTCGGCCAGGCGCTTGCGCCGCTGCTCGCGGAAAGCGTTCATACCCCAGCGCGTGATCCCATAGAACAGGAGCCCGAAGACCAGCCCGAGCGGTACCGCGCCAATCAGCATCGGCTCAAGCACGGGCTTCCACAATTGCGCGAAGGAAAGCTTGTGCAGCATCTCGCCCAGATGCGCCGGCGGGCCGTGCACCGGCAGGCGATCATGCAGGATGAGCTTGCCGGTCTCCCAGGAAGCGCCCCATAGCAACGGGAAGGTCAGCGGATTGCCGAAGAATACCGCGCCGAGTGCCGCTGCCACCAGGTTGCCGGCGATCACCCAGCACACAACGGCAGCGATGGCAAAGTGGAAACCAACAGGAAAGAACGAAGCGAAGACGCCGGCGGCGACACCGGCCGCCACCGCATGCGGAGTGGCCTTCAGCCGCAAGATGCGCTTGGAGAAGTACTGAAGCGAGCGCGAAAAAGAGCGGCGCGGCCACAGATAGGTACGCACCCGCTCGAAAAGACCATCAGGCTTGCGACGTCGAAAAAGCACTCTGTTCCCGTTCCACGGCTCCCGCACCGGCAACTTCAGCCGGGCGCGCGACAGCCACATCTTGCGCTTGACGATCACCCAATGGCAATCGCAACCTTGATATAGCCATACGCAACCCCAACAACAACCGAAGGCCGTCAGCACAGCAGCCACGTGGCCATAATTTTTGGTAAGGTTCGCCCTCCAACGCCGGACAATCGCGGCGAATTTAAGAAGCCGCTAAGATTTATTGTCGCAGCCAATGCTTCGGATCTTACGATCGGTATTCGCTGACCTCGACCAGATTGCCGTCCGGGTCGCGGAAATAGACCGACATCATCAGCCCTCGCGCACCAACACGTTCGACCGGACCGAGTTCGACCACCACACCGTTGGCTGCGAGACGGGCATGGACCTCACCCAGCGGCCGGTCAGTGATCAGGCAGAAATCACCGGATCCGGGCGTCGGCGACTTCGCCTTCGGCTCGAAGGTGCGGCCGACCTCATGCACATTGATCTTCTGATTGCCGAAGGCCAGCGCTGTCGGCCGGCCCGCCGTATCGATGCGTTCAAAACCCAGCACGCGTTGATAAAAGGCGCAAGTCACTTCCAGCGAGGCGACCGTCAGCACGAAATGATCGATGCCTGCGATCATTTCGGCCTCCTCGTCAGATGTTGCGGCTGCCGGGCTTGATTGCCGGTATGGCGGCAAGCTCCGGCGGCAACCGGTCGGCCGGATAGGCCGGAACCTCATATTCGGCGAGCGCGATCAGCGGCACACCGACGTGGGTCTTGCCGGCAGAACGGTCGATGATGCAGGCGGCGGCAACCACTTCGGCGCCCAATCCGCGCAGGCACTCGATTGTTTCGCGGATCGACAGGCCGGTGGTGACGATGTCCTCGACGATGACGACGCGTGCGCCGGCAGCGATCTCGAAGCGGCGCAAGCGGAACTCGCCCCCTTCCCGTTCGACCCAGATCGCCGGCACGCCGAGATGGCGCGAGGTTTCGTAAGCAGGGATCAGTCCGCCGATCGCCGGACCGACGACATAATCGATCTTGCCTGGCACCGCCGCGCGGATCTTTTCGGCCAGTGCCTTGCACAACCGCTCGGTCTTGTCGGCATGCATGAACACCCGCGCCTTCTGCAGGAAGACCGGGCTTCTCAGGCCCGAGGTCAAAATGAAATGCCCTTCGAGAACAGCACCCGCCTCGCGGAAAATGCCCAGCACTTCATCGGTATTCATCTGCGCCTATCCCTACATAGATTAGCCGTGTCAGCCATTCACACGCCTTGCATCGCTGACGCTCGAATTGTCCTTGAGCTGCGACAGCAGCCGGTTGAGGTGCTTCAGATCCCAAACTTCGAGATCGATCAGCATTTCGGTGAAATCAGGCGCGGTGCGCACCATCGACAGCGTATGGATGTTGGCGTCGTTCGACGCAACAACCTGGGCGATATCGGCTAGCGAACCCGGCGCATTGATGGCGGTAACCGATACGCGCGCCGGAAAGCGCTCCTTGGTGCGCTCGTCAATATCCCAGCGCACATCGATCCAGCGTTCGGGCTGGTCGTCGAAGGCCTGCAGCGCGGGCGACTGTATCGGATAGATGGTGATGCCGGTGCCCGGCTGAACGATGCCGACGATGCGGTCGCCAGGCACGGCCCCTTCCGGCGCGAAACGCACCGGCAGGTCACCGCGCACGCCGCGGATCGGCACAGCGCCGTCCTTCGGGTGGTCCTTGTCCTTGCGCGCGGCACGGCCCGGAATCTGGAACAGCATGCCGGCGGCGTTGCGGATCTTCGACCAGCCCTCCTCGCGCTGCTTGGGCGCGGCCGTGGTGACGCGCTCGTCCTTGTAGTCGGGGAACACCGCCTTCATGACATCGGTGGAGGCAAGCTCGCCACGGCCGACCGAGGCCAGCACGTCCTCGATGTCCTTGCGCGCCAGCCGGTGCAGCACCTGCTTGAGGCTCTCCTTGGTAAAGGTCTTGCCAGCCCGCTCGAAGGCGCGTTCCAGGATGCGGATGCCGAGACCCGAATACTGCTTGCGGATGGCGTTCTTGGTGGCGCGGCGGATGGCCGAGCGCGCCTTGCCGGTGACGACGACCGATTCCCACGCAGCCGGCGGCACCTGCGCCTTGGAGCGGATGATCTCGACCTCGTCGCCGTTCTTCAGTTCCGTCATCAGCGGCATGATGCGGCCGTTGACCTTGGCACCGACGCAGGTGTCGCCGACATCGGTGTGCACCGCATAGGCAAAATCGATGGGCGTCGCACCACGTGGCAAGGCAATCAACATGCCTTTCGGCGTGAAGCAGAACACCTGGTCCTGGAACAGTTCCAGCTTGGTGTTCTCGAGGAAGTCTTCCGGATTGTCGCCCTCGGCCAGTTGCTCGATGGTTCGCCGCAGCCAGGCATAGGCGTTGGTCTCCTTCGAGATCGCATGCGCGGCGCCGTTGGTCTTGCCGCCAGTGTCCTTGTAGATCGAGTGAGCGGCGACGCCATATTCAGCGATCTTGTTCATCTCGCGGGTGCGGATCTGCAGTTCGACGCGCTGGCGCGACGGTCCAACGATGGTGGTGTGGATCGAACGGTAATCGTTCTGTTTCGGCGTCGAGATGTAATCCTTGAAGCGTCCCGGCACCATCGACCATGTGGTATGGATGGCGCCAAGCGCCCGGTAGCAATCCTCGACCGTGTCGACAACGACGCGGAAGCCGAAAATATCGGACAGTTGCTCGAAGGACAGCGCCTTGGCCTCCATCTTGCGGAACACCGACCACGGCTTCTTCTGCCGGCTCTTCACGCCAGCCTTGATCGCATGCTTTTCAAACAGCGCGGACAGCGCCTTCTCGATCTCGGACAGCACATCCTTGTTGCGCTCGAAGATCTCGGCGAGCCGTGCGGTGACGGCGCGATAGGCCTCCGGGTTGATGTAGCGGAAGGCGATCTCCTCCAGCTCCTCGCGCATGCCTTGCATGCCCATGCGCCCGGCCAACGGCGCATAGATGTCCATGGTCTCCTCGGCGATGCGCAGGCGCTTGGCCTCCGGCATATGGTCGAGGGTGCGCATGTTGTGCAGGCGGTCGGCGAGCTTGACCAGAAGGACACGGACGTCTTCGGAGATCGCCAGCAGAAGCTTGCGCAGGTTTTCCGCCTGCTCGGCCTTCTTCGACACGAGGTCGAGCTTCTTCAGTTTGGTCAGACCCTCGACCAGCTTGCCCATTTCCGGCCCGAACAGCTCGTCGATCTCGGCCCGCGTCGCCGTGGTGTCCTCGATGGTGTCGTGCAACAGGGCGACCGCGATCGTTGCCTCGTCCATGTGCATTTCGGTGAGGATGGCGGCGACTTCGAGCGGATGCGAGAAATAGGGATCGCCGGAAGCCCGTTTCTGATGGCCATGCTTCTGCATGGCATAGACATAGGCCTTGTTGAGCAACGCCTCGTTGACGTCAGGCTTGTAGCGCTGGACGCGCTCGACAAGCTCATACTGACGCATCATGGGCGAGATCTCACAGCGGTGAAATGAATCATGCGCCGCACTGCTGTACGGCGCATGTCATAGATAGCCACGAAACTGCCGATACGGAAGGGCCGGACGATTAATCCAGCGACCTTCGCAACAGTGGTTCGCTCTTAGTAATCGTCGCTCTTTTCCGGGGGAACCAGGCCCTCGATGCCGGCCAGCAGATCTTCCTCGGTCATCCGGTCGAAAGTGACATTCTCCTCGGCGTCGTCGGCGTTGGTGGCCGCGACAGCGCCGCCGGTCTGGTCGGCGATCGCCTCGCCATCAGCTTCGGGCTCGTCGACCTCGACATGCTTCTGCAGCGAATGGATCAGATCTTCCTTGAGATCGTCGGGCGACAACGTCTCGTCGGCGATCTCGCGCAGCGCGACGACCGGGTTCTTGTCGTTGTCACGCGGCACGGTGATCGGCGCGCCCTGGCTGATCTGACGGGCGCGGTGGCCGGCAAGGAGCACCAGCTCGAAGCGGTTATCGACCTTGTCGATGCAATCTTCAACGGTTACGCGGGCCATGGATTGCCCCTTTCATGCGATGGATTTGATGGAAAACAGGCGCGGTCCTTAACCTGAACGCCGTCAAAATACAAGCATCATGGCATTGGCGAGGCCGCCAGCCGCCCAATCCCTCGTTCAAACACCTGATTTTGCAAAATCAGGCAGCATCCATGAGCTCCGTACCTCGATCACAATTGCTTGCAGTGCGGCAACACGCCCTTGGATTGCCGTGAAACTGGCGTTATCTCGAATGGTGCCAGGTCAGCCGGTTTATTATGAGCCTGACCGATAGTCGCTTTCGCATTTCGTTTAGACGGCCGCCTATTTCGAAAAGGACTATTTTCCATGTTCGACCCTCGTGAAAAAATCGCCTTATTCATCGACGGCGCCAATCTCTACGCGACGTCGCGCGCGCTCGGCTTCGACATCGACTATCGCAAGCTTCTGTCGAGCTTCCAGAAGCGCGGCTATCTGTTGCGCGCCTATTACTACACGGCGCTGGTCGAGGATCAGGAATACTCCTCGATCCGTCCCTTGATCGACTGGCTCGACTACAACGGTTTCAAGGTCGTCACCAAGCCGGCCAAGGAATTCACGGACTCGACCGGCCGCCGCAAGATCAAGGGCAATATGGACATCGAGCTGACGGTCGACGCGCTGGAACTCGCCGATGTCGTCGACCACTATGTCATCTTTTCCGGCGACGGCGACTTCCGCACGCTGGTCGAAGCGCTGCAGCGGCGCGGCCGCAAGGTGTCCATCGTCTCGACCATGGCCTCGCAGCCGCCGATGATCTCCGACGATCTGCGCCGCCAGGCCGATCATTTCATCGACCTGGCGACGCTGAAGAACGAGGTCGGCCGCGATCCGTCCGAGAGGCCGGTGCGGCGGCCCGAGCCGGCTGAAGTCGACGAGGACGACTATTGAGGGCGGTCGCCTTGACCGCCCTTTCCTCTTCCGAACCCGGCCGCGACTGCCCGCTCTGCCCGCGGCTGCATGATTTCATCGCCGAATGGCGCCAGCGCGAACCATCCTGGTTCAATGCGCCGGTGCCGACCTTCCTGCCGCCTGAAGGTGACGCCGCGGTCCAGTTGCTGATCGTCGGGCTGGCGCCCGGCCTGCGCGGCGCCAACCGCACCGGTCGGCCCTTCACCGGCGACTTTGCCGGCGACCTGCTCTACTCGACGCTGATTTCGCACGGTTTCGCGCGCGGCGAGTTCAAGGCGCGGCCAGATGACGGGCTTGAGCTTGTCGGCGCGGCCATAACCAATGCGGTGCGTTGCGTGCCGCCGGAGAACAAGCCGGTGGGCGCCGAGATCGCCACGTGCCGGACTTTCCTGGTGCCGACGATCGCCCGGTTCCCCAATCTGCGCGCCGTGCTGGCGCTGGGATCGATCGCGCACCAGTCGACCGTGCGAGCGCTTGGTGGGCGCGTCGCCGCCTACCCGTTCAAGCATGGCGGGCAGCAACCGGCCGGCGGTATCACTCTGTTTTCGAGCTATCATTGCTCGCGCTACAACACCAACACGGGTGTCTTGACCGAAGCAATGTTCGTCAGTGTTTTCAGCGAGATCGCGGCGTTCCTGCAGAAATAGAGTCGGGCGGCGGCAGGCTCGTCAGCGTGGCGGCGCAACCAGCGCGTCCAACACCGCCGGACCACCTTGAAGCACATTCAGATCGACATCGCCGTTGATGCCGTCGACACGTCCCCTGTTGTGATACTGCCAGTAGACCCAGTCGTCGCGGTCTGGTTGCAACAGCAATGAGCGAAGCCATAGCGGCCGGGCGGCGATGCGCCCGGCATAGGCATCCGCGGCTTCGTCGGTCAGATAGACGATCGCCGGCTTGCCGAACGCTGCCTCGACTGGAGCGAGAAAGGCGGCGAGTTCAGCACTCAGTTGCTCGGGCGTTGGCCGCTGCGGGCAATTGCCGCCGAACTCGATGTCGACAACCGGCGGCAGCAAAGGCTGATCGTGCGGCACCACCGCGATGAAATTGCGCGCCTGATCGGCGCCAGGCCGGCAGAAGGTGAAGAAATGATAGGCGCCGACGGCAAGACCGGCGGCGCGGGCCTCACGCAGATTGGTGGCGAAGGCGTCGTCGACATGATCGCCGCCTTCGGTCGCCTTGATGACAGCGAAGGCGACATCGTCGGCAGCAACGCGCCGCCAGTCAATCCGGCCCTGATGGTGAGAGACGTCGATGCCCCTGACCGGATATTTGCCGCGGTCCGGCGAGAATGCCCTGAAATAGAGATATCCCCCCGCGGCGACGAAACACGCCAGAACCAGGCTGGCCAAGCTCAAAAGGACAATCCGGCTCTTCAAAACCATACTCTTGGGCTACCCAGCCCTGCGCTATGGCTGCGGGCATTCGTCGCTCGAAAAGCCAAATTGTTGGCTTTTCGTCCGCTTCGCGCACTGCTCCTCACCCACGCTCCTTCAGGAGCCTGCCCTTCTCACGCGACCAGTCGCGCTGCTTCTCGCTTTCGCGCTTGTCGTGCAGTTTCTTGCCGCGGCCGACGGCGAGCAGCATCTTGGCGCGGCCCTGGTCGTTGAAATAGATCTTTAGTGGCACCAGCGTCATGCCTTCGCGATCGACGCTCTGCGACAACTTCGCCATCTCGCGCTTGTTGAGCAGCAGTTTGCGGCGGCGGCGCGGCTCATGATTGAAACGGTTGGCCTGCAGATATTCCGGCAGATAGGAGTTGATCAACCAGATCT
The DNA here is from genome assembly GCF_024519675.1 of Mesorhizobium sp. Mes31. Lineage (NCBI taxonomy): Bacteria > Pseudomonadati > Pseudomonadota > Alphaproteobacteria > Hyphomicrobiales > Phyllobacteriaceae > Mesorhizobium > Mesorhizobium sp. Mes31. Next base: position 286,950 of record NZ_JALJRL010000002.1, on the reverse strand, counting down.
CGCCGCCTTCGACCGAGGCATAGCTATCCTGGATGTTGGCCTGGCCCTGGCGCAGCGACTTGACCTCGGTGCCGGTCAGCACCAGGCCGGCCTCGACCGTGTCGAGCACCTCATAGGAAAACCGCGCCTTGCGGTTTTCCGCAACGGTCTTGTTGTTGGGATCGGCTTTTCTGACTTGATTCATGATGTGGAGAGGTGGCGCCTCATCCCTAGTTTATCAAGCCGGCGTGCTTCATGGCCGCATCGATCTTTACGGCCGTCGACTGCTCGACGGTGACCAGCGGCAAACGCAGCACGTTCTCGACCTTGCCCAGCTTCGACAGCGCGTATTTCGCGCCGGAAACGCCAGGGTCCATGAAGATCGCCTTGTGCAGCGGCAGCAGACGGTCCTGCAGTTCCAGCGCCTTGGCGCTGTCACCGGAAAGCGTCGCTTCCTGGAACTCGGCGCAGAGCCGCGGCGCGACGTTCGACGTCACCGAAATGCAGCCGACGCCGCCATGCGCGTTGAAGCCGAGCGCCGAAGCGTCCTCGCCCGAAAGCTGGATGAACTCCTTGCCGCAAGTCGCGCGCTGCTCGGAAACCCGTTCGACCTTGCCGGTAGCATCCTTGACGCCGACGATGTTCTTGAAGTCGTGCGCCAGCCGGCCCATCGTCTCCGGCGTCATGTCGATGACCGAGCGCGGCGGGATGTTGTAGATTATGATCGGCAGCTTGGTCGCCCTGGCGACGGCTGCGAAGTGCTCGTAGAGGCCGCGCTGCGTCGGCTTGTTGTAGTAGGGCGTGACGACCAGGGCGGCATCGGCCCCTGCCTTCTCGGCATATTGCACGAGCCCAACCGCTTCCTCGGTGTTGTTGGAACCGGCGCCGGCGACCACCGGTGCTCGGCCCCTGGCCACCTCGATGCAGACCTTGACGACATGGCGGTGCTCGTCATGTGACAGCGTCGGCGACTCGCCGGTGGTACCGACCGGGACCAGGCCTGTCGTGCCCTCGGCGAGTTGCCATTCGACGAACGCGCGAAAGGCTTTCTCGTCGAAACGCCCGCTCTTTTCGAACGGTGTCACGAGCGCGGTAAGCGAGCCTCTCAGCATGTCGTCCAACTCCTTGGGACTTCTTTGTTTATGCAAATCGTTTCCCCAAAACCGGTATCCACTTTTGGGCGACATGCATCGGTGTTTTGTCGTGCGCGCCTTCTAGCCGAAAGCGAAGCGGCGCACCATAGTCTCGACATTGTTGCGCGGCAAGCATTGCCATGTGCCAGCAAGCGCAATTCGGGCGACCTCGATAACCTTTTGTTTACGGGCTCTTCACGACCTAAGTCTAGGCTTCGAGGCATCTCGGCCTGCTGGTAGAATGCCAGGACAAGGAAAGACATAAGATCATGCCGGCCAGTCGGCCTCACCTCTTCGCGCTGCTTGGCGCCACGCTCGCGCTGATGCCGGGCATGGCGATCGGCGGCAGCGTCGATGTGCAGGTCACCTCGGCGATCCCGCTGCCGGGCCTGCAGGCCCAGGTGCAACCGGATGCCCCGCCCAGCGTCGCCCAGTTGAAGATCGGGCTGGATGCGCTGGCGGCTGGCGACATTCCCGGCGCCCGTGCCGTGCGTGATGCTCTTCCCGCCAACTCGCTCGACCAGCACATCCTCGCCTGGGCGATTGCGCTGTACGGCGGTGACAAGGTTCCGAGCGGAGATATCGCCGCTGCGGCAAAGATGCTGCCCAACTGGCCTGGCACAGTTGCCTTGCGCAAGAACAGCGAGCGCGCCCTTTATCGCGAGAACCCTGCCCCGGACATCGTCATTGCGGCATTCGACGGCAGCCAGCCGTCGACATTCGAAGGCGTGACGGCTCTCGCCCGCGCCTATGTCTCGTCCGGCAACGCCAAGGCGGCGCGTTCGGTGCTGTCACCGTTCTGGCGCACCGCGATCCTGGAAGCCAAGGACGAAACCACGCTGATCAAGGAATTCGGCGGCCTGATCCCGGCCGCCGACCACCGTTTTCGCATGGAGCGCATGTTCTATGCCGATCGGGTTGGCTCCGCGCTGCGTGTCGCCAGCCTCGCCGGCGCCCAACAGCTTGCGGACGCCTGGGCGGCCGCCGACAGAGGCGACAAGAACACCGCCAAACTGCTGAAGGCAGTGCCGGCGGCGCAGCGTTCGGCCGGCTTCTTCTTCGCGCAGGCCGAATATCTGCGCAAGCAGGAGAATTTTGCCGACGCCGCTTCTGTCGTGATGCAGGCACCTACCGATCGCGAAGCTCTGGTCGATCCGGACGCCTGGTGGGTCGAGCGCCGGGTGTTGTCGCGCGAGCTGGTCGACGAGGGCGACATGAAGACGGCGTACCGGATTGTCGCCATGCATGCCGCCGAAAGTGCCGCCAATGCGGCGGACGCCGAATTCCACGCCGGCTGGTACGCGCTGCGTGGCCTGAACGACCCCAAACTTGCTGCAACGCATTTCGTGCGCATCGCCGACCTCGCCCAGGGGCCGATGACCCTGTCGCGTGCCTATTACTGGCTCGGCCGTGCCGCCGAAGTCGGCGGCCCCGGCAACGCCAAGGACTATTTTGGGCGCGCCGCTGCCTATGGCACGACATTTTACGGCCAGCTTGCCGCCGAACGCGTCGGCCGACAGGCGCTCAACATTGTCTACCCGCAACCTGATACCGCCGACCGGCGGAATTTTGCCGCCCGCGAAGCCGTCAGCGCCATCAAGCGGCTGCAGGAGGCCGGCTACGACCGCTATGCCGAAACGCTCTATCGCGATCTAGCCGGGCAGTTGACCAGCCCGGGCGAACTGGCACTGCTCGCTGTTCTTGCCGAGAAGCAAGGCAACCATTTCATGGCGCTGAAGGTCGGCAAGATCGCCGGCGCGCGCGGCATCGATGTCGGCGCGCTGTCGCATCCGCTCGGCGTCATTCCCGATTCGGCCAATATCTCCGGCTCAGGCAAGGCACTGGCCTATGCGATTGCCCGGCAGGAAAGCGAGTTCAACATCGGCGCCGTGTCGAGCGCGGGCGCGCGCGGGCTGCTGCAGCTGATGCCGGCAACCGCCAAACAACTGGCGAAGAAGGCCGGGTTGCAGTTTTCGCAGACAAAGCTGACCACCGACGCCGGTTATAACGCGACGCTTGGTTCGGCCTTTCTTGGCGAGCAGCTTGACCGCTTCAACGGTTCCTATGTGCTGACCTTCGCCGGCTACAATGCCGGCCCCAACCGGGCAAGCCAATGGGTAGCGAAATACGGCGACCCACGCGGCAAGGACATCGATGCCGTCGTCGACTGGATCGAGCGGATTCCCTACACGGAAACAAGAAGTTACGTCCAACGCGTGATGGAGAATTACGAGGTCTACAAGATGCGCATTTCCGGCAAATACGACATTGTTGGCGATCTGGTGAACGGGCGTGGCTGACCCAAGCCGACGGATCGAGAGCGATTTCACCGAAGCTACGACCTCCTCCCTTGCGGAGAAGGTCGGCCGTCTTTCCCTGCCCAGCGCCTATTTGACCCTCCCCGCCCTCGCCTGTAGCAAGTCAGGGAAGATTCGGCGGCGGGAAGGAATCGCGTCCAGATGTCGAGCACTGAAGCCTTTTCCGATTTTTTCTATAGCGCTCCGGATGGGCTAAAACTTCATGCGCGTGTCTATGGCGAAGCAAATTCCGACCATTGGCCGGTGGTCTGCCTACCTGGCCTGACCCGCAATGCCCGGGATTTTCACGAGTTGGCGCTCCATCTTTCGGCCCGGCCCACGGCTCCACGCAAGGTGGTTGCCTTCGACTATCGCGGGCGTGGGCAATCCGCCTACGATCCCGATGTCAGCCATTATAATGTCGGCGTCGAAGCCGGCGACATTCTTGCCGGGCTGGCGGCGTTGAATATCGACGAGGCCGCCTTCATCGGCACTTCGCGCGGCGGGCTGATCATCCATGTTCTCGGTGCGCTGCGGCCGGCCGTGCTGAAAACCATTGTTTTCAACGACATCGGGCCGGTGATCGAGCCAGCCGGCCTTGCCCATATCCAGTCCTACCTGGAACGCGAACCAAAGCCGAAAACCTTCGCTCTGGCGGTGGATGGCCAGCGCGATGTTCACGGCCAGGATTTTCCCGCGCTCACCGACGCCGACTGGAAACGGATGGTAGGGGCGCTCTACCGCGAGACCGATCAAGGGCTGTTGCCTGATTTCGACCCGAAGCTGGTCGACACCGTTGCCAATCTCGATCTGACTCAGCCACTCCCGGCCCTGTGGCCGCAATTCGAGGCGTTGCAGGCCATTCCCCTGCTCACGCTCCGCGGCGCCAACTCGAGATTATTGTCCGTGGACACGCTGAGGCAGATGCGAGAACGCCATTCGCAGATGGAGACGATCGCCGTCGAGGGTCAGGGGCACGCCCCCTTCCTTGAAACCGGCGACTTGCCAAACATGATCGCCACGTTCTTCGACTGTACCGAGCAACACGGCGCGACCGCGGGCTGAGAACAGGCACAGGCAACGCCGAAAACGAATGCGCCCCTCGACCAAGCTCAGATCGAGGGGCGCGTCGAAAATATCTTATGCTATTGGGATTTCGCGCTTTTCCGTACCTTGGCCTTTGCCGCGACCGGCTCGCTCTTTCTTTCCTGTATCACGGCGCAGGGAGACGAGTCGGGTTTTGCCGCCGCGCTGTCGGACCCGCTGCATCGAGGTGTTTCCAGCACAATGACGCAGCCGTCGAGGTCGTTCGTGGCCAGATGCGCGTAACGCATGGTCATCGACAGCGTCTGGTGGCCGAGCCACATCTGTACGCGCCTGATATCGATGCCGCCCTGGACAAGACGCGAAGCGCATGTATGGCGTAGGATGTGCGGCACCACCTGATCGTCAGCGCCAAGACCAACCTCGGCCTTTGCGTCGTTCCAGATGGCACGGAACTGTGCCTGGCTGAGCTTGGTGAATGGGCCTTTGGGCCGGCGGCCTTCGGTGGCAGGCAGCTTGATGACCTCCTTCACCCGCTCGGTCATCGGAATGGTGCGGCTGCGGCCGGACTTGGTGATCCAGAAACTGACGCGATGCTCCTGGATGTCATTCCAGATCAGCCCCAGAGCCTCACCGAGGCGGCATCCGCTATCGACCAGGAAGACCGAGAGCCTGTAGGCATCCTCGCTGCGGCTCTTGATGGCAGCAAACAGCCTGGCCTCTTCGTCCCTCTCGAGGAAACGAATCCGCCCCGCCCGCTCCTTCTGGCGGCGGAACTCAGGCAGGCTGTGGATGTCTCCCATCTTGTGAGCCTTGCGCAGCAGTTTGCTGAGGGCAGCCATCTTTCGATTGATGGTTGCGTTGCTGTTGCCGCGCTGGCGCAAGGTGCCGATAAGGTTGTCCAGGGTACTCTGGTCAAAGGCGCTGAAACGCTCCCCGAGGAGAATCTCGTCTATCTCGCCGATGAAGGAGCTGACATTGTATTTGTGCCGCCCATCATCCCACAATATATCCCGATATGCTGAAAAAAGATCCCCAACCCTATGCGACGTTACTTCTCGTATCTTGTTGTAGGTATATTTAAACTTTGAATTTTGAGAAGAGAACACCGCAAAATGATCAGAGGGATTACCCTCTTGAATCGCTTCGTTTGTCATTATGAGCCACACCCCCGAGTGGATAGGTCAGACCTAGCCCACATCAAGGCGTCCTTTCAAGAGTTTTGAATCACGCGATTGTGATTTCATCCGCCAGATGGGGATCCCACGAAATCCTATCGCAGATTCAATTCAGCTACCGATTCCCCCTTTTCCTTCTGTCTGCCCAAGCCCAGTCACGAAACAAAAACAGCCCGGGCGTGGAAGCGCCCGGGCTGGATTTCACCTGTAAGGAACCAGCCCTTAGAACGAGCGCTGGAAGCGGAGGATACCGCCGACGCCGTCGCTGCTGGGGTGCCAGTCGCTATCGGCCTTGTTGAAATAGTCGACTTCGGCCGTGATCGTGAAGCCGGGGACGATGTCATAGGCGATGTTGGCAGCGAGACCGAGGGTCTTGCCTTCGTCATACGAGGCCTGGACGTTGAACGAGGTCTTCTCGTTGATCTTGTAGGTGCCACCACCCCAGATCGCCCAGTTGCCATCCCACAGCTTGTAGAAGTTGTAGTCGGTGTTCGAGTCCGAACCGTAGCCGCCGATGATGAACAGCGACAGCTCGTTGGTAGCATTCACATCCAAGCGAACCTTGCCGGCAACTTCTTCCGCGTTGCTCTCGTAAGCGAGAACGCCGGTGATGGCGCCCCAGCCCTGCGTGTACTTCACGCCGCCGACGACATGCGGGACATAGCTGTTGATCGTGTAGTCGCCCTCGCCTTCTTCGAGCGAGACAACGGCCGAGAAGCCGTTACCAGCGTCGAAGTAGTACTGGATGACGTTGGTGTCGAAGTCGCCATAGGGAACGATCGTGTCGTCGATGACGTTGCCGGCGTAGCCGATGAACGTATCGAAGGCCGATTCGTCCTTACCGACGCGCAGACCACCGAGCTGGATCCAGGCAAAGTTCAGCGAGATGCCCTTGTTGCGAGCCTGCCAATGGTCGGCAACATCCGTGGTCGCGTCGAAATAGTCGCCCGAGTTGTTGCCGAAGTTGATGCGGGTTTCGGTGTAGGTCTTCAAGGTGCCGAGTTCGGTTTCCTGGCCGGTCCAGGTCTTCAGCGTGAAGCGAGCCTGCTTCCAATAGGTGTCGTGGAAGCCGCCGTCGACGATGTCCGGAGCGTTCTGCACGCCTTCGCGGTCACCCACGCCGATGTCATAACGGACATAGCCGCCGATGCGCAGGCAGGTTTCGGTGCCGGGAATGTAGAAGTAGCCAGCGCCGTAGACGTCGCAGATCTTGACGTATTCAGCGGGTTCCGGCTCGGCGACGACGACGGCGTCGGCGGCGCGCGCACCGGAAACTGCGATCAGGGCCGCAGCGGAGCCGAGAAGAAGGCTCTTGATGTTCATTTTCTGACCTCCAGTCAGAATCGAACAAAACAGCGTTGTCTTCGGCGTATTTTGGCGCGAAGTCGCGCGGCCAAAGCCGCGCCAATCGTATCTATCTACCTGTTTTAGTAGGGTAACTTCTGGCTTGCCGCCACTGGGGCGGGCAAAAGTGGCGGAGAGGATGGGATTCGAACCCACGAGAAGCTTTTGACCTCTACTCCCTTAGCAGGGGAGCGCCTTCGACCACTCGGCCACCTCTCCGTTGCGCCGCTGGATAAAGAAAAGCGCCGGCACAATCAACAAGCCCGCGTCATTATATGGAAAAATAAGAAGGCACCGAACCCCGGCTTTTCCGCGATGTGGCGGTTCTGCGGCAATTCCCCGGCCAGCGACTCGGGGCTTTGCCATGATTCCGTCGGCCGATCGCCGGATTCGCCCGCAAACAAGGGGTTGCGGAGGGGCGGATGGTTAACGAGAGCTTTCTGAGTGAGGCCAAATCGTGTCATTTGTGCAACAACGCCAGGGGATAGCAGCCGAACAGCCCTTTCGCCGGTACGATCGTTGTTGAACGCCGCTGCCTCATGGGTAATGTCGATTTCGAAGGAGCGGCGCGGTGCGCATCTTTTTCGGTAGTGGGGATGGGGCAGGGAACGCTGTCCTTCAGCAAAGAATACCCAGACCCGTTTTTTAACTTTTGACTGGAGGTCAGAAAATGAACATCAAGAGCCTTCTTCTCGGCTCCGCTGCGGCCCTGATCGCAGTTTCCGGTGCGCGCGCCGCCGACGCCGTCGTCGTCGCCGAGCCGGAACCCGCTGAATACGTCAAGATCTGCGACGTCTACGGCGCTGGCTACTTCTACATTCCCGGCACCGAAACCTGCCTGCGCATCGGCGGCTATATCCGTTATGACATCGGCGTGGGTGACATCGGCTCGTTCGATGGCGCGAGAAGCGCAGATCACATGACTCCTGGCGACAACAACGCTACCTACTACAAGAATGCCCGCTTCACGCTGAAGACCTGGACCGGCCAGGAAACCGAGCTCGGCACCTTGAAGACCTACACCGAGACCCGCTTCAACTTCGGCAACTTCCAGACCGATACGGGTAGCTACATCAACGACGCCCACAACAAGGACGTTTCGCTGAACTTCGCCTGGATCCAGCTCGGTGGCCTCCGCGTCGGTAAGGATGAATCGGCCTTCGATACGTTCATCGGCTACGCCGGCAACGTCATCCAGGATACGCTGGTTCCCTACGGTAACTTCGACACGAACGTCGTCCAGTACTACTTCGATGCCGGCAATGGCTTCTCGGCCGTGGTCTCGCTCGAAGAAGGTTCCGGCATCGATACGATCGACAGCTATGTTCCGCATGTCGTCGGCGGTGTGAAGTACACGCAGGGCTGGGGCGCCATCACCGGCGTTGCCTCGTATGACAGCAACTACGAAGAGTGGGCCGGCAAGGTTCGCTTGGATGTCAACGCTACGAACGAACTGTCGCTGTTCATCATGGCTGGCTATGGTTCCGACGACAATCTCAATGACTTCCGCGGCGGTCGCGGCTTCTACAAGCAGTGGGGCGGCAACTGGGCAGTGTGGGGCGGTGGCACCTACAAGTTCAACGAGAAGACCTCGTTCAACCTCCAGGTGTCGGCTGACGATGACAAGAACTGGGGTGTCGCGGCTAACGTAGCCTACGACGTCGTCCCCGGCCTCACGGTCACGGCCGAAGTCGACTATGCCCACGACGGCAAGTTTGGCGATCCGGACAATTTCAACTGGACTGGTGCGGACAAGAAGAACAGCGTCGGCGGTATGCTCCGCTTCCAGCGTTCGTTCTAATAGATTTCGCTTCGTCGAAATCGGAACCCGGCGGGCAACCGCCGGGTTCTTTTTTTGGAGTTGCCAGGCGCAGCCGATGGAATTCGGCATTGCAAGTGCAAAATCTGACGAAGGAAGCGTTAGTAGTTATCTACGAGGTCGCCCCGGGCCTCTCGGGATTCGCACGTCTTTTCGCTCGGGCACGTTGTTCGAGAAATAAACGTACTACCGCTGGGGACGCGATAGCATAAGCAGATTCGTGACCTTCAATCCGCTATGGGATCGTCGAGCTCAGCTTACGCCTCGGCAAGGTCACCCAGAGACTGTATCAACGGCTGAATCTCGTTCTCATAATTCTTCCAGCGCTTGACCGACGATTTGTAAATCGGTTGACGAACCTGCCACCGACTGGGCGTGTTGACCGAGCCATCCCTATCGAAAAAGCGCAGGCAGGCATCGTCCCAGGGCAATCCGAGATAATCTATGAGCCGGCGCGACTGCTCCTCCTGATTTTCGATCAAAGTCTCATAGCGATTTTCGAAAATACGTCCGGGGAAAACCCTGCCCCAATGGCGCATCAAGCGATCATATTCCCTGTAGTAAAGGCCCAGTGTCTGAAGATCGGCGCTGTAGCTGTGCGCTTTACTGAATTGCAGGACGAAGCAGGAGATGCAATTGTCAACGGCATCGCGGCGGCAATGAATGATGCGCGCGTTGGGGAAGAGAATGCCGATCAGACCGATCAGCTCGAAATTGTGAGGCATCTTGTCGACGATCCGAAGCGCATCAGGAGCCCGCTCACGCAGATAGGCAAGGTGTTCCTCGGCCAAAGTCCTGGTCAGATCGGGACTAATCGTCGCGATTGATTCGCCAAAATTCGCGTTGGAGCGGTCTCCCAGGCCAATCCCATGGGCCATTCGTCTAAGCTTGCTGAGCTCGCCGGCGCCATGAACATCGGGATGGCTGGCGCAGATCTGCTCAGTCAGCGTCGTGCCCGAGCGAGGCATGCCAACGACGAATACCGGCAGCTCCGAGGGATTGCCATAAGCGGCCGTTGAAGCCACCAGCTCCGGCGTGAACGTTTCGATCATGGCATCGACCCAACGACGGTAGTTTTCCAGATCGAATTTGTGACCGGCGGCTTGATTTCCCTTCTTGAAGTGGTCCATCGCCTCCTTGTAGCGATGCATGTCATTGAGCACCTTCCCGGCCGCGTGATGAAGCGCTGCCGCTCCCTCCGACCCGTGGTTCGGGTCTCGAAGCTCTAGCAGGATTGCCGCGAGTTCCGGCGGCTCTTCCGTGTATTTGCGTGTGTGTACAAGCGCATAGTACGCAGCCGGCACCTCGATGCGCCGCTCTACTGCCTTTTTCAGATGAGCCGCGGCTTCGTCCATACGACCAAGGTTTGCGAGTGCGCGGGACAGCCCTATCCGAGCCAAAGGATGATCTCGCGCGAGTTTCAGCGCCTTCTCGAAGAGCGGCAGCGCCATCTCCCCCTTGTCAAACACATTGTAGGTGTTGCCGAGGGCGCAAAGCGCCTCCACCATATCCGGCTTCATGGCCAAGGCGTACTGAATGTGCCGTATCGCTGGCGAAAACTCGCTGACCTTGAGATAGGCTTCCCCCAAGCTAAGGTGGTAATAGGGGTTGCGAGGCTCGGCTCCCACCGCGCGTGCGAAATACCGCAAGGCCTTTTCGCTATCGAACTCGAGCCCCAGCGTCCCCAGTATGTACAGCGCCAGGGGATGTTCGGGCGTTCGCGCCAGAACCCTGAGGCAAAGTTCCTCGGCCTCAGGCAGCCGCTCGGCCTGCTGCAGTTCGAGTGCCTGCCTCAACAGCATGTCGTCAGCATGCGTGCGGGACAGGGCGACCTTCGGCTGGGCTTTCGGAGGGGCGGCCTTAGGCGATACCGCCTTCGTCGAGGGTTGGGTCTTGAGGTGCTTTGCCCAGGCGGGCGGCAATCGGTTGCTCATCCTATCTCGCTAGCAAAAGCGGCACGGAGAATCCAGTCTTGGTGCCGCAACGGGATGCTAAACCAGAGCTGATCTCAACGGACCGGCCATCGGCCGATCTCGCCAAACGTGAGAACGGCCGCCCCGTTTCTGTTCTGGCCGAGCAGCGTCACGGATCTGCCTCCCGGCAACTTGCGTGCGCCCTGCCGGCAGGTTAGCAAGAAGGCCCTTTCCAAGCGAGCCTTCGCCATGCGCCAACGCCCTCCCCTGACGCCGCTCATCGCGGCACTTCCGTCGACGGTCCCGTTTGTCGGCCCCGAAGCGCAGGAGCGCGAGCGCGGTCGCGCCTTTCGCGCCCGCATCGGTGCCAATGAGAGCAGCTTTGGTCCCTCGCCACGCGTCATCGCCCGCATGGCCGAGATCGCCCGCGACATGTGGATGTATTGCGATCCCGACAATCATGATCTGAAGGTTGCCGTTGCCGGGCATCTCGGCGTGGGCGCCGAAAACGTGGTTGTCGGCGAAGGCATAGATGGCCTGCTCAGCCTCGTGGCACGCATGTATGTGGCATCAGGCGATGCCGTGGTGACCTCGCTCGGCGCCTATCCGACCTTCAACTTCCATATTGCCGGCGTCGGCGGGCGGCTGGTCACGGTCCCCTATGAGAACGACCGGGAAAGCCTGGACGGCCTGCTTGCGGCGGCGCGCCGGGATAAGGCGCCGTTGGTCTACCTGTCCAATCCGGACAATCCGATGGGCAGTTGGTGGGAAGCGGGCGAACTCACCCGCTTCATCGAAGCACTGCCGGAAACCACCATGCTGGTGCTCGACGAGGCCTATGGCGAACTTGGACCGGCCTCGGCGCTGCCGCCGATCGACATCTCACGGACGAACGTCATCCGCATGCGCACCTTTTCGAAGGCCTACGGGCTGGCCGGCATACGCTGCGGTTATGCCGTTGCGGAGGCCGAAGTCATCCGCGACTTCGAGAAGATCCGAAACCATTACGGCGTCAGCCGCATGGCGCAGATTGCCGGCGTCGAGGCGCTTGCCGACCAGGACTATCTCGAAACCGTGGTGACGCGGGTCGCGGCCGGTCGCCGGCGCATCGCGGCAACCGCCGAGCAGAACGGGCTGAAGCCGCTGCCTTCAGCGACCAATTTCGTCACCATCGACTGCGGCCACGACGGCGCCTTCGCGCTGAAAGTGCTGCAGGGGCTGTTGTCGCGCGACGTGTTCATCCGCAAGCCGATGGTGCCGGTGCTCGACCGCTGCATCCGTGTCAGCGTCGGCCTCGACCACGAACTCGACATCTTTGCCGAGGAACTGCCTGGCGCGCTGGCAGCGGCGCGGGGCAATTAGGGTCCGTTTGTAAGCAAACCGCGGGCATACGAAGCTCACAAATCCAGTTCCCAGGTCTGACCGGTCAATTCCTTGCCGAAACTGTGATGGCGCTCCTGCGAGACCAGCTTGAAGCCGGCGCGCTCGTAGATCGCGCGCGCCGCGATGAGGATGTCGTTGGTCCATAGCATGAGCCTGATGTAGCCACTGGCGCGGGCCTGGCTCACGCACTCCGCGACAAGGCGTTTGCCGATGCCCAGGCCGCGGGCCGCCGCCTCGACATGCAGCATCCTCAGCTTCGCAACCTCGTCGTCCAGATGCACCAGGAACACCGCGCCGACCGGCTCGCCGCCGCGTTCGGCGATCCAGCAGAAATCGCGGCCGGGCACGAAATTGCGGATAAAATCGACGCCAATCTCCGCGAGCATGGCTTCGAACTCGATGTTCCAGCCATATTCCTCGGCATAGAGTTGGGCCTGCCGCTGCACGACCCAGCCGATGTCCCCGACACGGTGCGGCCGCAACACCACCACGTCATTCCCGCAGGCAGGATCACCCAGCAATTTCCCAACCTTGCGCAACGCGTCGCCCAGTTCATGCAGCCTGTCGTCGGGCACACTTTCGATCAACCGCGCCGTGTCCCGGTCGGCGGCCGCCTGAAGCCTCGCAAGTGCTGCCTCGCCCCTGGGCGTCAGCGAGAGAACCCTGCGCCGCCGGTCGGTCGGATCCGTTCGGGCTTCGGTCAGCCCCTCGCCCGCAAACTTCCGCAGAATCCGCGTGAGATAGGCGGGATCGACACGCAATTGCCTGGCGATTTCGGACGCCGCCGGGCCATTCTCCAACCGAAAAGCTCCGGCCAGGAACCCTCGCTCGCCAGCGATTTCGGGAGCAGCGGGGCTGCTGTGGTGGCCCAACTCAAACAGCACGCGCGCCTCTGTCAAGGTGAACGCGCTCTGTGTCAGGGTCTCGTCGAGAAGGCCGACGGTCCGGGTGTAGAACCGGTTGAAGTGGCGTATCTGCCCCACCAATGCGTTGCGTTCGTCCAACATCTGCATCCAACTCCCGACAAGGCAGTTGCATTTTCCAAAATTGATGGACTGAGTCAATTAAATTTCGAACCCGGAGAACCCAGCTATTGCGTCATGCGCGCAATTCTCAGGTTGCATTCCCTGAGCCAGGCACCAGATTCCATGGAGACAGGCTTGGAGAGATTCATGGCTGGTCGTCGCAGGGAAGTGCGGGCGCACGTTTACGGCAACGTGCAAGGCGTCGGCTTCAGGCTCTGGGCTCGGGGCGAAGCCACAAGCCTTGGTCTTGCGGGCTGGGTTTGCAATGAAGCGGACGGATCTGTAACGGCCCAGATTGCTGGCCGCGATGAAGCGGTCTCGACAATGATCGAGCGACTCTGGAAAGGGCCGACCGGGGCTTCGGTTTCCCGGGTCGACGTCGAGGAATTGGCAGCCGGAAGCGTCCCTGTCGGGTTCAGGATCATTGCATGACGGCGAAGTTGGCCGGCACTCTTGAATTAATTGAACGTTCGTTTTAATATCGTTCCACGAAGGGACGACAATGGCGCGCACCACCGGATCCGATGGCGAAAAGACCGAAGCGGCGATCCGCGAGGCGGCGGTCAACCTGATCGCGCGTTTTGGCTACGAGGCGATGTCGATGCGCCAGCTTGCCGCCGAGGTCGGCGTTCAGGCAGCCGCGCTCTACCGCTATTTCCCGACCAAGGAAGACCTTCTGTTCACGCTGATGCGCGAACACATGCAAGGCCTGTCCCAAGCGTGGGAAGCAGCCAAACCGGTCAATGCGAGCCCGGCACAAAGGCTCTCGGCCTATGTCGAAAACCATATCGCTTTCCATATCGAGCGTCGCCATGCCACGCATGTGTCGAACATGGAATTGCGCAGCCTGTCGCCCGAAAGGCTGACACAGATCCTGCGCATGCGCACTGCCTACGAAAAGGAACTGCGCGCCATCCTGCGCGATGGCGCCGAAGCTGATGTGTTCAGCATCGACGACACCGGGCTGACGGCCATGGCGCTGATCCAGATGATGACCGGCGTCATTGTCTGGTTTCGGCCGGGCGAGCGGCTGTCGATCGCTGAAGTGACGGCGACATATCTTTCAATGACAATGCGCCTGGTCGGCGCGGCATCCGCTACAGCGCCGCGCGTCTTTTTAGACGCGCAAAGGACGCTGTAGAATTTTTATTTCGCGCATGATCCCTTTCCGAAAATCAAAGTCGATTTTCGGGGTCATGCGGCAGGAGGAACGACATGTACACGAACACGCTCAGCTTCGGGCATGACGAGGATATCGAGGCGCTGCGCGACATGGTGCGGCGCTTTGCCCAGGACAGGATCGCGCCGATCGCCGCCGACATCGACCGGTCGAACGAATTCCCGGCGCATCTGTGGCGCGAACTCGGCGCGCTCGGGCTGCTCGGCATTACCGCCGATCCCGATTTCGGCGGCAGCGGCATGGGCTATCTTGCCCATGTGATTGCCGTCGAGGAGATTTCTCGCGCCTCGGCATCGGTCGGCCTCTCCTACGGCGCCCACTCCAATCTTTGCGTCAACCAGATCAACCGCTGGGCGACACCGGCGCAAAAGGAGAAATTCCTGCCACCGCTATGTTCGGGCGAACGCGTCGGCGCGCTCGCCATGTCGGAATCCGGCGCCGGCTCCGACGTCGTCTCGCTCAAGCTGCATGCCGAAAAGCGCAATGACCGCTATGTGCTCAACGGCACCAAGATGTGGATCACCAACGGGCCGGACGCCGAAACGCTGGTGGTCTACGCCAAGACCGATCCGGAGCGGAAATCGCGCGGCATCACCGCCTTCATCATCGAAAAGGCTTTTGCCGGTTTCTCCGTGGCGCAAAAACTCGACAAGCTCGGCATGCGCGGCTCCAACACCGGCGAGCTGGTGTTCGAGGATGTCGAGGTGCCGTTCGACAACGTGCTGCACGAGGAAGGGCGAGGCGTCGAGGTGCTGATGTCGGGTCTCGACTATGAGCGCACCGTGCTCGCCGGCGGCCCGATCGGCCTGATGGCCGCGTGCCTCGACGTGGCGATCCCCTATGTGCATGAGCGCAAGCAGTTCGGCCAGGCGATCGGCGAGTTCCAGCTGGTGCAAGGCAAGCTGGCCGACATGTACACCACCATGAACGCCGCGCGCGCCTATGTCTATGCCGTCGCCGCCGCCTGCGATCGCGGCCAGACGACACGAAAGGATGCCGCCGGCTGCGTGCTGTTTGCCGCAGAGAAGGCGACGCAGATGGCGCTCGACGCACTGCAGCTGCTCGGCGGCAATGGCTATATCAACGAATATCCGACCGGCCGTCTGCTGCGCGATGCCAAGCTCTATGAGATCGGCGCCGGCACGAGCGAAATCCGCCGCTGGCTGATCGGGCGCGAGATCATGGCGGAGGGGGTATAGAATGGCCGTTCTCCAGACCCAGATATCCCCCTCCTCCGACACTTTCCGCGCCAATGGCGAACGCATGCGCGCACTGGTCGCCGACATCGCGGAGAAGGCCGCGGCCGTCGAGCGCGGTGGATCCGAGGAGGCGCGTGAGCGCCACGTTTCGCGTGGCAAGCTGTTGCCGCGCGAGCGCCTTGCCCTGTTGCTCGACACCGGCTCGCCCTTCCTCGAGATCGGCCAGTTCGCCGCATGGTCGATGTATGGCGAGGAGATTTCCTCGGCCGGCATGATCGCCGGCATCGGCCGCGTCGAAGGCACCGAGGTGATGGTCGTCGTCAACGACGCCACGGTGAAGGGCGGCACCTACTACCCGCTGACCGTGAAGAAGCACCTGCGGGCGCAGGAGATCGCGCTGCAAAACAATCTGCCTTGTATCTACCTCGTCGACAGCGGCGGCGCCAATCTGCCCAACCAGGACGAGGTATTTCCCGATCGCGAGCATTTCGGCCGCATCTTCTACAACCAGGCAAACATGTCTGCCGCCGGCATCCCGCAGATCGCCTGCGTCATGGGCTCCTGCACGGCGGGCGGCGCGTATGTGCCGGCGATGTCGGACGAGACGATCATGGTGCGCAACCAGGCAACCATCTTCCTCGGCGGCCCACCGCTGGTGAAGGCGGCCACTGGCGAGGATGTCAGTGCCGAGGATCTTGGTGGCGCCGATGTGCACACAAGGCTTTCCGGTGTTGCCGATCACTATGCGCTGGACGACGAACACGCCTTGGCTATCTGCCGGCGCATCATCAAAAATCTGAATCGGAACAAGACGGTAAGCCTTAACTTACAGAAACCGATTCAGCCGCTTCATCCGGCGGATGAACTCTATGGCATCGTGCCGACGGATCTGCGCCAGCCCTATGACGTGCGCGAGGTGATCGCCCGCATCGTCGACGGCTCCGAATTCGACGAGTTCAAGCAGAACTACGGCACGACGCTGATCACCGGCTTCGCCCACCTGCATGGCATGCCGGTCGGCATCATCGCCAACAATGGCGTGCTGTTTTCCGAAAGCGCGCTGAAGGGCGCGCATTTCATCGAATTGTGCTGCCAGCGCAAGATTCCGCTGGTCTTCCTGCAGAATATCACCGGCTTCATGGTCGGCAGGAAATACGAGGCCGGCGGCATCGCCAAGGACGGCGCCAAGCTGGTGATGGCGGTGGCCACCGCCAGGGTGCCGAAGGTGACCGTCATCATCGGTGGTTCGTTCGGCGCCGGCAATTATGGCATGTGCGGCCGTGCTTATTCGCCGCGCTTCCTGTGGATGTGGCCGAATGCGCGCATTTCGGTGATGGGCGGCGAGCAGGCGGCGACGGTGCTCGCCATGGTCAAGCGCGAAGGCATCGAGCGCAAGGGGGGCGAATGGAGCGCCGAGGAGGAAGCAAAGTTCAAGAAACCGATCCTGATGAAATACGAGCATGAGGGCCATCCGCTCTACTCATCCGCCCGCCTCTGGGATGACGGCATCATCGACCCGGGGAAGACGCGCGAGGTGCTGGCACTTAGCCTTTCAGCGGCGCTCAATGCCGAGATCGAGGACACGCGCTTCGGCGTGTTCAGGATGTGACATGTACGACATCGGCGACAGGGTCCGCATCCACACCGGCGACATCACCAGGCTGGCCATCGACGCCATCGTCAACGCCGCCAATTCCTCACTGCTGGGGGGTGGTGGGGTAGACGGCGCCATCCACCGGGCGGCCGGGTCGGAACTGGAGTTCGAATGCCGCATGCTCAATGGCTGCAGGACCGGCGATGCGAAGCTGACGAAGGGCTATCGGCTGCCGTCGCGCCATATCATCCACACGGTCGGGCCGGTCTGGCAAGGTGGTGGCAAAGGCGAGGCCGAACTGCTCGCGTCCTGCTATCGCCGTTCACTCGAACTCGCTGCCGCCAATGACTGTCGCACAGTGGCGTTTCCGGCGATCTCGACCGGCATCTATCGCTATCCCAGAGATGAGGCCGCAGAGATCGCTGCCAGGACAGTCAGTACATTCCTCGAACAGAAGACAATGCCGGAGACCGTCATTTTCTGCTGCTTCGACGATCAAATGGCGGAACTATACCGGCAGGCCGTTGCTGCCCTGCGAAAAGGCTGAACTGTATGGACCAACCGATTCACCAGCATAGGCAGCCAAGAATCTCCACCAACGAACTGGCAGCGAAGCAAAAAGTTCGCTACTGCTCGTCGCGCTCAGTGCAATGGGAATGGGGTAAAAATGAAACTGAAATATCTGCGGACAGCGTCCACTTCGATACTTGCAGGGTTTCTTATATTCGCCTCGTCGGGTGCCGGCGTGGCCGGATCGCTAGCCGGAAGCGAGGGCGACAAGCGGTTCCCGCCGGCTTTGAATGGCGATCCGAAATCGCCATGCACCAAGGCCTACAAAGCCTATGTCGCGGCCAGCGGCCATTCCGCCTACGCCACCACGCCGTATTCCAGGGTGGTGTCACTCTACATCCTCTGCGGCGCGCGGCTGAATGCGCCGTCGCAAAAGGTGGCGGAAGAGCTGGCGATGAAATCCTGCCTTGGCACGCGCGCGCACTACAAGGTGACGAATGGCGGCGCCTGCGAGATCGCGGCGTCGAAGTAGGCAGGCGTCTGTCTGGCTGGCGCCGCCCGAGGCTAACCCGGGAGGTTCCATGTTCGGCAAGATCCTGATCGCCAATCGGGGCGAGATCGCATGCCGTGTCATTCGCACGGCACGAAAGCTTGGCGTGCGCACCGTCGCCGTCTATTCGGATGCCGACGCGAGATCCCTGCATGTCGAGATGGCCGACGAGGCCGTGCACATTGGTCCCTCGCCCGTCGGCGAAAGCTATCTGCGCGGCGACAGGATTGTCGCCGCAGCGCTGGCGACGGGCGCGCAAGCCATCCATCCCGGTTACGGCTTCCTGTCGGAAAACCCTGAGTTCGTCGACCAGGTGGTGGCAGCGGGGCTGACCTTCATCGGTCCGTCGGCGGCCTCGATCCGCGCGATGGGGCTGAAGGACGCCGCCAAGCGGCTGATGGAAAAAGCCGGTGTGCCAGTGGTGCCGGGCTATCATGGCGAGGCGCAGGAGATCGTGCTGCTTGCCTCCAAGGCACGCGAGATCGGTTATCCCGTGCTGATCAAGGCGCGCGCCGGCGGCGGCGGCAAGGGTATGCGGCGGGTCGAGCATCCCGATGAGTTTTCCGAGGCGCTGTCTGGCGCGCGACGCGAGGCAAAGGCCGCCTTCGGCGACGACCGCGTGCTGGTCGAAAAATATGTCGACAAGCCGCGGCACATCGAAGTGCAGGTGTTCGGCGATAATTTCGGCAATGCGGTTCACCTCTATGAGCGCGACTGCTCGGCGCAGCGCCGCCACCAGAAGGTGATCGAGGAGGCTCCCGCCCCCGGCATGACGGACGCGCTGCGCAAGGCGATGACGGAGGCGGCGGTAAAGGCCGCCAAGGCGATCGGCTATTCGGGCGCCGGCACCGTCGAGTTCATCGTCGATGCCTCGCAGGGCCTGAAAGCCGACCGCTTCTGGTTCATGGAAATGAACACCCGCCTGCAGGTCGAGCACCCCGTTACCGAAATGGTCACAGGCACCGATCTGGTCGAGTGGCAGCTCAAGGTCGCGTCAGGTGAGAAACTACCGAGGACGCAAAGCGAGATCGTGCTCGCCGGCCATGCCTTCGAGGCGCGCATCTATGCCGAGGATGCGGCAAAGGGCTTCCTGCCCGCGACCGGCACGCTGCACCATCTGAAATTTCCGGACGCAGCACTTGAAGGTGCCCGCATGCGCATCGAGACCGGCGTGCGGGCCGGCGATGCCATCTCGCCCTATTATGACCCGATGATCGCCAAGCTGGTCGTCCACGCAAAAGACAGGCAGGCGGCACTGAAAGCGCTCGGCGCGGCGCTGTCGCAAACCGAGATCGCCGGCTCGACCGTCAACACTGCCTTTCTCGCCGCTCTTGCCGCGGATCCAGACTTCGCGGCGGGCGATGTCGACACTGGCCTGATCGCCAGGCACCAGCCGGCGCTGACCGAGGTCGCGCCGCCGAGCGGCGAAACCATCGCGGCGGCCGCCCTTGCGGCCTCTGGCGCGGGAGCACTGCCGCTGTCCAGCGAGCCATGGTCTTCGCTCGCGGGCTATGCACATTTCCACAGCGTGGCGCGGCGCACACGGCTGAAGTTCGGCGAAGAGGATATCGTGGCGCGGGTTTCGGTGCGGCCGGATGGGCGGTTCCAGGTGGCGCTCGATGCACCCTATGACAGCACCAATTCGCATGACTTTCGCGCCGTCCCTCGCCTCGCCGTCTGGCCAGGCCACGTCACCGTGTTCGAAGGCGCCGTCGGCTATACTTTCACAGTCACGGACCCGTTGGCGAGAGCCGATGAGGCGGCTGGCGCCACCGGCAGCCTGCGTGCGCCGATGCCGGGGCTGGTCAAGCTGGTGCGTGCGGCACGGGGCGATGCCGTGACCAAGGGCCAACCGCTGCTGATCCTCGAGGCGATGAAGATGGAACACACCATCGCCGCGCCGCATGACGGAGTGATCGCCGACATCGCGGCCGAGGGAGCACAGGTTACCGACGGGACAGTGCTGGTGCGATTCGTCGAGGAACAGAGCGCTTCGACCACTGCTGCGACCTGACAGTTCGGAAGCGGACAACGGATCGGAAGCAAGAATGGCCGGGGCGAACCCGGCCAGACGGACCTTCAGGCGCAGTTCCCGAACAGACGCGCAAAAGCGTCAATACGAGCAATAGTCCTGAATACGAAACCCGACCTGTCATTGCTGGACAAATTTGGCCGGCATTCGAATGTCGGTCTGTATTCCCAGAGCCTCCGCTGCCCAATCTCTCATTTCGGGGGAGGCATCACCTGATCGTAGTATGGACACGGCCAGCGCCGCGACGTCCGCGGGGGGTTTTTGGTTGGCGCCTCTATACATGAAGTAACCAGCCAGGATGGCACATCCTATCGAGATGGCCGGTGGTGCAAACTGCATTGCCGTCAAAGCCATTGCGCGCCAGCGGGCGGTTGGGCTGATCTTGGGAAGCACATCCTCGTCGTCAATAAGCTCAGTCATTCCAATCCTCCCGCGGTCGGTAGAATGCCTTCCAGTAGAGTGGACTACATTAGTTAAATTGCGATAAAACTTATCGGGAATGGCGGGAGGGGCGATTCATCCTAAGCGTGTTCGCGGCGCCGCATTGGCAAACTGTGCTGGATTGCCAAGGACAAGGCCAAGGGCGTTCGCCATGACCAAGGCTGGAATGTGGGCGATCTCCCATGGATGTAAAACCCGTCACATGGGTTTTGGCTCCGCCTTGTCGGGCAAGCGGTTAACACCGCCAACCGCGCTTGCATCAGCCACAATCTCTTGAATGACAAATGGCCGGGACGAGCCCGGCCATTTCATTGGTTATCTGGTCGCCGGAGCGACGTCAGCGATTACTGCGCGATCGGCGCGTATTTGCCGTCGTGCCACTGGTTGATGTCGTAGCTGGCATTCTTGAGATCGCCCTTCTCGTCGAAGGTGACATCACCGACAACGGTGCTGATCGGTGTGCCGTTCTTCAACGCTTCGGCAACCTTGGCCGGGTCGTCGCTGCCGGCGCGCTTGATGCCCTCGGCGAAAGCCTGGATCACGGCATAGGAGAACAGCGTGAAGCCTTCCGGCACGAAGCCGCCCGCCTTGATCTTCTCGACCGCCGCCTTGGCTTCTGGCTTTGCCTGCGGATCCGACGGGAATACGAACATGGTGCCTTCGCCGGCCGGGCCGGCAACCTGCCAGAATTCCGGCGAGGCGATCGAATCCGGCATGATCAGCTGGAACTTGACGTTCTGCTCTGCCGACTGGCGCAGGATCAGACCGGCTTCAGGATGGTAGCCGCCGAAATAAACGACGTCGGCCTTCAGTTCCTTCAGCTTGGTGACGAGTGCCGAGTAGTCCTTCTCGCCAGCATTGATGCCTTCGTAGTCCACCTCCTTGAGGCCGCCGGCATTCATGGTTGCCTTGACGGCGTCAGCCACGCCCTGTCCGTAGGCGCTCTTGTCGTGCAGGACGACGACGTTCTTGCCGGCATACTTCTTGGCGATCCACGGGCCGATGAAGGCGCCCTGCGCATCGTCACGCGTATAGAGGCGCATGATCGTCGGCCAGCCGGCCTTGGCCGCAGCGTCGGTCAGCACCGGGTTCGAAGAGGCCGGGCTCATCATCAGGGCGCCGGCTTCGGCATAGACAGCGGAGGCCGGGATGCTCGAACCCGAGCAGGCATGACCGTCGACGAATTTGGTGCCGTCGGCGACGATGCGATTGGCGACCGAGACCGCCTGCTTCGGGTCGCACTGGTCATCCTGGATGTCGAGCTTGATCTTGCTGCCATTGACGCCGCCGGCGGCGTTGATGGCGTCGGCGGCGGCTTGCGCTCCCTGCTTGAACTGGTCGCCGATGGTGGCGAGCTGGCCGGTCATCGGGCCGACCACCGAAACGGTGATGTCGTCGGCGAATGCGACCGGCGCACTCATCATCAGGCCAAAAACGGCCGCGCTCAAAATACTCATTTTTTTCATGATAATAGAACTCCTCCACTCACGCGCGGCCGCCCCGGCCGCGCTTCTTCCAGAGAGGCGGGACAATTTCATCCTTCGTTGGGCCTGTCTAGGCGCATTGGCGGCACTCGATTGGGCCTGCATGATCTCATCCACGCCAAAAAAACCATGCCAACCTTGTTCCGGCTGGTCATGGCTCTTTTGCCCGTCGAGCAATTTCCAAGCGCCCCCGCGCCAGAAAATCCCGCTCGCCTTCCCCGTGTCGCACGGCTCGGCCTGGCAGGCCTGCCGCGTTCTTTTTCTTAACGTCGTCGACCGTCTTGCGCGGCCTTCTATTCCGCCGGGTCTGGCCGTCTGTGCGGTCTTGATCCCGGAGCTTCCCTGTCTTCGATAGGTCTGTGGGCGGATCTCAGTGCATGGTCATCCATTCGCGGGCTTCGCGCAGCGCCTTGGCGATCTCCACCTTCGACATGGCGGCCGACAGTTCCGAGCGCAATTCCGCCGCGCGGGCCGAACCCTTGATGGCGGCAATGTTGAACCATTTGTGGGCGGCGACGACATCGGTCTCGCAATCGCGGCCGGTCGCATACATCATTCCCAGCTCAAAAAGAATGTCGGCCTGGGCAGTTGCCCCCATGGCGCCGAAGCCGGCTTCAAGCATTTCAAAACGTGCCATTTTCAATCCCCTGTTCTGGCCCTGTCTGGCTCCCGAGAGCTGCCTCCGTTTGTCTTGCCGGGCCGCTCTTTCGATGCTTTCGAGAATGCCGTGCAGGCTTGAATCCGTCGTTAAATGGCGTGCTTAATTTGAGGAAAACAAAGCTAAAACAAGAGGTAAACGCGGAAATTCGTTAAGGATACGAAGCCAGCAACTCAGCCCGTTTGCGCCAAATTTGACGAAAATTTTAGCGGCGGCCTTCAACACTCCGCTAACCACGAGAGACAAAGGCAATGCGCCGATCGTTTCAGTTTCCCGCCGACGGGGCGTATTCAGACGTCTTTAAAATCCCGAAGTCTTCCGCAGCGGCACCGCTTTTGTTTTGCCGGGAGCTGGATTAACTTACGTTTGCGTAAACGGCAGACCGGCGAGGCGGAGCATCCGGCCGGATATCCAAAGGGAGGAAGAGCATGTTTCGAAAAGTGAGCCTGGCCCTTGCGGCCACGTTGATCATGGCGGGTGCGGCGTGGGCCGATCCGATCGAAGGCAACTGGAAGACCCAGGCCGGCTCAACGGCCGCCATCACGGGCGGCGGCGACACGTTTTCCATCACGCTGAAGTCGGGTAAATATGCCGGCAAGAACATCGGCTCGTTCAAGGTGGCCGGTGACAACAAGTATACCGGCACCATAACGGACCCGGAAAACGACAAGACCTATTCGGGCAAGGCGTCGGTCTCCGGCACCTCGCTCAAGATGAGCGGCTGCGTGCTCGGCGGGCTGATCTGCAAGAGCCAGACCTGGCACAAACTCTGATCTACCGCATGCTTGCGAGATGACGACGGGGCCCCGGCGGGCCCCGTTTTCGTTTGTCGAGGCGCGACACGCCGCTTCGGCCGCTCTCGTACCGGCGCCCGTCGGGGCCGACGCCGGCGCCTTCAAAACACCGTCAACCAATTTGAACCGCAGATGAACGCCGGCATCAGAGCCGGTTCAGTCGCGCTCGGGCATGCTCCTGCGTGTTGAAGGAGACACGACCCAATGCTTGCCCGCCGCTTCACCATCGTCTGCCTGCTCATGAGCCTGTTTGGAATGTTTTTCGCCATCCTCGTCGCCGAGGCCGGTCGTCCGACCCGCGCCTGGGACGAAGCAAGCTCCAGAACCTGCCGCCTCGGCTGCCCCACCCACCTTCGCAACTGAGCCAAAGAACCAAGATCTCGAAAAGAAAAGCAGAACACCATGAACCGCATCGCCGCCAACGCTCTCAAGACCCTTCGGCTTCTGCCGCGGGCGGCGCTTATCCTGATGGTTCTGGCCGCTCCGGTCCTGGCCGTGCCGATGATGCGTGCCGATGCCGGGTCGACGATCGACGCACCGGCCCTGAAGAAGACCGGCGTCGGCTTCGTGCTTCTGGTCAGCCTGCGGCGCGGTTGAAGAAAAACGACGCTCTGGCCGCCTTCAGTCGCGTAACCCCTCCCAACATGTCGTCCAAGTCTCTATATTGAGACATGGAAAAGCGAATCTACCCTCAAGCCATCGAATCTGTCGTCATGCCGGAGCCTTTTGGCCGGCAAAGCTTCAACAGCGCCGAAAAAGCCGTCACGGCGCTGCAAGTGCTTTACGACCGCAACACCAGGTTCCTGCGCGACTCCTTTGCGGCGCTTGCCGCAGCGGGCGGCGACAACGGCAAACGCTACCGCGCCTTCTATCCGGAGATCGGCGTCACCACCAACTCGTTCACCCAGATCGACTCGCGGCAGGCCTACGGGCATATGCCGACGCCAGGGCATTTTTCGACCACCATCACCCAGCCGGGCCTGTTCGAAAGCTACCTCGTCGAGCAGTTGCGCCTGATCATGCGCAATCATGGTGTCGCGGTCACAGTGTCGGAATCGACCACTCCCATCCCGCTGCATTTTGCCTTTCTCGAAGGCACTCATGTCGACGGCGCGGCGGCCGAGCGCATCAAGCGGCCGATCCGCGACCTGTTCGATGTACCGGACCTCGACGGCACCGACGACCAGATCGCCAACGGCACATTCGAAGTGCCATTCGGCGAGCCGAGGCCGTTGGCGCCCTTCACGGCGCAGCGCATCGACTATTCCCTGCACCGCCTGTCGCACTACACGGCGACTACGCCGCAGCATTTCCAGAACTTCGTGCTGTTCACCAACTACCAGTTCTACATCGACGAGTTCGTCGCCCGTGCCCGGGCACAGATGGCGGAAGGCGGCCACGGCTATGCCGAATTCGTCGAACCGGGCAATGTCGTCACCAAGGCCGGACAGAGCGCGCCCAGCGAAGGCGTGGCGCCGCCGCGCCTGCCGCAGATGCCGGCCTATCACCTGAAGAAGCCGAACCATGGCGGCATCACCATGGTCAATATCGGCGTCGGGCCTTCCAACGCCAAGACGATCACCGACCACATCGCCGTGCTGAGGCCGCATGCCTGGGTGATGCTTGGTCACTGCGCCGGGCTGCGCAACACCCAGGCGCTGGGCGACTATGTGCTGGCGCATGCCTATGTGCGCGAGGATCATGTTCTCGACGACGATCTTCCGGTCTGGGTACCGATCCCGCCGCTGGCCGAGATCCAGGTGGCATTGCAGGAAGCCGTCGCCGAAGTCACCGGCCTGTCCGGCTATGACCTCAAGCGCATCATGCGCACCGGCACCGTCGCCACCATCGACAACCGCAACTGGGAACTGCGCGACCAGCGCGGACCCGTGCAGCGCCTGTCGCAGTCACGCGCGATCGCGCTCGACATGGAATCGGCGACCATCGCCGCCAATGGCTTCCGCTTCCGCGTCCCTTACGGCACGCTGCTGTGCGTCTCGGACAAACCGCTGCATGGCGAACTGAAGCTGCCGGGCATGGCGACCGAATTCTACAAGCGGCAGGTGGCGCAGCATCTGACCATCGGCATCAGGGCGATGGAGAAGCTGTCCGAAATGCCGATGGAGCGGCTGCATTCGCGCAAGCTCAGGAGCTTTTCGGAGACGGCGTTCCAGTAAGACGATCCGCGCACTGCCATGGGGCATTGCGTCATCTTGATTGGGCCGCATTCTTGCCGATAACCGAGCCAGTATCCTATCTGGCAACCCATGCAGACCTGACCCAATGAGACGCAGTCGAGACATGGCGGCTTCACTGGCATTCATCGCGATGATGATGTTCTCGGTTGCCGTGGTGGCCGGGTTCTTCGGTGCCCTGCATCCGGCCTTCGATTCTTTTTCGCATTTCCGCGTCCATCTGGCCGTGTTGATGGCGCTTTGCGCGCTGCCGCTGCTGGCCACAACATTTCGGCTGCAAGCGGTCGCGGCGCTGCTTTTCGCCGTGGCGGCCTCTGCCACCACCTTGAACGCGCTGCCCAGCCCGTGGCCGGTTCAGGCTGCCTATGAAGCCAAAAACAAGGGCCTCGCGGTCTACCGACTGCTGCAGATGAACCTGCGCTACGACAATCCGACGCCGAAGAAGGTGCTGTCGCTGATCGGCCGGACCAATCCCGACGTGATCACCCTCGACGAGGTGTCGGCGATGTGGACGACCGAGCTCGGCTATATCGGCAGCGCATATCCCTATCGGATTCTCTGTCCTTACCCGAACGGCATATTCGGCGTCGCGCTGCTCTCGCGGCGGCCCTTTGCCGCTGGCACCGAGCCGCATTGCGAGCGGCGCGGCGCCATGGCGATGGCGACCGTCGACTTCGGCGGCATTGGCGTCGATGTCGCCGCGATCCATCTGAGCTGGCCATGGCCACGCGAGCAGTACTGGCAGATCGGTGAGCTCACGGAATCGCTCTCGTCGCTCGGCGAGACCGCCATCATGGCGGGCGACTGCAACGCTGTGCCATGGAGCGCGGCCGTGCGTCGTGTAGCCTCGCTCGGCGGGCTGACCGTCATGCCGTCCGCCGGACCGACCTGGACCTACATCAAGTTGCCGGATTTCCTGCGCCGCTTTGCGGGGCTGCCCATCGACCAGGTTTTCAGCAAGGGATCGGTGCTGATCCATGGCGCATCCAGGCTCGAGGAGACAGGTTCGGACCATCTTCCGGTCCTGGTGGAGTTCTCAGTCCAGGCCGACGGCAAGCAGCCTGACGACGAGCACGCGACGGCGCTCGCTGCGAGCGATCTGCCCAGCAAGCCCCACGGCTGACACAGGCTCTTCGTCATCTCAGGCAATTCCAGGAAAAAGGGCGGAGCAGCAAAGCGACGCCGCAAGGACCCTGGATGATGAACGGATCGCTCAAGGCTTTCCCATCAGGGCGGCGATCAGATGTTCGACATGGCCGCCCTCGCTATGCTCGCGTTGATCGAAGGCGTTCTGCCTGGCCTCGTATTCGGCATAGGCGACCTTGATGCGTCGCCGCGCCTCGCCGCGCGTCTTGTAGCAGGATGGGTCGTCGGCGATCTTGAGGCCGGTGATCGACCTTTCCGTGGCGCGCATCATCTCTCTGGCAATGCGGCCATGGGTTTCCTCATGGGCGCGAACGCCGGCGAAGAACCGGTTCCAGCGCTTTTTCAGCGCCGGCGTCGTGGGCGAAGCAACGCGAGGGAAGGTATAGAAGAGGTTGAGCGTGCCGTTGGCCCGCCGCAGCCGGCAGAAGCCATTTACCTGCCCGACGTCGAGATCCCAGTCGACGGTATAGGCGGTTTGGGCGATGGCATGCGTCATGAAGCCGTGCTTGGGGCCCTTGCTGTCCATGGCGTCGACGAGAGTGGCGCCCGAGCCTCCCGTGATGTCGTAGGTCCGCGTCTGGACCACGACCCTGGTGCCGGCCAAGGCTTCCGGCGCACAAAGGGCGCCGATGGCAACGAGGCATGTCAGAATGGTCCGGCGCATGGGTCTTTCTCCCTATCCGTAGATAAGGGAACCACAAGCCGGTGGCCGTTTCAACGGTTCTGCTGCTCTACATGCCTTGGTGGACCGGCGTTTCGCCGCTTCCTTGCCGCCGATGGTCGACGCGGCCCAAGTCGGCGCCGTGGCTCACATGTTCTGGTAGACCGGCCCTTCACCGCCTTGCGGCGGCACCCAGTTGATGTTCTGGTTCGGATCCTTGATGTCGCAGGTCTTGCAGTGGACGCAGTTCTGCGCGTTGATGACGAAGCGCACGTCCTTCGCCGCGGGATCGGCTGCTGCATTGCCGTCCTTGTCGACCCATTCGTAGACGCCGGCCGGACAATAGCGTGTCGAGGGTCCGGCAAAGACATCGTGTTCGGAACGCTTCTGCAGGTCCATGTCGCCGACCAGCAGGTGGACCGGCTCGTTTTCCTCATGATTGGTGTTGGACAGGAACACCGAGGACAGCCGGTCGAATGTCAGCACGCCATCGGGCTTCGGATAGGCGATCCTCTTGTGCTGGGCGGCAGGCTCGAGCGCGGCATAGTCGGCCTTGCCATGCTTCAGCGTACCGAAGGGCGAGACGCCGAACAGCGTGTTCAGCCACATGTCGAGGCCGCCGAGGCCGACGCCGACAATGGTACCGAAACGCGACCAGAGCGGCTTGACGTTGCGCACCTTCTTCAGGTCCTTGCCTATGTCGGTCGCCCGCCATGCCGCCTCGTAGGAGGAAAGCTCGTCATTGGCGCGGCCGGCGCCGATCGCCTCGGCGACATGCTCGGCCGCCAGCATTCCTGACAGCACCGCATTGTGGGAGCCCTTGATGCGCGGCACGTTGACGAAGCCCGCGGCGCAACCCATCAGCGCGCCGCCTGGGAAGGACAGTTTCGGCACCGACTGCCAGCCACCCTCGGTGATGGCGCGCGCACCATAGCCGAGCCGCTTGGCGCCTTCGAACGTGCCTGATATCGCGGGATGGGTCTTGAAGCGCTGGAATTCTTCGAAGGGCGACAGCCAAGGATTCTTGTAGTTGAGATGGAGGACGAAACCGACGGCCACCTGGTTGTCCTCGAGATGGTAGAGGAAGGAACCGCCGCCGGTCTTCATGTCGAGCGGCCAGCCGAAGGAGTGCTGAACCAGGCCCGGCCGATGGTTCTCCGGCTTGACCTGCCAGAGTTCCTTGAGGCCGATGCCGTATTTGCCGGGCTCGCGGCCGTCGGAAAGATTGTATTTGGCGATCAGCTGCTTGGCGAGCGAGCCGCGCGCGCCTTCACCGATCAGCACATACTTGCCCATCAGCGCCATGCCCGGCGCGAAACCCGGGCCGTGCGTGCCGTCCTTCTCGACGCCCATGTCGCCGGTGACGACGCCGGTGACGGCGCCTTCTTCATTGTAGAGCAGGCCGGCCGCGGCAAAACCCGGATAAATCTCGACGCCAAGCTCTTCGGCCTTGGTCGCCAGCCAGCGGCAGACATTGCCGAGCGAGACGATGTAGTTGCCGTGATTGTTCATCAGCGGCGGCATCAGGATGTTGGGCAGACGGAACGAGCCGGCAGGGCCGAGCACCAGGAAATGGTCCGCCGTGACCGGCGTCTTGAACGGATGGCCTTCCTCCTCGCGCCAACCCGGCAGCAGCCGGTCGATGCCGATCGGATCGACGACGGCGCCTGAGAGGATGTGGGCGCCGACCTCACCGCCCTTTTCCAGCACGACGACGGAAAGCTCGGGATTGACCTGCTTGAGGCGGATGGCCGCGGCAAGGCCGGCCGGCCCGGCACCGACGATAACCACGTCGAATTCCATGCTTTCGCGTTCGATGTCGCTCATCAACCCCTCCGCACTGGCTTGCCGCTGTTGCGTATCTTGCTGGCTCCTGCGCTGCATAGCGCATCAATTGGCGACAGGAAACCGGCGCATACGTGACAATGCGGATTTGGCCAAAAAGTCGCGCATCGTGCGCCAGGGCGGCTGCTTTCGTTCAGCCTGGCCCGCGGCGCTTGCGTTTTTAATTGTTCGACGGCTTGCTTATCGGCCATACTTCACGCCATGCGCATTCCTGGGCCAGCCGGCTTGTCATCGACGCGCTTTCCTTCAACGCCCGGCCGGGCCCGCCGGGCGATCCTTTTGGCCCTTCTGCTGCTGGCACCGGTCGACGCCGTCGCCGACGAGGTGAAAGTCTGGGCGACAGGCGCCTATTCCTTCTCCGACGAGCTTGGCGGCTTCCGCATCACCGGTGCTTCGGGCATCGGAACCAAGGAAGATCCGCTGGTGATCACCGAAGAGCTCAATTCGGCGACACCGGTGACTTTGACCATCCGCACGACAAAGCCGATCCAGGCATTCGGCAAGGCCGGCGAGTTCGCCAACGGCGTCATGTACATGCGCATCGACGTGCTCAACAACAGTGGCCAGGCCTGGATCGAATTCCAGTTCGAGCTTCAGGAGATACTTGACCAGCCGAGCGTGTTCGGCGACGGGCTTTCGTTCGACCAGCGCAACAAGACGCCCGACAATATCTGGTCGAGCAATTTCGCCGATTTCGATCGCGATTTCGAACCCTATGATCGGTTGCTGTTCAAGAACGGCAAGGTCGACCCGCTGAAAACCGCCAGGTTCGATTTCCTGATGACCGACTACACGCCGCGATGGACCTTCTATCTGGTTCAGGATCCGCGCATTCCGACAGGCTAGGGCAAGCGGCCAGCCTTGCAAATTGCCGCCATGCGGACGAATGTGAATCCATGACTGCCGCTTCCCCCAACAACAGACCGGACCTTGCCGACCTGCTGGCCTTCTATGCCAGCGCGGGCGTCGACGAGGCGCTTGAAGACCAGCCGGTGAACCGGTTCGCGGAGGCTGCGCCCAAACCAGCCGAGCGCGCGCCGGCGGCGCCGCCCTTGGGTGACACCGCCGCACCGCCTCGCTCCACTGGCGTACCCAGTGCCGACGCGGGTGACAGACCAAACGCGCCGCCCGTCGCGCGCGCACCGGCCAAGACCTCTACGGTCCCCGATGAAGCGCAAGCGGCGCTGGCGCGTCAGCTGGCGACGACGGCAACGACGCTGGACGAGCTTCGCCAGCACATGGCGGCGTTCGACGGCTGCAACCTCAAGGCCACCGCCAAGAACCTGGTGTTCGCCGACGGCAATCCGGAGGCCGCCGTCATGCTGGTCGGCGAGGCACCAGGCCGCGACGAGGACATCGAGGGCTTGCCCTTCGTCGGCCGCTCGGGCCGGCTGCTCGACCGCATGCTGGCCGCGATCGGCCTCGACCGAACCTCGGCCTACATCGCCAACGTCATTCCGTGGCGGCCGCCGGGCAATCGCACGCCAACGCCGCACGAGACCGAGATCTGCCGGCCGTTCATCGAGCGGCAGATCGAACTGGTCAATCCCAAGGTGCTGATCAACCTCGGCGGTCCGTCCGCGAAAACCTTGCTCAATACCAGCGAAGGCATCTTGCGGCTGCGCGGCAACTGGCGCGTCCACACGACGGCATCCGGCATCGCCATTCCCTCCATGCCGACCCTGCATCCTGCCTATCTCTTGAGGACCCCGGCGCACAAGAAACTGGCGTGGCGGGATTTTCTCGAAGTGAAGGCGAAGCTGCGGGCGCTCACCTAGTCGCTCACCTGGTGATGACCTCGCAGGTAATTGAAATGCGCCTCTCGCCGGCCTAGTCATTCGCTCATGACGACATCCCAAAACTCCGCCGGTAGCCTCATTCGCGAATGGCGCACCCGCCGCCGCATGAGCCAGCTCGGCCTCGCCATAGAAGCCGAGATCTCGCAGCGACATCTGAGCTTCGTCGAGAGCGGCCGTGCCGCGCCCTCGCGCGACATGGTGCTGCATCTGGCCGAGCAGCTGTCGATCCCGCTCAGGCAGCGCAACCAGCTGCTGCTGGCGGCGGGCTTTGCGCCGAGCTTCAGCGAACGCCCGCTGACCGACGGGGCGCTGGCGCCGGCAATGGCGGCGGTGGAGATCGTGCTCAAGGGGCACGAGCCTTTCCCGGCGCTCGCCGTCGACCGGCACTGGAACCTGGTTTCGGCCAATGCCGCTATCGCTCCGTTCCTTGCCGACATCACGGAGGCTTCGCTGTTGACGCCGCCGGTCAACGTGCTTCGCCTCAGCCTGCACCCCGGCGGCATTGCGCCGCGCATCGTCAATCTCCAGGAATGGCGCACGCACCTGCTCGAGCGTCTGAAGCATCAGAATGACGCAAGCGGCGATCCTGTGCTGGTCGAACTGGAGCGCGAGCTGCGCGGCTACCCGTCCGGGCTGAAAGGCAGCCGGCCCATGCCCATCGAGCCGAACGCCATCGTGCATCCGCTGCGCCTCGCCCATGGCGACCAGGTATTGTCGTTCATCAGCACCATCACCGTGTTCGGCACGCCGCTCGACGTCACGCTGTCGGAACTGGCGATCGAATCCTTCTTTCCGGCCGACGAGCAGACGCGGGCGGTTCTGGCGCGGCTGGCGAAGGAGCGGGCCCAGTAATTATCTATTGCAATATCCCACCGTTCGGACGCATTCAAAGCGAAGCCCCACACACGGTGAAGCTAACCCCCAGAGATTGAACTGCCAGCAAAATGGAAGCGAACAATAGCGCCAATGCTATGCTCGTCAAAAACCCGAATACTCCATACTTGAACATTCGTCCTTCGGTCGTCGACATCTCCTGCAGCAGGAAGGCCAAGCGTCCGATCTTAGAGAAATCGGATTCATCGTGGTCCCAGGATCTTTTTCTGATTATGACGGCCATAGACATCCAGGCCGTAAAAAACGATGCCAAGACGAAGCCCATGAACAGATATGCACCCGACATTGCAAGAATGCAGATCAATTAATTCTCCGCTTCGGTCTGCTCCGCTCGTATCATACACCACTAAACCGGGCGAAGGTTGCTGTATCGCTAGCCCTGCGGCAACGCAGCCTTGCGGGTGCGGGTACGCTCCAGGCCGAGCCGGCGCTCACGCCAGATGATAAAGATGCCGGCCGCGACGACGATCAGGCCGCCGACAAGCATGTTGAGCGTGGCGACGTCGCCAAAAACGAGATAGCCGACGACGACGCCAAGAATCATCGACGTGTATTCGAATGGCGCCACGACCGAGGCCTCGGCATGGCGATAGGCTGCCGTCATCAGGATCTGGCCGAGGCCACCGCAAAAACCGGCGGCAACCAGCAGAGTTGCCTGGAGTGGCGTCAGCGCCTGCCAGCCGAACGGCAGCGACAGCAGCGCCATGACGCTCGCCGTCACCGAAAACCACAGCACGATGGTCGCGGTGCGCTCGCTTTGAACGAGGTTGCGCACCAGCAGCATGGCGATGGCCGAGATGGCCGCGGCAAGCAGCGCGGCAATGACACCGAGCACCTCCTGGTCGCCCAGAGCAGCACCCGAGCGCAGCAGCGTCAGTTCCGGCCACGAGATGATCAGCACGCCGACCAGGCCGACCCCGACCGCGCTCCAGCGATAGACGCGGATGGCCTCGCCGAGAAAGATCGAGCTGAACACCACCACCAGCAGTGGCTGTGCGTAGTTCAGCGTGATCGCTTCCGGCAGTGGCAACCGTGTCAGCGCGAAGAAGCCGAGCCCCATGGCGCAGACACCAACGACACCGCGCGCGATGTGGTTGAGCGGACGCCTGGTCGTGAAGGCGGTGCCAAGTTTTCCCCTGAAAGCGAGGAAGGCGATGATCGGGAAGATGGCGAAGAAGGAACGGAAGAAGACGATCTGGCCCGCCGGCACGGTGCCCGCTGCCTTGATGCAGGTCTGCATGCCGACGAAGACCGCCACCGATACGATCTTGAGCATGATGCCGGTGAGCGTGCTGTGCCCGCCGGCGTGCTCATTAACCCCGACGGTGGGGGTGCCCGGCCCGGCTGTCACGCTCCCGCGGCTTCCCGGATCGTCGCCCAGACGCGCGCCGGCGTCGCCGGCATGTCGATGTGCCTGACGCCGTAGGCGCGCCAGAGCGCGTCGGTTACCGCGTTGAGCGCGGCCGGCGTTGCCCCGATGGTGCCGGCCTCGCCTGCCCCCTTGATGCCGAGTGCATTGGTGGTCGACGGCACGTTGCGGGTCTCGAAGTGGAAGAACGGGAAATTGTCGGCGCGCGGCATGGCGTAGTCCATGAAGCTCGCCGTCAGCAACTGCCCGTCCTCGCCATGGATGGTGTCCTCTATCAGCGCCTGGCCGATGCCTTGCACCACGCCGCCATGCACCTGGCCGGCGAGCAGGATCGGATTCACGGTGACGCCGAAATCATCGACGATGGTGTAGCTGACAATCTCGGTCGCGCCGGTCTCGGGATCTATCTCGACCTCGCAGATGTGGGTACCGTTCGGGTAGGTGCACTCGTCCTGCACGAACTCGCCGAACCCCTTCAGATCGTCCGGCGTCTTGGCGGCCTTGGCGATGCTCGAAAAATCGATCGCCCGGTCGGTGCCGACGATACGGGCAACGCCGTTCGACAGCTCGATGTCGCCGGCTGAAGCCTCCAGCTCATCGGCGGCGATACGCTTGATCTTGTTGGCCAAATCCTCGCCGGCACGCGACGCCGAAACACCGCCGAGCGGAATCGAACGCGAGCCGCCGGTGCCGCCGCCGGCCTTCAATTCGTCGGTGTCGCCCTGGCGGACATGGATCTTGTCGATGTCGAGGTTGAGCTTCTCCGACAGGAACTGCGCATAAGCGGTGGCGTGCCCCTGCCCGTTGGTCTGGGTGCCGATCTTCAACGTCACCGTGCCGTCGCCATTGAGTTCGACGAAGGCCGGTTCGGAACCAGGAAACGCGCAGGCCTCGATATAGGTGGCCATGCCGATGCCGCGGATCTTCCCGCCTGTTTTCGACTGTTCGAGCCGCTCCGGAAATGTCTTCCATTGCGCCTGTTCGATGGCGCGGTTCATGTGCCCTTCGAATTCGCCGGTGTCGTAGAGGCGGCCGGTCTGCGTGCGGTAGGGAAACTGTTCGGGCCGGATGAAATTGCGGCGCCGGATCTCTTCCACAGGCAGGCCCAGATCATGGGCGCAGGCATCGACAAGCTTTTCCAGCAGGAACGCCGCTTCCGGCCGGCCGGCGCCGCGATAGGCATCGACCGGGCAAGTGTTGGTGTAGAGGCCGGTCACCGAGACGTCGAGCGCCTGGATATCATAGACGCCGGTCGACATGGTGACGCCGATATAGGGAATGAACGGACCGTATTGCGAGATATAGGCGCCGATATTGGCGAGCAGGTCCACCTTCATGCCAAGGAAGCGGCCGTCCTTGTCCAGTGCCATCTCCGCCTTCACGACATTGTCCCGTCCTTGAGCGTCGGTCAGGAAGTGCTCGGTGCGGTCGCCGGCCCATTTCACCGGGCGGCCAAGCCGCTTGGCCGCCTCGAGCACCAGCGGATACTCACGGTAGACGAAGCTCTTGGGCCCAAAACCACCGCCGACATCGGGCGTGATGACACGGATCTGATCCTTCTTGATCTTGAACAGGCCGGCCAGGATATATTGCATGGAATGCACGCCCTGCGACCCCGTGGTCAGCACGAAGCGGTTCTCCCGCACGTTCCACTCGCCGATCGCCGAGCGCGGCTCCATGTAGTTGCAGACCAGCCGGTTGTTGACGAATTCGATGCGGGTGACGTGGGCGGCCTTGGCGAAAGCCGCGTCGGTCTTTTTCTTGTCGCCCATGTGGTAGCTGAAGGCGCGGTTGGAACCGAGTTCCGGCCAGACCAGCGGCGTGCCTTCGGCAAGCGCCGTCGCGGTGCCGGAGGCGGCGTCCTCGGAATCATAGTCGACATCGATCAGTTCGGCGGCATCCTGCGCCAGGGCGCGACTGTCGGCGACTATAAAAGCGACGGCATCGCCAACATAGTTGACGCGGTCGCGGCACAGGATCGGAATATCGCGGGTCGGCGCCTTGGTGCCATCCGGCTGTGCCTGCATGACACCGGACCTGAGATCACCGAGATGGGCAAGGTCCTTGCCGGTCAGCACCAGATGCACGCCAGGCGCGGCCTTCGCCGCCTCGGTCGAACCGATGCTGAAGCTTGCCTTGGCCACCGGCGAGCGCAGCACATGGCCATGCAGGACGCCAGCCGGCTGGATGTCGTCGGTATAGCGGCCCTGCCCCTGGATGAAGGCAGCATCCTCGCGCCGCAGCACGGATGCGCCCATCCCGAATTTCGGCGTGACGACGGTCATGGATGCCTCGCGATGATGACTGGAGAAGGAACGCCTGAAATAGGCGTTGGCTCAGTTTTGTCGAGGGACCGTTTCGTGTAAAGAGCGCAGACTTCGAATTTTTTGGACCAGCGGCAACAATCCGCCTCCAACGCAATTGACAGGAAAACCCACGGAATGCGCACGGACACCGGCCAGGTCTTCAAGCTCGAAGACTATCGCCCCAACGATTACCTCATTCCGCAAACGAACCTCACCTTCCGCCTGTCGCCAGAAGCAACGCGCGTCACCGCCGTGCTCACAGTCGAGCGCCGTGACGGCGTATCCGTGTCGGCACCGTTGGTGCTGGACGGCGACGGGCTGCGGCTCGAGCGCGTCGAGATCAACGGCAAGAAAGCGAAGCCGGCGGACCTGCTGGCGACACCAGATCAATTGACCATCCTCAAGCCGCCGGCCGCGCGTCGCTTCCAGTTGGTCATCGAGACCGAGCTGGCACCTAACGGCAACGAAGCGCTGATGGGCCTCTATCGCTCCAGCAATGTCTACTGCACGCAATGCGAGGCCGAAGGCTTTCGCCGCATCACCTATTTCCTCGATCGACCCGACATCCTGTCAGTCTACACGGTGCGGATCGAGGCCTTGCGCGACGAGGCGCCGCTGCTCCTGTCCAACGGCAACCCGGTCGACAACGGCGATCTCGGCGATGGCTGGCACTATGCGGTCTGGCACGACCCCTTCCCCAAGCCGTCCTACCTGTTCGCGCTGGTGGCCGGCAATCTCGGCAAGGTCGCCGACAGCTTCGTCACCCTGTCGGGCCGCAGGGTCGAACTCGGCATCTATGTCGAGCCAGGCAAGGAGAAGCTGGCCGGCTATGCCATGGACGCGCTGAAGCGGTCGATGCGATGGGATGAGGAGGCGTTTGGCCGCGAATACGACCTTGACGTCTTCAACATCGTCGCCGTGTCGGACTTCAACATGGGTGCGATGGAGAACAAGGGCCTCAACATCTTCAACGACAAATATGTGCTGGCCGACCAGGAGACGGCGACTGATGCCGATTTCGCCAATATCGAGGCGATCATCGCGCATGAATATTTCCACAATTGGACAGGCAACAGAATCACTTGCCGCGACTGGTTCCAGCTTTGCCTGAAGGAAGGGCTGACGGTTTTCCGCGACCACGAATTCTCCGCCGACCAGCGCTCGCGCGCGGTCAAACGCATCGCCGAGGTGCGCACGCTGCGCGCGCACCAGTTTCCCGAGGACCAGGGGCCGCTGGCGCATCCGGTGCGGCCGCGCCGCTACCGCGAGATCAACAATTTCTACACGGCCACGGTCTACGAGAAAGGCTCCGAAGTGGTGCGCATGATCCGCACCATCCTTGGGCCTGACGCCTTTCGCGCCGGCATGGACCTCTATTTCGAACGGCACGATGGCGAGGCGGCGACGATCGAGGATTTCATCAAGGTGTTCGAGGATGCGTCCGGCCGCGACCTGTCGCAGTTCGCGCTCTGGTAT
Source organism: Mesorhizobium sp. Mes31 (assembly GCF_024519675.1). Classification (NCBI taxonomy): domain Bacteria; kingdom Pseudomonadati; phylum Pseudomonadota; class Alphaproteobacteria; order Hyphomicrobiales; family Phyllobacteriaceae; genus Mesorhizobium; species Mesorhizobium sp. Mes31. The sequence continues at coordinate 249,702 of NZ_JALJRL010000002.1, read as the reverse complement.
CATCAGGCGGGCACGCCCAACCTGACGGTCAGTTCGACGCACAATCCGGCCGCGCGTGAGTTCACGCTCGAGATCGAGCAGTCGGTGCCGCCGACGCCATCCGAGAGCCGCAAGCGGCTGATGCACATTCCGCTCGCCTTCGGCCTGATCGGTGCCGGCGGCAAGCCGGTCGAGTATAGCGGCGTCGAGGGCGCCAGCGTCGAGGACGGCATCATCCATGTCCGCAAGCGCCGCCACATGGTGCGTTTCTCGGGCGTGGCCGAACGGCCGGCCGTGTCGCTCAACCGCGGCTTTTCGGCGCCGGTGACGCTTTCCGTCGAGCAGAAGGCCGACGACCAGTTCTTCCTCGCCCGCCATGACAGCGACGCCTTCTCGCGCTGGCAGGCTTTCAACACGCTGCTGACCGATGCGCTGATTGCCGCCTTCCGCCAGATCCTTGGCGGCGAGCAGCCGGTCTTCGCCCAGCGGCTGACCGAACTCGCCGGCAACATCGCCGGCGACGAGGCGCTGGAGCCGGCCTACCGGGCGCTGGCGTTGGCGTTGCCAGGTGACGCCGACATCGCCCGCGACATCGGCAAGAACATCGATCCCGACGCCATCCATGCGGCCCGCGAGGCCCTGACGCTCGCGATCGGCAGCGCCAACCGGGACACATTTGCCGGCCTCTACGACCGCCTTGCTGACAAGGCCGCGTTCAGCCCTGACGCGGCGAGCGCCGGACGACGCGCCTTGCGCAACATCCTGCTGGACTATCTCTCCTTGCAGCCGGGCGGAGCGGCACTTGCCATCGGCCACTTCCAATCGGCGACCAACATGACCGACCGCGCCGCCGCACTTACCGTGCTCGCGCATCGTCACCACGGTTCGCCCGAGGCAATCATGGCACTGGCGGCTTTCGAGACGACCTATGGATCCGATCCGCTGGTCATGGACAAATGGTTCCAGATCCAGGCCAGCGTGCCCGGGCCGCAGGCCGTCGACACAGTGCGCGCCCTGACCGCTCATCCGGCCTTCTCGATGGCCAATCCGAACCGGGTGCGCTCGTTGATCGGCACATTCTCCAGCGCCAACCAGACCGGCTTCCACCGCGCCGACGGCGAGGGCTACAGGTTCTTCTCGCGGACGGTGCTCGAGGTCGAAAAGCGCAACCCGCAAGTGGCGGCAAGGCTGGCGACGGCGCTCAGATCGTGGCGTTCGCTCGAACCTGGCCGGCAGGCCAAGGCCAGGGAAGCGCTGCTTTCGATCGCCGGCGCCGAAAACCTGTCGGCGGATTTGAGGGACATTGTCGAGCGCACGCTGGCGTAATCGCCCTTCCCTTCTCCCCTTGCGGGGAAAACAGGGACACGAAGCCGGCGAAAGTCCATTATTTTAGTCGATTTTTAATCTTTTTTCGCCGGACCACTGGACAAGGCGAATCACCTTTGATTCTTTACTGACGATTCGGAAGTGCGGCGTTTGCCGGATCACCAAGCATAGGCAAATTCGGGGAGTGCCATTTATGGCGAAGGCGGACGCGTGGGGCGCGCCCGGAGGGAAGGCTTTTGCTCGCCGCGAGGTGCGAAGCGACGGCCTTGCCGGGAATACGCGGCTCATCGCCGAACCGGCCTACCGGCGGCTGCTGGCAGCGGAGCCGCTATTGCGCCGATCGATACCGGCTCTCATCATCACCTTCCTGATCGTCATCGCGGCGCTGCGGGTGCTGTCGCTGATGAACGAGCGCGACGACGTCGAGCGCGATGCCAAGGCAATCCTCACGCTGGCGGCGGGCCAACTGGCAAGTTCGCTCGCCACCACTTCGGACACGGTGCCTGGCGCCATCCAGGATCTTCTGGAAACCACCAGCCGTCAGGGCGCGATGGGCCGCAGCCATGTGCTTGTCATCACCGACAGCGCTTTCAAGATCGTCGCGGTGACACCGCGCTCGATGCCATGGCAAGGCCATTCGCTGGACGGCCTCGTCCAGGGCGGCCAGCCATTGTTCATGTTCGGCGACCGCGCCGGCGTGATGGAGGTCAACATCGGCGGACAGGACTGGTATGCGGCGGTCAGCCTGGCCAATGGGCGAAAAGGCGCGGCGGCGGCCCTGGTTCCGCAGGACGCGGTTTTCGACGCGTGGCGCAAGACCGTCTCGCTCAACGTCACCCTGTTCGTGCTGACGGCCGGCGTGCTGATCATCATCCTCTACGCCTATTTCGGCCAGGCGGCGCGCGCGCAGGCGGCCGACCGTATCTACCTCGAAGCGCATCAGCGCATCGACATGGCGCTGGTTCGCGGCCGCTGCGGCCTGTGGGACTGGGACATGGTGCGCGGCAAGATGTACTGGTCGCGCTCGATGTACGACATGCTCGGCTACGAGCCTTGTGACACGATGCTGTCCTTCGGCGAGGTCGACGAGATCATTCACCCGGAGGATGGCGACCTGTTCCTGTTGGCCAACAGGATCGTCTCGCGCGAGATCGACCATATCGACCAGGTGTTCCGGATGCGGCATGCCGACGGTCAATGGGTATGGATGCGCGCCAGGGCGCAAGTCATCGATCCGGAAGCGCCGGAGATCCAGCTGATCGGCATCGCCGTCGACGTCACCGAGCAGCGCCATCTGGCGCTGCGTTCAGAGGCGGCCGATCTTCGCCTCAGAACGGCGATCGAGAACATCAACGAATCGTTCGTGCTGTGGGATTCGGCCCAGCGCCTGATCATGTGCAATTCCAAATACCAGCAGGACAACGGGCTGTCGGACCGTGATGTGATGCCAGGCGTTGCGCGCGCCGCACTGGAAGAACGCATGCTGGCCTTTGCTTCCGAACGGCGGCTTGCCAACACCAACGGACTGCAAGGCGGCGCCACCTTCGAGCGGCAGCTGGCCGACGGCCGGTGGCTGCAGGTCAACGAACTGCGGACCCGGGACGGCGGTATCGTTTCGGTGGGCTCCGATATCACCCAGATCAAGCTGCATCAGGAGAAACTCGTCGACAGCGAACGCCGGTTGATGGCAACGATCCATGACCTGAGCCTCGCCCGCCGGGCCGAAGAGGAGCGGTCGCGCGAACTGGTCGACCTCAACCGCAAATACATGAAGGAAACCGAACGCGCCGAGGCGGCGAACCGGGCCAAATCCGAATTCCTGGCCAACATGTCGCATGAATTGCGCACGCCGCTGAACGCCATCATCGGCTTCTCCGAGCTGATGGAACAGGGCCTGTTCGGTCCGCTGGGGTCGGAGCGCTACGAGGAATATGCCACCGACATCAACAGCAGCGGCAAATATCTCCTGGGCGTCATCAACGACATTCTCGACATGTCCAAGATCGAGGCCGGCCAGTTCTCGCTGGACCGGGAAGAAATCGATCTCGGTCCGCTGATCAGCGAAACGGTTCGCGTCGTCTCGCTGCAGGCGGCGCAAAAGGCGATCACCGTGGAAACACGCATCGCCGACGCACTGACGCTGATCGCCGATCGCCGCGCGATCAAGCAGATCGTCATCAACCTTTTGTCCAACGCGGTGAAATTCACCGGCCAGGGCGGCCACATATCGGTCAGGGCCCGCAACACATCCGGCGCGCTGGTGCTGACGATCGAGGACAATGGCTGCGGCATCCCGAAGGAAGCGCTCGGCAAGCTCGGACGGCCCTTCGAACAGGTGCAGAACCAGTTTTCCAAGAACCATGCCGGTTCCGGCCTTGGCCTTGCCATCTCGCGCTCGCTGGCCGAGCTGCAGGGCGGCGCACTGAAGATCCGCTCGACCGAAGGCGCCGGCACGATCGTGTCGGTGCGCATTCCAGTCAAGAAAGCGACGCTGGCGGTGAAGGCCGCGGCCTGACGGGTTCCGCCGGTCGGTCGGGGAACGTGTCGCCGGCGGCGGCCTGCCGCCGGAATTCCACGTTTCACATGTCGGAGCCTCAGTCAGGCCCTCAGGGCGCGGCTTGCTTCCCTACTGCATGTCGCCGCCATTGCCGTCGCCATCCCATTTGCGGTGGCGGCCAAAGCGGTCGCCTTTCGGCAGCTCACTCTTTTCGATCTTGCCGTCATTGTTCCTGTCGAGCATGGCAAAGACCTTCTTCTGGCGACTGGTGATGTCGTCGGTGGTCAGCGTGCCGTCGCCCTTGCTGTCGTAGCGGGCGATGATGCGCTTGGCCATCCGCTCGAAACGCGCCTTCTCCAGCGCGTCGGCGAGTTGGGCGACGGTCAGCTTGCCGCCATTGTCGGCAACGAGCTTCTTCAGCCGCGCGTCCATGGCGTCGGAAAACTGGTCGAACGTGATGGTGCCGTTCGAATCGCTCATCACCTTGTTGAGGCGCATCATCATGCCTTCGCGCATTTTTGCGCTGGCATTGTTTTCGGCATAGGCCGTGGTGCCGACGGCGCCGGCCAAGGCTACGAAGGCAAGGGCAAGTTTGGTCGTCTTTCTCATGGTCTTCTCCTGTTGCATCGTCACCCCCGATGCTAGAGCGATCTTCGATCCTGTTGCCGCTCTATCTCCTTGTTTTAGCCTCGGATTTTCCCAAAATCGGTTCCCACCGTTGGGTCCGATGCTCTGGCTGGGCAACCGTTCGTCACGGTCGTCCGGCACGAAGCAGAAGGTTGAAATCCTTCCTGACCTTCCGCGACGTTTCCTTGAGATGTGCTTCCAGCACACCGAAATCCGGCAGGTCGGCGACCGCCAGAAGCAGATCCGAAAGCCCCGGCGGAACGTCGTCGCGCTCGAAGGCTCCGGTGAGGCACAGCCGAGTCATCTGGGTCAGCGCCAGATAGAGTGCATAGGCATCAGCAAGCTCCTGCCTGACCCCGGCATCGGCAAAGCCCGGCGCCAGACGGGACAGGATCTCGGCCGTACCGGTGACGCGCGGCCCGGCTTCGACCCTCGCGGTGATCACCGCCACCTGGGCGATGAATTCGAGATCGATCAGACCGCCGGGAATGAGCTTGATGTCCCAGAGATCACGCGGCGGCTTTTCTGCCTCGATCATGGCGCGCATGTCCGCGGCCTCGGACATCACCTTTGCAGCGTCGCGCGGTTGGCCAAGCACTGCGGCAACTTCCGCTTCAACCTCGCCGCACAGGCTGGCGTCGCCTGCAATGGCGCGCGCCCGCGACAGCGCCATGTGCTCCCACGTCCAGGCCTCCTGGCGCTGGTACTTCTTGAAGGCATCGATGTGGGTGGCCACCGGACCCTTGTTGCCGGATGGCCGCAGCCGCAGGTCGAGCTCGTACAGCACCCCTTCCGCGGTTGGCGCGGACACCGCTGATATCAGCCGTTGCGTCATGCGGGTGTAGTAGTGCGAGGGCGCCAGTGGCTTGTCGCCGTCGGAGTCCTCGGCGTCCGGCTCGTGGTCGTAGAGCAGGATCAGGTCGACATCCGACCCGGCGGTCAGCTCGCGGCTGCCGAGCTTGCCCATGCCGAGCAGCGAAACCGCGCCGCCGGCAATCGTGCCATGGCGTACCGCGAATTCGGCCGTCACCGCCTGCAGCGCCGCCCCGATGGTGAGATCGGCCAGGTCGGAAAAGGCGCGGCCGGCCCGGGCCGGATCGATCGAGCCGGCGAGCAGCCTGACGCCGATCAGGAATTTCTGCTCGGAGGCAAATATGCGCAGCCGGTCGAGCACGTCCTCATAGGCCCTGTCGCCTTCGAGGAAGTCGGAAAGCCGCCCCGACAGATAGGCGCGATCGGGCAATTCCGTCAGCAGGGCGGGGTCAAGCAGGCCATCGAAGACATGCGGCCGGCGCGTGATGATCGCCGCCAGCCGGGGTGCAGCACCCATGATCGTCGCCAAGAGCTTCAACAGGGCCGGATTGGACTGCAGCAGTGAAAAGAGCTGGATGCCGGCGGGCAGGCCGGCAAGGAACTCGTCGAAGCGGAGCAAGGCTTCGTCCGCCCGGCGCGTCTGGCCGAAAGAGCGCAGCAGCGCCGGCGTCAATTCCGTCAGTCGCTCGCGTGCCTCCGCCGACTGAGTGACGCGATAGCGGCCGAAATGCCAGCCGCGGATGACGCGGCAGATGTCGCTCGGCCGCTGGAAGCCGAGGCCGTGCAAGGTCTGCAACGTATCGGGATCGTCGACATCACCGGTGAAGACCAGATTGCCGATGCCCGTCGAAAGCTCCGGCGCGGTTTCAAACAGCGCGGCGTAGTGGCGTTCGACCTGTTGCAGCGAGGCGCGGAGCGCCAGGGAAAAGGCAGCCGCATCGGCGAAACCAAGCATGCGGGCGATGCGCTCCAGCCCCTTATCGTCGTCCGGAAGCGTGTGAGTCTGCTCGTCGGCAACCATCTGCACGGCGTGTTCAACACGGCGCAGGAACCAGTACTGACGGGCGAGCGCATCGCGCGCATCGGCGGTGATCCAGCCGCGCGCCGCAAGCTGGCCGAGCATCGGCACGGTCTCGCGACCACGCAGTTCCGGAAAGCGGCCGCCGGCGATGAGCTGCTGCGTCTGGACGAAGAACTCGATCTCGCGAATGCCGCCACGCCCGAGCTTGACGTTATGCCCCTTCACGGCGATCTCGCCATGGCCCTTGTGCGCGTGGATCTGGCGCTTGATCGAGTGGACGTCGGCAATCGCCGCGTAATCCATGTATTTGCGCCAGATATAGGGCTGAAGCTCCTTGAGGAAGGCCGCCCCGGCGGCCAGATCACCGGCCACCGGCCGCGCCTTGATCATCGCGGCGCGCTCCCAGTTCTGGCCGCGCGCCTCATAGTAGCGCAGCGCCGCTTCGACAGGGATCGCCAGCGGCGTCGAACCGGGATCGGGGCGCAGCCTGAGATCGGTGCGGAAGACATAGCCGTGCTCGGTGCGGTCCTGCAGGATGCGCACCAGACGGCGCGTCAGGCGCGAAAACAGCTCGGTGGCGTCGAGGGGATCGACGATGGCGGGCGCCTCCGGATCGAAGAAAACCACAAGATCGATGTCGGAGGAGAAATTCAGCTCATGCGCACCAAGCTTGCCCATGCCGAGCAGGATCCAGCCCGATTGCCGCGACGGATTGTCGAGATCCGGCAGTTTGAGCTTGCCCTGGCCATGCGCGTCACGCAGCAGGAAGTCGACGGCGGCGCGCGCGCAGGCATCGGCCAGGTCACTCAACCGCCGTACCGTCAGCGCCGTTTCGGCCTCGCCGGCGAGATCGGCCAGCGCGATCAGGAAATGCGCCTCGGCCTTCGACTGGCGCAGTTCCATCATCAGGCTGGATTCCGAGATTGCCTCGGCCAAATGCGCGCGATCGATCGCGGCACCGATCGCTTTCAGCCGAGCCTCGACCGTCTGGTCGAAAAGCCCGTCCAGGATCCGCGGCCGGCGACGCGCCGTGTCACGCAGGAACGGCGACAGGTCGAAGACAGCTGCCAGGAAGTCCTGGCCCTCCCCCTTGCCGGCCAGGAATTTGGCCAGCCGCGCCAGGCCTTCTTCGCGTGCCGCCGAGGCGATCTCGGCCAGTTCCTGCCGCGCGTGGCTTTCGTCCAGGGGAGAAAGCCTTGCCGCCGCCTTCAACAGCCACTCCGCCTCCGCCCGCTTTGCAACCGCGCCCATCAATGATCCTCCCGTGCGGGAAAACTCATGACCACGGATAATCCGGGATTGCCAGGCAAGAGATCAAGCCGGCCATTGTGAAATATCATCACGGCCTTGGCGAGGCTGAGACCGAGACCCGAACCGGGCTGCGAACGGCTCTTCTCCAGCCGCACGAAACGTTCGGTCACTCTAGCGCGGTCGGCATCGTCCGGGATGCCCTGGCCATTGTCGGTGACGGAAAGCCTGATTTCGCCGCCAACGCGACCGAGCGTCACGCGGACGGCGGGTTTGGAGGTGGAATCGGTCGAGTATTTGATGGCATTGTCGACGATGTTGGACAGCGCCTGGCCAATCAGCTCGCGATTGCCGTTGACTATGAAGGCGCCATCCGTCGCGGCTTCGAGCGAAACGTCAGCCTCTTCCGCCACCGGCTCGTAAAGCTCCACGACATCGCGCACCGCCGCCGCCAGATCGACGCGGTTGGTGTTTTCGGAAGAGTAGCCCGCCTCCAGCCGGGAGATCATCAGGATGGCATTGAAGGTCTTTATCAGCTGGTCGGACTCGGCAATCGTGCTTTCCAGCGCCTGACGGTAGTCGATGGACTTGTGCTTGCCGGAAAGCGTCGCTTCGGCGCGGTTGCGCAGCCGCGTCAACGGCGTCTTCAAATCATGCGCGATGTTGTCGGAAACCTGCTTCAAGCCTTCATTGAGCGTGGCGATCCTGGCCAGCATGGAATTGAGGTTCTCGGAGAGACGGTCGAACTCGTCACCGGCCCCGGTGACCGGCAACCGGCCCGACAGGTCGCCGCCCATGATGCGGCGGCTGGCTTCCGACACACTGTCGATGCGCTTCAGCGCGGCGCGGCCGACAAAGAACCAGATCAGCAGCCCGCCAACTCCCATCATGCCGAGCGCCAACGTCAAGGCGCGGCGGATGACGGCGCGAAGCCGCTCCGGCTCGCCAAGGTCGCGGCCGACCAGCATGATCATCTGGTTCGGCAGGCGAAGCACCAAGGCAATGGCGTTGTGACCCTTTTCGCCTTGTGCCTGCGTATCGTTCTGATCGGGTGGTGTCGTCGTGCCCTGTTCAGCAGGCAGATTGCGCAGACGCTCGAGCTCTCCCTCGCCAAAGCGCTGATAGGAGAACGGGCTGCTGGTCCAGCCTTCGTTTTCCAGAACGCCCGGCTCCAGGCTCTGCACGTTGCCGGTCAGGATCTGGCCATTGGCGTCGGCGATCAGATAGAGGTTGGCGCCAGGCTGGCGGGAACGCTGTTCGACCACGCGCACCAGGATAGGCAAGCCGCCGCGCTGATAGGCGCGAGCCAGGCCGAGCACCTCGTCGTTGATGGTCTCCTGCGTCTGCGCGGTCAGCATGCGCGCCGACAGCGAGGTCATGTAGAAGACAAGCAGAACGGCGCAGAGTGCGAAGAGCAGAAGATAGAGCGCCGAAAGCCGCGCTGCCGTCGTCTTCATGATGGCTGGCACGGAAAGAGCCATGCTGCTGCTAGCCGCTTTTCAGCATATAGCCGGCGCCGCGAACCGTATGCAGGATCGGCTTGTCGAAACCCTTCTCGATCTTGCCGCGCAGCCGCGAGACATGGACGTCGATGACGTTGGTCTGCGGATCGAAATGATAGTCCCAGACGTTTTCGAGCAGCATGGTGCGCGTCACCACCTGGCCGGCATGGCGCATCAGATATTCGAGCAGGCGGAATTCGCGCGGCTGCAGCGTGATCTCGCGCGCCGCGCGGCGGACCGAATGCGACAGCCTGTCGAGTTCGAGATCGCCGACACGGTAGACGGTTTCGGCTTCCTTGGCACTGGCGCGCCGGTTCAGGACCTCGACGCGGGCCAGAAGCTCGGAGAAAGCGTAGGGCTTGGTCAGATAGTCGTCGCCGCCAGCGCGCAGGCCGGTGACCCGGTCATCGACTTCGCCGAGCGCCGACAGGATCAGCACCGGCGTCGTGTTGCCCCTGGACCTCAGACCGGTAATGACCGACAGGCCGTCGCGGCGCGGCATCATGCGGTCGATGACCATCACGTCGTAGTCGCCGGCATCGGCGAGCGCGAAACCGGTTTCGCCATCACCGGCGACATGCGCGGTATGGCCGGCCTCGGTGAAGGCTTTCTGCAAGTAATCCGCGGCCTCGCGATCGTCTTCTATGACGAGAATCTTCATCGGACTGTTATACGCGATTTCGCCGGAAGGTTGAGTAGCAGGCATCTGCATTGTGGCCTTTGCCAAAGCGCATCGCGATCAAGATGATTGGAAGCCGCGCGCGATGAAAATCCTCGTTCCTGATGTCGTTTCGTCAAGATTGCTGAAACGCGTTTTTGGAAATGTGCGGCAGCGGGCGATGGGAGCCCGCTGCCGCCGGAGGAGAGCACGATGACTGACTAACGTGCTCGGCTCCATGCTCTCCCGTGCGGCGGCTCGGGGGTGTTTGAAACGGCCGCACTGGAAAAGTCGAACCTGCCGCCTCCGAAACCGAACTGCGGTTCCGGAGCCAGCGTCAGCCCTTGGCGACGGGCAGCGCGACGAAACGGTTGTTGTCGTCGCGGGTGATCTGCATCAGCACTGCCTTGCGGCCGGATTTGACCGCTTCGGTCATGGCCTTGGCGACGTCCTCGGTGCCGTTCACTTCGGTCGAGTTGACGGCGGTGATGATGTCGCCCGGCTGGATACCGCGATCGGCGGCATCGCTGTCCGGATCGACGTCGGTCACCACAAGACCCTTGCCGTTTTCGGACTTGGTGACGGTCAGACCGAGATCGGCCAGGGTGTCGGGTTTTGCCGGAGCGGCGGGCTGCTGCGGCTGGTCGGCCGAAGCCTGCTTGTCGCTCGTGGGCAATGTGCCGAGGTCGACCTTGACCGTCTGGCTCTTGCCGTCGCGCCAGACCGTGACATCGACTGATTTGCCGGGCGAGTAAGCCCCGATAAGCCGGGCAAGTTCCTTCGGCGAAGCGACGTCCTTGCCGTCGACCTGGGTGATCACGTCACCGGCCGATATGCCCGCCTTCTTGCCGGGGCCGTTGTCCTGGGCGCTGGACACCAAGGCTCCCTTGTCCGACTTCAGGCCAAGCGAATCGGCGATGTCCGCCGTGACCGGCTGGATTTCCACGCCAAGCCAGCCGCGCTGCACGCTGCCGCTCTTCATCAGGTCCTGCACCACCTGCTTGGCGGTCGAAGCCGGAATGTCGAAGGCGATGCCGACGCTGCCGCCGGAAGGCGAGAAGATCGCGGTGTTGATGCCGACGACCTGGCCGTTGAGGTTGAAGGTCGGGCCGCCCGAATTGCCGCGGTTGACCGAGGCATCGATCTGGAGGAAGTCGTCATAAGGACCAGCGCCGATATCGCGGCCGCGGGCCGAGACGATGCCCGCGGTGACGGTGCCGCCGAGCCCGAACGGATTGCCGACGGCCACCACCCAGTCGCCGACGCGAACCTTGGAATCGTCGGCGAAGTCGACATAGGTGAACTTCCCGACACCGTCGACCTTGAGCACGGCGAGATCGGTGCGCGGGTCGGTGCCGATCAGCTTGGCGTCGAGTTCCTTGCCATCATTCATCACCACGGTGAAGGCCGAGCCTTCCTCGACGACATGGTTGTTGGTAACGAGATAGCCGTCATCGGAGATGAAGAAGCCGGAACCCTGCGCAACCGGCCGCGGCTGGCCGTTGTTGTGGTCACGGCGTCCGAACCGGCGATGACCGTCCTCATTCTGGCCGCCCTGGTCGCCAAAGCCGCGGAATTCCTTGAAGAAGCGGCGCAGCTGCGGATTGTCGGGCATGTCGTTCATGCCATCCTGACCATCGGACTGGTCGGAGCCATCGTCCGCCGCCGGGCTGATCTTGGCCTTGACCTTGACGCTGACCACGGCCGGCGAAACGCGCTCGACGACATCGGCGAAGCCCGGCACCTGCGGTGCCTCGACGCGCACGGCATCAGCCAGCACAGGCCCGGTTCCGGTCGTCAGCACGCCGACGCCGATCGCACCGGCAACGGCGACGGACGCGACGGCAGCCATGAGACGCTTGCGGGTGACGGAATATGAATTGGGGGCAATATTCATGGGTCTCGTATCCTCTTCAGATGGACGCGCTTGATCGGCATCCTCGGGAAAGGAGACTTAGAGAGGCGCACATTACAGCGCCATTTCCGACACATGAAACTTTGGTAATGTTCGCGGGTGACCGCAGCCGTCAGTCGCGGCGCAATATGGCGTCCAACGATGCCTGTTCTTCGGCCGACAGGGATTTCGTTGCCAGCGTGCGGCGCGACCGCGCCGTCAGCAGGATGAAAAAGCCTCCCACCAACAGCAGGATGACCGGCGTGCCCCACAGCAAGGCATTGCGCGGCTCGAAGCGCGGTTTCAACAGCACGAACTCGCCGTAACGCGACACCACGTAATCCATCACCTGCTGGTCGGTATCGCCGGCAACGAGGCGCTGGCGCACAAGGATGCGTAGGTCGCGAGCAAGATCGGCGTCGGATTCATCGATCGACTGGTTCTGGCAAACCATACACCGCAGGCCTTCCGAGAGCACTCGCGCCCTCGCCTCCAGCGCCGGATCGGCCAGCATCTCGTCCGGCTTCACCGCCAGTGCCGTGCCGGCAAAGAACAGGGCCAGCAGCAGCACAATCGAGGTCAGCGAAAGCCTCGCGCTCATGGCAGGCCCGCGGACGTCACGGTGCTCGCCTGCCTGCGGCGGCGCGATGGGGCGCCGACGCGCAGGCGCCTGTCCATCAGCGACATGGCCGCGCCCGCCATCATCACCAGGCCGCCGCCCCAGATCAATGTCACCAGCGGTTTCCACCACAGACGCACCACGACCGAGCCATCCTTGCCCTCGTCGCCGAGCGAAAGGTAGAGCTGACTGAACCAGAGCGTCTTGATGCCGGACTCGGTCGTCGTCATCTGCCGCACCGGATAGAAACGCTTGGCGGAACTCATTTCGCCAATAGCGCTGCCGCTGACGCCGATCAGCTCGAAGCGGCCACGATCCTCGCTGTAGTTCGGCCCCTGGGCAGGATAAAGCCCGACGAAACGCAGCGTGTGGCCGGACAATTCCACCGTCTCGCCGGCATGCATCGACAGGATTTTTTCGGTACCGAAGCAAAGCGTACCGACGATGCCGAGCGTGGTCAGGCCAAGACCAAGATGGGCGAAGGCAGTGCCGAAGACCGAGCGCGGCAAGCCAAGCAAGCGCTTGACCATGATCCCCGTTGCAACATTGCCAAAGCCGGACTTGACGGCAAGGTCGGTGAGCGCGCCGAGGATCAGCCAGACGGCAAGGCCGACGCCAAGCGCCGCGAACACCGAGGCGCCGTCGATGAACAGAGCGGTGACCAGCGTTACCAGAAGGGCCGCGGCAAAGGCCACCATCAGGCGCTGCGCGGCGGCGAAGACGTCGCCACGCTTCCAGGCCAGCAGCGGACCGAAGGGAACCATCACCAGCAGCGGCACCATCAACGGCCCGAAGGTCAGGTTGAAGAACGGCGCGCCGACCGAGATCTTGTCGGCTGAAAGGGCCTCTACGGCCAGCGGATAGAGCGTGCCGACGAGCACAGTCGCGGTGGCCGTGGTCAGGAACAAATTGTTGAGGACGAGCGCGCCTTCGCGCGAAATCGGATGGAACAGACCGCCGGCCGTCAATCGGGAGGCGCGCAGCGCGAACAACGCCAGCGAGCCGCCAATGAACAGTGTCAGTATGCACAGGATGAAGATGCCGCGCGTCGGATCTGTGGCAAAGGCGTGCACTGAGGTCAATACGCCCGAGCGCACCAGGAAGGTGCCGAGCAGCGACAGCGAAAAGGTGAGGATGGCGAGCAGCAGCGTCCAAATCTTCAGCGCCGAGCGCTTTTCCATGACGATGGCCGAATGGAGCAGCGCCGTGCCTGCCAGCCAAGGCATGAAGGAGGCATTCTCGACCGGATCCCAGAACCAGAAACCGCCCCAGCCGAGCTCGTAATAGGCCCAGTACGATCCCATGGCGATGCCGCCGGTCAGGAACATCCAGGCGACCAGCGTCCACGGCCGCACCCAGCGCGCCCAGGACGCGTCGATGCGCCCCTCGATGAGAGCGGCTACCGAGAAGGAAAAGCAGATCGAGAAGCCGACATAGCCGAGATAGAGCAGCGGCGGGTGAACGGCGAGACCGAGATCCTGCAGGATGGGGTTGAGGTCGCGGCCTTCGATCGGCGCCGGATTGAGCCGGAGGAACGGATTGGACGTTGCCAAGATGAACAGGAAGAAGGCGGCGCCGATCGCCCCTTGCACGGCAAGCACGTTGGCGCGCAGCGTCGCCGGCAGGTTGGACCCGAAAGCAGCGACAAGCGCGCCGAAAAAGGTCAGGATCAGCACCCAGAGCAGCATCGAGCCTTCGTGGTTGCCCCACGTTCCGGTGATCTTGTAGATCAGCGGCTGCAGAGAATGCGAGTTTTCCCACACGCTCGCCACCGAGAAGTCCGAGCTTGCATAGGCGCTCGCCAGCGCCATGAAGGACAGCGCCGTCAGGGCAAAGCCGGTCACCGCGACCGGACCACCGACAGCCATCAGGCGCTGGTTGTTCAAACGCGCGCCAAACAGCGGCACGATCGTCTGTACCAGCGAAAGCGCAAACGCGAGAACCAGGGCGAAATGTCCGGTTTCAACCATCATGGCGTCCAGACTTTTGTTTTGCCGCGGATTCCTGCCGCAAAACCGTGGGGCACTTTTGCGGAAACTGCCTATTCACTTTTGCTTTCCTCCCACACGCCCTTGGCCTTGAGCTTGTCGGCCACGTCCTTGGGCATATAGTTCTCGTCATGCTTGGCCAGCACGCTGTCGGCGACGAAGACGCCGCCCGCGTCAAACGAGCCTTCGGTGATTACCCCCTGCCCTTCCCGGAAAAGGTCGGGGAGGATGCCGGTGTAGCTGACCTTGACGTCCTTCTGGTTGTCGGTCACCGAAAAAGCCACCGTGGCACCCTGGCCGCGCTCGACGCTACCCTTTTCGACGAGGCCGCCCAGCCTGATGCGCTGGCCGGGCTGCAGGCTGGCGGTGGTCAGGTCGGCGGGCATGTAGAAATAGGAGGCCTTCTGGCCGAGCGCGTAGAATGTCAGTCCGGTGGCGGCGCCCAGAAAAGCCAGCCCGCCCGCGATCACCGACAGTCGTTTCTGCTTGCGCGTCATTCTGGTTACTCCGTTGCCGTCAGGCCAAGCGAGGCGGCAAAGGCGGTGAATTTCTTCGCTTCGTCACTGTCGGCCCCAAAGACGGCAATGGCGCGACCCAGCGCGTCACGCGCCTGATCGGCCTTGCCCAACACGACATAGGAACGAACGAGCCGCATCCATCCTTCCGCGTCACGTGGGTTTTGCCGCAATTTGTCATCGAGGCCGGCGACCATCGTGTTGATCATGGCTTCCCTGTCGGCGGGAGACATGGCGGAAGCGGCGTCGATATCGCCGGCACCGGGACCGTTCGCGGTGCTCCCGGAAGCGACCTCGGGGCTGCTGGATTTCGCCAGCGCCTGCTCGACCGCGCTGCGCCATGGCGAATTCGGCGGCAACTTGCCCAGCATGGCCTGCCAGGCCGTGACAGCCTCCGCGCCGCGCCCCTCCTGCGCCAGCGCCACGGCCAGGTAGAAGCTGGCTTTCGCATTGGCCGGATCGAGCTTCAGCGCCGCTTCGAACGCATCCTGGGCATCGGCCGAGATAATGCCGCCCGCAGCACTGGCGATCGCCTCGCCAAGACCAGCCTGGCGATCGGCGCTGTCGCCATCGAGACGAATGGCGTTGCGATACGCCGCTGCCGCATCGGAAAAGCGCTGCATGCGCAGATAGACCGGCGCCAGCACGTCCCATCCCCTGCCATCGGAAGGATTGGCGGCGAGATGGGCTTCCGCCCGCGCCACCAGTTCGTCGACCGAACTGTCGGCCGGATTCTTGGCCAACCGCTCGCTGAGCGGTTGCGACGGCAGATCGGGCGAGCCGAGCTGGCTGTAGAGGCCCCAGCTGACAAGCGGCACCACCAACACGGCCGCGGTTGCCACCAGCCTGGCCGCGACCGATGCGCGCCTGGCGGATGCCTCGCCGGCCACTTCCGCATTGTCGAGGCGAAGGATGCGACGGGCGATCTCTGCGCGCGCCTCAGTCGCCTCCCCCGGCTGGATCAAGCCGCGCGCGGCGTCGCGGTCGAGCTCGGACAACTGATCGCGATAGACTTCCAGATCGTGATCGCCGCTCGACGACGCGCCCTTCGAGCCGCCAGCCAGCGGCAGCAGTACCGCCAGGCTTGCGCCCAGCGTGAGAATTGCGGCTATGACCCAGAACAGCATGGTTCTTCCAATAACGGCAGAGCCCTGCCCTGCCAACTCAGGCATCCTGCGACGCTTTGACGGCAGGCGCGCCGCATGTCCTTGATCGACATCAATCGGCCGGATCCCAGCTGGACCCAACTGGTTGTCAGGTCAGCGGCGTCCAGCTGCCGTCGGCGTTGCGGCAGGCGGTTCCGCGCGCCGTGACCCCGGCCCCGCCGTTAAACACCGTCTGTGTGTACTGGCGGCAGTCCTGCGACCCGACGCGGTAGGGCTGGGCCGGAACCACCTCGCCATAACGCGAAGCCTGGGCGCCCTTCCACGTCACCTTCTGGCCACTGTTCGTATATTCGAGCGCCTTGTATTCAGCCTCGAGCGCACTGCGCTTCTCGGCATCGCTGAGGCCGGCGCCGATCGACCCGCCGATGAGACCGCCGCCCATCGCGGAAATGATCGTCGTGGTGACCTTGCCACCGCTGGCCGGAGGCGTCGCGGCGAGCGTCGGTGCGATGGTGGGGCCCTTGCCGCTCAGGGTGGTGCAGCCGGATACGGCCAGCAATGCGGAAACGAGCGCGACGCGAATCTTCATGCCAACAACCGGTTTTCTTGAGTTGGAGCCTGCCATGGACGAGCCGCGGGCCGCGTCATCGAAGAAGTCGGCGTGGCCATAGTATTGATATTTGTCGGAAATTTGGCCGGGGCCGGTCGCCGCGGAACAATCGACATGCCGCCGATAACATGCCCCGCCCATCGATGTCGATTGACCCTGGAAAGCGTCATTGAAGGCTCCGCAACCGCACCACCGCCTTCAATCCGCCCATACCGGACCGTTCGAGCGCCAGAACGCCTCCATACTCGTTGACGAGGTCGGCGACAATGGCCAGCCCGAGACCTGTTCCGGGCTTCGTCTCGTCCAGGCGCCGTCCACGCTTCAGCGCGTCGCGCGCCTTGTCCTCGGGAATGCCAGGACCGTCGTCCTCGATGGCGATCTCGAACAGGCTGGCCGTATCATCCTTGCCCGTCAACGGCACGACCGACACCGAGACGGCGCTCCTTGCCCATTTCATGGCGTTTTCGAGGAGATTGCCCAGCAGTTCCTCCAGATCCTCGCGCTCGCCGGCGAAGACGATCTCGGTGGCCGGCAGCGACAATGACAAGCTCGTTTGCGGGTTGAGCTTCTGCAAAACCCGCACCATGCGCTGCACCAGCGGCGCCACCGGCGTGCGGTAGACGACGCTGTCGCGTTGCGCCGCGACACGGGCGCGTTGCAGATAATGCTCCACCTGCTTCTGCATGGAGGCGGCCTGCTCGGCGATCAGTTGCCCCTTGGCGCCGCCAAGCGCCCGCCCCTCGTTGAGCAGCACCGCGAGCGGCGTCTTCAGCGAATGGGCGAGATTGCCGACCTGGGTTCGCGACCGCTCGACGATGCGCCGGTTGTTTTCTATCAGCGCGTTGGTCTCGTTGGCGAGCGGTTCGATCTCGGCCGGAAAGCGGCCGTCGAGCCGCTGCGCGGTGCCTTCGCGCACCATGGCGAGGGCATTCCTGACCCTGCGCAGCGGCTGCAGGCCGAGCAGGATGGCGATCGCGTTGATGGCGATCATGCCGACGCCGAACAGAGAGAGATAGGTCAGCAGGCGGCGCTGGAAGGTGGAGATTTCCTGTTCGAGTTCGCTCTGGTTGCCCATGACGCGGAAGCGCGCGGCGCGGTTCTTGGCATCGAGAACGAATTCGCTCTCGAACACTTCGAGTTGCTCGCCGTCGATGCCTTCGGCAGCATAGCTGCGCTGGAAGCTGGAGTTGAAAGGCACCTCGGCGACGCTTGGCGAAGGGATGTTTTTTGTCATCGACGACGAATGCAGATCGCCATGCACGCCTTCCGAGGCGGGCTCAACAGACCAGTACCAGCCCGAATTCGGCTCCGAGAACCGGAGGTCGCCAAGGTCGGGCGCGCCGGTCAGCGCTCCCGTATCGGAAATACCGACGGAGCCGATCAGGTTGAACAGATGCGCCGACAGCAGGCTGTCGAAGCCGCGTTCGCTGGCCTGGCGGTAGAGCGTAGTGATCAGGGTGAAGATGACGACAAGGGTCAGGATCGCCCAGACCGTGGAAAAGGCGATCACGCGGAACGTCAGCGAACGCGGCCACAAACGCAGCGAAAGCGGCGTCCCTGCGAGTGGTTTGAGCGGTTCCGAGTTACGCCTCCGGCTCACGCATGCGGTAGCCCATGCCACGCACGGTTTCGATCATGTCGATGCCCATCTTCTTGCGCAGCCGCCCGACAAACACCTCGATGGTGTTGGAATCACGGTCGAAATCCTGGTCGTAGAGATGCTCGACCAGTTCGGTCCGCGAGACGACCTCGCCCATGTGGTGCATCAGATAGGCAAGCAGGCGGAATTCGTGCGACGTCAGCTTCAGCGGCACGCCGTCGACATCGGCCTTCGATGCCTTGGTGTCGAGGCGAAGCGGCCCGCAGGTCAGTTCGGACGAGGCATGGCCGGCGGCGCGCCGGATCAAGGCCCTGAGCCTGGCCAGCACTTCCTCGATGTGGAACGGCTTGGTGACATAGTCATCGGCGCCGGCGTCGATGCCGGAGACCTTGTCGCTCCAGCGGTCACGCGCCGTCAGGATCAGCACCGGCATCTTGCGGCCGCCGCGACGCCAGCGCTCGACCACGCTGATGCCGTCCATTTGCGGCAGGCCGATGTCGAGTACGACGGCGTCGTAGGGCTCGGTGTCGCCGAGGAAATGGCCTTCCTCGCCGTCGAAGGCGCGGTCGACGACATAGCCGGCATCGACCAGCGCGTCCGATATCTGACGATTGAGATCCTTGTCATCCTCGACGACGAGTACGCGCATGCGGAGTTCGATACCTGTTGAAGAACTTGGTGAGATATAGGCCGATTCCGGCGGCCTGGGAAACGTAGCCCTGCAAGACGGAGGATTGGGTCAGTTCAGCGGAACGACGATTTCGGAGCGGCGCGGACGCTGTCCGTCCTTGCCCGGGACGAGCACGACGATGACGCAGACCGGCTGACCGCCGCGGGTCGATTGCGAGGCCTTGGCCAGCGTCCCGCCGTTCTGCTCGGCCACCTGCTGACCGATCGCGTAGCAATCGGACGCCGCCAGCAGGATCGGGCTGGCCTGGTCGGGCGCGATGACCGGTATCGCCAGCGCCTGCGACGCAAACAGGCCGGCAGCATAGAGCGCCAGTGTCGCGGTTCGGAAGTGGGAGCGAAGCGTTTTCATGGCCGGCGTTGTAACGCATCGGTGCTGAACGTGAAATGAACAGTGAACGCTGCCAAGACCATGCCGCTACCCCCTGAAACATGAGACAACCGACCAGAGATCTCGCCGCCGACCCGGCGAAATCCTGGAAACGTCAGTCTAGACTCCGTTTCGATCATATTGAAAGCGTATCAGGCACTTTCCTGCGTCAGCGCACGAAAGCGCAGCAGCCCGTGATGCACCAACAGGTCCTCGTCATAACGGGCCTCGGTGAATTCCAGCGACAACCGCGTCTGGCCGCGAGGGCCAATTACCAGCGCTGCGTCGGCAAGGCGTGCCTTGATGGCGTCCATAATGGCAAGCGTTTCGGCCTCGCCATGGGCTTTCGACCAGACGTGCAGCGTAATCAACTGATCATCGCGGTTCTCGGCGCCTGTGTCCCAGTCAAAGGCGCAGGTCTGGCCGCAAGTCACATACGGAAAGGCGACGTTTCCGGTTGGACTTTCCACCAGCCCGGCGCCGCCCAGCAGCGCCGACAGCGACGCGTCGCCTTTCAGTCTCAGAAACAGTGCCTGCTGCAGATCGCCAGGTGCGGTCATCGTCCTTTTCCCCTAACCGTTGCGCTGCCGGCCATTGCTGCCTTGCCAGATATAGCCGTTCGCCACGCAGTGACGATAGCGATTCGTCATCGGCAGCATGAATGCCGATGATCTGGAAAATACGATCCGACAGAGGGCAGCCCAGCCATGATGCCCGGGAGCGGATCCCGTCGTATGTGATGGATCGCTCGGCGGCTCCGCTTTTCGGCTGGAAGATTGCCGCAACCAGCCTGGCCGGACAAAGGCACATCAACGTCGACAGCCCGGTGGCCGGGCCGCCATGCACCCGGCGATCGAAATTCCGGACTCGCGATATGACGATTTCTGTGCTGTCGGGGGCGCCGCAGCTCATAGCCGACAACGCCTGTGCCAATCTATTTGTGATCGGCGAGGCTAACCGGCACTTGCGTGACGCCGACAAGTGTCGAGGCCGGTGACGAAGTCATCGGCGATCTGGGCCGGTTCGGCCGCGTCTCGGTGAGATTTGTCTGAATTCGCTCCGTGCTGCCTGACCGCACCGCGGTTCAGAAATGCCCAACGGATTGCAGGATCAAAACGCTTGAAAGACCGAGCAAGGCGAAGCCATAGAGCCGGTCGATCCACACTGCGTTCGGGCCGGCCAACAGCTTGGCTGCCCGTGAGCCAAGCGTGGCGTAAAGCATCAGGACGAAAACATCCGACACAGCAATGATAACGGCCAGAACCGCGTATTGCATCGCGATTGGCTCGTTCGTGTCGACAAAGGCCGGGAGGATGGCTGGAAAGAGCATCCATGCTCCGGGATTTGTGATTGCCACCACGAAACAACGCAGGATCAGTGTCCTGGCCGAGTGAACCTTGTCCGGAAAGCCTGGGTCGAGTGCATATCGCGCCGCGGTGGAGGTGCGAAGCGCGCCAACGGCGATGACAAGCAGATAGAAAGCGCCGACCATCCTGACAGCTGAGAGGTAGAATTCCGAAGCCACCAGCAGCGCTCCGAAGCCGAGCCCCACCATGCAGGCAAGGACGAAGTCCGAGAGCACCACGCCGGCCATGCCAAAGAAGGCGTGCCTGACCCCGTAGCGTGATCCGTTGGTAATGGCGAGCACGACATCCGGCCCTGGAACCGCCATCCCGAGTACCGATATCAAGGCAAATGTCACCAGCGGCAGGTTTTCCATGGCGCTGGATAGTGTGCTGGAGGCACGCCTTCCGTAACGTCCTTCACATAGCGGTTGGGACTGTCGAGGATGCCCGCATGAACCGAACGCGTTACGGTTGGACGGCTTCGTCTAATGCGCCCCACGCAGCCTGACCACGAAGCTGCGCACCGCCAGCACCAGCACCGTGATGATGATCAGGATTACCGACAGCGCCGCGATCGCCGGATCGATGTTGTCGCGCAGGCCCATCCACATCAGCCTCGGCAGCGTGATGGCATTGACCGAGGTGATGAACAGCGTGACACCGATTTCTTCCCAGGACAGCACGAAGGAGAGCAGTGCCGCGGTGATGATGCCGAACTTGATGTTGGGCATGATGATGCGGGTGGCGCGCTCCCAGACCGTTGCGCCGAGGCCGCGCGCGGCTAGGTCGATGCGGCGGTCGAGCTGGCTGAGCGCAACCAGGATCAGCACCGTGGCGAAAGGCACCGTCATCACCGAATGCGCCATGGCGACGCCGAGCCAGGTGTCATAGCCGAAGAACGAGCTGACGCCCGACATCGAGGTCAACAGGAAGTAGAGCGTGATCGCCGACACCACCGGCGGCACCACCATCGGCAGCAGCACGAAGCCGACAAGGGCTGCCGTGAAGCGCGGCTGGAACATCCAGACGCCAAGACTGAAGCAGAGCGCCAGCACGGTTGAGAAGGCGCTGCTGACGATGCCGATGCGGATCGAGAGCAGGATGGAATCGATCCAGCGCGGATCCTCGATCAGTGCCCGGTAATGGCGCAGCGACAGTTCGCCGGACGGCATCGCCAGCATGCGGCTCGGCGTCAACGACACCGGAATGACGGCGAGCAGCGGCATCAGCAGGAACAGCGCCACCAGAGCGGCGATGACCAGCGAAACGGGACCGGGGCGATAGGTCGGCATCAGATCAACTGCTTCGGTCTGACATAACGGAACAGCAGCGCCATCAGCGCGCCGACGAACAGCACCAGCACGACGCTGATCGCCGCGCCCAGACCCCAGTCCGGGCTCTGGAATATCCTGAGGTAGATCAGCTCGGCGATCATGACGCTGCGGCCGCCACCGAGGATCGCCGGCGTGACGAAGAAGCCAAGCGAGAAGACGAACACGATCATCGCCGAGCCGATGATGCCGGAGCGCGTCATCGGCACGAACACCGTCCAGAAGGTGCGCATGCGGCTGGAGCCCAGCCCGCGCGCCGCCAGAAGCACGCGGTCGTCGAGGCTGCGCATGGCCGACGCCAGCGGGAAGACGGCGAACGGAATGAGGAAATGCGTCATGCCGACGATGACGCCGAATTCGTTGCGCACCAGCGCCAGCGGTTCCGAGATGAAGCCGATCGCTTGCAGCCATGTGTTGATCAGGCCGCGATTGGACAACAGCGCCACCCAACCAAAGGCGCGCGTCAGCACCGAAATCCAGAATGGAACCAGGATGCAGAATTCGGCGACAAGCCTCTGTGCCGGGGTTCCGCGCACCCAGACGACGGTTATGGCGTAGGCGGCCGCCACAGAGACCAGTGTGACGATGGCAGCGATGCGCAGCGTGCGGATGAACACCGACTGCACCAGATCATCGGTCAGCAACGCGTTGTACTGGCCAAGCCCCGGCGTCGGCAGCGTAAAGCTCCATTTGACGACGCCGAGGAAAGGCCAGGCATAGGCCAGCACAAGAAACAGGAGCAGCGGCGCCATCAACAGCGCCGCGCCCATCCTGTCGGAGAGATATGCTCTCATCTGGACCCGATTATCCCGGCCTTGGTCAGGCGGAGATGATCTTGGTGTACTCGTCGAGCGCGGCCCCGTAGTTCTTGGCGTACCAGTCCATGTCGAGCGCGATCTGCTTCTTCATGTTCTCGGGGTCAACCGGGTTGATGCGCTTCTTGTCGGCGGGGATCAGCGCATCGGCGGCCGGGTTGGCCGGGCCCTGCCCCAGCTTGTCGAACATGACGAGCTGCTTTTGCGGATCCTGGGCGCTGGCGATGAACTTCATCGCCGCGTCCTTGCCGCCCGGGTTGCCCTTGAGCACGGCGAGCGCGCCGGGCGAGATCAGGCCCTGGTCCCAGATGAACTTGATCTTGCCGCCCGAGTCCTGCTCGATCAGCGAGGCGCGGGTCGACCAGACGATGGCCATCGAAGCCTCGCCGTTGAGCAGCACGCTCTGGCTCTCGGCGCCGCCGCCCCAATAGGCGACGACATTTTCCTTGAAGGCGGCGATCTTGTCATGCGCGCGCTTGAGGTCGAGCGGGTAGAGCGAAGCCGGTGCGATGCCGTCGGCCAGAAGAGCGGCTTCCCAGCTCGACACACCCCATTTGTAGAGCGAGCGCTTGCCGGGGAATTTCTTCACGTCGAAGAAATCGGCCATGCCGGTCGGTGCGTCCTTGCCGTATTTCTCGGAATCGTAGGCGATGACGTAGGAGAAGAAATAGGTCGAGGCGGCATAGTCCCAACCGAAGCCCGGCCGCATCTTCGTCTTGTCGACGATCTTGTAGTCGATCGGCTCGAGCATGCCTTGCGCACCGAGCGTGATGGCCGAGAACGGATCGACGTCGACGAGGTCCCAGGTCGGCGCGCCGCTCTTGAATTGCGCGGCGATGGCGCCTTCGGTCGGACCCGATCCGTCCATCTTGACGGTGATGCCGGTGTCCTTGGTGAAGGCCTGGCCATAGGCGGCGTCATAGGCGGTGATGGCGTCGCCGCCCCAGTTGACCAGCACCAGTTCCTTGGCCGCAGCAAAGGCTCCGGTCGAGCGCAGCAGCATCGGCGTGCCGGCCAGCACGAGCGCCGCCAGTTGCGTGAATTGCCGGCGCGAGATCTCGCCGCGACCTGCCCTGGCGGAGAGGTTCTCGATGGCTTGTTTCTTGGTATCATGTGTCATGTCAGTTCCCCTTTTTGTCGTTGATCGTACCGGAAAGCGGTGGCGCGAGTGTCTCGCCACACCGTTCGTCATCGTCCTCCATCCGGAAGGAGGAAACCCTTTTCCGCTGGCCAGGTCAGCCAGACGGAATTGCCCTTGCTGAGCGCGGCGGCGGCAACCTCGTTCGGCACTGAAACCGTGACCTTGGCGCCCTGGCGCGTCGTCAGGTCGAGCCGCGTTGCCGCACCGAGATAAGTCGAGTTGGTGGCTGTCGCGGTAATCCCATTCTCGCCCGCCGCCGCCTCGCTGGCGATCGACATGTATTCGGGTCGGATTGCCAGGATGGCGTTGCTGCCGATGCCGTTGGCGCTGCCGCGCAGGCTGACAGTGCGGTCTTCGCACAGACCGGTGGCGCCGTTGTCGGCGCTGCGAATCCCCTTGAGCGGCAGCATGTTGATCTCGCCGAGGAACTCGGCCACGAAACGGTTGGCCGGGCGGTCGTAGACTTCGTCGGGGGCGCCGACCTGCAGCAGTTTGCCATGGTTGAAGATGGCGACGCGCGACGACAGCGCCAAGGCCTCGCTCTGGTCGTGGGTGACGAAGACGAAGGTGGTGCCGGTCTCCTGATGCAGCCGCTTCATCTCGGCCTGCATCTGGCCGCGCAAGCCCTTGTCGAGCGCCGAAAACGGCTCGTCGAGCAACAGCACGCCCGGTTCGAACACCAGCGCGCGGGCGAGCGCGACGCGCTGCTGCTGGCCACCTGAAAGCTGCGCCGGGAGTTTCTTCTCGTGGCCGTTCAGCCCGACGCGCTCGATCATCTCGCCGACACGGCGCTTGATGTCGGCCGCCGATTTCTTGCGCACCTTGAGCGGAAAGGCGATGTTGGCTTCGACGCTCATATGCGGGAACAGCGCATAACCCTGGAACACCATGCCGGCTGCACGCTGTTCTGCCGGACGCTCGGTGATGTCGACGCCATCGCTGAAAAGCCGGCCCTCGGTCGGCTGTACGAAGCCAGCAAGGATCATCAGGAAGGTCGTCTTGCCCGAGCCGGACGGCCCGAGCAGTGTCAGGAACTCGCCACGGCCAATATCGAGGCTCAGATTGTCCAGCGCACGGAAGGAGCCGAAGCTCTTGCCGATCCCGATTGCCTTGATCTCCGCGGCTCGTCCGGGTTGTCGCATCCTGCCCTTTCCCTAACGCTCTGCGAAATCGTAGGCAGGGCGTCAGCTCACCGCAACCGAATAGTTTTCGCCGGATCGGCAAATTCCATTCATCTATCGATGCCCGCCGCCGCACAACGTATCCTACATCAACCCACACCGCGCAGCCTACATCAATAAGGGCTGGCCTGGTTCTCCGAGAGTTTGGAGCGGAGCCAGCCGGCAAAGGCTTCGAGCACGGGATGCGTGGCCTTGGCATGCTCGGAAACCAGGAAATAGGAGCGCGGCGATTTGATCGCGATGTCGAAAGGGCGCACCAGCCGGCCTTCGCTCAACGCGCGGCGGCTGGTCAGCTCGTCGCCCATGGCGATGCCCTGGCCGGCGATCGCCGCCGAAAAGACCAGGTTCATGTCGGAAAAGAAGATGCCGCCCTCGGTGTCGGGGTTTTCCACCTTCGACAGGGCCAGCCAGCGCGCCCAGTCCTCGGTGTCGCCGAGATGGAGGAGATTGGCGCGCAAAACGTCGGCGGGCTTCGAAAATCCGCCGACCTTGTTGAGCAACGTCGGACTGCACAGCGGCGTGAAGGAGATTTCGCACAGAAGCTCGACCGCGCGGTTCGGCCAGTTGCCGACGCCAAACGCGATGAACGCGTCGGCCTCGGCATTGCTGACGTCGTCGAGGCGCCGCGGCGTCAGGATACGCAATGCGACATCTGGGTACATCTGCCGGAATTCGCCGATATGGGTGCACAGGAACAGCGAGGCGAAGCCCGGCGTACAGCTGACGCTGAAAGAACCGCCAACGCCGGTGCCGGCATGGCGCGTCACAGCATCGCCAAGCACGGTGAGCGCCTTGCGCACGTCGCTGGCGTAGCGCTGGCCGCGTGGCGTCAGCGCCACGCCCTTGCCAATGCGTTCGAGCAGGTCGAAGCCGAGGTCGCGTTCCAGCAGGCGAAGCTGGTGGCTGACGGCGCTGCGGGTCAGGTGCAGTTCGTCGGCGGCGCGCCAGACGCTGCCATGGCGAGCGAAGCTGTCGAGGGCGCGCAACGCTTGGGTGGACGGTATTCGCAAGAGGCCTCAGGTGAACCGAATTTGCACGAGCCGGGAAAACATATCACTTTTTGGCAAGCCGCTTCACTGCTTTCTTCTCTGCCATGGAGAAAGCGGCCACCACTTCGGCGCAAGCAACCGCACTTGCCTGTCTCGACGGCATCCAGCCGCTACTGTCGGCGTGGACGCGCACCATTTTCGATTTCGGCGAAACCGCATGGCGCGAGTATCAATCCGCTGCCTGGTATGTGGAGCGACTGAAGCGCGAGGGCTTTTCCGTCGAGGAAGGCTCGGGAGGCATGCCAACGGCATTCTGCGCGCATTGGACCAATGGCCCCGGCCCGACCGTTGGCATGTACGCCGAATACGACGCGGTACCGGGCAATTGCCAGGATGCCGCGACGGTCAAGCGTCCGCGCCCAGGTCTCTCCGAACATGCCGGCGGTCATACCGACCCGCATTCCGGACTGGGCATTTCGAGCCTCGGCGGGCTGCTGGCGACCAAGGCGGCCATGCAGCGCCACGGCATATCAGGCACGCTGCGCTTCACCGGTGAGCCGGCGGAAAAGGTGCGCGGGTCAAAGCCGATCCATGCCGCCAAGGGTTATTATGACGACCTTGCCGGCATGATCTCCTTCCACCCCTTCTACATGCTGCCGCTCTGCAACACGGCGCGCTGGGACACGCATTGCGGCGCGGCTTACGCGATGATCTATCGCTTCATCTGCGACGAGCCCGAACACTGGGCACGGGCTGGCGGCGACGGCGCACCGATCCCGCAGGCGCATTCGGCGGTCAGGGCGCCCGGTGCCAATGATGCGCTGATGACGATGTACATGGCCTCCAAGGCGCTGCGCGATTCCATGCTGCCACATCAGGGCGGCTGGTCGATCAGCGAGGCGATCCTCACCGCCGGCCAGGCGACCGCCGACAATCTGCCGGCGGGACTGGCTGAAATCCAGTACATGATCCGCGTGCCGACGCTTGCCATGGCCGAACAGGTCACCGCCGTGCTCGACCGCAATGCCCAGGCCGCTGCCAGCATGAGCGGCTGCCGCACCGAGCGGCACTGGGTGTCGAAGTCACGGCCGGGGCTGGCCAACCACGCCATGGCAACGATCGCCTATGAGGCGCTGTGCACCGTCGGGCCGCCGCGCTGGGACGAGGCGGCGAAAGCAGTCGCCCGCGAAATCCAGGTCAATGCCGGCGGAGCAGCAACCGACGAGCCGTTCCTTGCCGAGATGGAGCAGCTGATCGCGCCGCAAGAGGCCGAAGCCATGCTGCGCCGCGACCTGCCGCCGTCACAGCTCAATTCGACCTCGGACGACTATACCGACATGTCCTGGCATACGCCGACGGCACGGTTCTACGTCGCCCGTCCGGCACTTCGTTCCGGAAATGGCCACGTCTATCCGTCCTGGGTGATGAATGCGTTGGGCGGCATTCCCGCCACCATCGACCCGATGGTGGTCTGCGCCTCCCGCACGATCGCGCTCGCCGCCCTTCGCCTGCTGGAAGACAAGACCGCCCGTGATGCGGCGATGGATGAATTCGTTGCCCGTACCGGTGGCGGTGTCGGCGGCGCGAACTGGATCGCGCCGCTCTGCGACTACGAACCGCCGATCGGATTTCGCTGGCCCGAATATGTCACCACCGCGCGCGGGCGCGACTGGTGGATCCCCAGCCTTCAATCATCAAGCAATCAATCACCCCAAGCCGCGCCATCAGGAGAACCCCATGACCGTTCATGACCGCATTGTCGCCGAGCCGTTTTCGCTGCAGCGCCGCACCCCCGCCGGCGGCACCAATCCGCTGACCGCCTGGGGCTTCGCCAACGAGACCGATGTCTTGACCGACGTGCTGCTCGGCTCGCCCAATTTCCTGCGTCATCTGTCGACCAGTTCGCTGTCGCGCAAGCATCTGCGCGAGGCGCCCTGCAACGTCCAGATCGCGCAGGCGCAGCACAAGGACCTTGTCGCCGCCTACGAGCATTTCGGCGTCAACATCCATTGGCACGAGCCGACGCCGGAACTGCCGATGCAGGTCTACTCGCGCGATTCCAGCGTCATGACGCCGTATGGCGCCATCATCACCGCGATGGCCAACTGGTGGCGGCGCGGTGAGAACTACGCGGCGATCCGCACCTATGAGAAACTAGGCATCCCGATCTACGACATGGTCACGGCCGGCACCTTCGAGGGCGGCGACTTCAACGTCATCGAGGACGGCGTCGTGCTGATCGGCTGCGGCGGTGCCCGCACCCAGGAAGAAGGCGCCCGCCAGGTGCAGGCCTGGTTCGACAAGGAGGGCTGGGAGACCCGCATCGCCTTCATCGACGAATATTACGTCCATATCGACCTGATGGTGGTGCCGATCGCAGAAAAGCTGACCGCCGTCTGCCTCGCCTGCACCGAGCCCGGCATCGTCGACTGGCTGAAGGGCAAAGGCCATGAGATCATCGATGTGCCGTTCCAGGACACGATGGCGCTCGGCTGCAACTTCATGTCGCTCGGCAAGGACCGGGTGATCGCGCCGACCTCCAGCCAGACGCTGATCGGCCAGCTCAAGGCGCGCGGTTTCGAGGTCGCGGCCGTCGACATGAGCGAGATCTCCAAGACCGGCGGCGGCATCCACTGCATGGCGCAGGCGTTGAAGCGCGAACCGGCGTGAGGGCCTGCCGCTCTCGCTAGTGTTGAAAAGGCGGGCGCGGCGCCCCGGACTGGGTCCGTGGTTCCGATCCGAAGCGTTGTCCGATTTTCATGAGGATGGACAACGCTAAGGATCGGTTTTACGAGTCAGCCCAGCCAGCGGAGATGTTCGCGCCCACCAATGAACAAGATCGATACCCACAACAGGAAGGGCGACGAGCGCTCGACCGCCACCAGCCTCTTGCGGCTCGGCACGAGGTTGAAGCTCTCCCGGCAGACGCGGGGCCTGACCCTGAAGGCGCTCGCCGCCGCCGCCAACTGCTCTGAAAGCCTGCTTTCCAAGGTCGAGAACGGCAAGGTCTCGCCCTCGCTTCCCATGCTTCACCGACTTGTCGAGGTGCTCGGAACCAATATCGGCTGGATGTTCGAGGAGGCCGATGGCGAGGAAGGCATCGTCTTTCGGGCTGGAGCGCGGCCGTTGATCGCGCTCGATCCGCTGCGGCGCGGCGAAGGCATTTCGCTCGAGCGCGTCATCCCTTATTCGCCGGGCCATCTCCTGCAGTGCAACATCCACCATATCGAGGCGGGCGGCGAAAGCGCCGGCCCGATCCGGCATGCGGGCGAGGAGGTCGGCTATCTCCTGGAAGGCGCCATCGAACTGATGGTGGGTGAAAAGACGTTTCGCCTGTCCGCCGGCGATTCCTTCGTTTTCAACTCCGAACTGCCGCACTGGTACCGCAATGTCGGCGACGAACGCGCCAGCATTTTCTGGGTGAATACGCCGGCGACATTCTGATCTGGCCAGCCCTCGTTTCCTCTCGTTGACGCTAATTCAAGTCACTTGACAAGAAATCAAGTATCTTGAATTATGCCCGTGCGCTCAGCGCCAGGTGAGCCCGATCAAGGGCCTTTTCCGCAAAACCAAGGGGAACCGGAATGCGTCTTACCAAGATCCTTTCAGGCTGCGCCGCAGCCATCGCCATGACCCTCGCGCTCGGCTCTGCCTCCGCCATGGCCGAGACCTACGCGCTCGTCACCATCAACCAGCAGGCTCTGTTCTTCAACCAGATCAATGACGGTGCCACCGCAGCGGCAAAGGCTGCCGGCGTCGATCTCGTCATCTTCAACGCCAACAACGTGCCGAGCGCGCAGAACGACGCGATCGAGAACTACATCACCCAGAAGGTCGACGGCATCATTCTCGTCGCCATCGATGTCAACGGTGTGAAGCCGGCGATCACCGCGGCCAAGGCCGCCGGCATTCCGGTCATTGCCATTGATGCGCAGATCCCCAATGGCGACAACGTCGCTTTCGTCGGTGTCGACAACACCAAGGCCGGCGAGGATATCGGGAAGTTCTACGCCGAATACGTCAAGACCAAGATGAACGGAACCGCCAAGATCGGCGTCGTCGGCGCGCTCAATTCGTTCATCCAGAACCAGCGCCTCGACGGCTTCAAGAAGGCCGTTACCGATAGCGGCCAGAAAGTCACTTTCCTCGACACGGTCGATGGCCAGAACGTACAGGACGTCGCCCTGTCCGCTTCCGAGAACCTGATGACCGCCAATGCCGACATGACGACGCTTTATGCGACCGGCGAGCCGGCTCTGCTCGGCGCGGTTTCCGCCGTCACCAGCCAGGGCCGCACCGGCGACGTCAAGGTGTTCGGCTGGGACCTGACCAAGTCGGCGGTGCAAGGTCTCGAAGAGGGCTGGGTTGTCGCCGTCGTCCAGCAGGATCCGGCTGGTGAAGGCAAGGCTGCGATCGAAGCCTTCGGCAAGCTCAAGAAGGGCGAGAAGATCGATCCGATCATCAATGTCCCGATCACCATCGTGACCAAGGAAAATGTCGGCCAGTTCAAGGACATGTTCAAGTAATATCCTCCCCAGACCGCCGGGCCGCGCGTTGACCTGATGGGTCGACTGCGCGGCCCGGCGACCGACTGAACATGTCGCCTAGAGAACTGGAACCATGATGAGCGATGGCGAAACCTACCGCGTCAGGATGACCGGTATTTCCAAACGATACGGCCCTATCCAGACGTTGGACGATGTTTCGCTGAACCTGAAGCCTGGCGAGGTGCTCGGCCTGGTCGGCGACAATGGCGCCGGCAAATCCACCCTGAGCAAGGTTCTGTCCGGTGCGGTCATTCCGGATTCCGGGACGATCGAGATCGACGGCAAGGCCGTTACCTTTTCATCGCCGGCGGATGCCCGCGCCGCACGGGTGGAGATGGTCTACCAGGACCTTTCGCTCTGCGACACGGTGGATGTGGCGGGCAATCTCTTCCTCGGCCGCGAACCGCGCCGCCACGTTCTCGGCGTCCCCTTTCTAGACAACAGGCGCATGCATGACGAGACGCGCAATATGCTCGACCGTCTCGGCATCGTCATCGCCGACACCAGGCTCAAGGTCGAAAACCTATCCGGCGGACAGCGCCAGTCCATCGCCATCGGCCGCGCCGCCTCCTTCGATCCGTCGGTGCTGATCATGGACGAACCGACGGCGGCCCTTGCGGTGGCGGAAGTCGAAGCGGTCCTGGAGCTTATCCGCGCCGTCAGCGCCCGTGGCGTCAGCGTCATCCTCATCACCCATCGGCTGCAGGATCTGTTCCTGGTCTGCGACCGCATCCAGGTCATGTACGAAGGCCGCAATGTCGCCGAACGCAGGATCGGCGACACCAGCATCGAGGAGGTCGTGAACCTGATCGTCGGCCGGAAATTCAACGCGCGTTCGGCGCGCGCCAGCCGCGATGAGGGGGTACAGCCATGAACGTCACCTCACCGTCGGCCGATATTGGCGCCTCGCCGTCCAGACGCGCCCGCAAGAGCAGTTGGAGGGATGTAGCGATAGCCAATGGCAGCGTCGTCTCCATTGCGCTGTTCTTCATCGTCGTCTGCGTGGTCTTCTCGCTGATCACCGGTTCCTTCCTGACAACACCCAATCTGCTCAACATCGTGCGCCAGTCGGCGCCGCTGCTGATCGTCGCGGCAGCCATGACCTTCGTCATCACCACCGGCGGCATCGATCTCTCGGTCGGCTCCGTGCTGGCGCTGACGGCGACGCTGTCGGCCGTCCTGCTGCAGGCTGGCCTGCCGTGGCCGCTGGTCGTCATCGCCATGCTGGCGCTTGGGGCCGCGATCGGCGCATTGCAGGGCTTCTTCATCGCCTATGAGCGCATACCGGCCTTCATCGTCACGCTTGCCGGTCTCTCCGTCATCCGCGGCGTGGCGCTGCTGATTACCGGCGGCTATTCGATCCCGGTGGAACCGACGAGCTTCTTCGTCAACATCGGAAGGGCATGGTTCCTCGGGGTACCGGTGCCGGCGCTGCTCGCCCTTGCCGTCCTGATTATCGCCTATCTCGCTTTCAACCAGACGCCGTTCGGCCGCTATGTGACCGGCATCGGCGCTAACGCCGAGGCCGTGCGCCGCGCCGGTGTCGATACGCGCTTCATGACACTCTTCGTCTATATCCTGTCGGGCATGGCGGCTGCGTCGGCCGGCATCATTCTCGCGGCCCGGCTCGGTTCCGGCTCATCCAATGCCGGCCAGGGCTTCGAACTCGATGTCATAGCCGCCGTGGTGCTTGGCGGCACCAGCCTTTTCGGCGGGCGCGGCACGATCATCGGCACCGTGCTCGGCGCGTTGACCGTCGCGGTCATCGGCAACGGCCTGATCCTGGCGCATATGTCGCCCTTCCTGACGCCGATCGTCACCGGCACAATTATCCTCGTTGCCATCTGGCTGAATTTCCGCCTGTTCAAGGGCGCAACGCGGAGCCGCTGACATGGATCATCTGTTCGACGACAAGCCAAGGGAACGGGCGCCGATCGGTGTTCGCTCCGGCACCGTGATGACCGTGACCGGCCCGGTCGCGATCGCCGACATGGGCGTGACGCTTATGCACGAGCATATCCTGCTCGACGGCGCGACATCGTGGAAATGCCCCTGTCATCCCGACGACAGGAAAATCGCCGAGCAGCCTGTCAGCATGGAGATCATCGGCGAGCTGCGGATGAACCCCTACATGAACCGCGACAACGTCTCGCTCGACGACAGCGACCTGGCGCTTTCGGAACTGGCGAAATACCGCGCGCTCGGCGGCCATACCGTGGTCGATGCGACCAACATCGGCATCGGCCGCGATCCGGTGAAGCTGGCGCGCATTGCCCGCGCCTCCGGATTGCGCATCGTCATGGGCACGGGTTTCTACCTGCAGCACACCCATCCCGACTGGCTGAAGGCGATGGACGTCGACGACGTCACCGAATTCCTGGTCAACGATGTCGGCGGCGGGACGACGCAGCCCGAAATCATGGCCGGAATCATCGGCGAGGTCGGCGTCAGCAAGGATTTCACCGACGAGGAGCGCAAGTCGCTGCGGGCTTCGGCGCGCGCGGCCAAAATCACCGGCGTGCCGCTGACCATCCATCTGCCCGGCTGGGAACGGCTGGCACATGACGTGCTTGACGTGGTGGAGGCGGAAGGCGCCGATCTCCGCCATACGGTGCTGTGCCATATGAACCCGAGCCACAACGATCTGGCCTACCAGAGAAGCCTTGCCGAGCGCGGCGCCTTCCTGGAATACGACATGATCGGCATGGATTTCTATTATGCCGACCAGGACGCGCAATCGCCTTCCGACGAACAGAATGCGCAGGCGATCCGCTCGCTGATCGACATGGGGCTGGTCGACCGGATTCTGCTGTCGCAGGACGTCTTCTTGAAGATCATGCTGACGCGCTTCGGCGGCTTTGGCTACGGCTTCATCCTCAAGCATTTCGTGCCGAGGCTGAAGCGCCATGGTGTCGAGCAGTCGGCAATCGACCGCATGCTCATCGACAACCCAAAGACCGTGTTTGCCAAGGGCCTCTGAGCCGCGGCTTCAAGAGCAACAAGGGAGTTTACATGTCCAGGAAGAAGGTTCTTCTCGCAGGCGAGTCCTGGGTCTCGACCGCGACCCACATCAAGGGCTTCGACCAGTTTCCGACCGTGACCTATCACACCGGGGCCGATGAACTGCTGGCCGCGCTGAAGGACAGTCCGTTCGACGTCACTTTCATGCCGGCGCATGAGGCGCAGCGGAGTTTCCCCCAGACCATGGAGACGCTTTCGGCCTATGACGCCGTCGTGCTTTCCGATCTTGGCGCCAACACGCTGCTGCTTCACCCCGACACCTGGGTCCACTCCAAACCGACGCCGAACCGGCTGCGCCTGTTGCGCGACTATGTCGGCAATGGCGGCGGCCTGTTGATGTTCGGCGGCTATTACAGCTTCCAGGGCATCAATGGCGGCGCGCGCTATCACAAGACGCCGGTCGAGGACGTGCTACCGGTCACGTGCCTGCCGGTGGACGACCGCGTCGAGGTTCCGGAGGGCTATGCGCCGGTCGTTGTCGGTCCGCAGAACCATCCAATCCTCAAGGGCCTGGGCAAGGATTGGCCGATCCTGCTCGGCTTCAACGAAGTTATGGTCAAGGACGGTGCGGAAGTTCTCGCCACCGTATCTTCCGACTACCGTTCCCTGCCACTGCTGGTGACCGGCAAATATGGCAAGGGCCGTACCGTCGCCTGGACCTCGGATGTCGGCCCGCACTGGCTGCCGCCGGGCTTCATCGCCTGGAATGGCTACAAGACACTGTTCGAACAGATGCTGGGCTGGGCAACGGCCAGGGATTAGCCATGCGCGTCCATGTCGTCGGCAATGTCTGCGTCGATACGACGTTTCGGCTGGACCGGTTTCCGCAGCCAGGCGAGACGCTGAACGCATCGGAACATGCCGACGGACTTGGCGGCAAGGGTGCGAACCAGGCGGTGGCGGCCGCGCGTACCGGAGCCGATGTCCGCTTCCATGCGGCGATCGGCAACGATGCCGCCGGAGCATGGATAAGGGAGCAGTTGAGCCGCGACCTCGACGCCAGCCATCTGACGATGCTGCCGCTGCCAAGCGACCGGTCGACGGTCATGGTCGATGCGCGGGGCGAGAACCTCATCGTCACCGGCGCCAGTTGCGCCGCCGCCTTCGATCCGCTGGCAGACGGTGGCTTTGTCCGATCAGTCGAACACGGCGACATCGTGGTGATGCAGGGCAACCTTCCTCCCGAGATGACGACGGCCTGCCTCAGCGCGGCGCGCGACGCGGGAGCCGTCACTATCTTCAATCCGAGCCCGCTTGCTGCCGGCCGTGTACCCAGTTTGAGCGCCGTCAGCCTCGCTATCGTCAATGCAGGCGAAGCCGAGCAGCTGACCGGAGCCCGCGATCCTGCCGCGGCAGCTCGCGAATTGATCCGTCAAGGCGCCGGCGCAGCGATCGTGACGCTTGGCGCGCTGGGCTGCCTGGTGGCCAAGGACGAAGGACACGTCGAACGGATCGCTGCGCCCAGGGTGACCGTGCTAGACACCAGCGGCGCGGGCGATGTGTTTTGCGGCTTCCTCGCCGGTTGCCTTGCGGCCGGCATCGGCCTCGCCACGGCGGCGCGGATCGCGGTACGCGCCGCCGCCATCTCGGTCGGACGCGCCGGCACGCTCGGTTCCTGCCCCGACAGGCGGGAGATGAAAACGCTCATGGAAACGACGGAAGCGGAAACCGCATGACAAAATCCCCCAACTCCATCGGCTCCAAACAGGTTGCGAATGACGCGCTGCAGTCGATCTTCGGCAGAAGCAAGGTGGTGATCGGCGTCGTTCACCTGGCCCCCCTGCCGGGCGCGCCGCGCTACGATGGCGAGGCGGTCGAGGCTATCTACCAGCGCGGCCTCGACGACGCCAAGGCCTATCTCAATGGCGGTTGCGACGGCGTGATCGTCGAAAACCACGGCGACGTGCCGTTTGCCAAACCGGATGACATCGGTCCTGAAACCTCCGCCTACATGTCAGTCGTCTCCGACCGTATCCGCAGGGAGCTCGGCCGGCCGATCGGCATCAACGTGCTTGCCAATGCCTCCATCCCGGCGCTGTCGATCGCCAGTGCCTCCGGTGCTTCTTTCGTCCGTGTCAATCAGTGGGCCAACGCCTATGTCGCCAATGAGGGCTTTATCGAAGGCGAAGCGGCGCGCGCCATGCGGTTCCGTGCAAAACTTCGGGCCAACGGCATCCGCGTCTTCGCCGATGCGCATGTCAAGCATGGCGCCCACGCGATCGTCGGCGACCGGCCGATCGAGGAACAGGTCAAGGACCTGGTGTTCTTCGACGCCGATGCGGTGATCGCCACCGGCCAACGCACCGGCCACGCCGCCGACCTCGGCTATATCAGGATGATCAAGGACGCCGCCGGACTGCCAACGCTTGTCGGCAGCGGGGTGACGCCCGACAACGCCAACGACATTCTAGACATCGTCGACGGCGTCATCGTCGCCAGTTCGCTGAAACATGACGGCGTCTGGTGGAACCAGGTCGATCCGCAACGGGTGAAGGCCTTCATACGCGGCCTCAAGCGGTGACTTTGGTGTCGGAGATCAATGGCGAGCGGCTGCTTGGACGGCTCGACGCGTTCGCCCGGATCGGCGCGACGCCCGCCGGGGGGGTCAACCGGCAGGCATTCAGCGTCGAGGATCGTGACGCCCGGCGCCTGCTGGCGGAACTGGCGCTGGAGCGCGGCTTCACGGTTTTTCAGGACGGCATCGCGAACCTCTTCATCCGCCGCGAGGGCACGGATGCCACGCTGCCGCCGCTCCTGATCGGCAGCCACCTCGACAGCCAGCCGAGCGGCGGGCGCTTCGACGGCGCGCTTGGCACGCTTTGCGCCTTCGAGGCGCTCGAATCGCTCGAGGACGCGAGGGCTGAAACCAAAGCACCGATCGAGGTCGTTGCCTGGGCCAATGAAGAAGGCAGCCGCTTCGCGCCCGGTGTCATGGGCTCGATGGCCTTCACTGGCGCCGATACCGCCGCGTGGAAATCGATTGTCGGCAGCGACGGCGCATCCTTCGCAACGGAGCTCGAGGCGACGATCGCCGCCTTGCCGGAGGCAGGCTTTCGTCCAACCGGCATGCCGATATCAGGCTATATCGAGCTGCATATCGAACAGGGACCCTCGCTCGAAAAGGAGCGGGTGCCGATCGGCGTCGTCACCGCCGTTCAGGGCACGCGCTGGCTGGAAGTTTCCATCGAGGGCACTGCTGGTCACGCCGGCACGACGGACCTTGCCTACCGCAGGGATCCGATGGTCGCCGCGATTGCGGCGATACACAGGCTGCAGACGACGATCATGCCGCTCGACCCCAGCGCTCGACTGACGGTCGGGCGGATCGCCGCTCAGCCGGGATCGATCAACGCCATACCGCAATCCGTGAGCTTCACGGTAGACCTGCGGCATCCACAGCCGGAGCGGGTCGATGCCATCGAGGCCGAGGTGCGCGCGGTCTGCGCGGCGGAGGCGGCGGGCCAGCATTGCTCTGCAATGATCAGACGTTCGTTCGACATGCCCGGGGCAGCATTCTCCGCCAATATGGTCAAAATCATCGAGGACGCCGTCAGTTCCCTGCGGCTATCGCACAAACAGATGATATCGGGCGCATTCCATGACGCGCTCTTCATCGCCCGCGTCGCGCCTGCCGCGATGATCTTCGTGCCGTGCCGTGACGGGTTGAGCCACAACGAGGCGGAATATGTGGAGACCGCGGACGCGATCACTGGCGCGCGGGTCCTGTTGCAGGCGGCCATCGCGGCGGCCTCGCCGCGATGATCCTTTAAAAGCGCCGCTCCGGACAGGGCGATCGCGCCGACTTCAAGCCGCCAGCTCAAGGCGCATTGTTGTGGTGGCGGTCGCCATTCATGCTTCCCCCTGCCCTGCCCGCCAACAAACCGTGCAGCTGTGTCCTCGCCGCCCTTGTGGGTGTCCGCAAAATGGATGAATAGTCGTGACGGCGCGCCGCCGTGAAATTGCCGACTTGCGGTTTTCAGGTGGGGCGCCTTGCTCGCCGGGTGTTTGAATGGCCAGTCCTGAACCGCGCAAGAGAAGAGGTCCGATCGCCGCTTGGCTGCTGGCGATCGACGCATGGATCGATTCCTCGCTCTACGAGATCGGTTTCAAGGCGCGCCAGTTCTGGGAAGCCGCGACGATCTTCTCGCGGCGCTTCCGCGTCGCCGGCTGGCGTCGCGGCATCATCGAATTGTTGAGCGAAGGCTTTACGCTGGGCGCCGGCGGCATTGTGGTCATGCTGGCGCTGGCCATCCCGGCCTTCCAGGACACGGCGGGCGACTGGCGCGCCCAGGGAGACTTCGCCGTCACCTTCCTTGACCGCTACGGCAACGAAATCGGCCAGCGCGGCATCATCCAGCGCGATTCGGTGCCGGTCGACGAGATGCCCGATCACGTCATCAAGGCGGTGCTCGCCACTGAGGATCGCCGCTTCTTCGATCACTACGGCATCGATGTTCTGGGGCTTTCACGCGCGATATTCGAGAATGTGCGGGCCAACTCGGTCGTCCAGGGCGGATCGAGCATCACCCAGCAGCTGGCCAAGAACCTGTTCCTCACCAATGAACGCACGTTCGAGCGCAAGATCAAGGAAGCGTTCCTGTCGCTGTGGCTCGAGGCCAATCTGTCGAAAAAGGAAATCCTGCAGCTCTATCTCGACCGCGCCTATATGGGCGGCGGCACGTTCGGCATCGAGGCGGCCGCCGATTTCTATTTCGGCAAGAGCGTCAAGGACCTGAACCTTGCCGAAGCGGCGATGCTGGCCGGCCTGTTCAAGGCGCCGACCAAATACGCCCCCCACATCAACCTGCCGGCCGCGCGTGCCCGCGCCAATGTGGTGCTGTCCAATCTTGTCGATTCCGGCTTCATGACGGAAGGCCAGGTGCTGCAGGCCCGGCTGCATCCGGCCGATGTCGTTGATCGCGGCGAGCAGAAGAGTCCCGACTACTTCCTCGATTGGGCGTTCGACGAGGTCAAGAAGATCGCCAAACCGGGACAGCACTCGCTCGTTGCCCACACCACTTTCGATGCTAACATCCAGAAGGCGGCGGAA
This sequence comes from Mesorhizobium sp. Mes31, assembly GCF_024519675.1. Taxonomy (NCBI): domain Bacteria; kingdom Pseudomonadati; phylum Pseudomonadota; class Alphaproteobacteria; order Hyphomicrobiales; family Phyllobacteriaceae; genus Mesorhizobium; species Mesorhizobium sp. Mes31. The sequence goes on along the minus strand of NZ_JALJRL010000002.1, from coordinate 211,221 downwards.
GAATCGGTGGAGTTCCACCTGCGCCAGTTCGGCAAGGAGTACAACGTCACCGAGGGCGCGGTCGTCGTCATCGAGACCAACGGCGCCGTCAGGGCCATCGTCGGCGGCCGCGACTACGGCGCCAGCCAGTTCAACCGTGCCACCAAGGCGTTGCGCCAGACCGGCTCGTCGTTCAAACCCTATGTCTATGCAACCGCGATGGAACACGGCTTCACGCCCAACTCCATCATTTCCGGCGGCCCGATCAGCTGGGGCAACTGGTCGCCCCACAATTACAGCGGCGAATCGGCGGGCAACATCACCCTGATCATGGCGATGGCCAAATCGATCAACACCGTGCCGGTGCGGCTGGCCAAGGACCATCTCGGTATCGCGCCGATCAAGGCGATGGCCGAGGCGATGGGCGTGGAGTCACCGCTCGAAGCACACAAGACGATGGTGCTCGGCACCTCGGGCATGACCGTGATGGATCAGGCGACGGGCTACAGCGTGTTCGCCCAGAACGGTTTCGTCGGCTCCCGGCACGGCATCACGCAGCTCGTCACCCGCACCGGCGACGTGGTCTACGACTTCGCCAAGGATGCGCCGCCGCCGCACCGGGTGCTGTCCGAGCAGGCGCTCAAATCGATGAATACCATGCTCGCCGCGGTGCCGGTGATGGGCACCGCGCGGCGGGCTCAAATTCCCAACATCGTCGTCGCCGGCAAGACCGGCACGACGCAGTCCTACCGCGACGCCTGGTTTGTCGGCTTCACCGGCAACTATACGGCGGCCGTATGGCTGGGTAATGACGATTTCACGCCGACCAAGAACATGACCGGCGGCTCGCTGCCGGCGATGGTGTGGCAGCGCCTGATGGTCTACGCGCACCAGAACATAGACCTCAAGCCGATCCCAGGCATCGACAAACCCTTCGTCGACGAGGAGGTCGCTGCCAAGGCCGAGGAAGCGCAGAAGAAGAGCGACGCGCAGGCGGCGGCCGATGCGGCCGCGGAACGGCCAGCGGTGCTGTCCAGCCGGACCACGCAGACATTGAGGGACATGACCAGGCTGTTCCAGTCGGCACCCGTCCTCGCTGCACCGACATCGCCGGAGACGCTGTCGGCGCTGTGACATTGCCCGACGAGCCTCGGGGGATTTGGGCAAATCCATCGGGCCGCTTGCCACAAGGCCCCGCGCCGCGATATCCCCGGGCGGCAACTTTTCGTGTCCCTGGCCCTTCATGCTCAAGAATGCTTTGCTGACGCTGCTTTCGCTTGCCATAGCCATCGGCGGCGGTGGCGGCAGCGTCTGGTATGCGCTCAAAATCCAGGATGGCGTCGGCGCAATCAGGATCGGCCAATGGACGGCCTTTCCCGACATCGGCACGCCGTCCGCCGACCCCTATTCGAAGGCTCGCGTGGCGCGCGAAGGCGTGCTTGCGCTCGGCCGTGCCGAGGGGCTGTCCTTCGTCGCGGAGCACGACGCGAGCGGCGGCGAACTCAAGCGCGAATGCACCTACAAGATCGAGGGCGGATTTCCGACGGCGCGGTTCTGGACACTCTATGCCGCCGACCAGTCGCTCGGCGTGGTCGAAACCGGCAAACCGCGGCTTGCGGCGCTGCAGTCCTACGGGGTGCTGCGCCAACCCGACAATTCGGTGATCATTTTCGCCAGCCATCACCCGATGCCGGGCAACTGGCTGCTGACCGACGGTTTTGGCAGGATGTATTTCGTGCTGACATTCTATGACACGCCGATCGCCAGCAGCACCGGCCTGTCGGACGTTTCGCTGCCGCGTATCGTGAAGGTCGGCTGCGATGCGTAGTTTCCATGCCGCGATGCGCAGGCTTCTGCATGCCGTCCTGCTCGGCCTCGTCGGCGCAGGCATCGTACATATCATCGTGCTGCTGCTGGTGCCTGAATTCTCCGAACGCGACGCCTGGTCGCGCCTGTCCATGGCCTCGGACCTCTACAAGATGACGCGGCTCGATGCCGAAGCCGGCGGCGCGCCGGTGGTGAAATCCGTCGACCCGCTGTTTTATGCCACGGCTTGCCGGTTCGACCTGGGCGAAGGGATGGTCCGGATCAAGGCGCCGGGACACGTCCCATTCTGGTCGGTGTCCGTCTATGACCGCAGCGGCCACAACATCTATTCCTTCAACGACCATACGGCGAACGGCGGCGTGCTGGATGCCGTCGTGCTGACGCCGGCGCAGATGATCGACGTGCGCAAGAACCTTCCCGAGGACCTGCAGGGAGCGATCTTCGTCGAAGCGCCGATCGAGGAAGGCATCTTCGTCATCCGCGCTTTCGTGCCGGACGACAGCTGGAAGCCGATCGTGTCGCGCTTTTTCGAGCAGAGTTCCTGCGAACTGCAGGACTTCTAGTGCGTGCCGCCCGAAGGTGGCCCCGGTTTTGGGGCCTCACATGCGCGAAACAAGCATCCAAAGCGCGGCGCCCGAATCCGTTCGAACGCGACGCGCTTCAATGATGCGGGACCGGCTTCGTCCGCGGCGGGCCCGGCTTGTCGGGATCGACCGGCCGCACTTCGCCGGCATGAGACCGCTCGTAGCGGATGCCGGGAAAGATGATCACCGCCGCCGGCATTTCGGCGGTTTGCTTTATGCGATTGCTTGGTGCCGTTCGCGGCACGAAAGACAGTACCATGCCCATGATTCGCGCATTCCTCTCGGTTTCCCCGGAGCACAACGCAACGCCTCCAAATGTCATTAAGGAGGGCAGAGGGTTAACGGAGCGCTAACGGATCGTCGCTAACTTGATCTTTGTTCTTGGCAATCGCTCGACCGACATAGTCCCGGTCGAGCATGGCCAGGTCTGTGTCTAGTATCGGGCGTATCCTTCGTGTCATCTTCGGACTTCAGGCAAATCGCGGTACGAACGGAATCGGGAAAGGCCGAAAGGCTGTTTCGCGCCGCGGTGTCGGCGTTCTGCTCGCTCACCCGCCCGTCACGCCGAGAGATCGGCCAACTCGAAGACCTGACGCTGCCGCTGTTCGACAATGTGTCCGTCGAATCACGCCGTTATGTCGCAGCCGCCCTTTCCGAATGCGAATACGCTCCCGCCGCGCTGGTGCGTCGTCTCTGCGAGGAACCGGTCGACATTGCCGCCCCCCTGCTCATTCGCTCGCGCGCGGTCAGCGACATCGATCTCATCGCGTTGATCGGTCGGCATGGCCTGCCCCACGCACGCGCCATTGCGCGCCGCAAGGATCTGAACCCGACCATTGCCGATCTGATCAGGGTGCTCGAACGGCCAACCCTGGTGCGGGTGCGGGATCCGGACGCGAACGCCACGAACCAGATCGCGCCGGCGATCACGGAGGCCGCCTCCGGCAGCGCCACGAGAGAACAGTTGCCTGGCATTGCCGCCGAAAATGCACGGCGTAGGCTGCGGTCCATGATGCGCATTGGCGACGAGGCGGCGGCGCCAAAGTCCGACCCTTTCACAGGAACGGACACTTATATGAAATTGCGCGAAACAGCGCTGACGGGAAACGCAGCGTTCTTCCAGACCGCGCTCGCCGACGCGCTCGACATCGATTTCTCGACCGCGCGATCGCTTACCGCCAACCAGAACTACGCGTCGCTGCTCGCGGCACTGCGCTCGCTCGATCTCAGCGAGGACCGGGCATTTCTGATCACGGTTGCCGTCTATCCCAGCCAGTTCCCGCATCCGCAAGCGATCCGCACCTTCCTTGACCGCTACCGCCTGCTGCATCGCGATGCGGCCGTCGACAAGGTTCGGCTCTGGAAGGCCGAAATCCTTTCGAAGGTGGTTCGAGAGGCCGCGCCGGCAAACAACGATAGCCGCAAGTCATCGAACAATGACGATGAGGCGGCCTTGTCCGGCCTCAGGGCGTCTTTACGGAAATAAGCTCCTCGACGGGAACGGCACCGGCCTCGATCTCGACCACCCAGATATCGGGGTCGAACTTCTTTTCCTTTTCCAGTCGAGCGTCGAACACGACGGCATCATCGCCGGTGCCGAGAAGGCTGAAGAAGCGGTCGTCGGGCTTCGCTGAATCGTAACTCGTCTGCGGCGCCGGCCCGAACAGGGCAATGTCTCCCGACCTGCCGCGCGCCAGGACAAAAACAGCGCCGGCCTCGGTTGCGCCGCGTTTGACCACGGCGGCAAATCCGCCGGCGCCGAAAACCCGGCGCAACAGGGCCGAGACCCACAGATCGGATGTGACGCGCATGAGATAACTCCGGAAGGCGTGCGGGCTATCTATCGGTATTTCCGACGCTCGGCGAGCCGTCGTTTCGGCCGTCAGTTGGTCAGGCCGATCTCGCGCATCTTGACGTACACGATCTCATCGGGCTCGCCGGTCTGCGGCAGCCCGAACAGCGACTGGAATTCCTTGATCGCCGCCTTGGTGCGGGCGCCGACGACGCCATCAAGCTGCATGTCGTCATTGCCGAATGCCTTGAGTCCGGCCTGGATCTTGACGATGCGGGGATCGGGTCCCTGCGTTGAGGCATTCGCCTGGGCGGCATTCGTCTGCCCTGTCTGCCCGGTATTCGTCTGCAGGGACACCGGAACGGCGGCCGGCGTATCCGGGCGTGGTTGCGGTCTCGGCACGACGGAAGCAGTTTTCGGCGTCGCGCCCAGTTGATCCAGCAGCAGCGCGTCGATCTCGCCGGACGCGTTGAGCCCGACCTTCTGCTGATAGGCCTGGATGGCCTTGCGCGTGTTGGGTCCGGAAATGCCGTCGACCGTGCCGGAATAGAAATCGAGATCCTTCAGTATGCCCTGCACCTGCTCGACCACCGGATCAGCCTTGACCGGCGCCGGCGAAGCACCTGGCCGCACGATGTTGAATGTCGTCTCCGGTTCGTCGGCAACCGCATGCGGAAAACCCTGGATGCTGCGCGTCGCGAAGAACGCGCCGGCATGCGGGAAAGGCTGGTACCACAACGCATTCGCGGAAACGTAGAACAGCGTCACCAGGAATGCCGTCGACCCGCCCACCAGGACAGGATTGCGCGAAATCATGCCACCGACCGCGACCGCGCCATCCTGAAAGGCGTTGCTGCGGCGCTTGACCGCCTTAGGCTGTTTTGCGGAGCGAGCCATTTCTGTCCTCTTTCCCCATGGCCAACGGCATCGTCAGCACTCCGGCCTTCTCCGCCGGGCGCCCCTTCGGTCCGTTGACCGGCAGGCTGATGGTGACCGTGGTGCCCTCGCCCGGCATGCTCTCGATGGACATCGTGCCGTCGTGCAGCGCCACCAGGCCCTTCACCAACGAAAGGCCGAGACCCGTCCCCTCGAAACGGCGGGTATAGTCGTTCTGGATCTGCATGAACGGCTTGCCGAGATTGGCGAAATCCTCTTCGGCGATGCCGATGCCGGTGTCCCTGACCCAGAAATGCAGACGCGAGCCGATCCGCTTGGCGCCTATGACGACATCGCCGCCCTCGGGAGTGAACTTGATCGCATTGGAGACGAGGTTGATGAGCATCTGCTGCACGGCACGCCGATCAGCATTGATGTCGCCCGCATCCGGCGCGATCTGCGCTTGCAGATCGATGTTTTTGGCCTGCGCCTGCAGCCGCATCATGGACTGGCACATGTCGACCGCTTCCGAGAACCGGAATGGCTCCGGCTCGGTCGCGTAGACGCCCGATTCGATCCTGGACACGTCGAGTATCGAGGTCACGACAGCAAGCAGGTGCTGGCCCGAATCCCTCACCAGGCCGACATATTCCTTCTGGCGCGGATCCTTGAAGGCACCGAACATCTCGTGCAGCAGCATATCCGAGAAGCCGATGATGGCATTCAGCGGCGTGCGCAATTCATGGCTGACCACCGCCAGGAAGCGTCCCTTCGCCACCTCGGCGGACGCGGCCGCCTCATTGGCCGCCGCGAAATCCTCACGCAGCCGGGCGATCTCGTCATTCTCGCGCAGCACAAGCGTGAAGACGTCGACCTCCTCGTCGCCCCGCACCAGTTCAAGCGAGAACGGCCGATAGTTGTCGGCCGCCTGGCCGTTGCCATTCTGAGGCAGCCTGATGCGCAATTCGAGCCGGCGCGACAACGCACCATCGCGCATATCGGCCAATGCGCTGAGATAGGAAACGCGATCCGACAGGTGGATGCGGTCGAAGAGGCCGTTTCCCGACAGCAGTTCAGGCGGCAGCTTCAAGAGCGTGCGCGCCTTCGCGGAAGCGTCCAGCACTTCACCATGACGGGCGACGCGCAGGACCACCGCATCGATGATGTCTTCGAGCCGGTCGGCCGTGTCCACGACATCCGCCGCGCCAGCCGTGTCGCGAAGCGCCGAAATGCGCGGGACCAGCGTGAGCGCCCAGGCCAACGGCACCAGCCAGTGCCATGGGGCGATCTGCGCCCCCGCGAACGGGAACACGGCAACGGCCAGAGGCTGAACCAGAATGGCGACCGCCGCCGACACGGCTCCCCACAGCGCCGCGCGCCGCGAGGCGCCAATCCACCAGGCTTCGAACGGCAGCGCCACGACAAGCATGGCGACAGGAGAGCTCAGTCCACCGGCGGCGGCGATCAGGCTGCCAAGAGCAAGGCCGGCAATCGCCAGGGCGACCTGAGCCGCCACAGCCATCTTGCCGGTCGCCGCCACCAGCAAGGCGATGAACCAGCATAGACCAAAGGCCGCAAAGATGGCGGCTACGGTGACAGCGGCGCCCATGCCCGAAGTGACCAGCGTGACCGCGGCCCCCGCGGCAAAGAAAGGAGAAGCCAGCATGACGCCGATGAAGCGGCGCTGGCGCTCGCGGTCGCTCTGCCCAACAATGGACGGATGGACCATACGTTCGCAACCAGCGGCCATTGCGCCAGGCAATTCAACGTATCTGGCCTTTATTGAACTCAACTCAATGCACTCGCACTCGTCGTGGACAGCTCTGCTTTGCAGATTGTTCTGGTTGGTTCTGAAATTCGCATCCAGCGTTTAAGGAATGGATAAGGCAGGGCCGACCAAGGCCCGGCCTGCGGCAAATATCGGAATGACGGCGGCCGAAAGCCCGGGCAAATGCAGCCATAGTAAACGGAGGGTTATTCGGTGACGCGGCCAGTCCCTCGATGAAAGCTCGCGCCGGCGCCCTGCCATTTTGCAGAAAACCATTATGAAACAGATGGATAGATGGTTTCTGACAGGTGAAGAAGATCATTCGGATCTGAATCAAATCGATTGCAAAACGGTTCGTTTCGAATTTGCCTAAAATTTGAGGAAAATTCTCGCTTTGCCTGCAAGCCGTCCTTTGCGGCTGTGTGCCAATATCCCGCCTACAAAAGAGGTCATGCCATATGGATGCATGATCCGGTCACGACGAGAGGCAAGGCATGTTCTTCCTGATAAGAATGGCTTTCTGGTTTTCGCTGGTGTTGCTGGCGCTGCCACTGAGTGTCGGTTCCGACGAGTCGGGACACGAAAGCGTTGGGCCGATCCAGGCCTTGTTCGCGGCACGTGAGGCAGTTGGCGACATCGCCGGCATTTGCGAGCGCAAGCCCGATGTCTGTGAAACCGGCAAGTCGGCGATGCACACCATCACCGCCCGCGCCAAGGAAACAGCCAAGATCGCGGCCGCGATGCTGGACGACAAATCCGCCGCGGGTCCTGACACGACGACGACCGGCAGCGTGCCGGAGGAAATCGTCCTGCCCGAGACAGTCAACTTGCCTGCGCAGAATTGAGCCGTCTCGACGGCGCACCGCGGGTTGTCTGCCCTCTCGACACCCGCGGTGTTCTTGTTTTTTCCGTGACGCGGCACTGCTGCGTGACTATATCCGAGTGATGACGACCACGATCCAGACGATCCGCGACGACTTCTCGTTCCTTGAGGATTGGGAAGACCGCTACCGCTATGTGATCGAGTTGGGCGAGGCGCTGCCGCCATTTCCGGACGAGGAGCGCAACGCCGCCAACAAGGTGCCGGGCTGCGTCAGCCAGGTCTGGCTGACCACCGAACAGGGGCCGGGAACCGATCCCGTCATCACCTTCACCGGCGATTCCGACGCCCATATCGTGCGCGGACTGGTCGCGATCATGCTGGCGCTGTTTTCCGGAAGGACCGCCAGCGAGATAGAGAAAACCGACGCGGAAGCCACATTGAGGGAACTCGGCCTCGACGAACACCTTTCGCCGCAGCGCGCCAATGGTCTTCGCTCGATGGTCAAGCGCATCAAGCGTGACGCCGAGGCAGCGCTCAAGCAGACCGCCTGACCACCCGCCGGGTTCGGCCCCTTCACCCCGTCCTGCCGACCGCCTTGCAAAATCAAACGGCGCCCGAAGGCGCCGTTGCGATCGATCCTATCTGGCAAGCAGCGATCAGCGCGCTTTGCGCTTGCGGCCGAGACCCATCTTCTTGGCAAGCTGGGACCGGGCTGCGGCGTAATTGGGAGCAACCATCGGATAGGTCGGTTCGAGATTCCACTTCTCGCGATACTGGTCGGGCGTCAGGTCATAGTGGGTCATCAGATGGCGCTTCAGCGACTTGAACTTCTTGCCGTCTTCGAGGCAAACGATGTAGTCGTCATGAACCGAGCGCTTCGGGTTGACGGCCGGCTTTTGCTTGTCGGCAGGCGGCTGTTCGGCGGTTCCGCCCACGCGCCCAAGCGCGGCATGGACATCGGCTATCAGGTTCGGCAATTCTCCGACCGGCACGGGATTGTTGCTGACATAGGCGGCCACCACATCGGCGGTCAACTCGATCAGCGCATCGCTGTTTCTGGACGGTGTTTCGACAATATCCATGGTCTTCAGGCCCCAACAGGAGTTACTTTGGTCCGCGCCCTTTTTTAACAGACAGGGCATAGCACGAATTTTGTGCAGATAGAATTTCTGCGATTCGTGTCGCGGGCACATCAATGAGCCCGCGGACCAAGTAAGTCAATTCTCCTGTTACGATATATTGCACGATGTAGATCAATTATTCGCGGATCAGCTTCAATCTTTCGTGCACCATGTAATTTCTCGATATTTCCCCCGCCAAACGAGCAACGGCTGACGTTAGGTCAGCTATGCGTTACATTCGCGATAACTCACTAAGCAAGTTTCAATGCTTGATTTTGCTTGGTCATCGCGCGGGCAACCTTGGTTGCTCGCAACTCTCGACAAAACCACAGGTTGCCGCACGTCCGTCGCAGGCAGCAACCAGGCGACATGCCTGCGGGGCCAATCAATCAATAAGGGGCGATGTACTTGCCATAGGCCCAGCCGGTCACGAAGTCACCGTTCTTGGCCGGATCATGCCAGACTTCGCACCAGCGATAGCGAACCTTCTGTTCCTGCTGCCACGCGGGTTGATTGGCGATGTCGAGCAGATTTACCCCACCGGTGCATCGTCCAGTCATCTGCAGAACGGTCCCGTTCGGGTATGCCGCCTGTTTCTGGGATGTCCCCGAGGGATATTTGCGCACATTGAGCGTGTCGCCGAACGGCACATTGGCCACTTGCCAACCCGCGAATACGGTCGCATGAGACTGGCCGACAGAAGCCAGAGTCAGCGAAGCAACGGCGAGAGCCGCAGCAATCCGAGAACAAATCGTCATCATCTCTCCTCCCGGCCCATCTCCTGGAGCCTACACGACCGATAGGCTGCGGCTCTTGAACCCGCGCTGATCGACGTGTTCATTCGCCATTCAAGATACTTCCAAAGCGAGACGCAATGACCAAGACTTCCGCATTTCCGATCGTCAGCCCGCCAGCACCCGAGAAACGGCCGGTGTCCGACACCCACCACGGCATCACGCGAACCGATGACTATGCCTGGCTGCGGGCCGACAACTGGCAGGAGATGTTCCGCGATCCGTCCTTGCTCGATGCCGGGATTCGCGCAGAACTCGAGGCCGAGAACGCCTACCAGTCGAAGCTGATGGCCGACACGGTCGAACTGCAAAAGCAGCTTTTCAAGGAAATGAAGGGCCGCATCAAGGAAGACGATTCTTCCGTACCGATGAAGGATGGCCCCTATGCCTATGGTTCATCCTTCAAGCTCGGCGGCGAGCAGCCGCGTTATTTCCGCATGCCGCGCGATGGCGGTGTCGAACAGATCCTGCTCGACGGCGACGCCGAGGCCGAGGGCAAGGCGTATTTCCGTCTCGGTGGCGTCGATCATTCAGCCGACCATCGCAAGCTGCTATGGGCATTCGACGACAAGGGCTCAGAGTTCTACACGCTGCGTGTGCGCGACCTTGCCGCCGGAAAGGAACTTGCGGATCAGATCCCCGACACAGGCGGCTCAGGCGTCTGGAATGCCGGCGATAACGGCTTCTTCTACACCCGCCTCGATCCCAATCATCGCCCGTCAAAGGTGCTGTTCCATGCGCTTGGCGACAGCCCCGACCGCGACCGGCTGATCTACGAGGAGACCGACCCCGGCTTCTTCATGAATGTCGGCGGCACGCGTTCCAACGAATGGATCATGATCGGCATCAACGATCACGAGACTTCGGAATATCGCCTGTTGAGCGCCAGCGATCCGTTTGCGGAACCCAAGCTGGTCTCGCCGCGCGAGATTGGGCTTCAGTACGACCTGGAAGAAGGCGGCGACATCTTCTTCATCCTGACCAATGCCGACGGCGCCAAGGATTTCAAGATCATGACGGCGCCGGCGAGCGATCCGGTCCGCGCCAACTGGCAGGAGCTGGTGCCGCACGAGCCGGGCCGACTGATCCTGTCGGTGATCGGCTTCAGGGACCACATGGTGCGGCTCGAACGCAAGGAGGGCCTGCCGCGCATCGTCGTGCATGACCGCAAAAGCGGCGAGGAGCATCATCTGTCTCTCGACGAGGAGGCCTTCTCGCTCGGCCTGTCGGGCTCCTATGAGTACGACACCGACATCATGCGCTTCTCCTACTCGTCGATGACGACGCCGGCGCAGGTGTTCGACTACAATATGCGCACCCGCGAGCGGGTGCTGCTGAAGACCCAGGAAGTGCCGTCCGGCCACGACCCGGACCACTACGTCACGAGGCGGCTGATGGCGCCTGCCGCCGATGGCGAACTGGTGCCGATCTCGCTTTTGCACCACCGCGACACGCCGCTGGATGGATCCGCCCCTTGCCTGCTCTACGGCTACGGCTCCTATGGCATCACCGTGCCGGCCGCGTTCAACACCAACTGGTTCTCGCTGGTCGACCGTGGTTTTGTCTTTGCCATCGCGCACGTCCGCGGCGGCAAGGACAAGGGCTATGGCTGGTACGACGACGGCAAGCGGGAGAACAAGATGAACACGTTCACCGATTTCATCGCTGTCGCGCGCCATCTGGTCATGGAACGCTACACGTCCCACGACCGCATCATCGCACAAGGCGGTTCGGCCGGCGGCATGCTGATGGGCGCCATCGCCAACATGGCGCCGGAAAGCTTTGGCGGCATCGTCGCCGAGGTGCCCTTCGTCGACGTGCTGACCACCATGCTTGACGCCAGCCTGCCGCTGACGCCGCCGGAATGGCCGGAGTGGGGCAATCCGATCGCGTCAGCCGATGACTACCGGACGATCGCCGCCTATTCGCCCTATGACAATGTCGCGGCGCTCGACTATCCGCCGATCCTGGCGCTGGCTGGCCTCACCGACCCGCGTGTCACCTATTGGGAACCGGCCAAATGGGTAGCGCGGCTGCGCGAGCGCAAAAGCGGCAGCAATCCGGTGCTGTTCAAGATCAACATGGATTCCGGCCATGCCGGCGCATCCGGCCGGTTTTCCAGGCTGGAGGAAATCGCCTATACTTATGCCTTCGCGCTGAAGGTTGCAGGCAGGGCGCATCTTGCAGGAGAAACCCGGAAATGATCGATCTGGCCACCTTGATTGCCTACATCGCCGTTGTGCTTGGCTTTGTCTTCATTCCAGGTCCGGCCACGCTGCTGACGATCGCCCGGGCAACGAGTTCGGGAACGAAGGTGGGGATCGCGACCGGTGCCGGGATCGCCGCCGGCGACGTGTTTCACACCGTCATGGCAATGGTCGGCATCTCGGCGGTCATCGCCACGTCGGCGACGCTGTTCGGCATCATAAAGTACATCGGCGCGGCCTACCTCGTGTATCTCGGCATCCGGGCGATCATCGAGAAAGCGCCGGTCGATCCGGCTGCTGGGTCCCTTGCGATATCCGCGGGCAAGGCATTTCAACAAGCCGTCCTTACCGAGATACTCAACCCCAAGACCGCGCTTTTCTTCCTCGCTTTCCTGCCGCAGTTCGTGCGACCTGAGAACGGATCGGTGATGCTCCAGTTGATGACATTGGGGGCGATCTTCGTTCTGCTGGGTCTTTTCAGCACGGTCGTTTTTGCGATGAGCGCGGGTAGGCTCGGCACGTTCCTGCGTCGAAATCCGACCGTGCTGAAGTGGCAAGGCAAGGTTGTCGGCGGCATCTATTGCGCGTTGGGTGTCCGTCTGGCGCTGCAACAACGCTGATCCGCCGTTTCCTGTCCAAGGTCGCATGGCTGCCGGTCCGGTAGAATGGTTGCAAAGCCGTCCCGCCGTGTTCTTCAGAGGATATATGAGGTCATGAAGTTTTGATTTGCGCATGATCGTTTCCGAAGCTTCAGTTCGGGCCATGCGCCGTGATTTTCCGCTCGCAATTGCGATAGTCGCGCGCTACCCAATGCGCGGTTTTTTTCAAAAGCCGCGCCGCCCAATCATCAATCTCGCAAGGGTCTGCCATGCTGCTCGTCGACGTCTATCTCGACAAATCGCCCATCCAGGGCATCGGTGTCTTTGCCAAGAACCGCATTGCCCGCGGCACGCTGATCTGGAAGCTCGATCCCAGGTTCGACCGGCTCATCAAGGTCGAGACCTACGAAGGCGAGACCGGGCCGGTGAAGGGCTATCTTGACCGCTATTCCTATCCCGACCGGCGCGACCCGAACTACATCGTCTTCGAAGCCGACGATGCGCGTTACATGAACCACGACGACGATCCGAATTGCGATGTCTCCTCGCCCGAGGAGACTTATGCATTGCGCGACATCTTGCCCGGCGAGGAATTGACCTGCGACTACAATCATTTCTTCGAAACCGGCTTCGATTTCCTCGGCGACCGTCACCCGTAATCGAAAATCAGTTCGCCGTCTTCTTGCGAGCCGGGTAGCCGTTGGGATGCGGCGGTATGGCCTTCAGATAGGCGGCGATCGCCGCGCGATCGTCCGGAGTTAGCTCGGCCATGTTCTTTTGCACATCGACCATGGCACCGCTCGCGGAATCGAACTCCGGCGTAAAGCCGGTTTCGAGATAGTTGGCGATGTCGGCTTCAGACCATTTTCCGATGCCGCCCTCGCCCGAAGTGATGTTCGACACGATACCGTTGCCTTCAGCCGCCGCCGCGCCAGCCAGCCACTCGCTCTTCCTGGTGCCGCCGGTGAAGGCGCGCGGCGTGTGGCATTCGCCGCAGTGGCCCGGTCCCTCGACCAGGTAGCGGCCGGCCATCACCGGATCCGGCGTGCCATCAGAGAAAGCGATCACCGGCTCCTTGCTCAAATAGAGCCGTTTCCACAAGCCGAGACCGCGACGGATGTTGAAGGGAAAACTCAACGAGTGACTTGGCGCCTTGCCGGCAACCGCCGGAAGCGTCTTCAGGAAGGCGTAGAGATCGGCAATGTCGGCGGGCCTCATGCGTGCGTAGGACGGGTAGGGAAACGCCGGGTAGAAATGCTCGCCTGAAGGCGAGACGCCCTTCAGCATGGCATTGGCAAGGTCTTCCACCGACCAGGCGCCGATGCCATCCTTGGCGTCCTGCGAAATGTTGGGCGGCACGAAGGTGCCGAACGGCGTCTTGAGTTCGAGGCCGCCGACCAGCTGAAGTCGGGCATCACCCTGGGAACCAGGCTTGGCATGACATGACGTACAGCCGCCGGCATTGAAAATGCGCTTGCCCCTGGCGGCATCGCCGGGGCCGAGTTGCGCCAGGGTTTCAGCGTCGAGCTTGACCGGCGCCGACAGCAGCCATCCGGCAACAGCACCGACGCCACCCAGGATGAGGGCGGCGCCGACGAGTTTTTTCAGCAGGGGCATAGCCCGCGATCAGCCTTTTTTGATCCTGTAGGTCTGATGGCAGGTGCCGCAATCGGAGCCAATGGTGTCGAACTGCGTCTTCAAGGCGTCGACATTCGCTGGCGCGGCAGCGACCGCAGCCTTGACGTCAGCGAGATACTTGGCGTGAACCGTCTTGAAGCCTGCCATGTCTTCCCAGATCTTGGGAGCGGCCGTGGTGTCGCCAGCGTCGCTGCCAGCCGGGAAAAGAGCGTCAATATCCAACTTCTCGGCATTCGCCTGAAGCGCCTGCAACGCCGTCAGCACCGCCGCTGCCTCGAAGGGCTCCTGGCCGTTGACCACTTTCGACAATCCGCCGGCAATCTTTCCACGTTCCTTCATCAGAGCCTGCCGATCGAGGATCGGGTCGGCAAAAGCCGCCGAACCGAAGAGGCCGAGCATAGAGATGGCGATGACAAGCTTTCTCATTCAATTGGCTCCATGATGAAGGGGACAGAACGATAACGGCCAGGACGGCGTGAATATTCCCTATTGATTGCCGGATTTTGCCGGGCGCGATTTTGCGGCGACCGCCCCGACGCTGAAAAAGAAAAGCCCCGGCGTGCCGGGGCTTTTCCGCAAATCGATCAGGCCTTGGCCTTTTCGTAAAGCTCGAGGACATGGTCCCAGTTGATCAGGCTGTCGACGAACGCTTCGAGATATTTCGGGCGGGCGTTGCGATAGTCGATGTAGTAGGAATGTTCCCAGACATCGACGCCGAGGATCGGCGACGCGCCATGAACGAGCGGGTTTTCGCCATTCGGCGTCTTCGAGATCGCCAGCTTGCCGTCCTTGACCGAAACCCAGGCCCAGCCTGAACCGAACTGCGTCGTGCCGGCGGCGATGAAATCGGCTTTGAACTTGTCGTAGCCGCCGAGATCGCTGTCGACCGCCTTCTGCAGGGCACCCGGCAATTTGTTGCCGCCGCCGCCCTTCTTCATCCACTTCCAGAAATGGATATGGTTGTAGTGCTGGGCGGCATTGTTGAACAGGCCGGCATTCTTGCCGAACGACTGCTTGACCACCTCTTCGACCGACAGGTCGCCCATGCCAGCCTCGGCGGCCAGCTTGTTGCCGTTGTCGACATAGGCCTTGTGGTGCTTGTCGTGGTGGTATTCCAGCGTCTCTTTCGACATGTAAGGCTGCAAGGCCTCGTAGTCGTAAGGCAGAGCGGGCAATTCAAAAGCCATGGATGGTACTCCCTCGTGGAAAAATCCGGTGTCGATACCGGATTAAGATAGGTCTGGATTGAGCTGGAACAACTCCGGAATGAAGCGCCGGTTCCCTTTCTAAGCGGGTTGCGGAAAACTGTCACACGGTTTTCCGCAACGAAGCACGCAGCGACAAAAGGCCCAGCCGGACGCGTCAGCCAGTCGGCGTCGAATGCGCCCAATCCCAATAGAGCTCGCGCGCCTTCTTGGCCACCGGCCCCGGCTGCAGATTACGATCCTCGATACGCGTGATCGGCACCACCTTGGAATGGTTTCCGGTCGAAAAAATCTCGTCCGCTTCGAGGAAATCGCGCACCGACAGCGTCTTTTCAGTCGTCTTGAACCCATACTCGCCAAGCAGCGTCATCGTTCGCGAGCGGGTGATGCCCGACAGGAAGGTGCCGTTCGGCGCCGGCGTGAAGACATGGCTGTCCTTGACCAGGAAGATGTTCGAAGTCCCGGTCTCGGCGACGTTGCCCAGCATGTCGAGCACCAATGCATTGTCAAAACCACGCATCTTGGCTTCGAGAATGGCACGGCCGTTGTTGGGATAGAGGCAGCCGGCCTTGGCGTTGGTCGGCATGGTTTCGATGGTCGGGCGCCGGAACGGCGATACGGTCACCGAAAAGCCGGTGGGTGGGATCATCGGCGATTCATAGAGGCAAAGGCAAAAGCGGGTCGATGCGGGATCGGCCGGCACGCCCATGTAGCCGCCATGCTCGGCCCAGTACATCGGCCTGATGTAGACGGCTGTCTTGCCCTCGAACTTCTTCAACCCATCCCACGTCAGCCCGACGATCTTGTCGGCGGTCATGGACGGCTTGAGGCCGAGCGCAATCGCCGAAGAATTCACCCTGGCGGCATGGAGCTCGAGGTCCGGCGCCACGCCTTCGAACCAGCGGCCGCCGTCGAACACGCTGGTGCCAAGCCACATGGCGTGGCTGCGCGGCCCAAGAATGGCGACATTGCCCTCGTACCAATCACCATCGACGAAAGTCCATGTCGCGGATTGTGCCGCTGTCGCCAGTGTCATCGCGTTGTCCCGTCTCAATCGGTCTCGTATGACAGCCATTGGAAGATGCTTTGGCGGGCGGCGTCAACCGGCATCGAGGAGTTTTGTTGAGGCCAGCGACAGGCACGGCACAATCAAGGCTTGCACCTCGCCTCACCTCGCCCCAAAACTGTTGCCATGCAATACGCCACCTATGTTTTCGACGCTTACGGCACTTTGTTCGACGTGCATGCGGCCGTGCGCCGCCATGCCGATCAGATCGGACCAGACGGCCAGTTGCTGTCCGAGATCTGGCGCGCCAAGCAGCTCGAATATTCCTGGGTGAGGACGCTGATGGGCGCCTATGCCGATTTCTGGCAACTGACCGAGCAGGCGCTCGATTTCGCCTTGCGCAAGGTCCCCTCGGCCGATCCCAGCCTCAAGGCAAAACTGCTGGACGCTTACTGGCGGCTGGATTGCTATCCCGAGGTGCCGGCCGTCCTCAAGGCGCTCAAGGCTTCTGGAGCAAGACTGGCGATCCTCTCCAACGGCTCGCCGGAAATGCTCGAGGCAGCGGTGAGGTCCGCCGCGCTCGACCAGGTCTTGGACGATGTCTATTCCGTCGATGCGGTGCGGCGGTTCAAGACCGACCCCTCGGTCTACGACATGGTCACCACCAGCCAGCGCCTCTACCCGGGCGCGGTGTCCTTCCAGTCCTCCAATCGCTGGGACATCGCAGGCGCCACCAAGTTCGGCTTCCGCACGGTATGGATCAACCGTTCCAACCAGCCCGAGGAATACCGGGATTTTCCACCAGCCTTGATCCTTCCAACCCTCGAAGCTCTGGTGTCCGGCAGTTAGCTGTGGCCCCGGCGCCACAGTGGCGGCTCAGTCACAGCTTCGCCTTTCTTTGTCCACCTTCAGGCCAGAATCGGAACGGCCTATCGCGCCGGGTGTTGTAAGGCACCCGCGCGGCAGCCAGCGTATTCACGCTTTGTTGCGATTTGAGACCTAAAGAAGGCAACCATGTCCACAACCGAAATCGAATCCTATCGCCTGAGCCGTCGCGGCTTCCTGAACGCCGCTGCATTGGGCGCCGCTTCGATCGCGGTTTCCGCATGCGCCACCACCGGACCGGGACCAGTCGAGCCGCCGCCGCCAACCTATGTCGAGCCGCCGCTGCCCGACTATGCGACGATGTACGCGGCCGTCAGCGATGGCGGTTTCGACCTTCCGGCCATACCGTTCGAGAAGATCGATCCACAGTACCTGCGTCAGATCGTTCCCGATCCGACGGGACAGAAGCCAGGCACGCTTATCGTCGACACGACCGGGCACCACCTCTATCTCGTGCGCCCAGGCGGCCAGGCCATCCGCTATGGTGTCGGTCTCGGCCGCGCCGGCTTCGAATGGTCCGGCGACGCCGTGGTCCAGTGGAAGCAGAAATGGCCGAAATGGACACCGCCGGATGAAATGATCGCTCGGCAGCCGGAACTGAAGCCGTACAGCGCCGACAATGGCGGCATGCCCGGCGGGCTGAAGAATCCGCTCGGTGCGCGGGCGCTCTATCTTTTCCAGGGCAACGTGGACACGCTCTATCGCCTGCATGGCTCGCCGGAATGGAAATCGATCGGCAAATCGGTCTCGTCCGGCTGCGTTCGCTTCATGAACCAGGACATCATCGATCTCTATGATCGCGTGCCCTCCAAGAGCCCGGTCATCGTCACCGCCGACATCGGTCAGGCCATGGTGGCGACGGCCAACCGCAAGGCCATCCCGATCGATGCCGGCGTGCCGGAGGGATCGGTGCTTCTCGGGCCGCTAAAAGAGGTCACCAACTCGATCTTCTGATCTGGTTGAAGCAAGAGCGGCCTCTTGCCGCTCCTTCATCGGATTGTTTCTGAAACGGTGTCGATTTTCCGTCAGGCGCGCGCCTGCGCACCTGGTTTTGGCGCGCCATGCGGCTGGAATGCCATAACCCGTAGCGCCCCCAAACTGTGCCTGCCATTGCGAGCCGGACCTAACGGACATCGTGAAACCAGCCGGCCTCGGAGGCCGGTCTGTCGCGTGACGCCCCACTACGATATTCTCGGGCGATGAAACTCAGCCAGAGTATACGGTTCTGCACGTCCGAGGACGGTACCCGCATCGCTGTCGCATCATGCGGGGAGGGAAAGGTGATCGTGCGGGCGGCGCACTGGTTGAGCCATGTCGACTATGACCTCGAAAGTCCGGTTTGGCGGCCGTGGCTCCAGGCCCTTTCGGCCCGCAACCAGTTCGTGCGCTACGATCCACGCGGCTGCGGTTTATCGGATCGCCATGTCGCCGACCTCTCGATCGAAGCGTGGCACGCGGACCTGGACGCCGTGACGGCGACCATCGAGCAGCCAAGCTTCGTTCTGCTGGGTCTATCGCAAGGCGGCGCTCTCAGCATCGCATACGCACTCCGGCATCCTGAACGGGTGTCGCATCTGGTGCTCCTGAACGCCTATGGTCAGGGTGCGAGGGTTCGAGCGCGGACCGAGGCCGAACGGTTGGAAGCCGAAACACTTGTCAATTTCGTTCGCATTGGCTGGGGGCGCGAAAATCCTGCGTTCTGCCGGTTCTTCACCAATCTCTTCATCCCGGACGGAACACCCGAACAGCATCGCTGGTGGGGCGATCTGGAGCGCGTGACGGCAAGCGCTGACGTAGCCGCCCGCCTGCTCTGGCAGATGCAGGGGATCGATGTCCTGGACTTCGCGGCAAAACTCCGCGTGCCGACGTTGATCGCGCATAGCCGCGGGGACATGCGCGTGCCGTTCGATGAAGGCTGCAAGCTTGCTGCAGCGATCCCTGGAGCGCGCTTCCTACCGCTTGAAAGCAAGAATCACGTTCTCCTGCCGACCGAGCCAGCCTGGTCTGTGTTCCAGGACGAACTTGATGATTTCCTCGGACACGCCCGGCCCAGGCAGCCGCGCGCAATCCGCGAGGCCGCCCTGACACCAGCCGAGGCGGCGCTTCTGGATCTTGTCAAAGAAGGGCTCGACAACCGTGCGATCGCGCAACGCCTTTGCAAAAGCGTGAAGACCGTGCGCAACCAATTGTCGATGATCTTCAGTAAGCTCGGCGTGCATAGCCGATCGCAGGCGATCGTGATGACGCTGTCCGACAGAGAGCGAGCGCCTCGGCCCGATTGAGATCGTCGCAGGCCACAGATGCGGGACATCTGTCCCTGCTTTTTGCTCGATTTCCTTGCCTGCGCGGGACCATCGCATCATGCCCATCCCCACCGGGTGTCTCATCCTTGGATCGACGGGACTACAAGCCGTCCGAAGATCCGGAGGAACCCAACATGACACAACTCGATGAAACCACGCTCAATGAACTGGTAGGACGCATCCTGGGCGACCTTGGCGGTGCAGTCAGTGTACCGTTGGTTCGAATCGGAGATGCGCTGGGCCTGTACAAGACGCTCAAGGAGATCGGGCCGGCGAAGGCCGACGAACTTGCCGATGCCGCAGGATGCGCGCGCCGCTATGTTCGCGAATGGCTGTCGGCGCAGACAGCGTCAGGCTATGTGCACCATGAACATGGGCGGTTCTCGCTGACGCCCGAGCAGTCATTCGTATTCGCGGAACCCGACAGCCCGGTCAATCTGATTGGCGGGTTCGAGACCGCGGCCGCCATGGTCGAGAACCAGCCAAAGGTGCAATCGGCCTTCAAGACCGGGCGTGGCGTTGCCTGGGGCGATCAAGCAGGTTGTCTGTTCTGCGCCGTGTCACGCCTGTTCCGGCCGGGCTATGTCAATGCGCTGGTGAAAGAGTGGCTGCCTGCGCTTGACGGCGTCATCGATAAATTGAAGGCGGGTGCGTCGGTGGCCGACGTCGGGTGCGGGCACGGGGTATCGACGGTCCTGATGGCGCAGGCATTTCCCGACTCCCGATTCATAGGTTACGACTTCCATCCTGCCTCGATTGCCGCCGCGACCGCGCACGCCCGGTCGCACGGGCTGACGAACCTGGATTTTGAGGTCGGCCGGGCGCAGGACTTTGGCGGGCGCGACTTCGATCTGGTCACTTGCTTCGACTGCTTGCACGATATGGGCGATCCAAAGGCCGCGGCGGCGCATATCCGCAATTCGCTGAAAGACGGCGGCACCTGGATGGTCGTCGAGCCCATGGCAGGAGACACTCTGGAGGAAAATATCAATCCGGTCGGGCGGCTTTATTACTCGGCCTCGACCATGATCTGCGTTCCCACATCGCTGGCACAGGAAACGGGCCTCGCGCTTGGCGCACAAGCGGGGGAGAATCAGCTGGCCGAGGTGATCCGGTCAGGTGGTTTCTCTCATGTCCGGCGGGCTGCCCAGACCCCGCTCAACATGGTGCTCGAAGCGACCTGACGAAGAAAGGGCCGGTTCGGGTCCCTGCCTCGAACCGGCCCTGCGAACCAGCTGTCCCAATACCTCAACGGCCGGATTGGCGCAGAGCGCCTTGCGCAGCCGCCTATCCGGCCGGCGGCACCGCTCCCAGCCACGGCATTTCGCCAGAGCGATACCCCTACCTCAGGTGACCCCCTCACCTGCCCCTGGACAGGCTGCCCAGTATCCCGCGCACGATGGCGCGTCCGACAGACGAGCCAACCGAGCGCACCACCGACTTGATCGCCGCCTCGGCCACGGTCTGGCGATTGGACGGCCTTGCCGCCGGCGCGCGCCTGCCACCTGATTGAGGCGCCGGATCGTCGTTGCCGAATCCGGGAATGGTCCAGCGCGAGCCGCCGCTGCCGGCCTGCTGCGCCTGTTCTTCGGCGTCCTGCGCCTCCTTGGCCTTTTTCTGCAGCATCTCGAAAGCCGATTCGCGATCGACGACCTGGTCATACTGGCCGGCAACCGGGCTTTCCTGGATAAGCTTGCGACGCTCGTCGGGCGTGATCGGCCCCAGGCGCGAGGACGGCGGGCGGATCAGCGTCCGCTGCACCATGGACGGAACGCCCTTGGCCTCGAGTGTCGAGACCAGCGCCTCGCCGGTGGCGAGCTGGGTGATGGCGGTCATGCAGTCGAAATCGGGATTTGGCCGGAACGTCTCGGCCGCGGTCCTCACCGCCTGCTGCTCACGCGGCGTATAGGCGCGCAGCGCGTGCTGCACACGGTTGCCGAGCTGGGCCAGAACCTTTTCAGGGATATCCAACGGGTTTTGCGTGACGAAATAGACGCCGACGCCCTTCGAACGGATCAGGCGGACGACCTGTTCGACGCGGTCGACCAGCACCTTCGGCGCTTCGTCGAACAGAAGGTGCGCCTCGTCGAAGAAGAACACCAGCTTCGGCTTGCCCGGGTCGCCGACTTCCGGCAGCACTTCGAACAGCTCCGACATCAGCCACAGAAGGAAAGTCGCGTAGAGCCGCGGATTCATCATCAGCTTGTCGGCGGCAAGCACGCTGATGGCGCCGCGTCCGTCGCGCGTGGTGCGCATGATGTCGGAGATCCGCAGGGCCGGCTCGCCGAAGAAGTGCGCGGCACCCTGCTGCTCGAGGACCAACAGCGTGCGCTGGATGGCCCCCACTGAAGGCTTCGTCACATTGCCGTAGCGCGAACCGATCTCGTCGGCGCGCTCGGCGATGTTGGCCAAGAGCGCCTGCAGGTCCTTCATGTCGAGCAGCAGCATGCCTTCCTCGTCCGCCAGGCGAAAGGCGATGTTCATGATGCCTTCCTGCGCCTCGGTCAGGTTCATCAGGCGCGACAAAAGCAACGGCCCCATTTCCGAGACGGTGGCGCGGATCGGATGGCCCTGCTCCCCGAACAGGTCCCAGAAGATCACTGGAAATTCCTGAAAATCATAGGGGTCTAGCTTGATCTGTTCGGCGCGCTTGACGAGGAAATCCTGTGCCGTGCCCATCATGGCGATGCCGGACAGGTCGCCCTTGATGTCGGCGCAGAACACCGGCACGCCGGCATTGGAAAAACCTTCAGCCAGGATCTGCAAGGTAACGGTCTTGCCGGTACCTGTAGCGCCGGTCACCAGGCCGTGGCGGTTCCCGTACTGCAGCAACAGCTGCTCGGCACGCTGGTAACTGTCGTCCGGCTTGCGACTGGCGCCGATGAAAATACTGGTGTCGTCAGCCATATGTCCGGTCTCCACAAAGTGATGTCTTTAAAGCCAGTGGCCCTGTCGCTGGTATAGTGAGGCCGTTGCGCAGCGACAATGCCTTCGTTCAAACCGGGCCATTCGTCCAAACCGGGGCCAATCGTCCAAACCGGGGCCAATCGTCGAAATCGGGTTTTTGGAGCTTGCGGATCTTGCCGGTGTTTGGCAATCGTTCATGGTTCGTGCCCGCGGGTCGACCTATATCCGATGGATCGAATTCAGCCCCCTGGAAGGGCATTGGATTGCGATATCGGACCGGGGGCCGTAGACTGAATTGCTCCAGGTTGGTGCGGCCGCATTAAAGCGAGGAATACGGATGGGCGCCGGAGCCTTGATCCAGAATGTTGAACCCGCGAACGCCGAGCGCCAGCGATGGCTGGCCATGGCGGAAAAGGCGCTTGCCGGCGCTTCCTTCGAGGAAAAACTGGTCTCGCATACAGACGACAACATCCGCATCGAACCGCTCTACGACCGCAGCATGGCGGCGGAACCGATGGTGCGCACAAACCCCACCTCGCCCTGGATCGTCAGCCAGCGGGTCGACGATCCCGACATAGACCGCGCAAAGGCGCAGGTGCTGGAGGACGTGGCGCAGGGGGCCACTGGTTTGTCGCTTGTTTTCGAAGGTGCCCCGAATGCATTCGGCTATGGCCTGCCGAGGACGGCGCAGGCACTGGAGACGGTGCTGGACGGCGTGCCCCTCAACCGCGTGCAGGTCCGCATCGACGCCCATCCCTGGAGCCGCGCCGTGGCCGACTGGCTGGTGGCGTTCCTGAGCAAGCGCCGGTCCGATCCGACAAAGCTCAACCTCTCCTTCGGCATCGATCCGGCAGCTATTTTTGCCGGAACCGGTCGGTTGCGCATGTCGATCGAGGCCCTGCAGGCATCGATGCCGCAATCGCTGGCACATTTCTTCTCGATGGGCGTTCCGGGTGTGCTTCTGGAGGCGGACGGGCGCGTGTTCCACAATGCCGGCGCGACGGAAGCACAGGAACTCGGCATCATGCTCGCTTCCGCGGTGTCCTATCTCAGAATGTTCGAGAAGGCGCGGCAGCCGCTTGTCTATGCCGCGCCCCATATTGGTTTCGCGCTGAGCGCCGACCAGGACCAGTTCCTGTCGATGGCAAAGGTCCGGGCCCTGCGCAGGCTTTGGGCGCGTGTACAGGAGGCGTGCTCGATCCCGAATTCCACGGCCAATGTCCATGCCGAGACATCGTTTCGCATGATGACGGCGATGGATTGCGAGACGAACATCCTGCGTACCGCCATTGCCGGCTTCGCCGCGGCGGCGGGCGGCGCGGATTCCATCTCCATCCTGCCGCACACGATCGTGCACGGCCTGCCGGCGGGCTTCGCCCGCCGCGTCGCCCGCAACGCGCAACTGATCATGGCCCATGAAAGCCATATCGATCATGTCGCCGATCCTGCCTGTGGTTCAGGCGCTGTCGAAGCGCTGACCGAGGAACTGTGCGAGGTGGCCTGGGCGGAATTGCAGAAGATCGAGGCCGAGGGCGGCGTGTTGTCCAGCCTCCAGGACGGACATATCCAGGGACGCGTTCACGCCGCGGCGGCGCGGCGCAACGCGGCCTACAAGGCAGGCGAACGAACCATCATCGGCACCACACTTTATCCCCTGAAAAGCGATCGGCCGGTCGAGACACTGGCGGCGGAACGGCGACCTGCCTTCACCGAAGGCGTTGCCGTCTGCGAGCCCCTGTTTCCCGCCCGCATCGACCAGTCGATCGGAGCCGTCTCTTGATCCCGGATTTCGGCCAGATCGGCTGGGTGCCGCCACGCCGCGTTGCCGTCGAGGTCAAGGGCCAGCGGACGACGCCGGAAGGTCTGGTCGTCAAGCATCTGTACAATCAGGGCGACCTCAAGGGCTTGTCGCATCTCGACACCTATCCGGGCCTGCCGCCCTTCGTGCGAGGCCCTTATCCGACCATGTATGTCCAGCAACCCTGGACGATCCGGCAATATGCCGGCTTCTCGACGGCGGAGGAGTCCAACGCCTTTTATCGGCGCAACCTTGCCGCCGGCCAGAAGGGCCTGTCGGTCGCCTTCGATCTCGCCACGCACCGGGGCTATGACAGCGACCATCCGCGCGTCGCCGGCGATGTCGGCATGGCGGGCGTCGCCATCGATTCCATCCTCGACATGCGGCAACTCTTCGACGAGATTCCGCTCGGCGACATGACGGTGTCGATGACGATGAACGGCGCGGTGCTGCCGATCATGGCGCTCTACATCGTGGCGGCGGAAGAACAGGGCGTTGCGCAGAAGGACCTCGCGGGAACGATTCAGAACGACATTCTGAAGGAGTTCATGGTCCGCAACACCTACATCTACCCGCCGAAACCCTCGATGCGGATCGTTTCGGACATCTTCTCCTATACGTCGAAGAACATGCCGAAGTTCAATTCGATCTCGATCTCGGGCTATCACATGCAGGAGGCCGGTGCGACGGCCGACCTCGAGCTCGCCTATACGATCGCCGACGGCATCGAATATGCCCGCGCCGGCGTTGCGGCGGGCCTTGATATCGACCGCTTTGCGCCGCGCCTGTCCTTCTTCTGGGCGATCGGCATGAACTTCTTCATGGAGGTGGCCAAGCTGAGGGCGGCGCGCCTGTTGTGGGCGACGTTGATGGCGAAGAACTTTGCGCCGAAGGACGAACGCTCGCTGTCGTTGCGCACCCATTGCCAGACCTCGGGCTGGTCGCTGACGGCGCAGGACCCCTACAACAACATCATCCGCACCATGATCGAGGCAATGGCGGCGACGCAGGGTCACACGCAGTCGCTGCACACCAATTCCTTCGACGAGGCGATGGCCCTGCCAACCGACCACTCGGCCCGCATCGCCCGCAACACGCAACTCATCCTGCAGAAGGAATCCGGCACCACGCGCATCATCGATCCCTGGGGCGGTTCTGCCTATCTCGAACGGCTCACGCATGACCTGGCGGCGCGCGCACTTGCCCATATCGAGGAGGTCGAGGCGCTCGGCGGCATGGCCGCCGCGACGGAAAAGGGCATCCCAAAGCTGCGCATCGAAGAGGCCGCGGCGCGCACGCAGGCGCGCATCGATTCCGGCGAACAGATGCTGGTCGGCGTCAACGCCCATCGTCCAGGGACCGACATTGAGGTCGACGTGCTGAAGATCGACAATGCCGAAGTCAGGGCCCGGCAACTGTCGAAGCTGCAACGGCTGAAAGGCACGCGCGATGTCGCCGCCGTCGAAAGCGCGCTCGATGCACTGACCCGTGCCGCACAGGGTGATGAAAACCTGCTGGAGTTCGCCATCCGCGCCGCGCGCGCCAATGCCACCGTCGGCGAGATCTCGTTCGCGTTGGAAAAAGCCTTTGGCCGCCACGTTGCAACGGTCCAGACCATTTCCGGCGTCTACCGCAAGGCGCTCGGCGACAATCCGGTGGTCGACCGGCTGCAGGACAAGCTTGAAGCCTTTGCAAAGAAATTCGGCGGCAAGCCGCGCATCCTCGTCGCCAAGATGGGACAGGACGGCCACGACCGTGGGCAGAAGGTCATCGCCACGGCTTTCGCCGATCTCGGTTTCGACGTCACTGTCGGCGCGATGTTCCAGACGCCGGAGGAAATTGCGAAGCTGGCGATCGAACATGACGTCCATATCGTCGGCGCCTCGTCGCTGGCAGCAGGACATCTGACATTGATCCCCGAGTTGCGCGACGCGCTGAAAAAGCTCGGACGAAGTGACATGCTGATCGTGGCCGGCGGCGTCATTCCGCCACAGGATTACGACGCGGTGTTGCAAGCCGGCGCGGCGGAAATCTTTCCGCCGGGTACTGTTATTCCGGAGGCGGCGGATCGGTTGATGGATCGGCTGTTGGCGGGCTGAGCGAACATTGCTGTATTGCCGGTAAAGGTTGTGCCAAACTGACAGACGCAACCAAGGGTAACGACCGTGAAGACTGTCATCCACAAGCTCGAAGACGGATCAGGCGCCGTGATCTTGCCACGGGAAATGCTCAACAGCCTGAACCTGCAAGTGGGCGATCAACTCCAGATTGTCGAAACCGATGACCGCGTCATTCTAAGACCGGTGGAGAGTGACGACGTCGAACGGCAGATGCGCGCTGCTCGCGATGTCATGGACAAGTATGAGGTCACATTGCAAAGGCTGGCCAAATAGATGACGCCAACTGGCGTCAGCCATCCGAGAGCTTGACGATTTCCCATTCCTTGCCGTTGACCGCAACGACCTCGCCAACCTTCTTGCCGAACAAGGCGACGGCCATCGGCGAGACATGGGAAATTGTGCCTTTGGCCGGATCGGCCTCGTCCTCGCCGACGATCTTCCAGTGTACCTTCTTGCCGTCACCGCCTTCAAGCGTGACGCCCATGCCGAAGCGCACCAGATCGCTGCCTGGCTCGGGCACGGACAGTTCGGCGCTTTCGCGCCGGGCCGTCCAGTAACGCAAATCTCGTGACACGACCGCGATGCGCTCGCGGTCTGCCTTCTTTTCGGCTTTCGCCAGTATATCGCGCAGATCGGCGAGGTTTTCCTCGATCTGCGCCAAACCGTGCTCCGTCACCAGGTTGCGGTGCGGGCTGATCGGCCGCTCGCCGATGCCGGCGATGGCATTTTCGCTGTCTTCCTCGCGGGTGAAAGCTCTACTCATTGCCTGAGCTTAGGCGCGGAGAGGCTGCTCGACAAGCCATAGCCTTTATCTTCGAGAGAGACAAAACGTCTGGCACGATTCCTGCGGTGTCTGGGTTGAACGCTGGGGTTCTGTGCCGATGTTGAACAGACGAACGCTGCTTGTTGGAACCGCCGGCTTTGCCGTTGTCGGCCTGTCGCTCGGCAGAGCAGCGGCCGCAGGCCTGACCGGCATCGAGAAAGCGTCCATGCGCGGTTCGATCAACGCCACCGAACTTGGCGTGCAGCCAGGCACTTTTGACGATCAGAGCAAGGCCTTTGCCAAGCTGCTGCGCGACGCAAACGACCGCGATATGCCGGTGTTCCTGCCGCCGGGCACTTATGTCGTCTCCAACCTCTCGCTGCCCAACCGCGTGCGTCTTTCCGGCGTGCCGGGCGCAACGCGGATCGTCTATGGCGGCGACGGGCACCTCTTCATGGCCGAACAGGCCGATCATATCGAACTGAGCGGGCTGGTCTTCGATGGCACAAACCGCTCGATGGACGACTACGCGCAGGGGCTGCTCGATCTGCGCCGGGTCGCTCACCTCGTCGTCGACAATTGCCAGGTCACCGGCAGCGGCAAGAACGGACTGGCGCTGGAACGCGCGGCGGGCCGGGTCGAACGCTCGGACATATCGGGCGCTGCCGATGCCGGCATCTATTCGGTCGAGGCCAGCGGACTGGCGATTTCAGGCAACACCGTCTCCGACTGCGCCAATGGCGGTATCCTCGTGCATCGCTGGCAGGCGGCGGAAGACGGCACCATGGTCACCGGCAACCGCGTCGAACGCATCCAGGCGCGCAGTGGCGGGACTGGCCAGAACGGCAATGGCATCAACGCGTTCCGTGCCGGCAATGTCGTCATCTCCGGTAATATCGTCTCGGACTGCGCGTTCTCGGCGATCCGGGCCAACAGCGCCAGCAATCTGCAGATATCAGGCAACACCTGCTCGCGTTCGGGTGAGACAGCGGTCTATTCCGAATTCTCCTTCGAAGGCGCCGTCATCAGCAACAATATCGTCGACGGCGCCGCCAACGGCATCTCGATCGTCAACTTCAACGAAGGCGGCCGCCTGGGAGTCTGCACGGGCAACATCGTGCGCAACCTGTCGACCACTGGCCCCTACCCCGCCGATCCGCCCGGGTTTGGCGTCGGCATCAGCGTCGAGGCCGACACGACCGTCTCCAACAATGTCATCGAGAACGCACCGCTCTATGGCATGCAGATCGGCTGGGGACCGTATCTGCGCAATGTCGTCGCCACAGGGAACGTCATCCGCAAGGCCGGCACCGGCATTGTCGTCAGCGTGGTCGAAGGTGCGGGCACGGCGGTCATCTCCGACAACGTCATCGACGGGTCGCTGAAAGGCGCCGTTATCGGCCAGCGCTGGGCCGACCCTGCGACGGGCGACCTGACGTCATCCGACAAGACCGGCTATGCGCACCTAACCGTCGAGCGCAATCACGTCAGCTAAGTGCTCATTGCCTCAGGCCAAGGCCGCAGTCGGCCGAAGCGCACCTACTTTGGCGCCGATCCGGCTTTCGATTGGCGCGTTCGCCAATTCGAGCAACTTCGCCGCCAAGGGCTCGTCCGCGAAGAGCAGCTTAGCGAGGACGGCGGCAGCCATGGCCTCGCCGGCGCGGCCTGCCCCGTCATCGCATTTGATCGCTATGCCGAAGCCAAGTTCGGGTATGGCGCTACAGTGCACACCTTCGGCGCCGCCTTTCGCAAAAATCCGGCCAGGGGCAGCTTCCATCAAAGCGACGTCGGCGCGGCCGGTGCCGGCAACGAAGAATGGCTCTGCCATGCAGGCCGAAAACAGACGTTTTGCGGCCTTGGCCCGTTCAGGGCCAAAACCATTTGTCGTCGCCATGCGAGCAAAGCCGAGCGCGAAACTCCTGAGCGGCACCGCGTAGGTCGGGATCGAGCAGCCATCGGTCGCTCGCTCATCGGCGCCGTGGGCAGCACCCGTCACCGCCTGCATGGCATCGCGCACCATTTCCTGCAAGCCGTGCCCCGGCTTGACATAGCCGCGGTGCGCAATACCCGCGTGGACGCAGGTGCAGAGGAAGCCGGAATGCTTGCCGGAGCAGTTGTTGTGCAACGCGTTCGGCGTTCCGCCGGCGCGGGCGAGTGAAATCTCCGCGTCATGGTTGGAGGGCCAATGCGCGCCGCATTCGAGCGCCGACCCGTCAAGCCCGGCCTTGGCCAGCATGGATCGCGCCAGTTCGACATGCGCCGGTTCGCCCGAATGGGACGCACAGGCGAGTGCCAGTTCGCGGTTGCCGAAGCCATAGGCATCGGCCGCCCCACTTTCGACCAGCGGCAGCGCCTGGATCGCCTTGACCGCCGAGCGCGGAAACACCGGCTTCGACGTGTCGCCGATCTCCAGGACTGGCTTGCCGTCGGCGTCGAAGACCGCGACTGCACCGCGATGAGCGCTCTCGACGATCGCGCCGCGCAAGACTTCGACCAGAACCGGATTTGCCATGTCACCTCCCGCTAGCGAAGGCCTCGAAAATCGATTCCGATTTTCGAGGCCTTCGCTCAATCACAGTGTTACAGCGCCCTGTGCGCGCCCCAACGGGCGCGCGGCGCTGTAATGCGGGCGGTTTATCTGATCCGGTCGAGAATGGAAACGTAGTTGGCGACCGCGGCACCACCCATGTTGAAGATGCCGCCAAGTTTTGCGCCCGGCACCTGGATGCCACCCGCCTCGCCGACCAGTTGCATCGCGGTCAGGACATGCATGGAGACACCGGTGGCGCCGATCGGATGGCCCTTGGCTTTCAGCCCGCCGGACGGGTTGACCGGCAGGCGGCCGTCCTTCGCCGTCTCTCCGCTCATGGCCAGCTTCGCCCCCTCACCCGGCTTCGCCAGACCCATGGCCTCATATTCGATCAGCTCGGCGATGGTGAAGCAGTCATGGGTCTCGACGAAGGAGAGATCGTCGAGCGTCACGCCGGCGTTCTTCAGCGCCTGGTTCCAGGCGTGCTCGCAGCCCTCGAAGGCGAGGATGTCGCGCTTCGACATCGGCAGGAAGTCCTGCACATGCTCGTTGGCACGGAAGGCGACGGCACGGCGCATCTTCAGCGCCGTCCCGGTGTCGGCAAGGATAAGGGCGGCGGCGCCGTCTGAGACCAGCGAGCAGTCGGTGCGCTTGAGCGGGCCGGCAACGAACGGGTTCTTCTCGCTCTCCTGGCGGCAGAACTCATAGCCGAAGTCCTTGCGCATCTGCGCATAGGGATTGTCGACACCGTTCTTGTGGTTCTTGGCGGCGATCATCGCCAGCGCGTCGGACTGGTCGCCATAGCGCTGGAAATAGGCCTGCGCGATCTTGCCGAAGACGCCGGCGAAACCGGCCGGCGTGTCGCCGTCCTCGGGCAGATAGGAAGCCTTGAGCAGGTTCTTGCCGATCTCGGGACCAGGTGTCGTCGTCATCTGCTCGGCGCCGACCACCAGCACGATACGGGCGGCGTTGGCATCGATGGCGCGAATGCCTTGCCTGACCGCCGCCGATCCCGTGGCGCAAGCGTTCTCGACGCGCGTCGCCGGCTTGAAGCGCAGCCGATCGTCAGCCTGAAGGACCAGGCTGGCGGTGAAATCCTGCGCCGAAAAGCCGGCGTTGAAGTGGCCGAGCACGATCTCGTCGACCTCGTGCGGACCGATGCCGGCATGGTCGAGCGCGTCCGTTGCCACCTTGACGATCAGGCCCTCCAGCGTCTCGCCTTCGAGCTTGCCGAAGCGCGAATGCGCCCAGCCAACGATGCATGCGGTCATGGCGGTCTCCATCCTTGGCGCCAGCCTAGCATGTGGGCTCATGGCGCACTTCGCGTTTATTGTTCAAATGTAAACAATCTTGCCCGCTTCGGGAAGGGCCGGAACCAGACAATCGCTTGGTACAGGCCGAGCCACCGCCAATTTTTTTGTTGATTGACCCGTCAATAAAAAATAATCCTGCTTCAAAGGACCATAGCGAAATGCCGAAAGTCGGAATGGAACCCCTGCGCCGCAAGGCGCTCATCGACGCGACGATCTCGGCGATCGGCGAGCGCGGCTCGCTGGACGTGACCATGTCCGAAATCGCCGGGCGCGCCGGCGTTTCATCGGCCCTTGCGCATCACTATTTCGGCGCCAAGGACGAATTGCTGCTGGCGACGATGCGGTACATCCTGGCCGAGCTGACCGCCGACACGTTGCGCGCCCTTGGTTCGGCCAGCACCCCGCGCGAACGTGTCTCGGCCGTGGTGGCCGTCAATTTCTCCGATATCCAGTTCCAGCCGGAAACCATCGCTGCATGGCTCGCCTTCTATGTCGAGGCGCAGAAGTCTTCCTCGCTGCGACGGCTGCTCAGGGTCTACGCGCGGCGGCTGCATTCGAACCTGATGAGCGGCCTGACCGGCATCATGCCCCGAGCCGAAGCCGACCGCGTCGCCGAAGCGACAGCGGCAATGATCGACGGGCTCTACATCAGGCGCGCTCTGAAGGACGGCGTGCCCGACGCCGCGACCGCGATCGCGCTGGTCGAGGACTATCTCGAAATCAAACTCGGCGAGCGGCACAAACAGTGACAACCAAGCGACCCAATTTCCTGATCATCATGGTCGATCAGCTCAACGGGACTTTTTTTCCCGATGGGCCGGCCGCGTTTCTTCACGCTCCAAATTTGAAAGCGCTGGCCGCGCGTTCGGCTCGATTTGCCAACAACTACACGGCGTCGCCACTGTGCGCCCCGGGGCGCGCCTCGTTCATGAGCGGCCAGTTGCCGTCGCGCACCGAGGTCTATGACAACGCCGCCGAGTTCGCCTCGTCGATCCCGACCTTTGCCCATCATCTGCGCGCCGACGGCTATCACACCTGCCTGTCGGGCAAGATGCATTTTGTCGGACCGGACCAGTTGCACGGCTTCGAGGAACGGCTGACCACCGACATCTATCCCGCCGATTTCGGCTGGACGCCCGACTATCGCAAACCCGGCGAACGCATCGACTGGTGGTATCACAATCTGGGCTCGGTGACCGGCGCCGGTGTCGCCGAGATCAGCAACCAGATGGAGTATGACGACGAGGTTGCGTTCCACGCTGTGCAGAAGCTCTATGATTTCGCCCGCGTTTCCGACGATGCGTCGCACCGGCCCTGGTGCCTGACCGTTTCCTTCACGCATCCGCATGACCCCTACGTGGCGCGGCGGCAGTACTGGGATCTCTACGAGGACTGCCCTGCGCTCGAGCCCGAAGTGGGCTTCATCCCCTATGACAAGCAGGACCCGCATTCGCAGCGGCTCTACAAAGCGTCCGACTACGACAGTTTCGACATCACGGCCGAGCAGATCCGGCGCTCGCGGCGCGGCTATTTCGCCAACATCTCCTATCTCGACGACAAGGTCGGTGAGTTGCTGTCGGTGCTGGAACGCACCCGCATGCTCGACGACACCATCATCCTGTTCTGCTCCGATCACGGCGACATGCTCGGCGAGCGCGGCCTGTGGTTCAAGATGTGCTTCTTCGAGGGTTCGGCGCGGGTGCCGCTGATGATCGCCGGCAAGGGTGTGCCGGCTGGCCTGGTCGAGGCGCCGGTCTCCAATCTCGACGTGACGCCAACGCTGTGCGATCTCGCCGGCATCGACATGAGCGCGATTGCGCCCTGGACCGACGGCCAGTCGCTGCTGCCGCTGCTCGATGGCAAGCAACGCACCGCACCGGTGCTGATGGAATATGCGGCCGAAGGCTCCAACGCGCCCCTCGTGGCGATCCGCGACGGCCGTTACAAATTCGTCCATTGCGAAATCGATCCGCCACAACTCCATGACGTCGAAGCCGACCCGCATGAGTTGAGCAATCTCGCCACCGATCCAGCGCATGCCGATCTGGTGGCGGCTTTCATGGCAAAGGTCCGGGCGCGCTGGGACATGGCTGGCTTCGACGCTGCCGTTCGCGCCAGCCAGGCACGGCGCTGGGTGGTCTATCCGGCGTTGCGCAACGGCACGCACTACCCCTGGGAGTTCCAGCCGCTGCAGAAGGCCTCGGAACGCTACATGCGCAATCATATGGATCTCAACGTGATCGAAGAGCAGAAGCGGTTTCCGCGAGGCGAATGATGACCGACCTTCTCGTCCCCTCCCTGGACCATCTCAAGCAGGCCTATGCCGTCACCTCCCGGGCGACGCAGATCACGCCGCTGCTGGAATCGGCAGCCTTGGCCAGCGAGACCGGCGCGGCCCGCGTGTTCATCAAGCCGGAATCGCTGCAATGGGCGGGCTCCTTCAAGGTTCGCGGCGCCTACTGGCGCCTGAAGCAGCTTTCGCCTGACGAAGCACAGAAGGGCGTCGTTGCCTATTCCTCCGGCAATTTCGCGCAAGGGCTGGCGGCTGCCGGCCAGGCGCTTGGCATTCCCGTTACCATCGTCATGCCGATCGACGCACCGGCCGCCAAGCGCGACGCCACGGCAGGTTATGGCGCCCGCGTCGTGGTCACCGACCATGGCGAGCGCGCGCGTGAGGAAGTCGCTGCCGCCAAGGCACGCGAGATCGCGGAGACCGAAGGTCTGGCCTTGCTGCATCCGTTCGACGATCCCGAGATCGTCGCCGGCCAGGCGGGCGCCGGCCTCGAAGCGCTCGACCAGCTTGAAGCCAAGAACGCCACTGCCGACCTGCTGTTCTGCTCGGTTGGCGGCGGCGGGCTGATCGGCGGCGTTTCGCTCGCCTTTCACTATTTGTCACCCGCCACTGAAATCATCGGCGTCGAGCCGGAAGGTTTCAACGGCATGGGCTCGTCGCTCGCGCATGGCAGCATCGAGACGATGCCGATCGGACCGAAGTCGATCTGCGACGGGCTGATGTCGCGACGGCCGGGCGACGCACCGTTCGCCGCGGTCAAGACCGCGGGTGTTCGCGGCATCACCGTCGATGATCAATCGGTGCGGCGCGCCATGCGGATCGCCTTCGAGCGGATGAAGCTGGTGCTCGAGCCGTCGGGCGCGGCGTCGCTGGCGGCGCTGCTCGGCGGCAAGGTGGATGTGAAGGGCAAGACCGTCCTTGTCGTGGCAACCGGCGGCAACGTTTCGCTCGCCGATTTTATGGCGCATATGAACCATGCTTGAAGCGGATTTTGTCATCATCGGCTCTGGCTCGGCCGGCTCGGCCATGGCCTACCGCCTGTCGGAAGACGGTAAGCATTCGGTGATCGTCATCGAATTCGGCGGCTCCGATATCGGGCCGCTGATCCAGATGCCGTCGGCGCTGTCGATCCCGCTCAACATGAGCCTCTACGACTGGGGCTTTGCCAGCGAGCCGGAGCCGCATCTCGGCGGCCGCGTGCTGGCGACGCCGCGCGGCAAGGTGATCGGCGGCTCATCCTCGATCAACGGCATGGTCTATGTGCGCGGCCACGCCCGTGACTTCGACCACTGGGCCGAAGAGGGTGCGACCGGTTGGGGCTTTGCCGACGTGCTCCCCTATTTCAAGCGCATGGAAGATTCGGACGGTGGCGAGGACGGCTGGCGCGGTCACCGCGGCCCGCTGCACGTGCAGCGCGGTTCGCGGCGCAATCCGCTGTATGGCGCCTTCGTCGAGGCCGGCCGCCAGGCCGGGTTCGAACTGACCGACGACTACAATGGCTCCAAGCAGGAAGGCTTCGGGCCGATGGAGCAGACCATCCGCGGCGGCCGCCGCTGGTCGGCGGCGAGCGCCTATCTGAAGCCGGCGCTCGGGCGCAAAAACGTGAGTCTGGTCAAGGGCTTCGCCCGCCGGGTGATCATCGAGAATCAACGCGCCATCGGCGTCGAGATCGAAGCTCACAAACAGATTCAGGTCGTTAAGGCGCGACGTGAGGTGATCGTCGCGGCGTCGTCGATCAACTCGCCCAAGATCCTGATGCTGTCCGGCATCGGACCGGCCGAGCATTTGCGCGAAAACGGCATTGCCGTGGTGGCCGACCGGCCCGGCGTCGGCCGCAACCTGCAGGACCATATGGAGCTCTACATCCAGCAGGAATCGACCCAGCCGATCACGCTGAATTCGGTGCTGAACCCGTTCTCGAAGGCACTGATCGGCGCCCAGTGGCTGTTCTTCAAGTCTGGGCTCGGCGCCACCAACCATTTCGAGGCGGCCGCCTTCGTGCGCTCGCGCGCCGGCGTCGACTACCCTGACATTCAGTACCACTTCATTCCGGCCGCGGTCCGCTATGACGGCAAGGCGGCGGCCAAGTCGCATGGCTTCCAGGCGCATGTCGGGCCGATGCGCTCGAAGTCGCGCGGCTCGGTGACGCTGCGCTCGCCTGACCCGAAATCGAAGCCGGTGATCCGCTTCAACTACATGTCGCATCCGGACGACTGGACGGAGTTCCGCCACTGCATCCGGCTGACCCGGGAGATCTTCGGCCAGAAGGCATTCGACGCCTATCGCGGCCAGGAAATCTCGCCGGGTTCACACGTGCAGTCGGACGACGACCTCGACGTCTTCATTCGCGACCATGCCGAGAGCGCCTACCATCCTTGCGGCACCTGCAAGATGGGCCGTGCCGACGATACGATGAGCGTCGTCGATCCGGAGTGTCGGGTCATCGGTATCCAAGGATTGCGGGTCGCAGACTCCTCGATCTTCCCGCGCGTCACCAACGGCAACCTCAATGCGCCGTCGATCATGACCGGCGAAAAGGCATCCGACCACATTCTTGGCCGCACGCCGCTGGCGCCCTCCAACCAGGAACCATGGATCAATCCGCGCTGGCAGGCGTCAGACAGATAGAGCATGATCCGGCGTACGTTCCCGCCCAAGCGAAGACGATTTGGAGACCTCCCATGCGCGCCCAGCCCACGGCATCGCACTACGTCAACGGACGCTACATCGAGGACGAAGGCGGCGCGCCACTGCCGGTCATCTATCCGGCAACCGGCGAGACCATCGCCATGCTGCGTTCGGCGACGCCAAACGTGCTGGAACTCGCCATCGAGGCCGCGCGGGCGGCACAACCGGCCTGGGCGCGACTGAAGCCGGTCGAACGCGGGCGCATCCTGCGCCGTGCCGCCGACATATTGCGCGCCCGCAATGCCGACCTCGCCCGCATCGAAACGCTCGACACCGGCAAGGCGATCCAGGAGACGCTGGTGGCCGACGCGCCGTCGGCAGCGGACTGCCTTGAGTATTTCGGTGGCGCGGTCGCCACCTACAATGGCGAGGCTGTCGATCTGGGCGGGCCCTTCGCCTACACCCGACGCGAAGCGCTCGGCGTCTGCGTCGGCATCGGTGCCTGGAACTACCCGATCCAGATCGCCGGCTGGAAATCAGCCCCGGCGCTCGCCATGGGCAACGCCATGGTGTTCAAGCCGTCGGAAAACACACCACTGTCGGCGCTGGCGCTGGCCGAGATCTACAGCGAGGCCGGCCTGCCCGATGGGCTGTTCAACGTGGTGCAAGGCTATGGCGATGTCGGCGCCGGGCTTGTCGGACACGATGTCGTCGCCAAGGTCTCGGTGACCGGCTCGGTGCCGACCGGCCGCAAGGTGCTGTCGCTTGCCGGCTCGAAGATGAAGCACGCGACGATGGAACTCGGCGGCAAGTCGCCGCTGATCGTGTTCGACGATGCCGACATCGAGAACGCCATTGGCGGCGCCATGCTCGGCAATTTCTATTCGACCGGCCAGATCTGCTCCAACGGTACGCGCGTCTTCGTGCAGAGCGGCATCCACGACCGCTTCGTCGACCGTTTGATAGAGCGAACCAAGAAAATCCGTATCGGTGATCCGCTCGACCCCGAAACCCAGATGGGGCCGCTGGTGTCGAAAGCGCAGCACGACAAGGTCGTCGGCTATATCGGGATCGGCAAGCAGGATGGAGCGACGCTTGCCTGCGGCGGCAACGTGCCTTCGCTGCAAGGTTTCCAGGGCGGCTTCTTCGTCGAGCCGACGGTGTTCACCGGCGTCACCGACACCATGCGCATCGCTCGCGAGGAGATCTTCGGGCCGGTGATGAGCGTGCTGAAATTCGACGGCGAGGACGAGGTAATCGACCGCGCCAACGACACCGAGTTCGGCCTTGCCGCCGGCGTCTTCACGCGCGACCTGTCGCGCGCCCACCGCGTCATCGCCGAGCTGCAGGCCGGCACCTGCTGGATCAACGCCTACAATCTGACGCCCGTGGAAATCCCGTTCGGCGGCTTCAAACAGTCAGGGATAGGGCGGGAAAATTCGCTCGCGGCGCTGGCGCTTTATTCGCAGATGAAGTCGATCTATGTCGAGACCGGGGATGTGGCCAGCCCCTATTGAGGTCTTACGCCGCCTTGTCAGATGTGCCGTCCAGATACTGGGTCAGCGCGCAGACCAGATGATAGAAGATGCTGGCCGGAACGTCAGTGGCCAGCGAGCGGCCGCGTTCGTCGATGCGGTCGATCCACAGGCCGAGCGGCGCCGGGTCGATATGCCAGCGAAACAGCCGGCCGACGCGCGCCTCGATCTCCGGTTTGAGATCGGGACCGCCCGAACCATCGAGCGCAATCGCCGCCTTGACCGCTTCGGCCTGCGGCCAGCTGCGTGATATCAGGTCGAGCGGCAGGCCCTGCCTGGAGACGGCACCATAGGCAAGGCCGGTAGCGCGGTTGAGCCCGTTGGCAATGGCCGAGGCATAGAGTTTCCTGGCGAAACCGCTCAGTTCGGCCTGGCCGCTGCGCCCGGCGAAATCGACCAGCAGCGAGGCCCATTCGAAATGGTGGCCGGGCTCGGTCCAGGTCCCCTTCTCGCCGGCGGCCGGTTTCCATTCGGCATCGAAATACTCGCCGAGCGTCCAGCTTTCCGGGTCGAAGAAATGGCTGCGGAAGAGGTCGATGATGCGCGCCGCACGGCGCAGGTGGGCGCGGTCGCCGGTCGCCTGATACCAGGCAAGAAAAGCCTCGAGCAAATGCATGTGCGGATTGGAGCGCCGCTCGCCTTCGCCGTCGGACGTTTCCAGGAAGCCGGTCATGCGATGATCCTCGAGATGCGCATCGAGAAAGGCGAAGGTCTCCTCGCCAAGCCGCAAGGCATCGGGATTGCCTGACATATGCGCATGCGCCAACGCCAGCAGCACGCAGGAGTGATCGTAGGCATCCTCGGTGGCGTCGGCGACCGAACCGTCGACATTCAGCGTGCGCACCCAGCCGCCATTGTCGGTGCGGCCCTGCCTGGCCATGAACTCGATGCCATGGCTGATGAGCCTATCGGCCGGACCATCCCAGCCGCGCGCCCTGGCGACGGCGAAGGCATAGACCTGCCTCGCCTGTGTGCGCATGCGCTTGGGCTTCATCAGCGGCGAAGCGTCGAGGCCAAGCGCTTCGTGAAAACCGCCATGGCGTTCATCGACGCCTGATGTCGACCATAGCGGCAAGGTCTCCTGGAACAACCAGTGATGCACGCGCCGCCGCCAGGCGCCGCTTTCGATGACGCGGTCATGCGCCGGTGTGAACCGGGTTTCCAGCCGGCCCGACTTTTCGAGCTGCTCGACGATCTTCTTGACGTGCTGGCTGTGGCTGACCGGTGCGACGAAAGTGGCGTCGGCGGTGGAGACGATGGCGACGTCCTTCATGCCGATCGCCGACAGCAAGCGGCCATCGCTGCGGATGTAGGAGTTCTGGCAATCGATGGCGACGACATCGCCGACAATGACATTGCCCTTGTCATCGGCAGGGCCGACATCGAGCAGCGACTGCCAGGAGCCGAGATCGTTCCAGCGGAAGCTGGCTGGCACCATGGCGATGTCTTCTGCCTGCTCCATGATGGCGTAGTCGATCGAGTTCGACGGGATGGCGGCGTAGAGCTCCAGCGGCATGTAGAGGCCGGAGAGATCCGATGTCGCCGCCTTGTAGGCGGCTTCGGTGGCCTGCCAGATGTCGGGCTGGAAAGCCGCGAAGGCGTCGCGCATGGCGCCGGCCCGAAACAGGAAAATACCCGTGTTCCAGTAGAAATTTCCGGCCTGGAGATAGCTCCGCGCAGTGGCAAGGTCCGGCTTTTCGACAAAGCGCGAGACGTCGAAGGTGCCGTCGCTTTCGGCTGCGACCTCGATATAGCCATAGCCGGTCTCGGGCTGTGTCGGCTTGATGCCGAACACCACCAGCCGGCCGGCGCGCGCCGCCTCGACACCTGCCTCGACGCTCTGCCAGAATTGGCGCGCGGTGGCGATTTCATGATCGGACGGTACCACCAGCACCAGGCTGTCGCCGAATTCGGACAAAGTGCGCAGCGTCGCCAGCGCGACGGCGGCGGCGGTGTTGCGGCCGATCGGTTCGAACAGCGGACCACCGCCGGCGAGATCGAGGCCGGCCAGGTCGGCATGGACACGGTCGGCATGGCGCTCCGAGGCGATCAGGAAGATCGGCGTCTCGCCTTCCGGCCTCGCCGCCAACCGACGCAGCGTCTTGGCCAGCATCGAGCCATCGCCGGAAAAATCATGGAACTGCTTGGGATTATCCTCGCGCGACAGCGGCCAAAGCCGCGAGCCGACGCCGCCGCTCATGACAAAACTGACGATCCGCTCGGTCATTCGGGTCTCGCGCTCACAAGGCAATTGGTGGCCGGTTGCTACCACACAAGCCTTTAAGCGGTGTTTATCCCATTGGAAATGCGCTCGGACGCAAGCTCGATGAATGCCTTGACCAGGGGCGAAAGGTGACGGCTGCTCGGATAGAGAACATGCAGGCCACCAGCCGGTGTCGTGTAGCTCTTGAGAACGTGCTGCAGCTGACCCTCATGGATCAGCCCTTCGGCGATCGCCTGGGGCAATTGGGCGATGCCAAAGCCTGCGTGCGCGGCAGCAACGACCGCCTGCATTTCATTGGCGGCGAAGCGCCCGGCCACGACGACCGTTTCCTGGCCGCCTGGCCCGTCCAGCACCCAATGAGCGCTCGAGGCCGAGGGACCCGCGATGACACATTGATGGTGCGTGAGGTCCGCCGGGCTTTGCGGCATGCCATGCCGTGCCAGATAGTCCTGGCTGGCGCAGAGCAGCCTGTGCGTGGAACCGAGCTTGCGGGCGATCAGCGTCGAATCCTCAAGGACCCCGGTGCGGAAAGCGAGGTCTATGCCGTCCTCCACCAGATTGAGCCTGTCGTCGGTAAGGCGGAGCTCGACGTTGGTTTTCGGATATGTTGCGAGGAAGCTGACCACGGCGTCGATGAGGAAATGGCCGCCAAAGCCGACCGGGGCCGAAATGCGAATCGTGCCCGACGGCTCCGTCCTTGCCTCCGCGAGGCGCAGATTTGCCTCCTCGATCGTCCGCAGCCCCTGGCTACTCTGCTCATAGTAGAGGCGCCCGGCATCCGTCATGTTGAGACTACGGGTCGTCCGCTGCAAAAGGCGAACGCCGACCTCGCGCTCGAGCGCGGCAACGCGGCGGCTGACCGTCGTCTTGGGCATGGCCAGCAGGCGCGCCGCAGCCGTGAAACTGCCAGCTTCGACGACGCGAGCGAACACGACGATATCGTTGAGATCGAGCATTGTATCCAATATTGGGACGATGTTTTCCAATTATAGGCAATTATGCATCAATGCGACAGGTCCTAACTTTGCTCCAGCAGAAACAAGAAGGAGCAGACATCATGACCAGCAAACGAACCATTATGGTGACCGGCGCTACCGGCCAGCAAGGCGGCGCGGTGGCGCGTGCCCTGTTGTCGAGGGGACATCGCGTCAAAGCGCTGACGCGCAAGCCAGACAGCGACGGTGCGCGGCAATTGGCGTCCGCGGGCGCCGATGTCGTGGCCGGCGATCTCGCTGACGCTGCCTCCATCGTGAAGGCCGCAAAAGACGTCGACACCATGTTCCTGATGGGCAACAGCTACGAGGCCGGGCTGGAAGAAGAAACCCGCCAGGGGATCATCGCCGCCGATGCGGCGAAAGCTGCCGGCGTCGGACACCTGATCTATTCATCTGTCGCCGACGCCGACAAGAAGACCGGCATCCCGCATTTCGAAAGCAAATATCTCGTCGAGAAACATGTCGCCGGGCTCGGCATCCCCTACACGATCAGCGCACCGGTCGCCTTCATGGAGAATGTCGTCGCGCCTTGGTCGATCGGCGCGCTCAGACAGGGCACCCATGCCTTCGCGATGCCCCCGAAGCGCGTCCTGCAACTGGTTGCCCTGGCGGACATCGGCGCCTTCGTTGCCGCTTTGGCCGAGCGGCGAGAACAAGTGTTCGGCAAGCGCTTCGATTTCGCTGGAGACGAATTGTCAGGCGAAGAGCAGGCGAAAATCCTGTCCGAGGCCATCGGCCGCCCGATTGGCTATCAGGAAATCCCGATCGCGGCGGCCCGCCAGCAAAGCGAGGATGCGGCACTGATGTTCGAATGGTTCGACCGCGTCGGCTACGACGTCGATATCGCGGCCCTGCACAGGGATTTTCCGGAGGTCCGCTGGCATAGTTTTGCCGACTGGGCGCGAGCATTCGACTGGAGCGCCCTTGGGCGGACAGCTTCAGTGGCTGCCAGCTGATGTTGGAGCGGTTCCCC
The DNA here is from genome assembly GCF_024519675.1 of Mesorhizobium sp. Mes31. Taxonomy (NCBI): domain Bacteria; kingdom Pseudomonadati; phylum Pseudomonadota; class Alphaproteobacteria; order Hyphomicrobiales; family Phyllobacteriaceae; genus Mesorhizobium; species Mesorhizobium sp. Mes31. The sequence goes on along the minus strand of NZ_JALJRL010000002.1, from coordinate 169,735 downwards.
GTTTCATGGAAACGCAGAACCGCTCTACCTCTTTGTTTTGACGCAATTCCGGACGGAAAACCGCTACGCACTTTTCCTGGAATTGCTCTCTATCTCTTGTTTTGACGCAATTCCGGACGGAAAACCGCTACGCACTTTTCCTGGAATTGCTCTTAGAAAGTCTGGTTGTAGGCGCCTACTTCCGGGCTGCGGCGCAGCAGGGCGTCGACGGCGTCGAACATCTGCCGGCGGCGCTCTGATGAAACCGGGCTTTCGACGACCACGACAAGCTCCGGCTTGTTCGACGAGGCGCGCACCAGCCCCCAGGTGCCGTCCTCGGCGACGACACGCACGCCGTTGACGGTGATGAGGTCTGATATCTTCTGGCCGGCGAAGCTGGCGCCATCCCGTTTCATGGCCTGAAAATCCGAAACCACCCGTTCGACCACGCCATACTTCAAATCGTCCGCGCAATGCGGCGACATCGTCGGCGTGCCGAAGGTCAGCGGCAGCGCGCGGTAGAGGTCAGCCATCGAGCTGCCTGGGTTGCGATCCAGCATCTGGCAGATGGCGATGGCCGTGACCAACCCGTCATCGTAGCCGCGCCCGATCGGCGGGTTGAAGAAAAAATGGCCAGACTTCTCGAATCCGGCGACGGCGCCCAGTTCAGCGACGCGGCGCTTGATGTAGGAGTGGCCGGTCTTCCAATAGTCGGTGACGGCGCCGTTGGCGCGCAGCACACTGTCGGTGTTGAACAGGCCGGTCGACTTGACGTCGACGACGAAGGTCGAGCCCGGAAGCTGGCTGGAGATGTCGCGTGCGAGCATGACGCCGACCTTGTCGGCGAAGATCTCGTTGCCCTCATTGTCGACGACACCGCAGCGATCACCGTCACCGTCAAAACCAAGGCCGACATCGGCCCCGGTTTCCAGCACCTTGTCCCTGATGGCATGCAGCATCTGCATGTCCTCGGGGTTGGGGTTGTAGCGGGGAAAAGTGTGGTCGAGCTCGACATCGAGCGGGACAACTTCGCAGCCGATGCGCTGCAGTACCTCCGGCGCAAAGGCGCCAGCGGTACCATTGCCGCAGGCGGCGACCACCTTCAGCTTTCGCGTGATGCGCTTGCCCCGGATCAGATCGTCGAGATAGGTCGCGCGAAAATCGCGGACGAAGTCATAGGAACCACCACCCGCAAGGTCGAAGTCGCCTTCCAGAACGATCGCCTTCAGCGCGCTCATCTCCTCGGGGCCGAAGGTCAGCGGCCGCGCCGCGCCCATCTTGACGCCGGTCCAGCCATTCTCGTTGTGCGAGGCCGTGACCATCGCCACTGAAGGCGTGTCGAGGGCAAATTGGGCGAAGTAGGCCATCGGCGACAAAGCCAGGCCGATATCCCTCACCCGCGCACCAGCGGCCATCAGCCCGGAGACCAGTGCCAGCTTGATCGAAAGCGAATAGGAACGGAAATCATGCCCGGTGACGATATCGGGCCCGGCGCCGAGACGGCGAATGAGCGTGCCGAGCCCCATGCCGAGGGCTTGGACACCGATCAGATTGAGCTCCGGCGGCTGCGTCGAGCCCGGATGGCCGAACCACCAGCGCGCATCATATTCGCGAAAGCCGGACGCCTTGATCAGCGCCGCGGTTTCGAATTCGAAGCTGTTGGGCCGGGCCTCGCCGACGATCCTGGGGGTCAAGACTGGAAAACTCCGAGCAGTTGGAACACGCCTTGTCGAGGCCGTGGCTAGCACACAAGCCTTTAAGCCGTGTTTATCCCTAAGGAATATCCGGGCGCCCGCAACATGCATGACGAAAGGAGACGAAATGCGACAGAAGTGCTGCCATTGCCGCTTGCAGGAACGGAGCACGGCGGCTATAAGCCCGCGGTCTGGTCACGGAGTGTAGCGCAGCCTGGTAGCGCACCTCGTTCGGGACGAGGGGGTCGCAGGTTCAAATCCTGCCACTCCGACCAGAAAAACAATATGTTAGCGCATCCCGACTTTGGCGCTCCCCCGATGTTCCCCACAAGGAAATAGGGCGAGGTGACTCGCTTCCCCCGGCGTACAAGCTCAGGGTCTCGTCAACGCACCATGCCATTGTGCCTGTTGAAGACGCTGACGACGTAGGTCGCGCTTATCTGAGGCCGAAAAAGCTCAATATCGCTATCACGATGACCACTGCTCCAACGAGCCAAATGATGTTGTTCATGATCTATCTCCTGTTGCCTGAGGAACCCGTGCCTCTGGTGGAGGATGCGGGCCGACCAGCTTTTGTCAGCTGATCTCGAGCAGACACCACATCCTGGTGTCTGGGATAGAACTATCAGGTGCATCTAACGTTCCACCGTTTGGCAAGATCGCGAACTTGCCCTGGTGAATTGCATTTATATTAGCAATGGCGCATGTTTCGTTGGCGGCAGTGACAGGATGCCGGTGACAACCCGGAGCCACGATGCGCAAATTGATTTTCGCGGCAGCAGTTGCGCTTGCCTGCTACGGCGCGCCGTCCCAGGCTGACGACGAGCGGTCATGCGAAATAGTGGCAGCGGCCGCGCAGCTCTCCGGAAAGACCAACTGTAGAGAAGGCGATATCGCCACCATCTCTGGAATGAGCACCAAAGACCTGTCGATGTCAGTGGCCAGATATTGCGATTTCTGGGGGCAGATCGTCGTACTGCCCGATGCGGGCGTGACCGATGCATCGGGCCACATCGTTATTTGCAAATACCATCAGCGAGAGGCAGCCCCTCCTCCCTAGGTGGGCGATCGCTCCTCCTTTGCCTTGCCGCAAGTGTTCGGGCCGGCCCTCGGAAGACCGGAACCAAACTGGCCAGCGGCAGTTACCCGACGAAGGGTCAATTAAGGAAATGGAGAAACTGAAATGAAAACAATGATCATGTGCGCTTTGGCGCTCTCCATGGCATTACCGGCCGTAGCTTCGGCAGCCCAGACTGATGTGGTTATCAAGACGCATCATCGACACCACGGCAACGTCAAGATCATCAACGAGGACGGCCAGCGCCTGCATCACCGCCGCCACGGTAGCGTTGCGTTCTACGACCATGGCCGCCGGCATCATCGCCCGGACACCGTCATTGTCACAGGCTCCGTCCACCGTCACCATCACCCCGTGGTGATCGAAAACAACGATTACTGATACCGACCCGGCCCCGGCTCTCCGACTGGGGTCGGGCCCATCCTTTGACGACATCCCACGACGAGACTGACATTGCCCAGACAGTGCTCGCACGTTGCGCCCCACGACTTTCGTCGTCGAGGCAGTTCCAGGGCGACGAGGGCGAACTCCTGGACGAACCTGCTCCAAGTCGGAGATCGCCAAAGCGCGAAAAGCCCGCCCCGGCCTCAGCCGAGACGGGCTCTCGCCGTTTTCCAGTGATTGAATTGAAGCACTCGACGGGTGCTAACTTCGGGTGACCGAAAATGTTCCTGCATTCGGAACCCGTGAGTGTTCGGGCCGTCATGGTCGCGGCTCAGCGTGGGTTCCATCGCGATGGCAGACTTTGACGAAAGTGGCTGTCGGCTCTAGGTAGTTCGATGGCTATGATGGAGCCAGTAAAACTGGCGAGCCGGGTGCGGACATGACTCTGATTTCAAAGACAGCCTCGCGCCCGGTTCTGATAGTCGCGCTGCTTCTCGTTGCCGGCTGCTCATCGATCGGCAAAACCGTCGATCCGGCGAAATATGAAAGCATGAGCTGCACCGAGCTCAACAGCGCGCTGGGAAGCATCGCCCGCGACATCTCGCAAACCGCAATCACTCGCGGCAAGGTCGCAAACACCAGCGTTCCACACTGGCTGCTGGGTGGGTCTCGGGTGAAGAGTGCCGTCGCAAACCGTGAAACGGCCAGGATCGAAAGGCTGAAGCATCAGCAAGAAGCCATTGTCAGCGTGCGCGCACGCAAGTGCGCGAGGTCAACGAACTGAGCGAACAGGTGCTGCCTTGGTGCCTGGCGGCGACCTGTTTCAGGCACTCAGCCGAAAGCGCGTGACGTCGATCGCCGCGGCCATCAGCGTCTGCGTGTAAACGTGCTGCGGATTGCTGAAGATCGCCTCGGTCGGCCCCTCCTCGACGATCTTGCCCTGCTTCATGACGATGATGTAGTCGGCCATGGCACGCACGACCGAAAGATCGTGGCTGATGAAGAGGTAGGACAGTTCGTGGTCGGTCTGCAGTTTGCGCAGCAATTCGACGATCTGTTTCTGTACAGAGCGGTCGAGCGCCGAGGTGGGCTCGTCCAGCACCACGAGCTTGGGCTTCAGGATCATGGCCCGCGCGATGGCGATGCGCTGCCGTTGCCCGCCCGAAAATTCATGCGGATAGCGGTTGCGCGCGTTGGGATCGAGGCCGACCTCGCGCAAGGCTTCGACCGCGCGTTGATCGCGCTGCTTGCCCGAAAGGTTCGGCTCGTGCACCAGAAGCCCTTCTGTGACGACCTGGCCGACGGTCATGCGCGGCGACAGCGAGCCGAACGGATCCTGGAAGACGAGTTGCATCTCGCGCCGCAGCGGCCGCATCGCCTGTCGGTCGGCAGTGGAAATGTCGCGATCGCCGAAACGGATGAGACCGTCGCTCGGCAACAGCCGCAGCAGGGCGCGGCCGAGCGTCGATTTGCCGGAGCCGGATTCACCGACAATGCCGATGGTCTGGTTGCGTTGCAGCCGGATCGAGATGTGGTCGACAGCACGCAGCATCAGCGGCTCGCCGGCGAGAAAACCGCCGCCGATCCTGAAGGTTACTTCGACATTCCTGCCTTCGAGCAGTACGGGCGCGTTGGCGGGCGGTGGCGCCTTGCGGCCAGTCGGCTCAGCCGCCAGCAGCATCTTGGTATAGGCATGCTGCGGGTTGACGAAGATGGCTTCCGCCTCGCCCTCCTCGACAACCTCGCCCTGGCGCATGACATAGACCCGGTCGGCGAAACGGCGAACGATGCCGAGGTCGTGGGTGATGAAGACGATCGCCATGCCGAGCTTGCGCTGCAGTTCGGCCAGAAGCATCAGAATCTGCGCCTGGATGGTCACGTCGAGCGCCGTCGTCGGCTCGTCCGCGATCAATATGTCGGGGTCGTTGGCGAGCGCCATGGCGATCATGACGCGCTGGCGCTGGCCGCCGGACATCTCGTGCGGATAGGACTTCATCCGCCGCTCGGGATCCGGAATATGCACAAGCCGCAGCAGCTTGAGTGCCTCTTCATGCGCCTCGGCCGCACCAAGCCCGCGGTGCCGGCGGATCGGTTCGATGAGCTGGTTGCCGATCGAATAGAGCGGGTCGAGCGAGGTCATCGGCTCCTGGAAGATCATGCTGATCTTGGCGCCGCGGACCTTGTTCAGCTCGGATTTGCTCAGTGTCAGAAGGTTGCGGCCGCGGTAGTCGACACTGCCGGTGGCTTCGCCATTCGAGGCCAGCAGGCTCATCGCCGCCATCATCGTCTGGCTCTTGCCGGACCCGGATTCGCCGACCACGGCCACCGTCTCGCCCGCGTTGACGTGAATGTTGATGCCCTTCACCGCCTCGACCGCGCCATCGAGCGTGCGAAAGCGGACGCGCAGGTCCTTGACGCTGAGGATCGTTTCAGAAGCAGCCATGTCAGCGATCCCCATCTTTATCGATCTCTCGGGTCGAGCGCGTCGCGCAGGCCGTCGCCGACAAAGTTCAGGGCGAACAGCGTCGAGACTAGGAAGAAGGCGGGAAACAGGAGCAGCCAGTTGGCGGTTCCGATGTTCTTGGCGCCGACCGAAATCAGCACGCCCCAGCTGGTCATCGGTTCCTGCACGCCCAGGCCAAGGAACGACAGGAAGCTTTCCAGGATAATGACCTGCGGCACCAGCAGCGTCATGTAGATCACCACCGGGCCGAGCAAATTGGGGATGACATGGCGGATCAGGATGCCACGCTGGCCGACGCCCATCGCCTCCGCCGCCTGGACATATTCCTGGCGGCGGATCGACAACGCCTGGCCGCGCACGATACGCGCCATGTCGAGCCACAGCACGGCTCCGACCGCCAGGAACATCAGCACGAAGTTGCGGCCGAAGAACACCACCAGCATGATGACGAAGAAGATGAAGGGCAGCGAATAGAGCACGTCGACGATGCGCATCATCACCTCGTCGACCTTGCCGCCGGCAAAGCCTGCCGCAGCGCCATAGAGCACGCCGATCACCACCGCCACGACGCCGGCGAGCAGGCCGATGGCCAGCGATATGCGACCGGCCATCAGCGTGCGCGAGAGGAGATCGCGGCCGGTGTTGTCTGTGCCGAACAGGAAGTACTGCTGCTTGATCGACGCACTCATCGTCACTTCGAGGCCGTCGGGCGACTTGCTCTCGACCTTGGTGTCGTCGAAGGCATCGGAGCGGTCGAGATAACGGATATTGCGGTCGTCGATTGGCTTGGTCGACTTGACGGTAACGAAGACCTGATTGCCTTCCTGATGCCACTCCTTGACGTCGACCCGCATGCGCTTGATCGCCTCGGTGAGCGCCGTCTCGATCATGTCGGGCTTCGGATAGGCCGAAAGGCTCGGCGGCATGCGCACATAGTCGGCATAGATGGTCGTATACTGATGCGGCACGAACCAGGGCCCGAACACGCTGACGACACCGATCAGCGCAAGGTAATAGAGGCTGAACATGGCGGCGCGATTGGCCTTGAGGCGCGCCCAGGCATCGCCCCACAGGGAGCGGCCAACGACGGCGGGAGCTGTGGCTGCGATGTCAGTCATAGCGCACCCTCGGGTCGACGACCGCGTACATGACGTCGACGATCAGGTTGAAGACGATGGTGAAGATGGCGATCACCACCACCGTCCCCATCACCAGCGTGTAGTCGCGGTTGAGCGCGGCATCGACGAAATAGCGGCCGACGCCTGGAATGGAGAAGATCGTCTCGACGATGACCGAGCCGGTCAGCAGTGCCGCGGCTGCCGGGCCCGTGAAAGAGACGATCGGCAGGATCGCGCCGCGCAACGCGTGCTTGACCACCACCGACCAGTCGGAGAGGCCGAGCGCACGGGCCGTGCGGATATGATGGGAGCGCAGCGATTCGATCATCGAGCCACGCATCAGGCGGGCGACGATGGCGATCTGCGGCAAGGCAAGCGTCAGCACCGGACCGACCTTGTTGATGAAAGCGCCATCGCCCCAACCGCCGATCGGCAGCAGCTTCCAGGTCAGCCCGAACAGCAGCTGGATCACCGGCGCGATGACGAAGGTGGGGATGGTGCTGCCGGCGGTCGCCAGCGCAATCACCGTATAGTCGCCAAGCTTGTTCTGGTTGAGCGCGGCAATGGTGCCGAGCACGCTGCCAAGCAGCAGCGCCAGGATCAGCGCCGAGGCGCCGAGCTGGACCGAAATGGGCAGGCCCTTGGCAAACAGTTCGGTGACGGTGAAATCCGGCATGTTGTAGCTCGGGCCGAAATTGCCGCGCAGCAGGTTGCCGAGATAGTGGACAAATTGCAGCCAGAGCGGATCGTTGAGGCCGAACTGGGCTTCCAGATTGGCCCTGATCTCGGGGCTCAGCCCTCGCTCCTGGTTGAATGGCCCTCCTGGCGCGACGCGCATCAGGAAGAACGCCATGGTCACGATGACGAACAGCGTCGGAATGGCGGTCAGAAGCCGCCGGAATACATATCGCAGCATCGGTGCCCCGCTTGATCCAGAGCAACGAGCGTCCAGTTGGACACGTGCGCTCCAGCCTTCAATCTTCGCACCGAACTTTCCGAAAATCGAATCCGGTTCCCGGGCCGATGCGATGGCAAACCAGCGCCGCCGCGCACTCAGTGCGCGGCGGCTTGGCCAGGGATCAGTCCTTGCTGACGAAGCGGGACGGATGGACGTCCATCACGTTGTCGACAAAGCCGTGCAGCTTCGAGGAAACGATATCGTGGTAGCTGTAGTAGAGAAGCGGAATCTGGCCGACATCGTCGACGAGGATGCGCTCAGCCTCGGAGAGTTCCTTCATGCGCTCTTCGGGCTTGCCGCCAGCGGCGGCGGCCTTGTCCATGGCCGCCTCATATTGCGGGCTGTCGTAGTTCGAATAGTTGTTGCCGCTCGCCTTGCGCGAGATGCCGAGGAAGGTTTCCGGATCCTTGTAGTCGGCAATCCAGGCGGCACGCGCCACGTCATAGTCGCCCTTCTGTTCAAGGAAGGAGTAGTGGGTCTTGGTGTCGGTGTTGAGCAGCGTGACGTCGACGCCAAGCGGCTTCAACTGTTCCTGGATGGCGACCGCGGTGTTCTTGTGGTTTTCCGAGGTGTTGTAGCGGATCTCCATCTTCAGCGGGTGCTCGGGCGTGTAGCCGAGTTTCTCGAGGATCTTCTTGGCTGCGTCCTCGCGGTCGATCTGCGGCGTGTCGGCATACTTGGCCATCGCCGGCGTGTAGCCCTCAATGCCGGGAGGCACCATCGAGTAGCCGGGCAGCATAGAGTTTTGCCAGACCTTTTCGGCGATGAAATCACGGTCGATCGCCATCGAGATGGCGTTGCGCAGTTCGGGGTTGTTCCACGGCGCCTTATCGGTCTTGATCGCATAATAGTAGGTGCCGAGGTACGGTCCGACGTGAATCTGATCGCCAAACTTGGTCTTGAGGTCGGCGAGTTGTTCTGTCGGCAGATCGTCGTAGCTGTCGAGTTCGCCGGCCTCGAAGCGCTTCATCGCCGATGAGCGATCTTCGGTCGGAATGTAGTTGACAACGTCGAACTTGACGCTCGCGGCGTCCCAGAATTTCGGATTCTTGACCAGTTTCATGTGGTCGTTGGGGACCCACTCGGCCAGCGTATAGGCACCGTTCGAAACCAGATTGCCCGGCTTGATCCAGTCGGCGCCGAGCTTTTCGATGGAGGCCTTGCTGACCGGATAGGTCGCCTGGTGGGTCAGCATCTCCAAGAAGTAAGGCGTCGGTGCCTTGAGCGTCACCTCCAGAGTGGTGGCGTCGATCGCCTTGACACCCATATCCTCCGGCTTGCCCTTCTTGGTGTTGACTTCCTCGGCATTCTTCACGGGATAGAGCATGGACGCGTATTCGGCGCCGGTGGCCGGATCTTCCAGGCGATGGAAAGCGTAGACGAAGTCTTCGGCCGTCACCGGGCTGCCATCCGACCAGACGCCGTCCTTGCGCAGCTTGAACGTATAGACGGTACCGTCATCCGAAACCGTCCAGCTTTCCGCGGCGCCCGGAATGAGGTTTGCCTTCGCATCCTGCATGACCAGGCCCTGAAACAGGTCACGCAAGACATTGGCTTCATACACCGTCGAGGTCTTGTGCGGGTCGACCGATTCCGATTCGGCGGCCGTGCCCCTGTTATAGACGCTCTCGGCAAAGGCCGGCGTGTAGAATGTGCCGGCCGCCACGGCCATCGTCGTCGCGAACACCGTCGCCTTCAGCATGTTTTTCAGCATGAAGTTCTCCCTTTGGCGCTGCCGTCGGCGCGCCTCTATGTGTTGACGCCCCGAAGCCGATGTCTGGCCCCTTTGAGCGCGCCGCCGGTTCCCTTCCGGCGGCTGGTGCCCAGACACTAACGCGGAGATTTTTTATTTCAACAGACTCTCTGGTTCACCCAAAGTAAGGCGGCACGAAAGCTGTGGAGCGGCGCCCGAAACACCGCCGAAACCAGAAGCTTGACTTGGTTTCCTCACCTCGAGGCTATTTTTCACGGGGCCGCATCAGTTTGCCGGAATGTGTTAATGCGTTCTTAAGCAACCGGAGGTTACATTATGACTACCTTCTGTACGATTCACATTCAAGATGCATGGCGACTATGAGTAACTTACCAAGTAAACTATCTATAATTCGTCATAAAATATGGAAATTTCAAGAAGAGTCTGGAACTTCCGCGGTCGAATTCGCTTTGCTCTCGCCGCTCTTCATCCTCCTTCTGCTCGGAATGGTTGCATACGGTATATATTTTGGCGCCGCCAACTCGATCCAGCAGATCGCGGCGGATGCGGCCCGGACAGCCATCGCTGGATTGAACCAGACCGAGCGGCAGACGCTCGTGGCCAGCTTCGTTACCAACAACGCCAGCGGATATCCCTTCGTGGATGCCAGCAAGCTGACCTATCAGGCCAATGACAGCACCGCCGACGGAAGCCAGTTCGTGGTGTCCATCCAGTACGATGCCCGCAACCTGCCGATCTGGAACCTTTTCCCGGGCCTGGCCATGCCCGGAACCACGATCAAGCGCCAGTCGACGATCAGGGTCGGGGGCATCTGAATGCTGCTGCGTGGCCGTAAGGGGATCGTCCGGCTCGCACGGTTGATGCTGAGCGACAGGAAAGCGAATTTTGCCGTCATGACGGCATTGAGCGCGCCGGTGGCGCTGGCGCTGGCCGCGGTGGCCATCGACGAAGCCTCGATCTACACAGAGCGCCGGGAAGCTCAGGCGATGGTCGACCTGGCGGCGATCACCGCTGCCTCGAACATCACCAACATCCAGGCCGCCGTCGTCACGACACTCACCGACAACGGCATGCCAGGCGTCGTCGTTCAAGGTTCGGGGCAGACCATTCCCGCGGCTGTCGGGAAAACCGTGGTGACGGTCACGCCCGGGCGATACGCAACATCAACCGCCAATGTGAGCCAGCGTTTCCAAGCCGGCGTGACACCTTACAATGCGGTGCATGTCACCCTGAAGAAAATCCCTGCCCGCTATTTCGCGAGTTCGTTGATCCCCACTCCCGTCATCGGCACCGAGGCTACCGCCAGCATGACGCCGCAGGCGACATTCTCGGTCGGGTCGAGACTGCTCAGCGTCAATGGCGGCATCCTCAACGCGCTTCTCAGCGGACTTCTCGGCGGCAACATCTCGCTCAGCGTCATGGACTACAACGGTTTGATCTCGGCCGATGTCAGTGTCCTCTCCTTCGTAGATGCCCTTGCCACACAAGTGAACGTGACCGGCGGTACCTATTCGGATGTTCTGGCATCGAAGGCGTCCGTCGGCCAGGTGGCCACCGCCATGGCCAATGTGCCTGGACTTGGCAATACGGCCAAGGTCGCCCTGCAGACAATAGCCTCCAAGTCGACCAGTACGGTCAAGATCCCGCTCAGCAGCCTCGTCGATCTCGGCTCGCTCGGCAGCCTGGGCCTGGGGCAAAGGCCAGCCGGCCTCGGGGTCGACGCAAGCGCCATGGGCATGCTGACGGCCGCTGCCGTGCTGGCCAACGGCACCAACCAGGCTCAGGTCGATCTTGGCGCCACCATCCCGGGGCTCCTCTCCACCAAACTGACCATCGCCATCGGCGAACCTGCACAGTTCTCACCATGGCTGTCGGTCGGCGAGATCGGCACCGTCGTGCGCACCGCCCAGACGCGCATCAAGCTGGTGGCCTCCGTCGGTGTCGGTACGCCCGGTCTCGGCGGCGGCATCAGCCTGCTGGCCGTCAATCTGCCGCTCAATGTCGAAGTCGCGTATGCCGAAGCCAAACTGACCGACATCACCTGTCCGAAAGGGCCTTCCAGCATCAACGTTTCGATCGCCGCGCACCCAGGTATTGCCTCGCTGCATCTGGCCAACAGCAACAGCTCGGGCTTTGGCGACTTCAGCCAGCCTCAGTCGTTCACCGACGCCGAGATCGCGGATGTGAGCCTCAAGCTGCTGCTGGTCAACGTTCCGCTGATACAGGTGATGGGTTCGGCCGCGACCGCGATCACCAACAACAGCCCGACGACGCTGAACTTCAACGCGACTGACATCGCCAACAAGACGGTCAAGACTGTTTCGACGCGAAACATCTCGCAGTCGCTCACCACGTCGCTGGTCAACAACCTGTCGCTTTCGGTCAATGCGCTTGGTCTCGGGATCGATCTGACCGCCCTGCTCGGAACGGTCAAGCCGGCAGTGGTGGCCGTGCTGAACGGTGTGACGGCGCCGGTCGACGACCTGCTTTACAATGTGCTGTCAGCGCTGGGTGTCGGCGTCGGACAGGCGGATGTGCGCGTCACCGGAGCGACCTGCGGACGCTCGGTGCTTGTCCAGTAAAGGCGGCCGAGACGCCAGATCAGTCAAGTCGGCCGAGAAAGCAACCGAGCGCGGGCAACGACAACTCGGCTTCCTCGATGACAGCGGCATCGCCGCCAAGCCTTGCGACCGACCCTATATCCCGCGGCAACGGCCAATTGGCCGGCACCTCGGCGAAATTGAAGACGCAAAGCAGTCTTTCACCGCCACCTTCGCGGATGAAGGCGAGCACGTCACCCTCGGCGTCGAGAAAGCGGATCGAGCCTGTTGTCAGTGCTACATGCTCTCGGCGCAAGGCCAGCGCGGCCCGATAAAACGTGAGCACCGAGGCGATGTCGGCATTCTGGACGTCGACCGCGCGGGCGCGATGGCTGGCCGGTACCGGCAGCCATGGCTTGCCGGTAGAGAACCCCGCATTGTCGGCACCGGCCTCCCAGACCATCGGCGTGCGGCAACCATCCCTGCCCTTGACGCCCGGCCAGAAGCGGATGCCGACGGGATCGCGCAAGTCCTCGAAAGCGAGTTCGGCCTCCTCCAGGCCGAGTTCCTCGCCCTCGTAGAGGCAGATCGATCCGCGCAGGCAGCACAGCAGCATGATCGAGAATCTTGCGACCACGTCGGGGTCGCTGTCTGGCCTTGTCCAACGGCTGACATGGCGCACCACGTCGTGGTTGGAGAATGCCCAGCAGACCCAGCCATCGGAAACGGCCGCCTCGAAGGCTTCGACGCAGCCACGCACATGCGCCGCAGAGAACTGCGGGCCAAGCAGATCGAACGTGTAGCACATATGGAGCTTGTCGCCGCCGGACGTGTAGGCGGCGAGCGTCTGCAATGAGCGGCCTTCATCGCCGATCTCGCCGACGGCGGCGCGGTCCTCGTACTCATCGAGCAGCGCCCTGAAGCGACGAAGGAACGCCAGGTTCTCCGGCTGCGTCTTGTCGAACAGGTGCTCCTGGTAGAGGTAGGTGTTGGTCTCGTTGTTGGTGCCGGCGACGCTCGACGCCAAGGGCGGATTGCTGCGCAGCCAGCGGTCGTGGACATAGTAGTTGACCGTATCGAGCCGGAAGCCGTCGACGCCGCGCTCCAGCCAGAAGCGCACCGTTTCCAGAAGCGCGTCCTGAACCTCCGGATTGTGGAAATTCAAATCCGGCTGCGCGGCGAGGAAATTGTGCATGTAATATTGCCGGCGGGTCGAGTCCCACTCCCAGGCCGGACCACCGAAGACGGAAAGCCAGTTGTTGGGGGCGCCGCCATCCGGCTTCGTATCGGCCCAGACATACCAGTCGGCCTTGGGATTGTCGCGGCTGCCGCGGCTTTCGACAAACCACTCGTGCTTGTCGGATGAATGCGACAGCACCTGGTCGATAATGATCTTCAGGCCGAGGCGGTGCGCCTCGGCGATCATCGCGTCGAAGTCCTCCAATGTGCCGAACATCGGATCGACATCGCAGTAATCCGACACGTCGTAGCCCATGTCGGCCATCGGCGATTTGAAGAAGGGCGACAGCCAGATGGCGTCGACGCCAAGCGAGGCGACATGAGCCAGCCTCGATGTGACGCCGCGCAGATCGCCACTGCCGTTGCCGGTCGTATCCTGGAAGGAGCGCGGATAGATCTGGTAGATGACGCAGCCGCGCCACCATTCGGACCTGTCACTTGCCGCCATTGCGTTTCTCCCTCGAGCCAGCCTGCACGGCCGCTCGTTCGATCATGAAGATCACCGTCCGCCCCGATACCGGCCGCGAGATATCAACCGCCTCGCCTGTTTCGAGAGCCGACGCCCAGAAAAACCCTTCGCGCCCGGGCAGCGTGAACATGCAGGCCCGGCGATCGCCGTTGATGACCACTGCGAGGCGCCGCCCGTCATCGGCGGTGCCACCCAGAACCATGACCAGACGATGCCTCTGCGGGTCCTGCCAGCTCTGTTCATCGAGCGGCGCGCCTCTCTCGGTCAGCCATGCGACGTCTGGCATCCCTGAACCTGCCGGCGGCTGGCCGGTGAGGAAGCGTGTGTCGGAAAGCGCGGGCACCGTGCGCCGCAACGCCGCCAGCAGTGACGCGTAGCGCTCCAGCGCCCGGTCGCGCCCGGCCCAGTCGAGCCAGGTGATCTCATTGTCCTGCGCATAGGCATTGTTGTTGCCGTGCTGGGTGCGGCCGAATTCGTCACCGGCGGTCAGCATAATGGTGCCGCGCGAGGCAAACAGCGTGGCGAGCAGTGCATGGTGATCGTTCAGGCGTGCCGCCGAAACGGCCGGGTCATCCGTGACGCCCTCCACGCCATTGTTCCACGACAGGTTCTCATTGTGACCATCGCGGTTCTGCTCGCCATTGGCCTCGTTGTGCTTGCGCTCGTAACGCACGGTGTCGGCCAGCGTCATGCCGTCATGGGCGGCGATGAAATTGACGCTGCGGCTGGTGTGTTGGCCTGCCTTGGCAAACACATCGGACGAACCGGCAAGCCGTGTCGCCAATGCGCCGACCATGCCGGCGTCGCCGCGCCAGAAGCGCCTGACATCGTCGCGGTACTTGTCGTTCCATTCGAGGAAGGGCGGGGGGAAATTGCCGAGCTGATAGCCATCCGGACCGATGTCCCAGGGCTCGGCGATCAACACGCGGTCGGCCAGCAGCGCGTCCTGGCGCATCGCTTTCAACAATGGCGCCTCGGCCTCGAATGTTCCCTCGACTCGCCCCAGAATGGGTGCCAGGTCGAAGCGGAAGCCATCGACGCCGGCATCACGAACAAAATGGCGAAGCGCGTCGATGATCATTTCCTGAACGACAGGGTGGTCGCAAGCGACCGTATTGCCGGTGCCGGTGTCGTTGGCCAGCCTGCCGTCCGACGCATGCCGGTAATAGGCCTGATTGTCGAAGCCGCGCAGCGAGAGCGTCGGGCCGAGCCTGTCGCTCTCGCCGGTGTGGTTGAAGACGAGATCGAGGATGACGCCGATGCCGGCTTCACGCAGCACGGCGACCGTGTTTCGCAATTCCACGATGCCGCCCGGCGCAAGACGTGGATCGAGCGCCATGAAGGTGACGGGATTGTAGCCCCAGGCGTTGCGCAGCCCAAGCGGCGGCAGATGCCGCTCGTCGATCGACGCCGTCACAGGCATCAGTTCGACGGCGCCTACGCCGAGCTTTTTCAGGTGTTCGATAACCGCCGGATGAGCGAGGGCGGCAACCGTCCCGCGCAGCCTTTCCGGAACGTCGGGGTGGCGCATGGTGAAGGCGCGCACCGGCACTTCGTAGATCAGGCCGCCGGCCCGGAAAAGCGGCGGCGACGCCCGCGCGGGTTTCGGCAAGGCCCCGGCAATCGCCTTCGGCATCAGCGGGGCGGTATCGCCCCCTTCCCCCCGGCGGTGGGCCAGCCGCCAATCATGGGCGTAAGGCCTGTCGATCTCGATGGCGTAGGGATCGGTCAGCAATTTGTCGGGGTCGAACCACAGACCGCGCTCCGGCGCATAGTCGCCGTCGGCGCGAAATCCGTAGCGGGTGCCGGGGCCAAGGCCCGCGACGAACAGCGCATGGACGCCCTCGCCTTCCGGCTGCAGCTCAAGCCGTTCGATTTCCCGATTGCCCTGCTCGTCGAAGATCGAGACCCACAGCCGCCTGGCCGCCTGCGACCATACGGCGAAGCGGATGCCACCGTCCGAAACAAATCCGCCAAATCGCGGCCGATGATTGGCCGCAGGTGTCGATGGCATCAGGTGATGACGCTCGGCTTGGCGCGGCCGGTATGGCTGCGAATCCCGGCAATATCATCGGCCGCGGCAATCAGATCGGCAAGTGCGGCCTGCGTATCCAGATCATGCCTCGACTTGTCCGGCTCGTAACGCTCGATATAGACGCGTAGCGTCGCGCCCGACGTGCCGGTGCCGGATAGCCGGAAGACGACGCGCGAACCGCCTTCGAACAGAACCCTGATGCCCTGATGCTCGCTGGTCGAACCGTCGACCGGGTCGTGATAGGCGAAGTCGTCGGCGCTGGCGATTGTCATGCCGCGCACCCTGGTGCCCGGCAACGAGCCGAGCTTGGCGCGCAGCTCGTCGACCAGCGCATTGGCGCGGTCGCTCTCGACCTCCTCGTAGTCGTGGCGTGAATAGTAGTTGCGGCCGTAGGTCGCCCAGTGCTCGGTGACGATCTGCTTGCAGCTTTCGCCGCGCGCGGCCAGGATGTTGAGCCACAAAAGCACCGCCCACAGGCCGTCCTTTTCGCGGACATGGTTGGAGCCGGTGCCGGCACTCTCCTCGCCGCAGATCGTCGCCATGCCGGCATCGAGCAGATTGCCGAAGAACTTCCAGCCGGTCGGCGTTTCATAGATGCCGATGCCGAGCTTGTGGGCGACGCGGTCGGCGGCGCCGCTGGTCGGCATCGAGCGAGCGATGCCCTTCAGGCCGTCCTTGTAGCCGGGCGCCAGGCGGGCGTTGGCGGCGAGCATGGCGACCGAATCCGACGGGGTGACGAAAATGCCCTTGCCGATGATCAGGTTGCGGTCGCCGTCCCCATCGGAAGCGGCGCCGAAATCCGGCGCGTCCGCTCCCATCATCTCGTCATAGAGGTGCTTGGCATGGACGAGGTTCGGATCCGGGTGATGGCCGCCGAAATCCGGCAGCGGCTTGAAATTGCGGCAGGTGCCGTCGGGCGCGCCAAGCCGGTTTTCGAGGATCTCCTTGGCATAGGGACCGGTCACCGCGTGCATGGCATCGAAGCGCATGCGGAAGCCCGATTTGAAGAGCTTGCGCAGTGCCTCGAAGTCGAACAGGCTTTCCATCAGCTCGGCGTAGTCGGCGACCGGATCGATGATCTCGACCGTCATGCCAGCGGCCTTGACCGTGCCGATGGTGTCGATGTCGATCGGCTCGATATCGGCGTTCTTGAAGTTCGAAATCGACTTGGTCCTGGCGAAGATCGCGTCGGTCAGCTTTTCCGGCGCCGGGCCGCCATTGCCGGCATTGTACTTGATGCCGAAATCCTCATGCGGGCCGCCCGGATTGTGGCTGGCCGACAGGATGATGCCGCCGAAGGTCTTGTATTTGCGAATGACATGCGAGGCCGCCGGCGTTGACAATATGCCGCCCTGCCCGACCATCACCTTGCCGAAGCCGTTGGCGGCGGCCATGGCGATCGCCTTCTGGATGACCTCGCGGTTGTAGAAGCGGCCATCACCGCCGATTACCAGGGTCTTGCCCTTGAAGCCGTCCAGCGCGTCGAAGATCGACTGGATGAAGTTCTCGGCATAGTGCTCCTGCTGGAACACCGGCACCTTCTTGCGCAGGCCCGAAGTACCGGGCTTCTGATCGGAGTAAGGCTTGGTGGGGACGGTCCGTATCATGCTTCAGGCAACCCTTTTCAAAAGCAGCGAGCGATAGAGTTCAACGTATTTTTCCGCGCTCTTGTCCCACGACACATCGGCCTTCATGCCCTGGCGTTGCAACGATTCCCAGACCGCCGGACTGGCATGCGCGTCGACGAGGCGGCGCATGGCGTGCAGCAAGGCGCCACCATTGTTGGGCGCGAACTGGAAGCCGGTCGCGACGCCGGCCGAGACGGCAGCCTCGTTGGCGTCGATGATGGTATCCGCCAGGCCGCCGGTACGGGCAACCACAGGCACGCAGCCATAGCGCAGGCCGTAAAGCTGCGTCAGCCCGCAGGGCTCGAAGCGCGAGGGAATGACGATGGCGTCGCAGCCGCCTTGCATGATGTGCGAAAGCGCCTCGTCGTAGCCGACGACGACCCCGATGCGGCCACGGTGTCTAGCGGCGGCGGCGAGCAGCGCGCCTTCGAGGCCAGCATCGCCCGACCCCAGGACGGCCAGGCGCGCGCCGGTCGCAACGATGCCGTCGATCACCAGCGCCAGTATGTCCATGCCCTTTTGCCAGGTCAGGCGGCTGACGACGCAGACGATCGGGCTGTCGTCGCGATCGAGGTTGAAGCGCTCCTCGACGGCGGCCCTGTTTGGCGCGCGCGCCTTCAGCGTCCTGCCCGTGTAATTCGACACCAGATGCTTGTCGGCTTCCGGATTCCAGATGCCGGTATCGATGCCGTTGACGATACCATAGAGATCGCTGGAGCGCATGTTGATGAGGCCGTCGAGACCCATGCCGAATTCCGGCGAGCGGATTTCCTGCGCGTAGGTTGGGCTGACCGTGGTGATCGCCCAGGCGGCCTGCAGGCCGGCCTTGAGGAACCCGACACCACCGTAATATTCGACGCCGTCGAGCGCCATTGCAACCGCCGGCAAGCCAAGCTCGCCAAAGATGCTGGCGCCGAACTGGCCCTGGAAGGCGAGGTTGTGAACGGTCATCATTGACGGGACGCCGATCGCCTTGCCGTAACGCATATAGGCCAGGGTCATCGCCGACTGCCAGTCATGGGCATGGACGATGTCGGGCTGATAGCCAGAAATGGCGCCACCGGCGATGTCACCGCCCACCTGGCTCAGCGCCGCGAAGCGCCGCCAGTTGTCGGGCCAGTCACCACCGCTGGCATCGCCATAGGGACCACCGGGGCGGTCGAACAGATGCGGCGCGTCGAGCACGAACAGGTCAAGCCCTGCAAGCTGGACGGCATGAACGGAAGCCTTGCCGCCCTGCAGCAAGGGATATTGCAGGACCGCCCGCTTTTTCTTGAAGGCGGCCATCACGGTGGGAAAGCCCGGAATGAGCGTGCGCATTGTCACGCCCTTGGCTGCCAGTGCGACAGGCAAAGCGCCGGTCACGTCGGCAAGCCCACCGGTCTTGATCAGCGGGAAAATCTCGGGCGTGACCGACAGAACCTGCATGCGCCTTCAATCCGATCCTGTCTGTCCTAAAGTCCCAGTTTGTCGATCATGTCCTGGGTGACCAGGCAGATGCCTTTCTCGGAGACCCGAAAACGCTTGGCGTCGAGAGCGGGATCTTCGCCCACCACCAGCCCTTCCGGTATCCTAACACCATGGTCGATGACCACGCGCTTCAACTTTGCGTTCCGGCCGACATGAACGTCGGGCAGCATGACGACTTCTTCCAGCGTCGAATAGGAATTGATGCGCGCGCCGGTGAAGATCAGGCTTCTCTTCAGCGAGGCGCCCGAGACGATGCAGTCGCCCGAGACAAGCGAAGAGACCGCCGAGCCGCGGCGGCCATCCTCGTCATGCACGAACTTCGCCGGCGGCTTCAATTCGGCATAGGTCCAGATCGGCCAGTCGCGGTCATAGAGATCGAGTTCCGGCGTGATGTCGGTCAGGTCGATATTGGCTTCCCAATAGGCATCGACCGTTCCGACATCGCGCCAGTAGGCCTCGTTCTCGGCCGTCGAGCGGACGCAGGATTTGGCGAAGCGGTGCGCGATCGCCTTACCGTGCTGGACGATATAGGGAATGATGTCCTTGCCGAAGTCGCGGCTCGAGCCCGGCTCGGCGGCATCGCGGCGCAGCTGCTCCATCAGGAACTTGGTCTTGAACACGTAGATGCCCATCGAGGCCAGGGCGAACTCCGGTTTGTCGGGGATGCCGGGCGGATCGGCGGGCTTTTCGACGAAGGCGATGATGTTGTCCTTGCCATCGACGTGCATGACGCCGAAGCCGGTGGCTTCCATGCGCGGCACTTCGAGGCAACCGACGGTGACGTCGGCATTGGCGTCGACGTGCTGGCGAAGCATTAGCTCGTAGTCCATCTTGTAGATGTGGTCGCCGGCCAGGATGACCATGTATTCGGGTCCATAGGCCTCGATGATGTCGATGTTCTGATAGACGGCGTCGGCCGTGCCCTCGTACCACTGCGTCTCCGAAACGCGCTGGCTGGCCGGCAGGATGTCGAAGCTTTCGTTTCGTTCGGGCCGCAGGAAGTTCCAGCCACGCTGCAGATGGCGGATCAGCGAATGCGCCTTGTACTGGGTGGCGACGCCAAGGCGCCGGATGCCGGAGTTAAGCGCATTGGAGAGCGCGAAGTCGATGATGCGCGTCTTGCCGCCGAAATAGACGGCTGGCTTGGCGCGCCGGTCTGTCAGTTCCTTGAGGCGGCTGCCACGGCCGCCGGCCAGTACATAGGCCATGGCATCGCGCGCCAGCGGCTGGGTCCGTTTCAAGTCTGCCATTTCTACCCTCCCAAGTTACTCAGTCTCGGCAACGAGCTCGAGCATGATCGTCGACAGCGGTGGCAAAAGCATCGTCGCAGAGATGCTTCCTCCCTCCGCCCGTGCCTCGACCATGCCGCCATTGCCCTTGCCGGAACCACCATATTCCGAAGCGTCGGTGTTGATGATTTCGCGCCATTTCCCGGCCGTCGGCAACGGCACGCGATAATTGTCGCGCGGCACCGGCGTGAAGTTGGAAATGACGGCCACCGGGCTGCCGCCCGGTGCGCTGCGCAGCCAGGCGAAAACCGAATTCTGGCTGTCGTCGACGATGAGCCAGGAAAACCCTTCCGGTTCGCAGTCGCGGCCATGCAGCGCCGGGCGCGAACGGTAGAGGTAGTTGAGATCGCGCACCGTCTGCCAGACGCCGCGATGCGGCCGGAAATCAAGCAGGTTCCAGTCGAGCGCGCGTGCCTCGCTCCATTCGCGGCGCTGCGCGAACTCCTGCCCCATGAACAGCAACTTCTTGCCGGGGTAACCCCACATGAAACCGTAGTAAGCGCGCAACGTCGCGAATTTCTGCCAGTCGTCGCCGGCCATCTTGCCAAGCAGCGTGCCTTTGCCGTGCACGACCTCGTCATGCGAGAGCGGCAGCACGAAATTTTCCGAGAAGGCGTAGGTCAGACCGAAGGTGAGGTCGTTGTGGTGGTGCTTGCGGAAGATCGGCTCCTTGGAGAAATACTCCAGCGTGTCGTGCATGAAGCCCATGTTCCACTTGAAGCCGAAGCCCAGCCCGCCCTCATGCACAGGTGCCGAGACCTTCGGCCATGAGGTCGATTCCTCGGCGATGGTGATGACGCCCGGATGGTGGCCGTAGACCTCCTTGTTCATCTTCTGCAGGAAGCTGACCGCCTCGAGGTTTTCGCGGCCGCCCTTTTCGTTGGGGATCCATTCGCCGGCCTTGCGCGAATAGTCGAGGTAGAGCATCGAGGCGACCGCATCGACGCGCAAACCGTCGACATGATATTTCTCGGCCCAGAACAGCGCGTTGTTGACCAGGAACGCCACCACCTCGCGGCGGCCAAAATTGTAGATCGCGGTGTTCCAGTCGGGATGAAAACCCTTGCGCGGATCGGCATGCTCGTAGAGCGCGGTGCCGTCGAAATGGGCGAGACCGTGCTCGTCGACCGGGAAATGCGCCGGCACCCAGTCGAGAATGACGCCGATGCCGGCGCGGTGAGCGCCGTCGACGAAGCGGGCAAAGCCGTCCGGATCGCCGAAGCGAGCCGATGGCGCGAAGAGGCCGGTGGTCTGGTAGCCCCAGGACGGATCATAGGGATGCTCGGAGATCGGCATGAACTCGATGTGGGTGAAGCCGGTCTCGACCGCATAGGGTATCAATCGGTCGGCCAGTTCGTCCCACGACAGGAAGGTGCCATCGTCGCGAAGCTGCCAGGAGCCGGCATGAACCTCGTAGATCGAGATGGCTTCGCGGCGAGGATCGGCGTTGCGCCAGTAACTGCGATGCGCCTCGTCGCCCCATGGATGCGACGGCGGCACCGCCGTCACCGATGCCGTGGCCGGCCGCAGTTCGGACTTGAAGGCGAACGGATCGGCCTTCAGCGGCAGCCTGACGCCGTCGGGGCCGATGATCTCGTATTTGTAGGGCCGGCCGGCGCCGATATCGGGAATGAACACCTCCCAGATGCCGGTATCGCGACGGTCGCGCATCGAGTGCCTGCGGCCGTCCCATTCGTTGAAGTCGCCGACCACCGAGACGCGCCTTGCATTGGGCGCCCACACGGCGAAATGCACGCCCGAAGCGCCTTCGTGCTCGATGACATGCGCACCGAGCTTGTCGAACAGCCTGAGATGCGAGCCCTCGGCGATGTAGTAGTCGTCCATCGGCCCGAGCACCGGACCGAACGAATAGGGATCCGTCAGCCACCAGTCGCCGCCGGCGTTCCTGGCATGATAGCGCAGCGGCTGACGCTTGCGGATCGACAGCTTGCCTTCGAAGAAACCACGGTCGTCGCGCCGGGAAAGTTCACCTGCGATGGTGCCGGTCAGCGTATAGGCGGTGACGAACTCCGCATGCGGAACGAAGCAGCGGGCAAACAGGCTCTTGCCGACCTCATGAACGCCAAGGACCGCGAAGGGATCGCCGTGCGTGCCGGCAACAATCGCCGCGACATCGCCGGCTGGCGCCAGTCCGTCCGGCCCGCTTGTCGCAGCGGTCGCGCGCGGCTTCTTCATCAGGCAGTGTCCCTCCCCGGGCACCAATCTCGTTCTCGTGCATCCCCAAAAACGCTAGACATTTTTGGGCTACATGCATCTCTTGTTCTTGTGCATGTCGTTGCCCCAAAACCGCTACACACTTTTGGGCGACATGCACCGGACCACATTATCCGTGGCCTCATGCAATCACATCAGACAGGCACGTTCCAGATTTCTTTCGCATATTGGCGGATCGTGCGATCGGAGGAGAACCAGCCGACGCGCGCGACGTTGCGGATCGCCTTGGCATACCAGTCCGGGCTGTTGCGCCAGACCGCATCGACTTCGCGTTGGGCTGCGGCATAGGCGTCGAAATCGGCGGCCACCATGAACCAGTCGCCCTCGTAGAGGCCGTTGATGAGGTCGCGGTAACGTTCCGGATCATCCGGCGAGAAGACGCCTGACGAGACGGCAGCAAGCGCCTGCGACAACTCCGGTGAAGCCTCGATGACCGAGCGCGGATTGTAGCCATTGTTGCGCCGCTCGGCGACCTCGGCGGTGGTCAGGCCGAAGATGAAGATGTTGTCGTCGCCGACGCACTCCTTGATCTCGACATTGGCACCGTCGAGCGTGCCGATGGTCAACGCGCCATTCAGCGCGAACTTCATGTTGCCGGTGCCCGACGCTTCCATGCCGGCGGTCGAGATCTGCTCGGAAAGATCAGCGGCCGGCATCATGATCTCTGCCAGGCTGACGTTGTAGTTCGGCACGAACACCACCTTCAGCAGACCGCGAACGGCCGGATCACGGTTGATGACCCTGGCGACATCGTTGGCGAGTTTGATGATCAGCTTGGCGTTGTGGTAGCTGGGCGCCGCCTTGCCGCCGAAGAATTTCACGCGCGGCATCCAGTCGCGCTCGGGGTGCGAGCGGATCTGGTCGTAGAGCGCGATCGCCTCGAGGATGTTCAGAAGCTGGCGCTTGTATTCATGGATACGCTTGATCTGGATGTCGAACAGCGCCGAAGGATCGACCTTGATGCCGAGCCGGTCGGCGACGAGATTGGCCAGCCGCGCCTTGTTGGCCCGCTTGACGGCGGCGAACTTGTCGCGAAAGGCGGCATCGCCGGCGAAGGCATCGAGATCCTTGATGGCGTCGATGTCGTCGAGAAAGCGGTCACCGATCGCCTCGCGGGCGAGCGCCGTCAGGCCGGGGTTGCACTGGATCAGCCAGCGCCGCGGCGTGATGCCGTTGGTCTTGTTGTTGATGCGATCGGGATAGAGCTTGTGCAGGTCGGCGAACACCGTCTCCTTCATCAGATCGGTATGAAGAGCCGAAACACCGTTGATCGAGTGCGAACCGACAAAGGCCAGATTGCCCATGCGCACCCGGCGGTCGCCATTTTCCTGGATCAGCGAGATGCGGCTGATCTGCTCGTCCGAAAACTGGTTGGAGGCACGCGCCTCCAAAAGCACTTCGGCGTTGATGGCGTAGACGATCTGCATATGGCGCGGCAGCAGCCGCTCGAAAAGCGGCACCGGCCAACTTTCCAGCGCCTCGGGCAGCAGCGTATGGTTGGTGTAGCCGAAAGTGCGCTTGGTGATGCCCCAGGCCTGGTCGAAGTCCATGCCGTGGACATCCATCAGCAGGCGCATCAGTTCGGGAACCGCGATGGCCGGATGGGTGTCGTTGAGGTGGATCGCCGCCTTGTCGGGCAACGACTGCAAATTGCCGTACTGGCTGATGTGGCGCTGCAGGATGTCCTGCAGCGACGCGGTGGAGAAGAAGTACTCTTGCCTGAGCCGAAGCTCCTGCCCCGCCTTGTGGGAATCGGCGGGATAGAGGACCCGCGACAAGGCATCGGCCTTGTTGCTTTCGGCAAGCGCGCCGATATGGTCGCCGGCATTGAACTTGTCGAGCAGGATCGGATCGACCGGCATGCCCGACCACAGTCGCAACGTGTTGACCCGGTTCGCCCGCCAACCGACGACAGGCGTATCATAGGCGACCGCCAGGACATGCTCGGTCGGCTTCCAGACATGGCGCTCGAGCCGGCCGTCCTTCGAGGTTATCGATTCCACCGAACCGCCGAAACCAACCTCGAACGACCGTTCGCGCCGTTCGAATTCCCAGGGATTGCCGTGATCGAGCCAGGTCTCGGGCAGTTCAACCTGCCAGCCGTCGTGGATTTCCTGGCGGAACATGCCGTTGGCGTAGCGGATGCCGTAGCCATGCGCGGGAATGTTGACGGTCGCCATGCTTTCCATGAAGCAAGCGGCGAGCCGGCCGAGGCCGCCATTGCCGAGTGCCGCATCCGGCTCGAGGGCAGCAATCAGATCGAGATCGACGCCGAGCGACGACAGCGCGTCGCGCATATTGTCCATCAGGCCGAGATTGGAGAACGCGTCGCGCATCAGACGGCCGATGAGGAACTCGAGCGACAGATAGTAGACGCGCTTTTCCTGCTGGTCGTAGGCTTCTTTCGTCGCCTGCATCCAGCGATCGACGATGCGGTCGCGAACGACCTTGATCGAGGCGGTGAGCCAGTCGTACTGGGTCGCGACGGTGGTGTCCTTGCCGACCCGATATTTGAGGGCCATCAAGACTTCCGTGGCGAGCGTCTTGGGATCGGGGTTTTCGAGTAGTGGCGGGAGGGCTTCGGATGTCATCGCGCGCGTCATGCTACCTCTCGTGCTGTTGCCACGATCATACCGGCTTTCAACAATCCTCCCAGCCCATGCTAGCGCATCTTTCAGTATGTTCAATCGATTTAGACAACGACGGAGCCGGGCGCCCCTGCGGCAATTTGGCAGTCAGGCGGCCAGTGCGGCCTCCGGTGGAACCTTGGCTCCGGTCATGAAGGCAACGGCATCGGACATCGTATATTGCTTGGGATCGATGACGCAGAGGCGACGGCCCAGCCGGTGGATGTGAATGCGATCGGCCACTTCGAAGACATGCGGCATGTTGTGCGAGATCAGCACGATCGGCAGGCCGCGCTTCTTGACGTCGAGGATCAGTTCAAGCACGCGGCGGCTTTCCTTGACGCCAAGGGCGGCAGTCGGTTCGTCCATGATCACCACACGGCTGCCGAAGGCGGCGGCGCGCGCCACCGCCACGCCCTGGCGCTGGCCGCCCGACAGCGTTTCCACCGCCTGGCTGATGTTCTGGATGGTCATCAGGCCCAGTTCGGTAAGCTTGTCGCGGGCGCGCTTTTCCATCGCCGGACGGTCGAGCATGCGAAGCCAGTCCCCCAGAAAACCCGGTTTGCGGATCTCGCGACCAAGGAACATGTTGTCGGCGATAGACAGCGCCGGCGACAGTGCAAGGTTCTGGTAGACCGTCTCAATGCCGGCTTCGCGGGCTTCCATCGGCGATCTGAAGGCGACGGGTTTGCCCTCAAGCCGGATCTCGCCCTCGTCGGGCACGGCCGCGCCGGAAATCGCCTTGATGAGCGATGACTTACCGGCGCCATTGTCGCCTATGACGGCAAGGATTTCGCCCGGATAAAGGTCGAAGTCGGCATTGTCGAGAGCGGTGACGCGGCCATAGCGCTTGACCAGACCGCGCGCGGTAAGGATGGGTTCCTGGGTCATGCGGAAACCTTTCTGATCCATTGGTCGATGGCCACGGCGCCGATGATCAGCACACCGGTGAGCAGCACTTTCCATTGCGGATCGGCGCCCAGCATGTTGAGACCCATGGAGACGACACCGACGATCATCGCGCCAAACAGCGTGCCCAGGATCGAGCCACGCCCGCCGAACAGGGAAATACCACCAATCACCGTCGCGGTGATCGCCTGCAGATTGTAGTCAGTGACGGCGGCTGACGGTGAAATCGAGCCGTTGCGGCCGATGGAGACCCAGGCAGCGAAAGCAGCGATCAACCCGGCAAGGGTGTAGACCGTCATCAACACCTTCTTGGTCTGGATACCCGACAGCTTCGCCGCCTCCTGATCATCGCCAACGGCGTAGACATGGCGGCCCCATGCCGTGTGGTTGAGCACGTACCACAGGATCAAGACGAGCACGACCGTGGCAATGACCCCGAGCGTCAGCACCGCCGTGCCGATCTTGAAGCTCAGGGCGAACAGATGCAGCAGCGGCGCCTGGGTATCGACGTCGGTGTCGCGGATCGTCTCATTGGCCGAATAGATGAAGTTCGTGGCCATGACGATGTTCCAGGTGCCGAGCGTCACGATGAAGGGCGGCAGCTTCATGTAGGCGACCAGCACCCCGTTGAGCAGCCCACAGGCCGCACCGGCGGCAAGCCCGATCGCCACGGCCAGTACGCTCGGCAGACCGTAGCTGACCGCGCAATTGCCCATGATCACGGCCGAAATCACCATGATCACGCCAATCGACAGGTCGATGCCAGCGGTCAGGATGACCAGCGTCTGCGCGGCTCCGAGGATGCCGACGATGGCGATCTGCTGCAGGATCAGCGTCAACGTGTAGGACGAAAAGAACCGCCCTCCGATCGTGATGCCGAAGACAATGATCGCCAGAAGCAGCACGATCAGCGGCACCGCGGCTGGCGTTGAATGCAGGAAATGCTGGATGCGCTTGACGGCCGATTTGTGCTCGTCAAAAGCGGCAACACTTGTGTCGCTGCTCGAGAGAACTTTCTCGAATTCCTGAGCTTGAGCCATGTTTCCTCCCCGTAGGGTGTCAGCCACACGCCGACGCCCGTCCACGCCTTTCCGGTCTGTCGCCGGGATTGTTCGCGGTCACGCGACCCATCGTCCACCCGAAGCGGCCGGGGATCAAGCCCCGACCGCTTCGGTTTTATGGTTGCCGGTCAGACCGGCATCAGCCCCAGCACTTGGCGAGGCCTTCCTTGGTGTCGATGGACTTCACGCCATTGGCCGGCTTATCGGTCACCAGGTTGACGCCGGTATCGAAGAAATTCTTGCCTTCGGTCGGCTTCGGCTTGGTTCCATCCTTGGCGAAAGCAGCGATCGCCTCGATGCCGAGGGCCGCCATCTGCAGCGGATATTGCTGCGACGTCGCGCCGATCACGCCTTCCGTAACCGACTTCACGCCGGGGCAGCCGCCGTCGACCGAGACGATCAGCACCTGCTTTTCGAGGCCGACGGCCTTGAGCGCCTGGTAGGCACCGACAGCGGCCGGCTCGTTGATGGTGTGGATGACGTTGATGGTGTTGTCCTTCTGCAGAAGGTTCTCCATCGCCTTGCGGCCGCCTTCCTCGTTGCCGTTGGTGACGTCGTGGCCGACGATGCGCGGATCGTCCTCGTCGCCGATCTTGTTGGGGTCCTTCACATCGATGCCGTAGCCCATCATGAAGCCCTGGTCGCGCAGCACGTCCACGGTCGGCTGCGAGGGGGTCAGGTCGAGGAAGCCGATCTTGGCGTCCTTGGCCTTGTCGCCGAGCGTGGCGGCGGCCCAGGCGCCGATCAGCTTGCCGGCTTCGAGATTGTCGGTGGCGAAGGTGGCGTCGGCCGCGTCGATCGGATCGAGCGGCGTGTCGAGCGCGATCACCAGCAGGCCGGCATCACGCGCCTTCTTCACCGTAGGCACGATGCCCTTGGTGTCGGATGCGGTGATCAGGATACCCTTGGCGCCGTCGGCGATGCAGCTTTCGATCGCCGCCACCTGGCTCTCGCTGTCGCCGTCGATCTTGCCGGCGTAGGTCTTGAGGTCGACGCCGAGTTCCTTGGCTTTCGCCGTGGCGCCTTCCTTCATCTTGACGAAGAAGGGGTTGGTGTCGGTCTTGGTGATCAGGCAGGCGCCAACACCAGCCGCGGATGCGGACGATGCAAACGCCACCAGACCCAGAGCAGCGGCGGCAAACACGGTCGATTTCAACAGTTTTGTATTGGTCACGATTTTCCTCCCAGTGGAACCATTCTGGACGCCGGCCAACCGGCATCTGCAGCGCGTCCAACGAACTTCTCCCAGCGTGGACGCTGTCCCAACAGACACCAGACCAACGCCTCTGTCAATAATTAAATCACTCTTATTTATTATTGACAGCCTTGCTTCGTTCACTCATTCTGGCCCAAAAGCATTGAGGGGAAACGACGGGAGGAACAGGGTGGAGACCGCCATTTCCAGGCACGGTTCGCCCGAAGCGAATGAGAGCCTTATTCACCGCGGCACCAACCAGAGCGGCATGCGCGACCACAACGAGCGGCTGGTGCTCTCGCTGGTGCGGCAGCACGGCAGCCTGGCGAAGTCCGATATCGCGCGCATGACCGGGCTTTCCGCGCAGACCGTATCGGTCATCATGCGTGAACTGGAAGAGGAAAGCCTTCTCGTTCGTCAGGCGCCGTTGCGCGGCAAGATCGGCCAACCCTCCATCCCCATGGCGCTCAATCCCGACGGCGCCTATTTCATCGGCCTGAAGATCGGCCGCCGCAGCGCCGAACTCGTGCTGATCGATTTCCTTGGCCATGTCCGTTCGATGCTGCAGCATTCGTACCGCTATCCGGCGCCACGCGAGACAGTGGAATTCGTCACCAACGGCATGCGGCAGATGCGCGGCGAGCTGACGCCAGCGCAGGATAAACGCATCGCCGGCCTGGGGATCGCCATGCCGTTCGAATTGTGGAATTGGGCCGACACGGCCGGCGCCCCGCGCGACGTCATGGACGAATGGCGTCACCGCGACATTCGTGCCGACATCCAGGCGCAATGCGACTTTCCTGTCTACCTGCAGAACGATGCCACTTCGGCCTGCGGCGCCGAGCTCGTCTTCGGCCAGGCCGGTGCGGCGCGTGACTTCGTTTATTTCTACATCGGCGCGTTTGCCGGCGGCGGCATCGTGCTGAATGGCCGACTTTTTGGCGGGCCGACCGGCAATGCAGGCGCGCTCGGCTCCATGCCGGTGCCCGGACCGGACGGCAAGCCGACGCAGCTGATCGACGTGGCGTCCATCGCCATGCTCGAAAAGGCGCTCAATGCGCGTGGCGTCGAGGCCTCGCATCTGTGGACATCGCCGGAAGACTGGGGCGAGATCGGTCCCGAGCTCGACGAGTGGATCGCCAGCGCTTCGCAGGCGCTTGCCTATGCCATCGTCGCGGCATCCTCGGTCATCGATTTCGAGGCGGCGGTGATCGACGGCTGGATGCCGAAAGCCGTGCGCCGCCGGCTGGTTGACGCCATCATCGCGGCGATCGCCATGATCGACGCTGAGGGCTTGAAACTTCCCGCCGTTCGCGAGGGAACCGTCGGCATCCATGCCCGGGCGCTCGGTGGCGCCAGCCTGCCGCTTTCCGAACGCTTCCTGATCGGTTCGACGACGATTTCCAGGAGCGCCTGAATGCTGATCGGAATCCCGGCGCTGCTCGGTCCGGACCTTCTGGCGACACTGCGCGCCATGGGCCATGGCGATGAGATCGCCCTGGTCGATGGAAATTATCCGGCGGAACACCAGGCAACCCGGCTGGTTCGGGCCGACGGTCACCACCTCATCCCGGTACTCGACGCGATATTGAGTATCCTGCCGGTGGACGACGCCGTGCCGGAAGCCCTGTTTCGCGCGTCGGTGAAGGGCGATCCTTCGCTCGCCGATCCTGTCCACCATGAGATGGAGGCGATCTGCGCCAAACGCGCGCCGGGCCGCAAGGTGGTTGCGCTGGCCGGCGCCGACTTCTATGCACGGGTCAAATCGGCGTTTGCCATCGTCGCGACAAGCGAGCCGCGGCTCTACGCCAACATCATCATCCGCAAGGGCGTGATCTATCCGCCGGAGACCAGGAAACCATGATCCTCTGCTGCGGCGAAGCCTTGATCGACATGCTGCCGCGTACAACGACAGAGGGTGAGCCGGCCTTTGCCCCCTATGTCGGTGGCGCGGTCTTCAACACCGCGATAGCACTTGGCCGGCTGGGCGCGCCGGCAGGTTTCTTTTCAGGCCTGTCGTCGGATCTGTTCGGCGGCCAGCTGCGGGATGCGCTTGGGGCCAGCAAGGTCAGCTCCACCTATGCGCACACCTCGCCCAACCCGACCACGCTCGCCTTCGTGCGGCTGAACAATGGCCAGGCGACCTACACATTCTACGACGAGAATACAGCCGGACGCATGCTGACCATCGACGACCTGCCGGAACTCGGCGACGAGATCGAAGCCATGTTGTTCGGCGCCATCAGCCTGATTTCAGAGCCCGCCGGTGGTGCCTATGAGGAGTTCATGCGGCGCGAGCATGGCCGGCGCGTCATGATGCTCGACCCCAACATCCGGCCCAACTTCATCCCCGACAAGGCAAAGCACCTCAAGCGCATCCGCGCCATGATGGCGATGGCCGACATCGTGAAACTGTCGGACGAGGACCTGGACTGGTTCGGCGAAGCCGGCTCGCACGAGGATGTCGTCCGCAACTGGCTCGAGCGTGGCCCGAAGCTGATCGTCGTCACCCATGGCAGCGAAGGCGCCGTCGGCTATACCAGGGATCATGCCGTCACGGTGATGCCGGACAAAGTCGAAGTGGTCGACACGGTGGGCGCCGGCGACACGTTCAACGCCGGCATCCTCGCCTCCTTGCATGAGCAGGGGCTGCTGACGAAGGCGGCGATCGCCGGCCTGTCGAAGGATGCTATCCAGGCGGCGCTGGCGCTCGGCGCCAAGGCGGCGGCGGTGACTGTGTCGCGGGCCGGCGCCAATCCGCCCTGGCGGCAGGAAATCGCCTGAGCAACGTGCCCAAGATAGATTGAGCCAGTCGATCACTTTATGTTTCGCAGGGCCTGTCCCAGGGACTATAAAGGCGAGATCGCGCCCGACGAAGGCCGGATTTCCGGCATCTCGCGAAGACACGCTGGAAAACACAGGTAACAGACTGCGACACTTGCGCAATTCGCGGCTTTGCCGGTCCGGCTTTCTCGACAGGTGCAACTCTGGTACCAGCGGGCCGTTATCTCTGGCTAAACCGTTTTGAGGCCGACATGCAGTTCATCGATCTTGGCGCACAGCGCGAACGAATCCGCGATCGGCTGAAGGCGGCGATCGACCGCGTCGTCGAAGAGGGCCGTTATATCCTCGGGCCGCAGGTCACCGAATTCGAAAACAATCTTGCCGCCTATATCGGCACCAAGCATGTCGTGGCCTGCGCCAACGGCACAGATGCGCTTTTGTTGCCTTTGTTTGCGGCCGGCGTCGGTCCGGGCGACGCCGTGTTCGTTCCGAGCTTCACTTTCGCCGCCACCGCCGAAGTGGTGGCATTGGCCAAGGCAGAACCGGTTTTTGTCGACGTCGATCCGGCGACCTACAATATCAACATTGCCAGCCTCGAGGCTGCCATCGCCATGATCAAGAAGGAAGGCCGGCTGAAGCCGAAGGCGATCATTCCGGTCGACCTGTTCGGCCTCGCCGCCGACTACGACGCGATCATGGCGATCGCCAATCGAGAGAATCTGATGGTGATCGAGGATGCCGCCCAGTCGATGGGTGGCTCGGTCGACGGCAAGATGTGCGGCTCGTTCGGCGCCGTCGGCTCAACCAGCTTCTACCCGGCAAAACCGCTTGGCTGCTATGGCGATGGCGGCGCGATGTTCACCAATGACGATGCGTTGGCCGAGCAACTGCGTTCCTTCGCCTTCCACGGCAAGGGCGAAACGCAATATGACAATGTCCGCGTCGGCATCAATTCCCGGCTCGACACGCTGCAGGCGGCGATCCTGATCGAGAAACTGGCCATTCTCGAAGACGAGATGGTGGCCCGCCAGGTGGTGGCAAACCGCTACGCCGAAGGGCTTGGCGATATCGTCACCGCCGCGCGGAACCTCGGCGGCAGCCGTTCGGCGTGGGCACAGTACGCGATCGAAACGCCCAAGCGCGACGGACTGAAGGCGCATCTCGGCGAAAAGGGCATTCCATCGGTCATCTACTACGTCAAGCCACTGCATGCCCAAGTCGCCTATCGCGACTACCCACGCACGCCGACCGGTCTTGCAGTGTCGGAGGAACTGCCGAAGCGGATCCTCTGCCTGCCGATGCATGCCTATCTGAGCGAAACCGACCAGGACCGCATCATCGAGACGATCCGCAACTATATCGGCTCGAATTCAGCCCAGGCCGCAGCCGAGTAAACCGTCGACCGGTCTCAGGCGGGGCTGGCCCCTGCCCTGCCGCTGGCGATGAAATGCGGATTGGCGAAGTCCTCGTCATCGCTTTGCCTGCGCTTGCCATAGACCAGGGGCAGACCGTCCAGCGTGCGCGTCATGCCGCCGGCAGCGCGCAGCACGGCGTCGCCCGCGGCCGTGTCCCATTCCATGGTACGGCCGAAGCGCGGATAGACGTCCGCCTCGGCGCTGGCGAGAAGACAGAATTTCAGGGACGAACCGACCGAGACGATCTCAGCGGCACCGAGGTCGCGAATGTAGGCCTCGGTTTCCGGCGTGTTGTGCGAGCGGCTGGCAACGACGGCCAGCGGCGCCGCAGCCGTTCTCACCGAGATCGGCCGGCGGCCGACGATCTGGTACTCGCCATTGATTTCCAGCGATTCCGCCCTGCCCGGCCGGCCGGAAAAGAAGCGGCCAGTGCAAGGCGCAAAGACGACGCCGACTTCCGGCACGCCATGGCGAACCAGGGCTATGTTGACGGTGAAATCGGTGCGACGGTTGACGAATTCCTTGGTGCCGTCGAGCGGGTCGATCAGAAAGAAGGCCCCGTGGAGGTCGGGTGGCACGACGCCGGCGGACGCTTCTTCCTCGGCCACGCACGGAATGTCGGGAAATGCGGTGCGCAGCCCGGCGAGAATGATCTTCTCGCTCTCGCGATCCGCCTCGGTCACCGGCGAGGAATCGGATTTACGGTCGACCGCACAGCCTTCGTGGAATACGCGCATCACCTCGCGTCCGGCCGCCAGAGCCAGTCGCTCGAAGATTTCGAGCATCAGCCCGTCGTCAGATCCCGCCGCCGCTGTCGTATTGGTCTTCGGCAATGTCGCGCTCGTTCAGCCAGTGTTCCAGGGTTTCTACCATCTCTTCGGCCGATTTGCCGAGCGTCTTCAGATGGATTTCCGGTTTTTCCGGCGCCTCGTAAGGGGAATCCACACCGGTGAAATTCTTGATCTCGCCGTTCAGCGCACGCGCATAGAGCCCCTTCGGGTCACGCCTGGCGCATTCCTCGAAGGGCGTATCGACAAACACCTCGACGAATTCGCCATCGGTCATCAATTCGCGCGCCATGCGCCGCTCGGCGCTGAACGGCGAAATGAACGAAACAATGACGATCAGCCCGGCATCGGCCATCAGGCGCGCCACCTCGGCGACGCGCCGAATGTTCTCCACACGGTCGGCGTCGGTGAAACCAAGATCGCGATTAAGACCGTGACGGACATTATCGCCGTCGAGGATATAGGTATGGCGGCCAGAGGCGAACAGCTTCTTTTCGAACAGGTTGGCGATGGTGGACTTGCCGGAGCCCGACAGTCCGGTGAACCAGAACACGGCGGGCCGCTGGTTCTTCATGTCGGCACGCACGCGCTTGCCGACATCGAGCGACTGCCAGTGGATGTTTTCGGCCCGGCGCAGCGAGTGCAGGATCATGCCGGCACCGACCGTGGCGTTGCTGATGCGATCAATCAGGATGAAGGCGCCGGTCGTGCGGTTTTCAGCAAATGGGTCAAAGGCGATCGGCGTCCGCGTCGAGATGTTGCAGATGCCGACTTCGTTCATTTCGAGCGACTTGGCCGCCTCATGGGCAAAGTCGTTGACGTTGATCCGGTATTTCAGGTCGGTGACGGTGGCGCTGGTCTGATCGGTCTCGGTGCGCAGGATGTAGGAACGCCCTGGCAGCAGCGCATGCTCGTCGAACCAGACGATGTTGGCGGCGAACTGGTCGGCGACCTGCGGCCGAGCAGCCGGCGAAACCAGCATGTTGCCGCGTGAAATCTCGACCTCGTCATCAAGGACGAGCGTGACGGCCTGGCCGGCCGCCGCCTGGGCGAGGTCGC
Source organism: Mesorhizobium sp. Mes31 (assembly GCF_024519675.1). NCBI lineage: Bacteria > Pseudomonadati > Pseudomonadota > Alphaproteobacteria > Hyphomicrobiales > Phyllobacteriaceae > Mesorhizobium > Mesorhizobium sp. Mes31. The sequence goes on along the minus strand of NZ_JALJRL010000002.1, from coordinate 135,603 downwards.
CGCCATACGAGACGATCCGCTTGACGCGCGACGATTTTCCGGACTTGGCGACAACAACCTCGTCGCCGGGCGCAACCGAGCCGGATGCGATCGTGCCGGCAAAACCGCGGAAATCGAGATTGGGACGATTGACATACTGGACCGGGAAGCGGAACGGCAGCTCGACCGCGGCTTCGTCGACCGACACGGTTTCGAGATGCTCGATCAGCGTCGGGCCGGAATACCATTCGGTGTTGTCCGATCGGCTGGTGACATTGTCGCCGTAGCGCGCCGACATCGGGATCGGCACGATGGTCTGGAAACCGAGATCGCGCGAAAACCGCCCGTAATCTTCAACGATCCGCTCGAAGACCGCCCGGTCGAACCCGACGAGGTCGATCTTGTTGACGGCCAGCACGATGTGGCGGATGCCGAGCAGTGAGGCGATGATCGAATGGCGCCTGGTCTGGCGCAGCACTCCTTGCCGCGCATCGATCAGCACGATCGCCAGGTCGGCGGTCGAGGCACCGGTCGCCATGTTGCGGGTGTATTGTTCGTGGCCGGGCGTGTCGGCAACGATGAACTTGCGCTTCGGCGTGGCGAAGAAGCGGTAGGCGACGTCGATGGTGATGCCTTGCTCGCGCTCGGCCTCGAGGCCGTCGACCAACAGCGCGAAATCGATGTCGTCGCCGGTGGTGCCATGCTTGCGCGAATCGCGTTCGAGCGCGGCGAGCTGGTCCTCGAAGATCTGCTTGGTGTCCGACAGCAGGCGGCCGATCAGCGTCGACTTGCCGTCATCGACGGAACCGCAGGTGAGGAAGCGCAGCAGCGACTTCTTCTCCTGTGCCGCCAGATAGTCGCGAACGTCGTCGGTGGGGGCGAGGCTCTTTGCCATGATGTGGCGCATGGTCAGAAATACCCCTCGCGCTTCTTCTTTTCCATTGAGCCGGCTTCATCGCGGTCGATCAGGCGACCCTGCCGTTCCGAGGTGCGCGCGGTCAGCATTTCACCAACGATGGCCTCCAGCGTGTCGGCATCCGATTCGATGGCGCCGGTCAGCGGATAGCAGCCCAGCGTGCGGAACCGCACAAGCCGGTTCTCCACCGTCTCACCGGGGCGCAGTTTCATGCGCTCGTCATCCCTAAGGATAAGCATGCCGTCGCGTTCCACCACCGGCCGCTCCTTGGCGAAATAGAGCGGCACGATCGGGATGTTTTCCTGCAGAATGTATTGCCAGATATCGAGTTCGGTCCAGTTCGACAGCGGAAACACCCGGATCGATTCCCCTGACGCGATACGGGTGTTGAATATCTTCCACATTTCCGGCCGCTGGTTCTTCGGATCCCACACATGCTGGGCATTGCGGAAGGAGAAGATGCGCTCCTTGGCGCGCGACTTCTCCTCGTCGCGACGGGCACCGCCAAAGGCGGCGTCAAAACCGTATTTGTCGAGCGCCTGGCGCAGGGCCACGGTCTTCATCACATGGGTATGCGTGTTCGAACCGTGATCGAACGGATTGATGTTGTCGCGCACGCCATCTTCGTTGACGTGGACCAGGAGGTCGAAGCCGAGTTTCTGCGCCATCTGGTCGCGAAAGGCGATCATCTCGCGGAATTTCCACGTCGTGTCGACATGGAGGAAGGGAAAGGGTGGCTTGGCGGGATAAAACGCCTTCATCGCCAGATGCATCAGCACGGAAGAATCCTTGCCGACCGAGTAGAGCATGACCGGCTTGGCGAAGGCGGCCGCAACCTCGCGGAATATATGGATGGACTCGGCTTCAAGCCGTTGCAGATGCGTAAGCGCTGTTGTCATGGACTGTGAGCGTTCTCTCGTGCCTTCCGACAGAAGGACTTGCGTGAAATCATCGAGCTTTTGCGCCCGGTTCATGCTTCGCTTCTGGATAAACATGTTTCGAGCGGGCCTTCTAGCAGATCGCCGCCGCCCAGAACAATGCAAGACGAGCCCGGCGCCGGTCCGTTCGAGAATGAATTTTCCACGCTTGCGCCAAAACCCGGAAATTTCTGCTCGCACTGTCAACTGCCGAGAAAAGGCTGGAAAAATATTGCTTGAGGGACCGCGGCGGCGGCCCTCCTAATGGCCTTCTCCAATCGCCCGGAGCCAGCTGTCGATTTGCGGTGGCTATCGGCCCTGACGCACTATCGAAAAAGCAGCCCAGCCGCTATACCAGCCTCTGAAAGCGGGCAAGATGCATCGTACGGCACGGGCAATTTCGAGGCGAGCACATTTGATTTCGCTCAACAAGATCTGCCGTATGTAGTTTCCAGAGACTAGCGAGCCAGAAAATTGACCCGGCTTTCCTCCATAAGACAGCAATTCACGCCTTCGCGCGTCAATATCTATTTCTCCATTCTCTGTTTCTTTTTCCCACCGGTTCTCGGATCGGTGGTCAGCTTTGTGTTCAATGGCGGCGGCCTGTGGTCCGTCCTCTTGATTGCCTCCAGGAAAAGACGCTTCAACGTCGACCGACCGGTGATCGCGCTGACGGTCGCCATCTACGCCTATTGCGCGGCCAATCTCATGGCCTCCATCGTCAACAACTCGCTCGCTCGGGATGCGCCACACCTGATCCCGCTCGTCACCTTCCTGTTTTTTCCCGTCTCCTATTCGACCTGGAGTATCACGCCGAAAGCGACGCTCGTCCGCATCATCATACTCTGCAGTATGGCCGCCTGTTTTGTAGCCGTGCTGCTGGCGATCTTTCAGCAATATTGGCTGGGGATGAGAGCCGAGGGCGGGGCCGGCAATGCGATCGTGTTCGCGGAGGTCCTCTGCCTTGCCGTGATGATGTGCGTGGCCGGCGCCCTGTCGGGTGTCGAGAGACACAGGATCGCCCTCGTCTGCGCCGCGCTTGGGGGGGTGGTTGCCATCGTCTACTCCGGTACGCGCATTGCCTGGCTGGCGCTGCTGATTTCCGGCATCGCCGTTCTGCTGATCAACCAGCAGAGGCTAAGAGGGCGCAATGTCGTTCGCCTGCTGTTGTTGCTGGTGGCGGTCGGCGTCGTGATCGCGGCTTTGGGCTTTCAGACGATAGCCGAGCGCCTCGACTTTCTGCGCTCGGACTGGGATGCACTCGGGGCGCACGGCAACTACGACACCTCGTTGGGAATACGTGTTGCCCTTTGGGAGATCGGCCTGAAGGCGTTCCGCGAGATGCCATTGTTCGGACACGGGGTGAGTGCGACCCAGCTTTTGATAAAGCAAGGTTTCCAGGACCAGTTCGCACTGTCGCTAGGCTTCAATCATTTCCACAACGGGTTCCTGACCGCCCTGGTGCAGGCAGGAACCCTGGGTGCCGTGACACTGGCGGCGATCTTTGTCGTTGCCGCCAGAAATGCCGCCCTGGTCCTGCGAAACAGCACCGATCCGATCGAGCGCTTCGGCGCCATGATGATTGTCGTCGTCGTGATTACCTATCTCACGTCCGGAATGACGGGCATCCTGGTTGGTCATGACATTCTGGACTCGGTGCTGATGGTCTTCCTGGTGAGCGGGACATATCTCGCCTCCGGCCGTCAGGCTCCCTTGGTGGAGAACCAAACTCATCCGCCAGTGGTGGAAGATCAAGCTCTTCCATCAGCCACCCAATAGCTGTTGCAGGCAAGGCAATGAAAGTCTTGGTCACAGGCGCGACGGGATTCATCGGGCGCCTTGTCGTACACCATCTTCGCGAAGCCGGGGCCGAGCTTCGCCTTGCCTCCCGCCGCCCTGAGAAACTGGGGGCGGAAAACGACGCTGTGCTTATGCCCAATTTCGATGCGCCAGCAGCGGCTTTCCTGGCACTCACCAGGGATGTGACCCATGTCGTCCATTGCGCGGGCTTGAACAATGATCAGGGCAACGCCACCGAAGCCGATTATCGGGCGGCCAATGTGGAATTGAGCGCGCGGCTGGCGCATGCCGCGGCCGCACAGGTGAGCGGACGCTTCATTCAGCTTTCCTCGATCCGGGCCGTGATCGGCGCTTGCGTCAGTGCAATGATCGACGAGAACACGCCCCCTGCCCCGCAATGCGTCTATGGACGCTCGAAACGCGAAGGCGAGATCAGGGTTCTCGGTGCCTATGCCTCGCAAGGCCGTTCCGATGCCGCCCTGCTGCGCCTGCCTCCGATCTATGGAAGCGGCATGAGGGGAAACCTGGCGACGTTGATGCGCCTGGCCGACACCCGCTTGCCGCTGCCGACAGGCGCCTTGACGGGAATCCGCTCGCTGATGTCATCCGAAGCCGCGGCGCGAGCCGTGTCGCACCTGTTGAGCCATTCAGCATCGCTTCGCCCGGTCTATGTCGGCGCCGATGTGCCGCCGGTCGCGGTCGCCGCCATCATCGGCGCCTTTCGCAGCGGTCTTGGACGGACTCCGCGCCTGATCGCCGTACCGGCCGGCCTGATGCGACCAGCCGCGGCCGTGTTTGGCAGGCGGGCGTTCTGGGACAGCATGACCGCGACACAGATATGCGATCCTTCCCTGCTGGTGTCGGAGGGCTGGCTGCCAGAAACCGGCACGCTGGAGCGGCTGGCCGAGATAGCGCGGCTCAGCAAATCTCGACTTCTTGTTTGACCATGATCTTTCCAAGACCGGCTTCAACTTTTTGAGGCCATGGTCCGCTCAGCCTCGATAGAGTGTCCTGAACAGGATCCGAAGGTCGAGCCACAATGACGCGCTCTTGACATAGGCGGCATCGGTTTCGGCCAGAAGCGCCGGGCTGGACATGTCTATGCCCCTGATCTGGGCCAGGCCGGTAATGCCCGGAAGTGCCCCCAGGACCCCCAGCCGCCTGCGATATTCGATCACTTCCGTCTGGGTCGGCAGAGAGGGGCGAGGCCCGACCAGGCTCATCTCGCCTCTCAGAACGTTCCAGAACTGCGGCAGTTCATCGAGCTTGAACTTCCGCAAGACCTCGCCAACCGATGTCACGGCGTTCACGGGCGTCTCATGCGAGGGCAATGACGGCGTCCCGACGTACATCGTCCTCAACTTGTGACAGCGAAACAGCGCGCCGTCGCGACCGACCCGCGTCTGGGAAAAAATCGCCGGACCGGGAGATGATGCCCGAACCGCAAGGACGGCGAGCAGGAAAACAGGAGATGTGACCAGCAACAGCAGGGCCGCACCGACTAGGTCGAAGATTTGCTTGGCTGCCTTCATGAACGGCCGATAGCGCTCCCTGCCAAAGCCATGAGGCAACGCCACGTAGGGAGCCCCTCGATCCGGTCGACGTAGCATGAGGTTATCTGTTGACCAAGCGCGCCAGGCATCATTCGTTGCTCAGATACGACCCAGGATGAATGCGAGATAGAGCCCGAGGGTGCCGGCAAAAGTCTGCCGATAGACACCGCTTTTGCGCAAGCCGGACAAGCGGTGGAAAAGACTGCCCTGCCGCCCGCTGGTGAACAAGTCGAGGCACGCCGCCGCATCCGGGGTAAGGAGGTCGCGATTGACGGCAAGCCCGTCGAGGTTGAGATCGGTCCAGCCGGCAAACTCGCCCCTGAACAGGCGGCCAAGCCGGGAAACCCTTGCCTGCCACGACACGTTGGCGCCAACCAGGTTTGCGGAATGCTGCCGGTAGCGCACCAGCGGCCGCGGATCGTAGCGGACGATGCCGCCGGCGGCGGTCACGATCAGATAGGCCCACCAATCATGGCTGACGAACCCGGTGCGCGCGCAGGCCGTGGCCAGCAGGTCGCGTGCGGCGGCGTTCAACAGGATGGTGTTGCCGCCGGCGATGCTTTGCACGAGCGCGTTGCGAAAGGACGGTGGCCGGCGAAACAACGGCGAGTGGCCGACGAGGCTTCCGGCCTCGGTCATGGTTGCCGTCCGCGAGCAGAACATCAGCGGGGTTCCTGCATCGCGCCCCTGCATCCAGCGGACGGCGGTTTCCAGCCTGTCGGGCTCCCAGATATCGTCCTGGTCGCAGAAAGCATAGCAGTCCGCCTCGATACGTCGATCCAGGATCATCGAGCGGAAATTGGCGGCGAAGCCTTGCCGCGGCCCCTCCAGCAGGGTCATTCGCCCCTTCGACCAGCGGGGCCTCCAGGCCTCGATGATGGCGGTCGTGCCATCGACGGAGCCATCGTCCGAGATCCACAGGTCGATGAGAGGGTGCGACTGCGCGAACAGGGATCGCAGTTGCTCGTCAATGAAGGCGGCGCCGTCTTTCGTGCCCATCAGGACTGCAATGCGTGGATCTTCCTTGCTCACCAGCTTCAAATACCCTGCAAATGCCCTGGAATGGCTAGGCCTGTCCGATCCACGATCAAGATCATTCTCTGAATTGGGTCTAGGTCGCCCGCCCGGCCGTTTTTGGGATGACGTCCCGAGGGGCGCTCCCCTTTGCCCTCTTGGCGCGGTCAAGGCCGGCCAGCACGGCGAGCGAGGAAGCCTTGTCCTGGCTCTTCATCGACTGCTGCAGTTCCGCGAGCGCGGCCTGGACATCCGACCATTCCACGACATCGGTGCTCAGGCCGAAAATCTTCGAAATGCCGAGCTCGACCAGCTCTTCATCTTCGCCATGCAGCGTTTCGTGGAGCTTTTCGCCCGGCCTTATGCCGGTGAACCGGATCGGAATGTCCGTGTATGGGTTCTGTCCGGACATGCGGATCATCGTTTCGGCCACTTCAAGGATCGGCACGGGCTTGCCCATGTCGAGCATATAGACGGCATAGTCGTGGCCGCCCTGCCGCGATGCCGCATCGGCCGCCGACATGATGACCAGATCGACGGCTTCGGCCACCGTCATGAAATAGCGGGTCATGCGCCGGTCCGTGATGGTGACGGGCCCGCCGGCCTCGATCTGCGCCTGGAATATGGTCGCCACCGAACCATTGCTGCCGAAGACGTTGCCGAAGCGGACGGCTATGAACTTGGTGGCGGACCGACGCCCGCCCGGCTCGCTCGCGGGCGCCCCATGCAAGGCGCTGACGATCTGTTCGGCGGCCCGTTTTGTCATGCCAAGCACCGATGTCGGATCCACCGCTTTGTCACTCGACACCATGACGAACTGCGGAACACCGCATTTGGCGGCGACCTCGGCGCAGACGAGCGTGCCGAAAACATTGGTCTGGATGGCGGAATCCCAGTTTTCCTCGAGCAAGGGAACATGCTTGAGCGCGGCGGCATGAAAGATGATGTCCGGCCTGAATTCGGTGACGACACGCGTTATCTGGCGCCGGTCGGCGACATCGACAATACGGACCTTGAGGCGGTCATGGTGCTTCTCGTCAATGTACTGGCTCAACTGGAAGATGCCGAATTCGGAGTTGTCGGCGACCAGCACCGACTCGGCCCCCAGTTCCAGCGACCGTTTGACCAGCGTTCGGCCGATCGACCCGGCGCCTCCCGTCACCAGAACGCGTTTGCGGCCGACGAAGGCGCCGATACGCTCGATATCGGACGGGACTGTCGGACGGCGCAGGATGGTTTCCATCTCGACGGCGTCGAGAACCAGCTTGCCCTGCTGTTCCAGCTGCGAAAGGCCGGAGAATTGCACCACCGTTATATCGCCGTGCCGGGCGACGCGGACGAGCTCCGTATATTCCTCGATCTCGTGCTCGGCTCCGCTGCCGAAAATCAGCAGATCCAGGCTTTTGGTGCCGGTTGCATAGTCCTCCAGGACATCGACCAGACGCGGCCGGGTCGCCACCACGGGAACGCCTTGAATACGCGTACCCAGGGGAGCGCCTTGCTCGGTCGCCATGATGCCGGCGATGGAATAGTCGGCGGGCTCAGCCGTGCGCGTGAAGCGAATGATCAGGTCGGCTTCGCCGAGCCGGCCGACGAACAATGCCCGCTTGGTCCACGATTTGTCGCTCTTGCGGCTCAGGATGCCCCAGCTCGCACCGTCACGCAGGAAGCGGTAGAACAGCCGCGGCCCCGATATGATGGTGAAGGAGACGAGGAAGAAGACGATGAACTGTCGTTCGTTGAGCCCCGCCACCGGCTTAAGGAAACGAACCAGCAGCGAAGCGCCATAGAGAACAAGCGTCAAAATCGCGCAGCTCTTCAGGATGTTGAAAAAGTCGGGCGTCGAGGCAAAGCGCCAGACCGTGGTGTAGAGACCACTATACCTGAACAGCAAATGGCTGATGACAACGATGCTCGCCCAGGTGGCCAAACCCTCGTTGGAGAGCGCACCGAACGAAAGATCCGACCGCGAAAGGACGAGGCTGAGCGCCACCGCGACCAGGACCATGACCACGTCCTGGACCATGATGAAGGCGCGCCGCATCTCCGGCCTGAGTCCGAATACAGCTTCCAGGTAGGAATTCATTGGATGGCACTAGACTCCAGGCTCTCGGACATGGACACCTGAAAGCGCGAACACGAAAACATTCGTGGCCGATCACTCTTTCAAAGTGCCATCCCCGGCCCCCGCCGTGCTGTATCGCATACTGCGGGCTCGAAGTCATAGCCAGATGTTTTTTCGGTAGAGCGTGTGAATAAGAGTAAGATTTACCCCCTGTTGCAGAATGGTTGTTGCCAAGCCCGCGGCCAGCGTTGCGATTTGCACACTGCCGCTACGTCAGCGCGTATCCAGTTTTGCCGCGGTTGACTCTGCTCTCGACCTCGTTACGACGCAATGCGTTGCCATAGGCTCTTCGAAATGGCTATTAGAGAGGGGGCTTGGTGGTTCGCTATGGCCAGCGAAGAGTAATGCGCCGGAACAACAGATTGCGATACCCCAAACGATGATTGCGGCACTAAACGGCGCTTTTGACGACATCTCCAGGGCCATGCGGCTGCACAGAGTCTGGGTTGCGCTGGCCCATGAGGACATCGGCGACCAGCACAGGCGCACGACTCTCGGACCGCTTTGGCTGCTGGTCAACTACGTTGCGTTCGTGGGCACATTCGTCTTCGTATTCCAACCAGCGGGCAAGGATGCCGCGGGTTATGCTGCCTATGTCGCGATCGGCCTTCTGGTATGGTTCTACCTGATGGAGGTCATGTCGCTGAGCGTGTCGCTGTTCCAGCGCGAAGAGAGCTTCATCGAAGGCACGACGCTGCCTTTGTTTGTGTATGTGATGCGGCTGGCATTGCAGTCTGCCATCCGGGCAGGCTATGCGATCGCTGGTTGCCTTGTCATTCTGCTCTTGAGCGGCTCTCCGCTCGCTACTCCATGGCTGTGGTCGCTGGCGGGATTGTTCCTGATCTTGTTCGCCACACCCGCCCTTATCACCGTCTTCGCGTTTCTTGGGGCCTTCTTTCCTGACAGTCAGTTCATTGTCGGCAATTTGCTGCGGGTAGGCATGTTCTTCACCCCCGTTTTCTGGGTGTATAACGGGCAAGACCCTATACAAAAATACGCCTACGAATGGAATCCGTTCACGTACTTCCTCGAGATCGTCCGTTTGCCGATCATGACTGGAGAATTTCCAGCTCATGCTTTCACGGTAACGATCATCGTGTCATTGGCTACATGGATGATTGCATTGCTGCTGCTTGGCCGGTACCGCAAGCAAGTCATCTTCATCATCTGAGTTTTCGATGGTTTCTATCAAACTGGACAACGTTAGCCTTGTTTACAAGCTGCACGAGAAGCTGACGCTTTCCGCGCCGGACCGGCGCGTGGGTGGGCCAGGCGGCAGGATCGAGAGCTCGGGCCGAAAGCAGTTTGTGCAGGCGCTCGACGGCATAAGCTTCGAGTTGAAGGCCGGCGACCGGCTGGGCCTGGTTGGCCCGAACGGAGCCGGCAAGACCACCCTTCTCAAGGTGCTCTACGGGATCTACGAACCATCCGGCGGAAGCGTAGCGATAGAAGGCAAGGTCGACGCTCTTTTCAACATCAACATAGGCTTTCGCCGCGAGGCCACCGGGCGCAGGAACATCGTGTTGCGTGGGTTGATCAGCGGATGGACGGAAGCCGAGATCGAAGAGAAGATGGAGGAGATCATCGCCTTCAGCGAGCTCGGGGACTTCATCGACCTGCCGTTCAAGGCCTACAGCCAGGGCATGGCGGCGCGATTGGCCTTTTCGGCGGCAACCGCGCTTGATCCCGAGATTCTGTTGATGGACGAGTGGATCGGCGCCGGCGACGCCTCTTTTCAGGACAAGGCCAAAAGGCGCATGGACGAACTCGCGGAAAAGGCCGGCATCATCGTGCTGGCCAGCCACAATGAGAGTCTTATTGAAAGCGTGTGCACAAAGAAAATGACGCTCAAGAGCGGTCGAGTGGAATCGCTGACGGCGAAGCTGATCGAATCGGCCAGAGCTTAGACATAGCGCGCCAAGTCACGTGCAACGCGATGCGCCAATCTGGTTCTGCTGTCCATAACCAAGCTCGACAGCTGACAGAAGGACATCGCCCAGAAGGGTGACAACCCGATGCGCAATTGCAACGGCCGTGGAAGCGGCTGCAGGCACGCCGATCGACGAAAGGCCAGCGATGAAAACGGCCTCCCCGCCGCAAAAATGGGCTATTTTGCCAAAGCGGGTAGCGTACCGGAGCAAAGTTCTTTAGGTCCATGCCGCAAACGATGGCCGACCGATCTTGAGAAAAGAAAAAGAAGAGGGTGGATTGTCAAAGCTCATTATTCAAATCCCATGCTTGAATGAGGAGGAGACACTCGCCGTCACGCTTGCTGATCTCCCACGGCAGGTCGAGGGTTTCGATACGGTGGAGTGGCTCGTGATCGACGATGGTTCCACCGACCGCACGGTGGAGGTTGCCTGGGAAAACGGTGTGCATCACGTGGTCTCACTGCCCCACAATCAGGGGCTGGCCAAAGCCTTCATGACCGGCATTGAAACCGCGTTGAAACTCGGCGCCGACGTTATTGTCAACACCGATGCCGACAACCAGTACGACGCCTCCTGCATTCCCGATCTCATCCGGCCCATCCTGGAGAAAAAGGCACAGATTGTCGTCGGCGCAAGGCCGATCAGTGAGATAGAGCATTTTTCACCCATCAAGAAATTTCTGCAGAAGCTTGGAAGCCTGGTCGTCAAGCTTGCCAGCGGCACGACGATCCCCGACGCACCGAGCGGCTTCCGTGCCATTCACCGCGACGCGGCGATACAGCTCAACGTCTTCAACCGCTATACCTATACGCTGGAAACGATCATCCAGGCGGGGCGCAGGAACATTCCGATAACCTCCGTACCGATCCGCGTGAACGGCGATCTTCGGCCCTCGCGGCTGGTCAAGAGTATACCAAGCTATGTGCGGCGGTCCTTGATAACGGTGGTGAGGATTTTTGTCGTCTATAGCCCGCTGCGCTTCTTCTCGGTATGTGCGGCTATAGTCGCCACACCGGGTTTGATCATGATCGTCCGGTTCCTTTTCCATTATTTGAGGGGCGAAGGTAGTGGCAACATCCAGTCGCTCGTTCTTTCCAGCGCCTTGCTTGCCCTTGCTGGCATCCTCGCCATGAGTGGCATCCTTTCCGAATTGATCGCGGTTAATCGACAACTTCTCGAAGAAATCAGGATCAGGCAACTACAACAGGAGCATGGTGGAAGTGCTTTGGTTCGCTCGTTTGCAGCGGAGCGTAAAACGGCTGCAGTTAAGGCAAGTAAAATAAGCGGAACAATATAAATGAGCGAAGCGCCAACGGCCTACGACAACGTTCCAGGCAATTATTACGACAAGTACAATACCCGGAACCCGATCGCGCGATATCTCATGGATGGCTTTCTGAGCAGTTTCGATATGTTGACGGCCATGACAGGCGTTCGCAACGCGTACGAGGTCGGTTGCGGCGAGGGAAATTTATCCATTCGCCTTCATGATCAAGGGTGGAATGTCCGCGGTAGCGATCTGGAATCTGTCAGTGTTTCGGAGGCCAATGAGCAATGCATCACGCGTGGTCTTGCGCCAATATTTGAAACACGCTCGCTTTTTGACCTAACACCAGAAGTGGCTTCCGCCGAACTGGTTATATGTTGCGAAGTTCTCGAGCATATTCCTGACACCGAACAAGCACTGGCGGTTCTAAAATCACTCGCTAAACCCTACCTTCTTGTTAGCGTGCCACGGGAGCCCATCTGGCGCGCGCTTAACATCGTCAGAGGCAAATATATCACGAGCCTCGGAAATACGCCTGGGCATATCCAGCACTGGTCATCCACATCCTTCATCAACCTGCTAAGCAAATCTCTAAAAGTCGTTGAGGTCCGCAAACCGCTTCCTTGGACCATGGTCCTTTGCCGCTGTGACTGAGACAATGCAGACGGCACCATCAGCCAAAAGCAGCAAGTTAAAGTCCATAGTTCGCTTTGGGGGGCTGGCTGTCAGTCTTGCCGCGCTTGTCTTCGTGGGACTAGCGATCCATCGCTCCTTCGGTGATCTGCAACAACACCTCATCTCGCCACTTTTTTTGTTCTCCATATTAGGCTGCGCTGTCGCCTATGCTGCCATTCTGCAACTGGCCGGCATCGCTTGGTACCGGTTCCTGGCTCTCGTCGACGGACCATCCTTTGGACTAGGTCGTGCGCTTGCCATTTTTGGAAGGACGCAGATCTACAAATATCTGCCGAGCAACGTGATGCATATGGTTGGCCGCTTTGCCCTCGCCCGCAATGCCGGGGCGTCGAACAAGGCGCTTGCTTTTGCCCAGATAGGGGAATTGTCCGTTGTTGTTCTTGCCGCCGGGGCGTTGGGCGCCTTGCTGGCGTGGCCGGTTTTCCAAGATGCATATGCACGGTATAGTCTCGATAATCCTACATTGATCGCGGGATTGATCACCGCCGGTCTTTTGGCGTTTGCGATCGGGGCGGTGCTTTTGTTCCGCTTCAGGATCGTGGGCATCGGAAGCAGAGCGCTTGTCGTATCCGCCGAGGCTTTTCTTCTCTATGCACTGTTTTTCATTGGCAATGGGTTGCTGATCGTTGCGCTTTCCAGGACCCTAAGCGACGCGGGGCATGTGGCCGAGTTGATCGGCATAGGAGCGGCTGCCTGGCTCATTGGCTTTATCGTTCCGGGAGCGCCAGGCGGGCTTGGCGTGCGTGAGGCTGTCCTGATCATGGGGCTTACTGCTGCGGGCTTGTCGGCTCCATCGGCTACCGCGGTTGCTCTCGGCAACCGGCTCGTCACCGTTCTTGGAGATTGCCTGATCGCCTTGGTAGAGTTGATGCTGCGAAGAGGGGAAAGTGCTTGGATACGCAAATGACGGAAACATCCCTGCAAAACAATCACTTGCCGGACCCGGCCCCATTTTTGCGGCACGTCATTTCGATGGCGCTTCTTTTCGTTCTCGTCCTGGGTATCGTGGGTGTGAATCCCTTTCGGCAAACGCTGGCACCGATGGATCTGCTGTTGGCCTATCCAGGATGGGACAATGCCGGGGTCGACACCCCACTTGTCAATGCAGAGCGGTCTGACGCATTGGATCACCGGCTACCAAACTGGCGGGAGTTTAGGCGAGAGTTATGGGAAGGGCATATCCCGCTGTGGAACCCCGTCCATCAACTGGGTGCAGTTGGCATCCAGGCGCCGATTTACGAAGGCCTTTCGATACCCTTTCTAGTTTATGCCCTCACGCCGAACGAGGCTGTGGGTTACACGTTTGCAATTCTGGCAAATTATTTTTTAGCTGCTTTCGGCACCTATTTTCTGCTGTTTTTCATGTTCAGAAATCGAGTGGCCGCAATTTTCGGCGCCATGGTATTTGCATTTTGCGGCTTCAACATCGCTTGGGCACATTGGCCGCATCTGACAACGAGCGCTCTTATTCCATGGGTTCTCGCCACTCAACTTCGGTATTGGCAATCAGGCCGCCTGAGTTGGGCCTTGGGGTTCACTCTCAGCGTAGCCTTGATGGGCCTGGGCGGCTTTCCATTTGTGGCCATCCTTGGAGCTATCTCGTCCCTGATACTGGCGATCGTACTCCTCTTTGCCGAACTCCGGAGCTCAGGTATCAATCAGCTTACAGTCAGGCGAGTTACCGGGTTGGCATGCGCAGGCATCGCAGGTGCGCTCCTCGCCCTTCCCGGCCTTTTGCAAATCAAAGAAATTCTCGATTCAACTGACTTGTCTAGCCGAACAAGTGGAACGGGGTTCACACCCTACGACATCATCTATATGTTTGGCTCTGACTTTGCGGACCATCTAGGCGTTGAGCGTACCTTCTCTGCGGGAATACCTGCTGCTATCCTTACCCTTCTTGCGCTATATTTTATTTTCAAGTCACCTAATCGATTTGCTGTTTTCGGGTTACTCGTGGCAACATTCACGTTGGCGACTGCATTTGGCGCAGCGCCCGCCAACCTCATAAAGCTAATTCCTGGATTTGACGTCAATACATGGAGCAGGGCCTCAGTTTTATTCGGCTTATCAGCTGCCATATTGTCTTCTTTTTCGATCCACCGCATATCTTTTCTTTACTCGAAAATATATTATAACCCACTTATAATTGTATTCATATGCATCCTTCAGGCAATCAATCTATGGTTTTGGTTTGGACAAATTAACTCAAGGCCAGATATCGAGACATTTTTTCCGGAAACTCCGTCAATATCTTACGTTCTAGATAATATTCGCCCAGGGCAAAGTATCATTGCAGACGATAGCTTCCTTGTCTCTGGGTTCTTATCAAACTACCGGTTGCCAGAGCTGTTTGCTCACGGCTTTCGTACCGACGCACAAAATAAGATAGCCGCAGACATAGCACCTTCCTATCAGACAACATATACGGCCTCCATCATTCAATGCTCCGACATCAATTTCTCCAGCCGAGGGATTACCTATGCCGGCGTCCGCTTCTTCCTGGTCAAAGATGGTTGCGCTACTGAATTGGCACATCAGACCTCTGGAATTGGCCAGAGACCTACTCTTCCCCTTAACAATGGCGCCCTCAAAGGCGACTTGTTAATTGACAAACCCATGAACGCTACGAACGTGCAGGTGTTATTCGGAACCTATGATCAGGATCACGCCCCTTCGGCATTGATGTTTGATCTCTACAAAGATGAACTCCTCGTGGCTCACGCAGAAATACCGCCGGAAGCGGTCCGTAACAACCGGTTCGCCACCTTTGGTTTCAATCAGGACGTTCCTCTTGTGGCCGGAACTTATCGGTACGTCATTTCAATGGCCAAACCCGACAGCGAGAAGATGCTCAGCGCATGGGCCTTCGAAACTGCCGGAGGGGCAACTTATCAAATTGGGTCCAGTACATTTCCTGGTATTCCAAAAATTAAGGTTGTTGAGAAAACCCAGCTTCCTCAGAACTTTTCGATCACACCGGTAGAGCCGGGTATTGACGTTATCGAAAATCACGAAGTTTCAGGTTCCGGCTATTATGTGAACGCGTTAAACGGACAACCGGAAGCAGATTATGGCCCTGTGCGCCTCGCGACGTATCGACCGGATGACGTGACCGTGGAATATTCGGGGGCAACTCATGGATGGGTCATTTTCCCCATCCGCACCAATAAATATTGGCGAGCCACGCTGGATGGAAGGCCGGTAGAGCTAAAAAAGTTTTTAGATTTTTTTCCTGCCGTTGAGGTGAGCGGACAAGGAAAAATTCGTTTCTATTACGATAGCAGTCACTTGCTGAAGACGCTTGAATTTTGCATTGCTGGCTTTGCACTATCAGTTATCACCCTAATACTGGTGAACGGCAGGTCTTCTATCCCGAGAGCAAGCACTGGGTAAATAGCCGCTCGCGTTGAGATAGTGGACAGCAGGATATGTTGCGCGCTTGAAACACGAACTGATGGTCATATTACACCACCGCCGGGGACACAGCTCCAAGAGAATCCGCAGTCGAAACCCTCGACGTTTTGTGTAATGTCGGGTTCATTGCCGAGCTGCCAAAGCAGGCAATGTTTGATGACAACAGGGCAGATTTTGTGACACTCGACGCAGGAGGAACTGGGTTTGGCTGATCAAGCATCGCAGGGAATATTTTCTCCCGCCCTCCGTTTGGCGAGGGTAACTAAGGCTCGGCCTTGGTTACGCGGCGATACGCTTGATGTTGGGTGCGGAAGCGGAACGCTCGCCTCGTTTGCTAAAAAGGATCAATATTTCGGATATGACTACGATGCTGAGTCGATCGAGTTGGCTCGCCAATCCTATCCAAAACACCAGTTCGGAACTGCGCTCCCTGAAGGTCGGCGATTTGATACCGTCGTTGCTCTTGCTTTGCTGGAGCATCTCGAGGATCCGGCAAATCATCTCAATGAGTGGCGATCGCTTCTCGCTCCAGGCGGCCGCATCGTATTGACCACGCCGCATAAAGCATTCCGGAGAATTCACGATGTGGGCGCCGCAATTCGTTTATTCAGCCCAGACGCTGCTGACGAACATGAGGAAATGTTTGATCGGACTTCGCTAGCCGCGTTGGGCAAAACGTGCGGAATGCGTCTTTGCCATTATGAGCGATTTTTGCTGTGGGCCAATCAGCTGGCAGTCTTCGAGCCCGTTCCCGATTGATCGAATACCTAAATCCGCCCAATAGTCACATAGAATTCCAGCGTGTTGGGCTGTGTTGGTTGGAACGAAATGATTTCAAAAGAACCGTCTATTACACCGCCCGCCAATTTAATACACTCAATAAATTCAGAATCCGTAAACACCCAGCAGTGAGTATCAATGTAATCTTCTCTAAGCTTGAGATCTCTTAGGATTGGCAAAATATCTTTTCTATCTATCATATACTCCGCATTTTCAGGGGTAGTAATTTTACTCCAGCAATCCACCGGATTAGCCTTGCTGACATTCCAGAAATGGTCGCAGATCTGCCGAAAACTCGGCATCGTCCGCTTCTCAAGGTAAGACGCCACCAGATCCGAAATCATGCTGCTTTTTCGTTTCAGGTCGAAGCAGTAACGTTTGTCGGGAAACGCGACGGCGATCCGGCCACCGGGCTTGAGCACATGCAGATTCGCCTCAAGCCAACCCAGCAGGTCGGGCACATGCTCCATGACATGCGACGCGACGATGTAGTCGATCGACTCCTTTGGGAGAAATTCAGAAATCAACTTGCCGCCGGTGACGATATCAATCTCGGGGATCAGGCTGACGTCGACGTTGGGATCGTTGGCATAATGTTGCGCCAAGGAGGCGCGGTCGGCATGGTCCACATAGGAAACGTCGTAGTGCGGTTTCCGCAAAAGTGCCGCGTGCAAGGGGCCGTATTCGATACCCTTTCCGGCAAGGTTCAATGCCGAGGTAATGTTCTTCGTGCGCGGCTCTAAAGCTGGGGGAGACTTCCGGAAGAATCGCATCTTTTTATTTCACCATCACGCACATCGACTGGCCGAGAGCGTGCCCTTCGAGAACCGGAGCGTCGGCGTCGATAAATCTCTCCACATTGAAGCCGATCCTGGTCGCGAAGACCTCAATGGCCTCGCGCTCAAGGAACATGTTGAGAGTCGGGCGGGCTGCGGCCTCATATTGGATCACCGTCGCCTCGAAAATCTGCCAGTGAGGCGGCATGTGGAATTCCAAGAACGAAAACAGCAGCTTACCGCCCTTCTTCAGCACACGGTGACAGTCGCGCATGTAGATGAATGTCTCTTCGTGCAGAAGGTGGGTAAAGAGGCTGAAGGCACATACATAGTCGAATGTCGCGTCCGGGGCCGGGAGTTTCACCGCTCGGTTCATGTGGAACCTATAATTTTCGGGTGTCTTGCTCCTGGCATAGTCGAGCAAAGCCTGAACGATATCGTAACCGTCATAGTCGATGCGCAGGCGTCTTGCGAGCGCAACCGCCGTGCGCCCCGAACCGCAGCCGACGTCGGCAAGGCGCATGCCATCGCGCAGGCCGTTTTTGACGAGGGCTTCGGCTTCAATGCGGCCGATAATGTCATAGGCGCCACCGACGGCGAGTGACATCGCTTCGTCTATCGGATGATCGCGCATGAGTCTCGCGACGTGCATTTCGTAGTCTTCGACGAAATGGAATTCGGCCATTGCTATTCTTTCCGGTATTAGCCTAGCGAGAAATCTTCTCGCGCTTTTGTCAAATTCGGCGAATAGAAAGGGTCACGCTCGATGATCTTTTTCCACCGTCTTTGCATATACGCGATTTCACTGTTGAAACGCGCCATTTTTTCCGGAGCATCCTCAACGCCGCGAGAAACGCTTTCAAGGTGGTAAAGCTCGGCATAGGGCGTCCAGACGTTTGAATAGCCGGCTTCCTGTACTTTCAGACAAAGGTCGACATCGTTGAAGGCGACCGTCAGGTCGACCTCGTTGAGACCACCGACTTCTTGGAACAAGCTTTTGCGGATCAGAAGACAGGCTGCCGTAACAGCGGAGAGATTCTGCAGGACCTTCAGCCTGCAAAAATACCCTGGATGATGGCGTGGGAAATGCTTGTGCGAATGATTTGCGACACCGCCCAAGCCAACAATCACGCCGCCATGCTGAATCGTATCATTGCCATAATAGAGCTTTGCGCCAACGCAGCCCACATCCGGCTGAACGGCCCAGGAGACCATTTCCGTCAGCCAGTCCGGCGAGATCACTTCGATGTCGTTGTTGACGAGGCCAATGATCGACCCCTTCGCTTTCCCTACGGCGAAGTTGTTGATCGCAGAATAATTGAACGGTTTGTCGTAACGGAGCACACGAACGTTCTTCGCTTTCTTCAACTCGCTGAAATAGGCAAGGGTTTCCTCTTCCACTGAGCCGTTGTCGACCACTACAATCTCGTAGTTCCTGTAAGTTGTCTTTTCGCGGATGGACTCCACGCAGCGACGGAGGAGTTCGACCTTGTCACGCGTTGGGACGATGAGGCTCACAAGCGGCTGCGGCTCTGGCACGAAAAACCGAAGACGGTAGCAGGATGTGCCTGGAGCTTCCTCGGCTCTCGCCGGGATACCCATGCGCTCGACGTGTTCTTCCAGCGCCCGCAACCCAGCCAGATAGGCGTAGTTCTTTTGAGACCCGTCAAGCGCCGTCGAGCCTTCCACCGCCCGCCAATGGTAGAGCACTTTCGGAATGTGCCGAATTCCCTCAGGGGCAATGCGCTCGATGACGCGCAGATTGAGGTCATAGTCCTGGCTGCCCTCGAAGCCGGGGCGCCAGCCGCCGACGGC
The DNA here is from genome assembly GCF_024519675.1 of Mesorhizobium sp. Mes31. NCBI lineage: Bacteria > Pseudomonadati > Pseudomonadota > Alphaproteobacteria > Hyphomicrobiales > Phyllobacteriaceae > Mesorhizobium > Mesorhizobium sp. Mes31. Next base: position 116,617 of record NZ_JALJRL010000002.1, on the reverse strand, counting down.
GCGGATATTTTCTGCCCGATGTGCGGTCAGATGGTTCAGATAGTTCTGTGACCGGAAAAGCTCCCGAGAAAAATCCGGCTTGAAGCAGGGATCATAACGCCTGCCTTCCGAATCGATCTTGTCTTCATCGCTATAGATCAGTTCGGCGTCAGGGTGGCGATCGACTTCCAGCACGATCTCGGCCAGCGCGTGCGGGCGGAGAATATCGTCGTGGTCAAGCATCGCAACCCACTCGCCGGTGACAATCTCCAGGGCGGAATTGGATGCCTGCGAGATATGGCCGTTCTTGTCGCGCAAGACGACCTTGATACGAGGATCGCGTTTCGCATATTCGTTCAAAACGCGCCGCACATGCGGCTCCGTCGAGCAATCGTCCGCAATACACAATTCCCAGTTCTCGTAGATCTGGGCGCGGACGCTCTCGATCGCTTCCCGCAGGAGTCTCTCTGGCGTATTGTAGACTGGCATGAGCACTGAAATGAGGGGCTTCACCTTAAGCTCGGCCAGGCGGTGGCGAAGGTCCGCAATGTCGTCTTCCGTCGGCGTGTCATGGAGCGCAATCCACCCTTCATAACTAACGCTGCCCAGAGCGCCTCGCGCCTCCGCTGATCGGAGTGTCGCTAAAAATCCCCGGGGGCCGCTTTGTCTCAAGAGTTTTACGGCGCGCGCGGCAGACCGTCCCAGGGAATCAGGGCTTTTCACGTGGCGGGCGAGGATTCTCCCGATGAGGCAAGCATAATATTCAACCCGTGCCAGCCGACGCAAACGGACGCCGCCGATCGTGATCTGAGCGGAACGGTCGCTTGGATCGAAACGCAGTTTCGAGGCTGCTACGCTAAGTGGGAAGGTCGCGGCGGCCAGACCTTTGCCGTTCGAACGAAAACGCAGATCGATCCGTTCGACTTCACTGTACCCCCTGCCGCTGTCGACATAAAGGCGCGCGTCAGTCAACGCCTCCGCTTCAGCAGGCACATACGCGCTGAGCCGGTAATGCCCGGCAGGCAACGGCTGGGAGCCCCGCCAGAGGAGTTCGAACTGCGGATCATCACCCGTTATTGTCCACTCAGTGGCTCGCTTGCCTAAAGGCACGCCTTCCAAATGATGCAGTGCGCGCAACGCGATGGTCCGTCCGGCATAGAAAGTCGCCGCATTCGGAAATGAAGCAAGTCTTCGCAGGAACGATCTATAGCGCCAGATCCGGCTGCCGTGAATCAATTCGATTTCGCGATTTAATTCCCCCACCCTATGTTCAAGCACTGCGAGATTCGCGTTGGCCAGCTCCAGCGCTTGCGTGACCGCGCGGACTTGCTCGCACTTTATCCTCAGTGCAGCGATCTCGTTGTCGCGATTTCTGATTCGCTCGCGTATCTCGACTAGCTCACCGGAAAAAGCCGCGATGCGCGCTTCCTGGCTTACCGCCAACGTCCAGTTGGTTTCAATTTCCTCTTCCATGGTCATCGACCTCAACGACCATAGATTTCCGGTTTGATCGGTCGCCTTGTTCTCCGTACCGTCAAGAGGAACCACGCTCCCCTCGGCGAGCGCAATGCGGCCATGCACACTGCGAGGCCCCAGAACATTTTCCCGAGTTGGCCGCTTCGTCACAACGCTGAGCGAGTTCAAGAACTCGATGGAATGGACCGACGCGAGGGATGCTTCCTCGAATGCGATCTTGTTCTGTTCGGCGAAAGTGGCCAGAGCATCGACGCGGCGGCGGTCCAGTCCCCAGTGCTCATGGTTGACCACATCGAGCAGGCGCTTGAAGAATGACATGGAGGAAAGAGGATCGTAGAGGCCGCCCTCGAATTCCCCCCAGTAACTGCAATGCAAATCTTCAGCTATGTAGACTCCCCCTTCCGAAAGATGAGGGAAATAGCGAGCGAAAGACCGTATTATATCCGACGACAGGTGCGAGCCATCATCGATTATGATGTCGAATTTTTCAGACCTCGCGAGGATATTTCGCTCTGTCTCGTCGGTATTGGCGTCGCCGACGACGACCGCAATCTTCTCATCGTCAAAAACCAGATTGCCGCAAGCCATATTGATGTCGCAGCCGAGGACAAGCTCCGCATTGGCGAAATATTGTCGCCAGATCTCCAGCGAACCGCCGTTCTGAACTCCGATTTCCAGGATTCGAACCGGCTTGTTCCGATACCCGGAAAAGATACGGTCATATGTGTCCAGATAGATTGACCATTTGTCCGACACTTTGCCGCCATGCGCGTTGTACAGGTCACGAAGCGAAAGGTCGCGCTCTCCAGGCTGCGCGGCTTTCGCCTTGGCCCGCTTCTTCGGCGCCGCCTCGGCTATGGCACGCCGGCCAGGTTTCGCGTCGCGGATATTCTCGGGTGACGGATGCTTGTTCATGCAGTCACTGCCTGTCTCGTCCCGCCGATAAGTAGACGTCGCACCACCTTTTCCGTCGATTGCCGCCAGTGCGGCGCCGTCCATGCGAAGGTGGAGGCAAATTTCGCGCTCGAAAGCCGGGAATTGGAGGGGCGGCGCGCCTTGGTCGGGTAGTCCATCGTGGCAATGTCCCGTACCCGCGCCCAAGGACCATCAAAAGCCTGGCTTGTGTCGAGGATATGACGCGCAAAGCCGCTCCAGTTGGTCTCGCCCGTGCCGACCAGATGATATACGCCAAAGGCACCGAAGCGCTTGTCGCCATGCAGCTGTGCTGCCGCATGCAGGATCGCGTCGGCGATATCAAGTGCCGAGGTGGGATTTCCCCATTGGTCGGCCACCACCGCGATCTCGTCCCGGTCGGCGGCCAGCCGCAGCATGGTCTTGACGAAATTCCTGCCGAACGGGCTGTAGACCCATGCCGTGCGCAGGATCAGATGACGCGGGTTGGCTGCCGCCACCGCCTGTTCACCGGCGAGCTTGGAAGCGCCGTAGACGCCGAGCGGCGCCGTCGCGTCGGTTTCGACATAGGCGCTGTCTTTCGAGCCGTCGAAGACATAGTCGGTCGACAGGTGGATGACGGGGACGCCGAGCCGCGCTGCCGCTTGCGCCACCTTGCCGGCGCCGACGGCATTCACCGCGAATGCCAGCTCAGGCTCATCCTCCGCCTGGTCCACCGCCGTGTAGGCGGCGACTGATACGACCATATCCGGCTGCGCGGCCGCAATGGCTTCGATCACGGTGTCGGGTCTTGCCAGGTCGAGCTCCGGGCGGCCAATGGCGATGACTTCCACGCCGGCGTGCCTCTGGCCAGCCTCGAGCAGGCTTGCCGCGACCTGGCCCTCGCGTCCGGTGACAACGAGCCTCACACCCCCTCCTTGCGCGCTTCGCCCAACCGTTCACCGGCGTAGCGCTGTTCGCGGATTGGCCCCCACCACCATTTGTTGTCCAGGAACCAGTCCACGGTTCTCGCCAGGCCGCTGTCGAAGTTCTCGCTGGGCGCCCAGCCGAGGTCCCGCCCTATCTTCGATGCGTCGATGGCATAGCGGCGGTCATGACCGGGGCGGTCGGTGACGAACGAGATCAGGTCGCGATAGCTCCTGCCGCCGGCCCGCGGACACCTGGTGTCGAGCAGATCGCAGATCGTCTCGACGACGCTCAAATTTGTCCGCTCCGAATTGCCGCCGACATTGTAGCTCTCGCCTGGCTTGCCCCTGGTGGCGACGAGTTCCAAGGCCCGCGCGTGATCCTCGACGAACAGCCAGTCGCGCACATTGGCGCCGGCGCCATAGACCGGCAGTGGCTTTTCATCGAGCGCGTTGAGGATGACGAGCGGGATCAGCTTTTCGGGAAAATGATAGGGGCCGTAATTGTTCGAGCAGTTGGAAAGCACGACCGGCAGGCCATAGGTCTCGTGCCAGGCCCGCACCAGATGGTCCGAGGCCGCCTTCGACGCGGAATAGGGCGAAGACGGCGCATAGGGTGTTTCCTCGACGAACATGCCGCCATCGAAAGGCAGATCGCCGAACACCTCGTCGGTCGAGACGTGATGGAAGCGGAAGCGGCTCTTCCTGTCCTCGGGCAGGCCGCGCCAGTATTCCAGCGCGGCATTGAGGATGCGGTAGGTGCCGACGATGTTGGTCTCGATGAAGGCGCCTGGCCCGTCGATCGAGCGGTCGACATGGCTCTCGGCGGCGAGGTTCATGACGACGTCGATATCGTCCCGCCGCAGGATGTCGAGCACCGCCCTCTCGTCGCAAATGTCGGCATGAACGAAACGGTAGTTGTGCGCATTCTCGATCGGCCGCAGCGAGGCCAGGTTGCCCGCATAGGTGAGCTTGTCGAGATTGGTCACGCGATAGGCCGGGTTGGCGCACAGATGCCGGCACACCGCCGAACCGATGAAACCGGCACCGCCTGTCACCAGGAAATTCATGCTGCTGTCCTCACGCACCCCTTGGCAACACCCATCAGGCAAACACCTCGGCGGCGGCGAGCGGCAGCGCCTTGAGGTCCTTGTCCGAAAGCTGGAACCCGCCAGCCATCGACGGCCATTCGATGCCGATGGCGGGATCGTCGAAACGGATCGACCGGTCATGCTCGGGCGAATAGGTGTCAGTAACCTTGTACAGAACCTCGGTGTCGGGCACGAGCGTCACGAAGCCGTGCGCGAAGCCCTTTGGCACCAGAATCTGGTTGCCCTTGTCGGCCGACAGTTCGAGGGCCACCCATTTTCCAAAGGTCTTCGAGCCGCGGCGAATGTCGACCGCGACGTCGAGGATGCTGCCACGGATAACGCGCACCAGCTTGTCCTGGGCGCGCGGCGCAAGCTGATAGTGGAGCCCGCGCAAGACGCCGGCGGCGGCGGAATAGGAATGGTTGTCCTGCACGAAACGCAAGTCTATGCCGGCCTGCGAAAAGCGCTCGGCATTGTAGGTTTCGATAAAGAACCCGCGCGCGTCACCGTGCCGCTTCGGAACGATCTCCAGCACGCCGTCGATGCCAAGGGGCCTCACCTCCACGCCTAACCCTCCGAAAGATCGACGACACGCCGGCGCAGATAGGCGGCGTACTCGTTCTTGCCCAGGCGGGTTGCACGCTGCAGCACCTGGTCCGCCGTCAGCCAGCCCTGTTCGAAGGCGATTTCCTCCGGGCAGGCAACCTTGATGCCCTGGCGGTGCTCGATCGTGCGCACAAAGGAGGAGGCTTCGTGCAGGCTGTCATGCGTGCCGGTGTCGAGCCAAGCATAGCCGCGCCCCAGCCGGTGCACGTGCAGCAGGCCGCGACCGAGATAGACGTTGTTGAGCGCCGTGATCTCCAGCTCGCCGCGCGCCGAGGGCCGGATGGTCGGGGCGATGTCGACGACGTCATTGTCATAGAAATACAAGCCGGTGACAGCCCAGTTGGATTTCGGCTTCTGCGGCTTTTCCTCGATCGTCAACGCGGTTCCGGTCGCCTTGTCGAAGGACACCACGCCATAGCGTTCGGGATCCTCGACATGGTAGGCGAACACCGAAGCGCCGCTTTCACGCGATGCAGCGGCGCGGCAAAGCTCCGACAGCCCATCGCCGAAATAGATGTTGTCGCCCAGAATCATCGACACGCTGTCCTTGCCGATGAAGTCGCGGCCGATGATGAAGGCCTCCGCAAGACCGTTGGGATGCGGTTGCTCGGCATAGGACAGGTCGAGCCCGAACTCCGATCCGTCGCCGAGCAGCTGGTGGAATGTAGGCAGATCACGCGGCGTCGAAATGATCAGAATCTCGCGGATTCCCGCAAGCATCAAAACGCTCAGCGGATAATAGATCATCGGCTTGTCGTATATCGGGAGAATTTGCTTAGAGACTGCTAATGTTAGTGGATAAAGACGCGTTCCACTGCCTCCAGCAAGGACAATTCCTTTCAAGAAGCTCTCCTTGACATGCCGAAGCCCCCCGGCCTTGACTGCCCGTGCTTAGGTTTCATGCAATGGCTTGTCAATCGACGCACGCGACAAACGACCTGACCATGTCCGACAGAAAGCCATCCCAGGCGGCAAGTGTCTATCCAAATACTTGGAGCGCGAACAGAGTTCGCAGGGCTGACACTAACTCAACAGCAATTTCGCGCAAGGATGTGCCCGTCGCTATCCCCGCCCATAATATGCCTGGTACCAGTCGACGAAGCGCCCGACGCCCTCGCGCACCGTCGTGGCCGGGCGGTAGCCGACTGCCTGATCCAGCGCCGACGTGTCGGCGAACGTATCGAGCAGGTCGCCCGCCTGCAGCGGCAACAGCTCGATGATGGCTTTGCGGCCAAGCGCATTTTCCAGCGCCTCGACATAGGCGGTCAGCTTCACCGGATTGTTGTTGCCGATGTTGAAGATGCGCCAGGGGGCGCTGCTCGTCGCCGGGTCCGGATGGCCGGAGTCCCAGGCGGAGTTGCGGGCGGCCGGGCTGTCGCTGGCCCGGACGACGCCTTCGACGATATCGTCGATATAGGTGAAATCCCGCGTGTGATTGCCGTTGTTGAACAGCTTGACTGGCTCGCCGGCAAGGATGCTCCTGGTAAATAGGAAAAGCGCCATGTCCGGGCGCCCCCAGGGACCATACACGGTAAAGAAGCGAAGCCCGGTCGTCGGCAGCCCGAACAGGTGGCTGTAGCTGTGCGCCATCAGCTCGTTGGCGCGCTTGGTCGCGGCGTAGAATTGCAGCGGGTGGTCAGCCGGCCGATGCTCGGAAAACGGCATGTCGGTGTTGGCGCCGTAGACGCTCGAAGTGCTGGCATAGGTCAGGTGTGCAACGCCGCTGCCGCGGCAGGCCTCAAGCATGTTCGCGTAGGCGACGATGTTGCTTTCGACATAGGCATGCGGGTTTTCCAGGCTGTAGCGAATCCCGGCCTGGGCGGCGAGATGGATCACCCGGTCGAATGCGTGGTCGGCAAAACAGCCGTCGACCACGCTTTTGTCGGCGAGATTGCCGTGGATGAAATGATAGCCGGCGTTGGTCTTGCGGCTCGCCTCCTCCAGCAGCCGCAGCCTCGCCCGCTTGAGCTGCGGATCGTAGTAGCTGTTGATGCTGTCGATACCGACAACCTCGTCACCGCGCTCCAGCAGACGCCTGGCCACATGATAGCCGATAAATCCAGCAGCGCCGGTGACCAGAACTTTCATTGGAAGCATCCGTCCGCGACATTGTCGGGCAACAGCCCCCTGATGTCATATGACACTTGGCTTCCTGCTTCTTGCAGACTTCAGGAGCGCTTCAGCAACGACCACACGGCCGGCACCAGGCTGGCCGCAAGGGCAACCTTGATCAGGTCGCCGACGATGAACGGCACGACGCCGAACTGCCACGACTTTTCGGGGCCGATCAGCAGCGCCAGCCAGGCAAAGCCCATCGCCATCATGACGACTTCGGCAACCAGCATCGCGTTGAAGAGCTTGATCGGATGGCGATCCCAGCCCCGATCGGCGGCCCAGCCGACGATCGCCGCCATGACCACAAAGCCGGCAAGATAGCCACCGGTCGAGCCGAGCATGTAAGCAATGCCGATGCCCTTTTCCGGGGTGCTCTGGAAGACCGGGAAGCCCATCGCGCCCTCCGCCATATAGAGCAGCAGGGTGGCGACGCCGAGACGCATGCCGAAGGCGGCGGCAATCAGAAGCACAGCCAGCGTCTGCATCGAAATGTCGACCGGCCCGAGCATCACCTTGGTCTTGGCGGACAAGGTCAGCACCAGCGTACCGGCGATCGCGAGGAAAAGCTGCGTCGCCAGCCGCGACATGCCGTTTTCGGGCAAAGCCAGAGACACAAGCGGACGCATCGTTGTTGCAATTGCCATGATATTCCCCATCCGATTGCCGCCATCTTGTATTCGCGGCCACGCGTTCTCCTATATTGGCTTGCGTGTTATGCGGCAATCGGTTTTGCCGTTCCCTGAAACAAAGCACCGATCCGCCATGGCTCTCAAATTCGACACCGGCTTCGATCCCGCCTACGGCCAGGGGGTGAGCGTCGCGCCGGACGTCCAACGCATCACAGCTCGAAATCCAAGCCCCTTCACCTTTCACGGTACCAACAGTTACATCGTTGGCCGCGATACGCTGGCGGTGATCGATCCGGGGCCGGATGACGAGACGCATCTGCGGACCCTGCTCGATGTGATCGCAGGCAGGCCGGTCAGCCATATCTTCATCAGCCACACGCATCGCGACCACTCCCCTCTGGCGGCCCGGCTGAAAGAGCGCACCGGCGCCATCGTGCTGGCGGAGGGTCCGCACCGCCCCGCAAGACCCTTGCATATCGGCGAGACCAATGTGCTCGACGCCAGTGCCGACACTGCTTTCGCTCCCGATATCTCACTTCCCGACGGCAGGCTGGTCGACGGCGACGGCTGGTCGATCAGGACCGTTCTGACCCCGGGCCACACCGTCAATCACGCGGCATTCGCGCTGGAAGGAACCGGCATCCTGTTTTCGGCCGATCATGTCATGGCGTGGGCGACGTCGATCGTCGCGCCGCCGGACGGGGCGATGGCTGACTACATGGCCTCGCTGGATCGGCTGATCGAGCGAGGCGACCGCTTGCTATTTCCTGGCCACGGTGGACCGGTGACGGCACCACGCAGTTTCATGCGCGGATTGAGGACGCATCGCAAGATGCGCGAGCGAGCCATCCTGGAGCGGGTCAGGGCCGGCGACCGGACGATCGCGGACATGGTCAAGGCGATCTACAGGGATACCGATCCGCGGCTTCATGGCGCTGCCGGATTGTCGGTGCTTGCCCATCTGGAGGATCTTGTGGCGCGCGGCATGGTCTCGACAGACGCCGCACCGGCCATTGACGGCATTTTCACGCCGGCCACATAGGCATCTGCCGATGCCTATTCGGCCGGAGCCGCGCCAACCTGGCCGGCGACTTCCTGGTCCAGTTCCGCGAGGAAATCGGTGATGCGCGCGGCATTGTCACCGAGGTCGTAGCGACCGTAGCGGGAAGCCGACCGCATGTCGACGATGATGGAATCACCGTCATCGGTCACGCGGATAGCCACGTCGGCGGGAAGACCGAGGACAAAACCCTTGGCTGTCGCGGCAATGGTCACCTCGCTTTGCCCGCTGAGATCGGGATAGGGTTCGGTTAGATCCCAATCGCGGCGATCGAGCACGGTTTCGACGGCATCCACGACAGTGTCGAATGGCAGATTGTAGCTGCGCCCGCTGACCATCGGATAGCTCTCGGTCTGCAGCCGCTGTTCGCCGGGCGTGGGCGGGGAGAGCACGTTCATGTCCTTGGTCCGGTCGCTGACGTCGAGCGCCGGCGGATCGTCGAAATCCGTCGAGATATCCCTGAGCGGCGGATAGATCGTCGCCCAGTAGGCGGCAACGCCATAGGGTGTGAGCACGAGCAGCGCCAGCAGGACGCCGAGCGTCAGGTCGCGACCTCCGCGGTCGCCGAAATTCCACAGCCTCGAAAAGGCAAATCCGGCAAACAGGAGCGCCAGGGCCGCCAGCAGCGCGACAATGCCCAGTACCCACAGGAAGACAGGTGTTTCGACGAGATCGAAGCGATGGCCGATGAAGACGGTCAGCAGCAACACCGCCGAAAAGGCGGCGGTGCGTCGCGACCATCCGGCCGCCTTCGACGTCTGCCGTTCGGGAATGCTGACCATTGTTTTCCGCGCTGCCCCAACCCGAACGGAGACTTAGCGCATGCCCCCGAAAATCGGAATCGATTTTCGGGGGCATGCGCCAGTTAAAAATGCCACGGCGCCCCTTGCGCGCCCCAAAAAAGGGCGCGCGGCGCTATAGTGCCTTTTGGCGGCGGCTTGAAGCCGAAACACGCAACACCCAGTCAATCCGTAGGCAAGTGATAATCCTTGAACTGCTGGCGCAGGGTGATCTTCTGGATCTTGCCGGTGGCGGTATGCGGTATCTCGCCGACGAAAGCGACATCGTCCGGCATCCACCACTTGGCCACCTTGCCATCCATGAAATCGAGGATGTCCGCCTTGGTCGGTTCCTTGCCCGGCTTGGCAACGATGACGAGCAATGGCCGCTCGCCCCATTTCGAATGCTGGACGCCGATGGCCGCCGCCTCCGCGACGTCGGGGTGGCCGACGGCCAGATTCTCGAGGTCGATGGTCGATATCCATTCGCCCCCGGACTTGATGACGTCCTTGGCACGATCGGTGATCTGCATATAGCCTCCGGCATCGATGTGGGCGACGTCCCCGGTGTCGAACCAGCCGTCCTCGTCGAACTGCTCCGCACCCGCGCCGCCATAGTAGGCGCGGGCAACGGCCGGGCCGCGCACTTTTAGCCGGCCAAACGTCTTGCCGTCCCAGGGCTGCGCCTTGTTGTCGTCGTCGGTCACCTTCATTTCGACGCCGAAGGGCGGGTAGCCCTGCTTCTGCTGGATGTCGAGCCGGGCCTCACCCTGGAGGCCGGCATATTCCGGCTTCAAGGTGCACAGCGTGCCGAGTGGCGACATCTCGGTCATACCCCAGGCATGGATGACCTGGACATCGTAGTTCTGCTGAAACTTCGTCATGATCGCGCGCGGACAGGACGAGCCGCCGATGACGACCCTGTTCAGATGGGGAAGCTTCTTGCCGGTCTCTTCGAGGTATTGCAGCAGCATCATCCATACGGTCGGCACGGCGGCGCTGAAGGTCACCTTCTCGGTGTCGAGCAATTCATAGATCGAGGCGCCGTCCATCTTGCAGCCAGGCATGACCAGCTTGGCACCGACCATCGGCGCGCTCTGGCCAAGGCCCCAGGCATTGGCATGGAACATCGGCACGACCGGCAGGATCGTATCGCGCGACGACAGCCCCATCGCGTCGGGCATGGCGGCGATCATGGCGTGCAGAACGTTGGAACGGTGGCTGTAGACGACGCCCTTTGGATCGCCCGTGGTCCCCGACGTGTAACACATGCCGGCGGCGGTGCCTTCGTCGAAAACCTTCCAGGCGAAGTCGCCATCCGCCTCATTCAGCCAGTCCTCATAGGCGACCACATTGGGCAGTGTGGTCCGCGGCATGTGCGCTCTGTCGGTCAGCACGATCACCTGTTTCAGCGACTTGACGGCGCCGGCGATCTTCTCGAGCAGCGGCACGAAGGTCAGGTCGACGAAGATTGCCTTGTCCTCGGCATGGTTCATGATCCAGACGATCTGCTCGGGAAACAGCCGTGGATTGAGCGTGTGATAGATCGCACCGATGCCCATGATGCCGTACCAGGCCTCGATGTGGCGCGCCGTGTTCCAGGCCAGCGTGGCGATGCGGTCGCCCAAGCGATAGCCGTCGCGTTCCAGCCGCTGGGTGACCTTCAGGGCGCGGCGATGGATGTCCGCATAGGTAGTGCGCACGATCGGTCCCTCGATCGAGCGCGACACGATCTCGCGCACGCCATGCTGCCGCTCGGCATTGTCGATGAGTTTGTGGCACAGCAGCGGCCATTCCTGCATCAGTCCCAGCATTCGTTCCTCCCCTACGCTTTTGCGTTCTTGCTTTTCGCTCCATTGTGGAGCGAACCGGCGGTTTGTCCAGTCACCGGCCCGGGCAAGCGCTGCATTGATCGACGGGACCGGGAAAACCGCCACAATCCGGCCATCGTCGGCGTTAAGGTTCGTTAATGGGCACGGGGCGATTGGCGACTGAAAGAGGTTCGCATGGACGCGCAGCTCGACGACAAAGCTCTCGAAAGTACGCTTGCCGAAAGCCTGGCCGATCTGGTGCCGGATACAAAGACTGTTTCCGAAGACGAATTTGTTGAAGTTGTCGGCGGCGCGCTCGAAGCGGTCGGCGGCACATTGCTGTTCAAGATGTGCGTCCAGAACGAAGGCGAAGGCCAGCACGTAGCGGCCGCATCCGTCGGCGACGGCGGCAATCGCCAGTTCCTGCTGCTCACCTTGCCGACCGGCGGTGGCTCCTTGAAAGTCGAGACCGCGTCGCGAAGCAGCAACCCGGTGGCCGGTATCGCAGCCGCCTATGCCGGGCTCATGGATGCGTTCAAGGCCGCTGCTTGACTCTCGGCCGGACAGGGCGGTCTCAAAGGCGCGCACAGTCGACCCCAGCCTTGTGCAGGCGGCCTTGTGTGCAGCATGGCGACAGCAGGCCTTGCGCAATGCACTTGCACGACACACTTTAAAGTCGAGGCAAGGAGACCCCCGCATGGATCAGATCGCCAACCCGGCACCCGGCTTTCAACGCAATCCGGACAAGGTCATTGCCATCGAGCCCTACGTCGGCACCGTCACCGTGCGCGCCGGGGACACGGTTATCGCCTCCTCCACGAAGGCCAAGGTGCTGACCGAGACGCCCTATCCCCCAGTCTTCTACATTCCGTTCGCCGACATCGATTTCAGCAAGCTCGGCGGCACGGAACATTCTACCCATTGTCCCTACAAGGGCGATGCAAGCTATTGGAGCGTGCTGCCTGCCGGCGAGACCGGCCAGAATGCGATGTGGGCTTACGAGCGGCCATTCGACGAAATGACTGAAATCCGCGCTCACGGCGCATTCTACGCCAGCAAGGTCAGCATCGAAGCCAAACCAGGCTGAGCGGGCGGCAGCCACTCTTCGAATCCGCGACTGCCGTTAGTCCGTGGTGCCGTGATTGCCGATGCCGTCGGCATCGTCGAGCCGCACGAAGGTCAGACCTTTTTCCTTCAGCGCCAGCAGGCCCTGCACCACGCCTTCGCCGGCGGCATGGGTCGGCTGGTTGATGTGGGCGATGATGACGTCACCATCCCTGGCCGCAGCGATGCGCCTGGTGGTTTCCCTGGCACCGAGCAGCGAACCACCGTCACCGTTTATCGAGAAGCCTGCAATCTTGAAGCCAAGCTTGCGGATCATCGCGATCGCCGACGGGCTGTATTCGGCGGTTGCCCCACGAAACCATTTTGGCGCCGGCTCGCCGGTCCTGGCAAGGGCAGCGGCACCCGACTCGACCTCGGCCAGTACCGCGTCCGGGCTGCCGGCGCTGCGGATGCCGTAGATCTTCTGCGGCGTGTCGACCGCCGGGACATGATGGCCGCCGTGATTTTCCAGTTCGAACAGATCGGGATGCGCCCGCATGATCTCGACGGCGGCGGCGTTTCGCTTCAGCCAGATGCCGGTAACGAAAATGGTGGCGGGAATCTTGTTTTCCACCAGCGCCGAGAGAATCCGGTTGTCGGTCTGTCCGCCGCAGGCATCGAGCGTCAGCGCAACGCGGCCCGCCCCGGTTGCATCCGGCTGGATGTGCAGCGTGGGCTCGACCAGCGTCGCGGCATTGCCGCTGGATACCACCGCCAACGAGATGGCGAGCATGCAGAGATGTTTTTGCAGCAGGTGCATCAGTTCCCGACCGGTATTTTCAAGTGAGTGTCCCAAGACCTGCATGAAGGCGGAAATCGGGATGGTGCATAGCAGAAAAGCGCAAGGCGCGACAATTTGACTGTCCGCGTGGTGAGACGCGACGCCCGCCACGCATGATCTCAGATGGCGCGCTCCAGCTTCACTTCGGTGCGCGAAAGGAGTTCAAGCACCGCGTCGACGACAGGCTTGACCTCCAGGCGCCACACGCAGCAAGCCTTGCTGGGATCCGGCCAGCGGCACAGACCCCTGGCGACGCAGTTGCAAGGCATTGGTGGCCGAAGCGCAATGCTGGATACGCCCACGGGCCCCCAGCGCGACGGGTCCGTCGAACCGAACAGCCCGACAACCGGGGTTCCCACCGCCGCGGCCATGTGCATAGGGCCGCTTTCGTTGCCGAGAAACAGCCTGGCCTGCGCCAGCACCGCCAGCAGCCTTTCAAGCGACAGCTGCCCAACCAGATTGACGACCGATGGTGCTGTCCGGGCGACGATACGTTCGGCAATCCCGTGCTCGTCCGGGCCACCCACCAGGACGACGTCCAGGCCGGTTTCGCCTGTGATTTCGACGATCGCCGCGGCAAACCGCTCCGGCTGCCAACGCCGCCCCTCGAAGCTTGCACCCGCATGCACAACCACAAAGGCGTTTGGCCGCAGGTGATTCTTGCCCAGGAGTGCCAATGCCTTTGCCGTCTCGACCGGCAGCGGTTGAATGCGCGGAACCGCCACACGGAGACCGATGCCAAGCGCCTGGAGCGGCGAAAGATAGCGGTACAGATAATGCTGGCCACCAAACCCATATGGCTTGGCAAAGACATTGGCGGGCTGCCGCTCCAGCAGGCGCAGGGGCCTCTCCGGAGGGTCGTAGCCGACGCGGGTCTTGGCGTTGACGAACCCGGTAATGATGCGCGACGTCTTTGAATCGGTCAGGTCGATCGTCAGGTCGAAGCGGAAGCGGCGCAACGCCCGTACCATGGCGTAAAGCTCCTTTGCTCGCTCCAGGGTGGTGCCGCGCATGCGGGCTCGGCTGAATGTGACCACCTCGGAAGCGATGCCATGGGCGAGCACGAAGCTCTCGAAGCGGGCCTCGCACAGGAACACGAGCCTTGCGCCGGGGAATTCAAGCCGCAGGTTTTCCGCGAGCGCCGAGGCGAGGACGAGATCTCCCATGAACTTCGTTTGAATGACCAGGATCGATCGAAACGGCGCGGGTGAAGTCTGCAACATCAGTTTCCGGGAGCAATTGGCGGGACGTCCGCAAATTGGCCGGGAACAATGTCGAGATTGCGCGGTGCCGTCAGCACGTTCGCGTGAATTATCTTACAAAACGGTAAGCTCGATCTGGACGGGGTCCTATCCGTGGCCTGCCTTGGCGACCAGCACTGCCGCCTGCGCTGCCGCCAGCCTGGCGATCGGCACGCGATAGGGCGAGCAGGACACGTAGTCGAGGCCGACCTCTTCGCAAAAGCGGATCGAAGCCGGGTCGCCGCCATGTTCGCCACAGATGCCGAGCTTGATGTCCGGCCGCGTCGCCCTGCCCTTTTCGGCAGCCATGCGCACCAGTTCACCGACGCCGTCGATGTCGAGCGAGACGAACGGATCCTGCTCGATGATGCCCTTCTGCCGATAGGTTTCCAGGAACGAGGCCGCATCGTCGCGCGAGATACCGAAGGTCGTCTGGGTGAGGTCGTTGGTGCCGAAGGAGAAGAATTCGGCCGTGGCGGCGATGACATGGGCGCGGATCGCCGCGCGCGGCAATTCGATCATCGTCCCGGTCAGATAGTCGATCTTGACGCCGGTCTCCTCCATGACGCTCTTGGCGACGGCATCGATGCGCGCCTTCACATAGTCGAGCTCCTTCACGAGACCGACCAGCGGCACCATGATTTCGGGAACCACCAGCGCACCGGCCTTGCGGCCGGCCTCGACGGCGGCTTCGAAAATGGCACGTGCCTGCATCTCGGCGATCTCGGGATAGGACACCGCCAACCGGCAGCCGCGATGGCCGAGCATCGGGTTGAACTCATGCAGGGCCTCGGTGCGCTGCCTGAGCTTGTCTGGCGACACATTCATGGCGGTAGCGACTTCGGCAATTTCCTCCTCGGTCTTGGGCAGGAATTCGTGCAGCGGCGGATCGAGCAGACGGATCGTCACCGGCAGGCCTGCCATGATCTCGAACAGTTCGAGGAAATCCGAACGCTGCATGGGCAGAAGCTTGGCAAGCGCGGTGCGCCGGTCCTTTTCCGTGTCGGCCAGGATCATTTCGCGCATCGCGACGATCCGCTCACCGTCGAAGAACATGTGCTCGGTGCGGCAAAGCCCGATGCCTTCGGCGCCGAAGGAACGCGCCATGCGCGCATCCAGCGGTGTTTCGGCGTTGGTGCGCACCTTCATGCGGCGCACCGCATCCGCCCATTCCATGATGGCGGCGAAATCGCCGGAAAGTTCCGGCTGCAGCATCGGCACGGCGCCCTTCAGCACCTGGCCGTTACCGCCATCGATGGTGATGATGTCACCCTTGCGAAAGGTCGACCCCATCGCCATCAGCGTGCCGGCCTTGTAGTCGACACGTAGCGAACCGGCGCCCGACACGCAAGGCTTGCCCATGCCGCGCGCAACGACGGCGGCGTGGCTGGTCATGCCGCCGCGCGTCGTCAGGATGCCTTCCGCCGCATGCATGCCGTGAATATCTTCTGGGCTGGTTTCGATGCGCACCAGGATCGCCTTGCGGCCTTGAGTCTTGAGCTCCTCGGCGTCGCCAGAGGAAAAGACAATCTCGCCGGTGGCGGCACCTGGAGAGGCAGGCAGACCGATGCCGACAACGTCGCGCGCCGCCTTGGGATCGATGGTGGGATGCAGCAATTGGTCGAGCGAGGCCGGATCGATGCGAGCGACAGCTTCCTCCTTCGTAATCAGCTTGTCGCGGGCCATATCGACGGCGATCCTGAGCGCCGCCTTGGCGGTGCGCTTGCCGGACCTCGTCTGCAGCATCCACAACTTGCCGCGCTCGATGGTGAATTCGAGATCCTGCATGTCGCGGTAGTGTTTTTCCAGACTGTCGGAGATGGTGACGAAGGAATGGAAGGCGTCCGGCATCAGCTTCTGCAAGGATGGCTTGTCGGAGCCGGCGGCGATGCGCGCCGCCTCGGTGATGTTCTGCGGGGTGCGGATGCCGGCGACGACGTCCTCGCCCTGCGCGTTCACCAGGAACTCGCCATAGAGCTGCTTTTCGCCGGTCGACGGGTTGCGGGTGAAGGCAACGCCGGTGGCCGAGGTTTCGCCCATATTGCCAAACACCATGGCCTGGACATTGACCGCCGTGCCCCAGCTTTCGGGAATGTCGTGCAGACGCCGGTAGGTAATGGCGCGGTTGTTCATCCAGCTTGAAAAAACGGCACCGATGGCGCCCCAGAGCTGTTCATTCGGATCCTGCGGAAACGGCTTGCCGAGTTCTTCCTCGACCTTGGCCTTGTAGAGCGCGATGACGCCTTGCCATTCGAGGGCCGTCAGCTCGGTATCGAGCTCATGGCCGAGCCCGCCCTTCTGGTCTTCGAGGATTTCCTCGAACACCTCGTGGTCGAGGCCCATGACGACATCCGAATACATCTGGATGAAGCGGCGGTAACTGTCATAGGCAAAGCGCGCATCACCGGAATCGGCGGCGAGCGCCTCGACCGTCTCGTCGTTCAGCCCGAGATTGAGCACGGTATCCATCATACCAGGCATCGAGGCACGGGCACCCGAACGCACCGACACCAGAAGCAGTTTCGACGGGTCGCCAAACCGGCGGCCGGTCAGCCGGCCGATGTGATCGAGCGCCACCGCGACATCCGCTTCCAATCCCGCCGGATAAGTGCGGCCATTGGCATAATAGGCGTTGCAGACCTCGGTGGTGATGGTGAAGCCCGGCGGCACCGGCAGGCCCAGACTGCACATCTCGGCCAGGTTGGCGCCCTTGCCGCCCAGCAGATTCTTGTCGCCGGCACGGCCTTCCGCCGCACCGTCGCCAAAGGTGAAAACCCATTTGGTCATGCTTTGCTCTCCGGTTGCAGGAGATTGGAAAGATTGGCGAAACGTAAAGTTCCGCCGCGTCCGACTTCGGAGCGATATGATGCTGCAGTGCGAAAGGCAAGGCGTCAGGGAAGCCGTCCGGCCGCTACAATCGATTAAGAAAAAGTTGTGTCGGAAGATGCGGCAAAAAGACTTGCCACTCCAGAGCCTCGGGACTAGAACATACAGGGAACAAAGAGGTGCGCCATGAAACTGTCTGGAAAACTCGACTATCTGGAAATGCCGGCGACCGGTGGAACGCTGGACCGGCTCAAGGCTTTCTACAGTGCTGCCTTTGCCTGGTCTTTCACCGACTATGGGCCGACCTATTCGGCCTTTGCCGAGGGCCTGGACGGGGGGTTCCAGGCCGACACCGCGGAAGCGCCCGCCAAGCCACTGCCCGTGCTCTATAGCCGGGATCTGGAGGAAACCCTCAATGCCGTCGAGAATGCCGGCGGCACGATCGTCAAGCCGATCTTCGCGTTCCCCGGCGGCCGGCGCTTTCACTTTGTCGATCCGGCCGGGAACGAGATGGCGGTCTGGTCCGAATAGCCCGCTCGCTTGCCATCTGGGGACGACGACAGTTAGCGCATTCGGGCGTTCCCACCATCATTCATAAGCATTGTGCTTTTTGGCTGCTCTGCTAATAACGCGCCGCACAAGCGACTCTGACGGCAATTGGGGCGTCGCCAAGTGGTAAGGCATCGGTTTTTGGTACCGACATTCCCAGGTTCGAATCCTGGCGCCCCAGCCATCATATATTTTCATTTTTGATAATATAATCAGATACTTAAAGTGATGTCCACGCGGGCCTCCATTTGGCTGTTTTGCCCGCAAGGCATGATGCTGGCGGGCGTCTCGCAGGGTCCGTTGCTTTTCGAAACATCCGATGCAATCGTGGCGCGACGGCACCGCCCTGCCCCATCGGGTATTCCCGCAAAGGCCCGCCTGGATCTTCGAGCCGGCTTCGGCCTTCTCGGCGGTCAGGCACAGATTTGTTGTTGGAGCAGAATGGAATCTTATTCAGCCGCCGGACGGATCGCCTTTGTCGTTACCCTCATTGTCGTTCTTGTGCTTGCGCTGTTGCCGGTACCCCGTCTCGAGGAATTCGGCATCGACGTCGGTTTCCACTACGACAAGCTGAACCATGCCAGCGCATTCGCCGTCCTGACATTCCTGGGAAGCCTCGGCTGGCCCGAGCGCAAGGCAAGGCTGATCATCTTCCTTGCCCTGATTGGAGCCGCGATCGAAATTCTCCAGGGCACGACGCTGATAGAGCGTGATCTCGACGTGTTCGACTGGGTTGCCGATTGCGTCGGCATGGCGTTCGGTCTCGCGGTCGCGATGTGCGCAAACTGGATTTTGCGACGCGGAGACTGAAAATGGCCAATCGCTGCCAGATCGCCCAAGCGATCCAGGCAGCCGGGATGGTTCAGCTTGCCTCGCGCATCGCCTCGGCGGCCTGCAGATCGACCGACACGAGCTGGCTGACACCCTGCTCGGCCATGGTCACGCCGAACAGCCGGTTCATGCGCGCCATGGTGATCGGGTTGTGGGTGATGATGACGAAGCGCGTCTCGGTGGTGTTGGCCATCTCGTCCATGAGATTGCAGAAGCGCTCGACATTGTGATCGTCGAGCGGGGCGTCGACTTCGTCGAGCACGCAGATCGGCGCCGGATTGGTCAGGAACACGGCGAAGATCAGCGACATCGCCGTCAACGCCTGCTCGCCACCGGACAGCAGCGTCATGGTCTGCGGCTTCTTGCCGGGCGGGCGGGCCAGGATTTCGAGCCCAGCCTCGAGCGGATCCTCGGACTCGATCAGCTGCAATTCCGCCGTGCCGCCGCCGAACAGATGCGAGAACAGCCGCTGGAAATGGCCGTTGACCACGTCGAAGGCGGCGAGAAGCCGCTCGCGGCCTTCACGATTGAGGCTCTGGATCGCCTGCCGCAGCTTGCGGATGGCTTCGATGATGTCCTCGCGCTCGGAGACGATGGTCTCCAGCCGGTCGGACAGCTCCTTCTGCTCTTCCTCGGCGCGCAGATTGACCGCGCCAAGTCGCTCGCGCTCGATCTTCAACCGATCGAGCTGACGCTCGATCTCGGCCATTTCCGG
This sequence comes from Mesorhizobium sp. Mes31, assembly GCF_024519675.1. NCBI lineage: Bacteria > Pseudomonadati > Pseudomonadota > Alphaproteobacteria > Hyphomicrobiales > Phyllobacteriaceae > Mesorhizobium > Mesorhizobium sp. Mes31. Next base: position 97,207 of record NZ_JALJRL010000002.1, on the reverse strand, counting down.
CATCGGGCTGTCGGCTTCCAGACCGGTATGGCGGATGACCAGATGCGGCGGCGTGTTCAGCGTTTCCTGGATGCGCGCCTCGACTTCAAGCCGGCGTTCGTCGGCCGCCGTCAGCCGCTCCTCGGCGCGAACGCGCGTCTCGCGCGCCTCGGCCAGCGACTGGATGGCGCCGGTGGCCGCCTTGTCCAGTTCGGATTGCCTGTTCTCTGCCTCCTGCAAACGGTCGGCGGCCGCCATGCGCAAGGTCTCAGCCTCGGTGAGCTGCGACAGCAATGCACGCCGTTTGGCGTCGATTTCGTCTGGTGCATCGGCCAGTCGCTCGCGCTCGGCCTCGGCCTCGGCCTTGCGTTCGCCTAGCGATGCGATCTGCGTCGAGGCATTCTCGGCCCGCTCCAGCCAGTTGCTGCGCTCGGCGCCAATGGCCTCGAGCCTGCGTATGCGTGCCTCGGCCTCGCGCCGCAAACCCTCGTGCACGGCTCGCGCATCGGCAAGCGTGGCGCGGTCGCGCGCGACATTGGCCGAGGACTGTTCGAGCTGCAATTGCAGGTCGCCGAGATCGGGCGAGTCTTGCAGAAGCATCTCGGCCTCGACGAAAGCCGCCGACGTCTCCTCATGGCTGTCGACGATGCGGGCCCGCGCCTCGTCCAATGCGGCGCGCCGGCTCGACAATTCGCCGCCGGCCTTTTCGGCCTCCGCCAGTGCATTGCGGGCTGCGTCCAGCCGATGCTGGGCGTCACGTCCGGCCTGCCGCGCATTGCGCTCGGCCTCGCTTGCAAGGCGAAGCGTCTGTTCGGCCTGTGCCAGCGCCTCCTCGGCCTGGCGCAGGACAAGCGTCGCCTGCACGGCTTCGGCATCGAGTTCGGCCAGCCGGTTCTTCTGCGCCAGCCTTTGCGCGGCGGCGGTCGGCGCGTCGGCGCTGGCGGTAAAGCCATCCCAGCGCCAGAGCGCGCCCTCGCGGCTGACCAGCCGCTGGCCGGGCGCAAGAAGCGCCTGCAGCCGGCGGCCATCGCTGTCCGCAACGATACCGATCTGCGCCAGCCGGCGGGCGAGCTGCGCCGGCGCGTGAACCACGCTGGCAAGGCTCTTGACGCCCTCGGGCAAAGCCGCATCGCCGGGCTGGATCTGGCTTTCGCCCCAATGCACCGGCGCGCTGCGGTCGAGCGGCACGTCAAGATCTTCGCCAAGGGCGGCGCCCAGCGCCGTCTCGAAGCCGCGCTCGACGCTGATCTGTTCCAATACGGCCGGAAAGAGATCGCCGCTGGCTGCGTTGAGGATCTTGGCCAGCGTGCGCGCTTCCGTCTCGATCCGCGCCAGCTCCGCCCTGGCATCCTGGAGTGGCGGCCGGGCAGCGCTTTCGGTGGCGCGGGCATCGATGACCGACTGTTCGGCCCCCGATACCGCAGCCTCGGATTCTTCCAGCAGCGCGATGGCCTGTTCGACCAGGAGCTGTTTCTCGGCCGGATCTGGCAGTCCGGCCACCTTCGACAGGATGTCCGACAGCTCCCGGTCGACCTCGGCGAGCTGGCGCGCGAAGCGGTCGCGGCGCTCGGCGGTGTCGCGCAGCGTCCGTTCGATCTGGTTGCGCGAAGCGGCGGCCTCGGCCCGCTCGGCGGTCAGCGCGGCCAGCCTGGCTTCGCTTGCGACAAGCGTCGATGCCGCCTGTTCGAACGCTGCCCGGGTGCTGGCCTCGCGCTCGGCGGCACCGGCGTTTTCGGAATTGAGCGTGGCTTCTTCCGTGCGAAGGCGCTCGAGAATATCCGCATTGTCGCGGACCATGCGCTCCTCGCGGGCAATATCGCCGTCGAGTTGCTGCAGCCGGCGCTCGAGTTCGGCCTGGCGGGCGCGGATACGGCCGGCTTCCTCCTCGATCTGCGACTTGGCAATCGACAGGCGCTGGAAGGCGGCGGCAGCGGCGGCTTCCGCGTCACGCAGGTCAGGCAAGCGGTGAGCGCCGATGCCTTGCTCCTTGGCCGCATTCATCTGAGCGGCGGCGCGATCGCCGACCAGCGCCGTGGCAACCGCCAGCGCCGAGCGTGCCTCACCCTCCTGCGTCTTGGCTAGCGTCCAGCGCAGATGCAGCAGCGTCGCTTCGGCCTTGCGGATATCGGCCGACAGGTTCTTGAAGCGGGATGCCTGGCGCGCCTGGCGCTTGAGGCTTTCGATCTGGCTTTCCAACTCGCCGACGACGTCATCCAGGCGTTCGAGGTTCTGTTCGGCCGCCTTGAGCCGCAGTTCGGCTTCGTGACGACGGGTGTGCAGCCCGGAAATGCCAGCCGCCTCTTCGAGCAGCGCGCGGCGCGCCTGCGGCTTTGCCTGGATCAGTTCGCCGATGCGGCCCTGCCCAACCATCGACGGCGAGCGCGCGCCGGTCGACTGGTCGGCGAACAGAAGCTGCACGTCCTTGGCGCGCGCTTCCTTGCCGTTGATGCGGTAGAGCGAGCCCGCCTCCCGCTCGATGCGGCGCGACACCTGCAATTCGTCGGCATCGTTGAAGGCGGCGGGCGCGCTACGGTCGCTGTTGTCGAGGAAAAGAGTGACTTCGGCGGTGTTGCGTGCCGGGCGCGTGCCCGAACCGGAAAAGATGACATCGTCCATGCCGGACGCGCGCATGTTCTTGTAGGAGCTTTCGCCCATCACCCAGCGCAGCGCCTCGACCAGATTCGACTTGCCGCAGCCGTTCGGCCCGACAATACCCGTCAGGCCGCGTTCGATGACGAACTCGCCGGGCTCGACGAAGGATTTGAATCCGAGGAGGCGAAGGCGTGAAAACTTCATTCACGCCGCCCTATAAGGGGATTCCGCAAAAATGTTGCACGGTTTTGCGAAAGGTATCCGTGGCACAACAAGAGGCCGCGCATGCTGAAGCGCGGCCGCTTCGGCGCTGCCCGGGCGTCAGAGCAGAGGGTCGATGATGGCCGACATTTCCTCAATCGACATCGCCCCTTTGTAGGTCTTACCGTTGATGAAGAAGGTCGGCGTCGAGTCGACCTTGAATTCATTGGCGCCACGCTTCTGGACCGATCTCACATCGTCCAGAAGTTTCTGGTCCGTCAAGCAGGCCTCGAAGGACTCCTGTGTAAAACCGGCGAGCTTCGAGATTTGCAGCAGTGCGTCCTTGGTGTTGGCAACGCCAACCCAGTTCGCCTGCTGCCTGAACAGGACATCCACCATCGGGAAATAGTTATCCTTGGCGCAGCGCGCCAGCATGAAACCGGCCTCGGCGCTCGGATCGAACGGGAATTCGCGCAGGATGTAGCGGGCCTTGCCGGTGTCGATGTACTTCGTCTTCAGATCCGGAAAGGTGGTCTCGGCGAAATGCGCGCAGTGCGGGCAAGTCATCGAGGCGTATTCGACGATGGTGACCTTGGCGTCGTCCTTGCCAAGTTGCTTGTCGGGCAGCGCACCCGGCTTCAGCAATTCCGCCATGTCCACCGTGCCCTGTGCTTCCGGCGCGGTAGCGGCGGCCGGCGTGGCCGGCTTCGCGGGCGCGGCCGGGTCGGCAGGCTTCACATCCGCGGCCTTGGCTTGCTCGCCAGAGTCACTGCAAGCCGCGAGCAGGGCCAGCGCCGGAATGGCGGCCAGCGAAGACAGAACGTTTCTGCGAGACAAGCTTGCGCCAAACGGGGGACGGTTCATACGAATCACCTGACAAGGGTTGGATTTTGCAATGCAAAAGCACGAAAAGGCGAGAGTTGGCGCGAATTAAGGCATCCCTGTCCCCAATCCAATCGCGAAACCTGACAAGGGCGATCACGAATGCGCGAGATTGGCGACAAATCTATGACTTCCTTTCCCCAATAATGGTCGCGCCAAGTTTTTCCAACGAGGCGCGCAGTCCATCATCGTCGATCAGGCCGACCGTGCCCGACAATTTCGTCTTCTCGGCCGCGGTCAGCGGCCTCAATGTCGGTTTAGGCCGTCCTTTGTCCGCTGTCACCGGCTTCTGCAGGATCCTGATCCGGCTGATGGCGGTGAAGCCGAGGAAGGCGTTGACCCGGTTGATGATCTCGCCGGTCTCGTGCTGCAGGTGGAGTGCGGCCATGCCTTCGCAGGCGATGACCAGCACCGCCGGCTCGAATGGATCGTCCTCATGCATGCGGCGCGGCCACTGGATTTTCTCGGGACGAGAGCGGCTGGCGAGGCGCGGACCGGCGATCTCTTCCCACGACTGGACGAGGCCAATTGAAATGCCGGCCCGCTTGCGCAGCACCGGATCGAGGATTTCGGTTGCAAGATCGCTCACCGGGACGGGATTGCCGTAGGGCTTTCTCCCTGCCATGTACGTCCTCCAGCCACGACCTTCATCAGCATCGGCCAAGGCCAATTCCCGATCAATGGCACCAGCAGACCTGACCCGCAAGACCGCACCCAGAGATACCGGCGTAGCCGCATCTGGAGATAGCAGCACGGCTGCATCCAGAGATAGCAGCACGGCTGCATCCAGAGATAGCAGCACGGCTGCATCCAGAGATGGCAGCACGGCTGCATCTGGAGATACCGGCAAAGCAGCATCTGGAAGCGGCGATGACATCGCGTCCCGCCTGCTCGGCTGGTACGACGTCCATCACCGCGAGCTGCCGTGGCGTATCACGCCGCGCGAGCATGCGCGCGGCGCGCGGCCCGACCCCTATCGTATCTGGCTGTCCGAGGTCATGCTGCAGCAGACCACGGTCGAAGCCGTGAAGACTTATTTCCGGGCATTCGTCGAGAAATGGCCTGACGTCGAGGCGTTGGCCGCGGCACCGACCGAGGATGTGATGAAGGCCTGGGCCGGGCTCGGCTATTACTCCCGTGCCCGCAATCTCAAGGCATGTGCCGATCTGGTGGCCGAGCGCGGCGGCCGGTTTCCCGACACCGAGGCTGGCCTGAGGGAACTGCCCGGCATCGGCGCCTACACGTCGGCGGCCATCACGGCGATCGCCTTCGACCAGCCCGCCGCCGTCGTCGACGGCAATGTCGAACGCGTCATCTCCCGGCTGTTTTCGATCACCACGCCGCTGAGCGAAGCCAAGGCCGAGATACGCGCCCATGTCGAGCGCATGGTGCCAGGGACGAGGCCGGGCGACTTCGCCCAGGCGATGATGGATCTTGGAGCGACGATCTGCACGCCGCGCCGGCCACGCTGCATGCTGTGCCCGCTGCGCGAAGGCTGCAGCGCCACTGGTTCAGGCGATCCCGAGCACTTCCCCGTGCGCCTGCCGAAGGCCGACAAGCCGTTGCGCCGCGGCGCCGCCTTCGTCGCCGTGCGCGGCGACGGCGCCATCCTTCTGCGCAAACGGCCGGAAAGAGGCCTGCTCGGCGGCATGACAGAGGTGCCGACGACCGACTGGACGGCACGGGTCGACGGCGCGACCACCGAGGCGGCAGCGCCTTTCCCCGCCAACTGGCGGCCTGCCGGCCAGATTGCCCATGTCTTCACCCATTTTGCGCTCGAGCTCGACGTGTTTCGTGCTGAGGTGAACGGCGCCGCGCCGACGGGGCATTTCTGGTCGCTGGCCCACGAAATTTCCGGCGAGGCACTGCCCACTGTCATGAAAAAGGCAATCGAGGCTGCGATACCCGGCGCGACGAAGAAACCGTCGCCACACAGTGCAAAGAGGCCCCATGACTGAAGTCCGCCACATCGTTTTCGACATCGGCAGAGTGCTGATCCACTACGATCCCAACATTCCGTTCAGCCGGCTGATTCCCGACGAGAAGGAGCGGAAATGGTTCTTCGACAATGTCTGTACGCATGACTGGAACATCGAGCAGGACCGTGGCCGGACCTGGGAAGAGGCCGAGGCGCTGCTGATCGCCGAGCATCCCGATCACGCGGAAAACATCCGCAATTTCCGCCGCTACTGGCACGACATGGTGCCGCATGCCTATGACGACAGCGTCGCCATCATGGTCGGCCTGATCGAGAGCGGTCACGACGTGACCATGCTGACCAACTTCGCCACCGACACACTGGCCGAGGCGCGCAAGCGCTTCGATTTTCTGGAACGGCCGCGCGGCGTCACCATCTCCGGCGAGATCGGCATGATCAAGCCGGATCGAGGCATCTATGATCATCACGTCGCCACGTTCGGCCTCGAGCCGTCGGCCACGTTGTTCATCGACGACAGCCAGAAGAATGTCGACGGCGCCAAGGCCGCCGGCTGGCAATCGGTGCTGTTCACCGACGCGACGACACTTCAGGCGGACCTTCAGCGCCTCGGAATCAAAGCATGATTTGAATCGCTTGCAGCGATCCATTGAGGCTTTGAATCAACGCAAACTAGCAACAAGCGGCAGGGGCTCAGGCCCCTGCCCGCTCCATGCCCAGTCGCGCAATGCGGCGAAGCTCGTCGATCGGGGTCAGGCCGCCGCTGCGCTCATAGTGCCAGAAGGTCCAGCCGTTGCAGGCATCCAAGCCCTGCACTTCGGCGCCGATCTTGTGGATCGAACCGGCGCTGTCGCCGATCGCCACCGTGCCGTCGGCGCGCACCTTGGCAGCCCAGCGCTTCTTGGCATCGTAGAGCGTCGCACCGGGCGTCATCAGTCCGGTGTCGATGAGACTGACGAAGGCAACGCGCGGCTCGGCGCGCTTGCCGGTCAGCACGGTCAGATCAGCGCCGTCCAGCGGCCGCACCGCGTCGATGCGCTCATTGGCGGCGTCGATATAGGCCTGCTCACGCTCGATGCCGACGAAATGGCGGCCGAGGCGCTTGGCCACCGCGCCGGTGGTGCCGGAGCCGAAGAAGGGATCGAGCACGATGTCGCCCGGTTTGGTCGACGCCATCATGATGCGGGCGAGCAGCGCTTCCGGCTTCTGCGTCGGATGCAGCTTGTCGCCATTGTCGTTCTTCAGCCGCTCGCCGCCGGTGCAGATCGGAAACAGCCAGTCGGAGCGCATCTGGATGTCGTCATTCGAGGCCTTCATGGCTTCGTAGTTGAAGGTATAGCCCTTGCCCTTCTGGTCGCGCGAGGCCCAGATCATCGTCTCATGGGCGTTCTGGAAACGGCGGCCGCGGAAGTTCGGCATCGGATTGGTCTTGCGCCAGACCACGTCGTTGAGGATCCAGAACCCCAGATCCTGCATCTTGGCGCCGACCCGGAAGATGTTGTGGTAGGAGCCGATGACCCAGATGGTGCCGTTGGGTTTCAACACGCGGCGCGCCGCCAGCAGCCAGGCGCGGGTGAAAGCATCGTAGGCCTCGAAGCTCTCGAACTGGTCCCAGTCGTCGTCGACGGCATCGACCTTGGACTGGTCAGGGCGGTGCAGATCGCCATCAAGTTGCAGATTGTAAGGCGGATCGGCGAAAATGACGTCGATCGACTTTTCCGGCAGCCGGTCGAGCGCGGCGACGCAGTCGCCCTTCAGGATCGTATCCAGCCATTCGGATTGCTGGGGAGCGTGGGAAAGCTCGTCGAGAAGACGCACGGCAGACATTCTGACACCCAAGGCACGCGTTACTGTTTTACTCTCTGTTATGGTTACCGATCAGCGTAAATATTCGGTGAAGACCGCCGGGTTTGCGAAGGCCGACCTGTTGGTGTATGCCGCGCCGCCTGAGGCCTTCCGAGGCCCTTCTCCTCCCACCGTCCGGATCACCATGCCCCAGCCAGACCTTGTCATCTTCGATTGCGACGGCGTTCTCGTCGATTCCGAAATCATCGCCGCGCGTGTCGAGGCCGAGCTGCTGACCTTGGCCGGGTACGAAATCTCGGCCGAGGAAATCGCCGAAACCTATGCCGGCCTGACCTTCAAGGACATCATGATGCGGGTCGAGGAGAAGTCCAGCATCCCGTTCCAGGCCTCGCTCATCGACCGCGCCGAGGATCTGGTCGACCGCAAATTGCGCAGCGACGTCCGTGCTATCGATGGCGCGCGCGAGGCGGTCGCCGCGGTGACCGCGCCGTGCTGCGTCTGCTCGAATTCACGCACTGAGCGGATCGAGTTCATGCTGGAGAAAGTGCACCTGCTGCCGTTCTTCGCCGGCCACATCTTCTCGGCGCTGGAGATACCGAGCAAGAAAACCAAGCCCGCTCCGGACGTGTTTCTGTTCGCGGCGGAAAAACTCAACGCCAAGCCGGCGAACACCTTTGTCATCGAGGATTCCGTGCACGGCGTCCACGGCGCCAGGACAGCCGGCATGCGCGTGATCGGCTTCACTGGTGCCGGGCACAGCTATCCCGGCCATGCCGACGCGCTGACCGAGGCCGGCGCCGAAACGGTGATCCGGCGCTGGGCGGAGCTGAAAAGCGTGATCGCGGCGCTGTCGGAGTGGTCGGCCGATGCTTGAAAACGTGCGTCGGTCCAGACGCACGTTGGGCAGGCAACCGCTTAATTTGTCGCCACTTTCTTCCTGTGGGTCTTCTTCGGCTTGTCGGTTGTCGCCTTGGGTGCGGTCTCATCGTAGCCGGCATAGGCCTGATAATCCTGCGCCGTCGGCTCCGGAACGACGACATTGGAATCGGTGAAGACGAACTGTGTGGCGACCGAGGGGTCGGTCACCTGGACCTGATACTGGTGAAGCTGCGAGTAAAGCACTTCGGTGCCGTGCATCACCGCGGTGCGGATCGGCATGGTGATGGTGCCGGGCGAGAACTTCGGCCCCGGCACGATCCTGCCGGCGACCGCTATCTTCATCGTCAGCTGCCCGTTGGCGCGGCTGCAGTCGCGGGTCACGTCGCTGATCGAGGCCTGATAAATGATCCTCGCCGAATCGTCGGGCGGAGTACCAGCGGCGGCGTCAGCGGCAGCTTGGGCCGCGGCATCCTGCGCGGCATCGCCGGTCTTCTTGAGCTTGGGCTTGGACTTCTGGACGTCCTTGCCATAGGTGTTGAAGAAGGCCGTGCCATCTCGCACCGTCACTCGCGGACAGTAGGCCTGCAACTGGCTGGCCAGGACCTTGGGATCCTGCGGCGGCGGTGGCGCCGTCGGGTCCTTCTTGCCGATGCCGAGGTTCAGGATGCCATTGTCGCCCGATTGGCAGCCGGCGGCGGCAAGCATAAAGCCGGTGAGCGCAAGACCCGCCAAAAAGCGACCACTGAATGTACGAAACGCCATGAAACTGCACTTCCCTCTCGCAAAGCTGGTGACGTATATCAACCGCGCGGCAAAAATGCGACTGAGCCAGCGCAGAAATTAACCACCTTGTGGTGAACGGAAAAGCCAAGCGGCAATGGATTTGTGACGATGCAATATGTGAGTACCCGCGGGGAAGCGCCCGTGCTTGGATTTTCCGACGCCGTGCTGGCCGGCCTGGCGCGCGACGGCGGGCTCTATGTCCCGCGTGAGTGGCCGCGGTTCTCCGCCGCCGAGATCCGCGCCATGCGCGGCCTTGCCTATCCCGACCTTGCCATCCGCGTGCTGTCGCCGTTCCTTGGCGATGAAATCCCGACGCCGGTCTTCGAACGCCTGGTGCGCGAGGCCTATGCCACGTTCCGCCACGAAGCAGTCTGCCCGTTGGTGCAGACCGGCGCCAACACCTTCATCCTGGAACTCTTCCACGGCCCGACGCTCGCCTTCAAGGACGTGGCGATGCAGTTGCTCGCCCGGCTGATGGACCATGTTCTTGCCGAGCGCGACCAGCACGCCACCATCGTCGGCGCCACGTCAGGCGACACCGGCGGGGCGGCCATCGATGCCTTTGCCGGCCGCAGCCGCACCGACATCTTCATCCTTTTCCCACATGGCCGCGTCTCGCCGGTGCAGCAGCGGCAGATGACGACATCGACGGCTGAAAACGTCCATGCGCTGGCGATCGAAGGCAATTTCGACGATTGCCAGGGCCTGCTCAAGGACATGTTCAACGATCACGGCTTCCGCGACCGGGTTGCGCTGTCCGGGGTCAATTCGATCAACTGGGCCCGCATCATGGCCCAGATCGTCTATTATTTCTCCTCGGCGCTGTCACTCGGCGCGCCCGACAGGCCGGTGTCCTTCACGGTGCCGACAGGCAATTTCGGCGATATCTTCGCCGGCTACGCCGCCAAGAAGATGGGCCTGCCGATCGAACGGCTGGTCATCGCCACCAACGACAACGACATCCTGGCGCGCACCTTCGCGACCGGCGAATACCGCACCAAGGGCGTCTTTGCGACCACGTCGCCGTCGATGGACATCCAGGTCTCGTCGAACTTCGAGCGTTTGCTGTTCGAGGCATCCGGCCGGAACGCCGCGACCGTGCGGCGCTACATGGCCGGGCTCAAACAGTCCGGCGCCTTCACCATCGAAGCGGCGGAAATCGCCAGGATGCGGTCCGAATTCGACGCCGGCCGCGCAACGATGGACGAGGTCGCCGCCACGATCCGCTCGACGCTCGCGGCCAGCAACTATTTGCTCGATCCGCATACCGCGGCAGCCGTGCATGTGGCGGCGGGCAAGGCGGCCGGCGCCGTGCCGATGGTGGTGCTGGGCACCGCCCATCCGGCGAAATTTCCGGCCGCCGTCGAAGCCGCCAGTGGCGTGTCGCCCGCACTGCCCGCATGGCTAGGTGGGTTGATGACAGCGCACGAAAAATACACGGTACTTCCATCCGACCTGAAAATGGTGGAAGATTACGTCGGCCGCCGCGCGCGAGCGGCGCGTTAGGGAGTGCAAGCCATATGGGTGTTGAGGTAAGCCGTCTGTCGAACGGCCTGACAGTCGCCACCGAAACCCTTCAAAGCATCGAATCGGTTGCCCTTGGTGCCTGGGTCAAGTCCGGTGCCCGCAATGAGCGCGACGAAGAGCATGGCATGGCCCATCTGCTCGAGCACATGGCGTTCAAGGGAACGAAGCGGCGAAGCGCCTTCGAAATCGCCTCGGAAATCGAGGATGTCGGCGGGGAGATCAATGCGGCCACCAGCGTCGAGACCACCTCCTACTATGCGCGGGTGCTTTCCGACGACGTGCCGCTGGCTGTCGACATCCTGGCCGACATCCTGCAGGAATCCGAGTTCGACCCGCAGGAACTCGAACGCGAGCAGCATGTGATCCTGCAGGAGATCGGCGCCGCGCACGACACGCCCGACGACATCGTCTTCGACCGTTTCACCGAGACCGCCTTTCGCCATCAGACGATCGGCCGCTCGATCCTGGGCACGCCCGAAACCGTCAAATCCTTCACCTCGAAGCAGTTGCACGATTTCATCGAACGGCAATATGGCGCCGAACGCATGGTGATCGTCGCCGCCGGCGACATCAAGCACGACAATTTCGTGCGCGAGGTCGAAAAGCACCTCGGCGGCTTCCGCAGCAAGGCCGACAGCACCATCCCGCAATATGCCCAATATGTCGGTGGCGACTTCCGCGAGGATCGCGACCTGATGGACGCGCAGATCGTGCTGGGCTTCGAGGGCCGCGCCTATCACGTGCGCGACTTCTATGCCTCGCAGGTGCTGTCGATGATCCTCGGCGGAGGGATGTCGTCGCGCCTTTTCCAGGAAGTCCGCGAGAAACGCGGCCTGTGCTATTCGGTCTATGCCTTCCATTGGGGCTTTTCCGACACCGGCATCTTCGGCGTCCATGCCGCGACCGGCCAGAGCGACATCGCCGAACTGGTGCCTGTCATCATCGACGAATTGCAGAAGGCCGGCGAGAACATCCTGCAGGAAGAACTCGATCGGGCTCGCGCCCAGTATCGCGCCGGGCTGATCATGTCCGCCGAAAGCCCGGCCAGCCGCGCCTCGCAGATCGCACGGCAGCTGCTTCTGTTCGGCCGGCCGATCGGCAAGGAGGAACTGATGGAGCGGCTGTCGGCGCTGACGGTCGAACGGCTGACCGATCTGTCGTCGCGGCTGTTCTCGACCAAGCCGACGCTTACCGCGGTCGGGCCTGTGGGTACGCTGGCACCATACGAGGCGATCCTCGATTCGCTTGCGGGCACGCAGACCACGGCCCGCAAGCTCGCCGTCTAAGTCCCTCAAAGCGTCGTGTTCGCACTCCCTTTCTTTCGCCGTGACCTGCCGGCACTGAAGGGCGACCGCGTCACGCTGCGCGTGCCGTTCACGAACGACTACCGCGAATGGTCGGTACTGCGCGGCGAGAGCCGCGCTTTCCTGGAGCCATGGGAGCCGCGCTGGACCCCCGATGAACTCGACCGCACGGCATGGCGGCTGCGCATCAGCCGCTACCGCGAAGACTATGCCCAGGGAACCGCGATCGCCTTCTTCATCTTCGAGAAGAGCAGCGGCAAGCTGGCGGGCGGCATAACGCTCGGCAACATACGCCACGGCGTTTCGCAAAGCGGTCACGTCGGCTACTGGATCGGCGAGCGCTTTGGCGGCCGTGGCCTGATGACCGACGCGGTCAAGGTCGTGGCGCGCTTCGCCTTCGATACGCTGAGGTTGCACCGGATCGAGGCGGCCTGTATTCCCGACAACATCAGGTCGATCCGCGTGCTTGAAAAAGCCGGATTCCGGCGCGAAGGACTTCTGCGATCTTATCTCAGGATCAACGGCGTCTGGCAGGACCACTACCTCTACGCCCGGATCGCGGACGATCCGCCGGGTGCTGGAACGAAGGACTGATTTTTGACGAATTTCCTGCGAAACGGGCCGCTGTTCGCCTTTGTCCTCGCGACAATCCTGGCGCTGTGCGCGGCATCGTCGGCTTTCGCCGTCGAGCCGATCAAGATTGCCCGCGACGACGTCGCGCTCGACCTGTCGGGCGCCGTCGAGATCTACCGGAACCAGGGCGAGAATTTCCAGGTATCGACCGCTCCCGGACCGGACGGCATCGTGCGGCGCATCGAGGTCGAGGCCAATGACGCCCGCTCGACCGGCGACTGGGCGGTGTTCGCGCTTGCCAACACCACCGACCAGCAGCTCGACAGGCTGATCGTCGCGCCGCATTTCCGCCTGGTGAATTCCGGCATCTTCTGGCCGGATCTCGGCTCGACCCGCATCGCCGCCATCACGCCGAGCGAAGGCTTCGCGCTCGATCGTCAGACCAGCCCCGACGCCGACGTGTTCCGGGTGACGCTGAACCCCGGCACGGTGATCACCTTCATCGCCGAACTGGCCTCGCCGAAGCTGCCGCAGGTCTATCTGTGGGATCCGGAGTCCTACAAGGACTCGGTCAATTCCTACACGCTGTTCCGTGGCATCGTCATCGGCATCGCAGGCCTGCTGGCGCTGTTCCTGACTATCCTTTTCGTGGTCAAGGGGACGTCGATGTTCCCGGCGACGGCAGCGCTTGCCTGGGCGGTGCTTGCCTATATCTGCGTCGATTTCGGCTTCCTCAACAAGATCATAGAGATTTCGCCGGGCAATGAGCAGATGTGGCGAGCGGGAACGGAGGTGGCGCTGGCGGGAACCTTCGTGGTGTTCCTGTTCGCCTATCTCAACCTCAACCGATGGCACGGCCATTTCAGCTATGGCGCACTGGTCTGGATCCTTGGCCTGGTGCTGATCGCGGGTGTGGCCATCATCGATCCGGCGGTCGCCGCCGGGATCGCCCGCATCTCGTTTGCCGCCACCGCGCTGACCGGGCTCGGCCTGATCATCTTCCTCGGCATACGCGGCTACGACCGCGCCATCATGCTGGTACCCAGTTGGGTCATGGTGCTGTTGTGGCTATGCGGGTCGTGGATGGCGATCACCGGTATGCTCGACAACGATATCGCCCAGCCTGCATTGGGCGGCGGGTTGATCCTGATCATCCTCTTGATCGGCTTCACCGTCATGCAGCATGCCTTTGCCGGCGGTGCGCTGCATCAGGGCCTGTTCTCCGACCTGGAACGGCAGGCGCTGGCTGTCGCCGGATCGGGCGACACGGTGTGGGACTGGGATGTGCTGCGCGACCGCGTCGTCACCAAGCCCGATGTCAGCATCCAGCTCGGGCTGGCGCCCAACAGCCTTGGAGGTGCTGCCCGCAACTGGCTGCCGGTGCTACACGCCGACGACCGCGATACTTTCCGTACGACGCTCGACGTGGTGCTGGAACATCGGCGCGGCCGGGTGTCGCAGAATTTCCGCCTGCGCGGCGCCGACGGCCACTACCACTGGTTTTCGCTGCGCGCACGGCCGGTCATCGGATCCGACGGCGAGGTCATCCGCTGCGTCGGCACCATGGTCGACGTCACCGAGCAGAAGAAATCCGAGGAACGGCTGCTGCACGATGCCGTGCACGACAACCTGACCGGCCTGCCGAACCGCGAACTCCTGATGAACCGGCTGGAAGCGATCATCTCGATCGCACGCACCGAAGAGAAAGTGCGCCCGACCGTCTTCGTCATCGACATCGACCGCTTCAAGCAGGTCAATGACGGGCTCGGCATCTCGGCCGGCGACACCATCCTGCTGACCATTGCGCGTCGCCTGCACCGGCTGCTCAAACCGAAGGACTCGCTGTCGCGCTTTGCCGGCGACCAGTTCGCGCTGATGCTGCTTTCCGAACAGGACCCGGCCCGCATCGCCGCCGTGGCGGACGCCATCAAGCATGCCATCAACAACCCCATCACCTTCGCCAAGCGCGAGATCGTGCTGACGGCGTCGATCGGCTTGATCACCTGGAATTCGCCGCAGATGTCGGCGGAGGACATGGTCAAGGATGCCGAGCTCGCCATGCATCAGGCCAAGCGCTTCGGCGGCGACAGGATCGAGCCGTTCCGGCCCGCTTTCCGCACTGTCGGCACCGATCGGCTGCAGTTCGAATCCGACCTGCGCCGCGCCATCGAACGGCGCGAATTCACGCTTGCCTACCAGCCCATCGTGCGACTGGAGGATGGCAGCGTCGCCGGCTTCGAAGCCTTGCTGCGCTGGGACCACCCGCGCCGCGGCATGATCCCGCCGGCGGATTTCATCCCGGTCGCCGAGAGCTGCGGGCTCATCGTGCAGCTCGGCCTGTTCGCCATGCAGCAGGCGGCCGAGGATCTTGCCGGATGGCAAAAGCAGATCGGCGACGCGCCGCTATCGGTGTCGGTCAACCTGTCGAGCCGCCAGCTGATCCGCCGCGACCTGGTCAGCGACGTCCGCTCGGTTATCGCGCGGGCCAATCTGAAGCCGCGCTGCTTCCGGCTCGAACTCACTGAATCGCTGGTGATGGACAATCCCGAGCAGACCGCCCATGTGCTGACCAAGCTGAAGCAGCTCGGCATCGGCCTGTCGCTGGACGATTTCGGCACCGGCTATTCCTCACTGGCCTATCTGACGCGCTTCCCCTTCGACACCATCAAGATCGACAAGAGCTTCGTCGACGACAACACGCCCAAAAGGGCGGTGCTGCTCAAATCCATGGTCAACATGGCGCATGAGCTTGGCCTGTCGGTGGTCGCCGAGGGCATTTCGGACGAAAGCGATGCACTGGAGCTGCGCCAGATGGGCTGTGAATATGTGCAGAGCTTCATGTTCGGCGCCCCGATGCCGGGCGACCAGGTGCTGAAGACGCTGAAGGAGCAGTATCCGCTGACGCAAGCCTGAGAGCCTGTTTGGAAACTCGCTCTGAGATGAGGTTCAGGCGTGTCCGGCGGCGAGGCTGAGATGGGCCAGGTCGATGCCGATCGAGGCAAGTATCCGGTCGTATTTGCGCTCGATGTCGGTGTCGAACAGAAGCTCGGCGTTGGCCGGGCAGGTCAGCCAGCCATTCTCGGCGATCTCGGTCTCCAGTTGGCCGGCGCCCCAGCCCGAATAGCCGAGCGCCATCAGCGCGTGACGAGGGCCACGGCCAGACGATATGGCACGCAGTATGTCGACCGTGGCGGTCAGGCAGATGTCGTCCGAGACGGTCAGCGACGATTCCACCCGATAGTCGCCCGAATGCAGGACGAAGCCCCGGCTGCGGTCGACTGGCCCGCCATTGCGCACGACGAAATCACGCGCCTGCGCCGGCAAGCGGATCGCCTCCTGCTCGTTCATGATGCCCAGTTGCACGAGCAGGTCCGGAAACAACATCTGCTGTGTCTGGTTGATGATCAGGCCCATGGCGCCTTCATCGCTGTGCGCGCAGATATAGATGACCGAGCGCGTGAAACGGTCGTCCTTCATGCCAGGCATGGCAATCAGGAACTGATCGTCGAGAAAGCCGCGGCTGGCGGCTGTCTTCTTGTGGCGCAGCAAGTCCATGATCGAAGGGTAACGCGTTTCCAGAGCGCCGAAAAGATGCACCGTGCGGGATTCGACCAAAGCCCATGTAGCCGGCTCGCGCATTCTTGCGCTCGAGGTCACGCAAATATGATATCGGCAACACCATGAAAACATTGCGCGGCCACGAACGGACGATCAAATCACTGCCATGCAAAGCTTGAAAATCCTGCTGCTCGGCGTCGCGATCGGATCGGCAACCGCTCTTCCCGCCGCCGCCTCCTCGTCGGCGTGGTACAATAGCGAAGGCGGCAAGGTCCGGCTGGTGACGAGCGGCAAACCCGATGAGGCCGGTCGCATCCAGGGTGTTCTCGACATAGCGCTCAAACCCGGCTGGAAGACCTACTGGCGCGACCCGGGCGACGCCGGCGTGCCGCCACAGCTCGACATTTCGGCCAGCACCAACATCGCCGAGGCCAGACTTTCCTTCCCGGCACCGCAGCGTCACGACGACGGCTATGGCAAATGGGCGGGCTACGACTATCCGGTTTCGCTGCCGGTGGTGTTCACGCTGTCGGCGGCGAAGGATCCCGCCGTCATCGACGCCGACATTTTTCTCGGCATTTGTGAAACGATCTGTATCCCCGTGCAAACGCGGCTGACTGTCGACCCCGCCTCAGACCCGGACAATGCCGACGACGCGGCGCTGGTGGAGGCGGGTTTCACAGCATTGCCGGCGCCCGCAAGGCCGGATTTCGGCATCAACGTCCTGCCCGGCGACCACGAAACGCTGGTTGTCGAGGCGAGCTTCCCCGGCGATCCGCAAGCCGCGGATTTCTTTGTTGCCGGCGAGCGGGATTACATGTTCGGCTCTCCTGTCCGCAGCGAAAAGGACGGCAAGCTGATTTTCACCGTGCCGATCCTCGACCGCCCTTCGACGACGCCCACGGATGGCGGACTTCACTACACGCTGACGAGTTCGGCCGGCGCCGTCGAAGGGGTTCTGCCTTTCCCTTGATCCAGCTTGCCCAAACGATTGCAGGAAGCCGCTGAGTTCGCTACGCAAGCAAACATTCTTCCCCATCCCCCAAGCGAGGAACTCATGACCATTTCCGTTGGCGACAAGCTGCCCGAGGTGACCTTCAAGACGATGACCGCCGACGGCGCGAAGGCGATCACTTCGGCCGAGATCTTCTCCGGCAAGAAGGTCGTGCTGTTCGGCGTCCCCGGCGCCTTCACGCCGACCTGCAGCAACAACCACCTGCCCGGCTATCTCGAAAACCATGACGCCATCCTGGCGCGCGGCGTCGATACGATCGCCGTCGTTTCGGTCAACGACGTCCACGTCATGGGCGCCTGGGCGCGCTTCACCGGCGGCGAGGGCAAGATCCTCTATCTCGCCGACGGCAGCGGTGATTTCGCCAAGGCGGTCGGCCTCGACAACGACCTTTCGGCAGGCGGCATGGGGCTGCGCTCGAAGCGTTTTTCGATGATCGTGGAGGACGGCAAGGTGACGGCGCTCAATGTCGAGACCAAACCCGGTGTCGACAAAAGCGGCGCGGCTCACATTCTCGGACAGCTCTGAACATCCACGACAGCGTCGGGCCTGGGTACCGTCCAGACCTGACGTTTGCGCTTGTACTCCAGACCTGCCTGCTTTTGGGGGGACTTCGAACGATGTCTGATATCTTCTGGCGCGCGATCGTGATCGGCATCGGCGCCACGGCGCTGATGGATATCTGGGCGATTTTCCTGAACACGGTGTTTGCCCAACCGCGGTCGAACTGGGGACTGGTCGGCCGCTGGGTCTGGCATCTCAGGGAAGGCAAGGTCTTTCACAACGATATCGGCGATGCCGCGCCCTATGCGCATGAGACAGCGCTGGGCTGGGGCTTTCACTATTTGGTCGGCATCGTCTACGGCATCATCCTGGTGGCGCTGGCAGGAGCGGCCTGGCTGGCAACGCCGACATTCCTGCCGGCCTTCATCCTGGGCATCGTCACCGTCGGCGCCGGCTGGTTCCTGCTGGCGCCGGGCATGGGCGCTGGCTGGGCGGCTTCAAAGCGGCCCAATGCCATGAAAATCCGGGCGCTCAACCTCGTTTCGCACACCGTGTTCGCGCTCGGGCTTTACGGCACGGCGCTGCTGATCCGCTAAAGGCGGACGGATTCGCTCAATAGCTCTGTGTCGAGCGCCGCGCCTTTGCCACCGTCGGCCGCTTTGCCTGCGCTGCTGGCTCCGGCGCCGCGGCAGGCCTGAACGGGCCTTTCTTGAACGGCGCCATGCCTTCGCGCGCGAGTTCGTCGGCGCGCTCGTTCTCGGTGTGGCCGGCATGGCCCTTGACCCAGTTCCAGGTGACCTTGTGGCGCCGGTTGGCTTCATCCAGCGCCTGCCACAGCTCGCCGTTCTTGACCGGTTTCTTGTCGGCGGTCTTCCAGCCGTTCTTCTTCCAGCCGTGGATCCACTTGGAAATGCCGTCCATGACATATTTGCTGTCGGTATGAAGGTCGACGGTGCAAGGCTCCTTCAGCGCGTTCAGCGCCGAAATGGCGGCGAGAAGTTCCATACGGTTGTTGGTCGTCTCCGCCTCGCCGCCGGAAAGTTCCTTGGTGGTGCCGTTGAAGCGCAGGATCGCGCCCCAGCCGCCGGGCCCGGGATTGCCCGAACAAGCGCCGTCGGTGAAGATCTCAACCTGTTTGCTCATGCCAATCCATATTCCGAAGGAGATCTGATCGCCCGATGGAACCGCATCCTGCGGATATACTCGGTCGGGTCGCGTTTCATCACCAGCCCGCCATCGGGAACGGTCAACCAGTCGTAGAGCCGGGTCAGCATGAAACGCAATGCCGAGCCGCGCGCCAGGATCGGCAGCGCTGCCTTCTCCTGGTCGCTCAAGGGACGCACGCTCTGATAGCTCGCAAGCAACGCCCTGCCCTTGGTGAGGTTGAAGGAAAAATCCTTCTCGAAGCACCAGGCGTTGAGGCACGTTGCGACATCATAGGCGTAGAGATCGTTGCAGGCGAAATAGAAGTCGATAAGGCCGGAGAGTTTTTCGCCGAGGAAAAAGACGTTGTCCGGGAAAAGATCGGCATGGATGATGCCTCGAGGAAGGTTCTTCGGCCAGTTCCGCTCGAAGTCGGCGAAATCGGCGTCGACCTCTGCCGCCAGGCCTGGCTCAACCTCGTCGGCCCGCCCGTGGGACGCATTCCAAAGCTTGCGCCAGCCGTCGATGGCGAGCGCATTCGGACGGGTCATCGGAAAATCGGCGCCGGCCAGGTGCAGGGCCGCCAGCGCCTTGCCGACCTCCGCGCAATGCGCTGATGTCGGCCGCCGCAGTGAAAGCCCTTCCAGGAAGGTGATGATCACGGCCGGCCGGCCGGCGAGCGTGCCGATGACGCTGCCATCATGAGCGGTCACGGGCAGCGGGCAGGACACCCCTTTTTTGGCGAGATGGCCCATCAGGCCGAGGAAAAACGGCAGATCCGCCTTCTCGACGCGCTTTTCATAGAGCGTCAGGATGTAGGAGCCGCTCGAGGTGTGCAGCAGGAAGTTCGAGTTCTCGGTGCCTTCGGCGATGCCCTTGTAGGACAGGAGATCGCCGACCGGATAGCGCTTCAGGAATGCGCCGAGTTCGCCTTCCGCAACATCGGTGTAGACCGCCATGCGTTTTACGCGGCTCCATTGACGAAGGCCATGTCGGCCCGCGTCAGTTCGACGTCGCGCAATACTCGCATGACCGGAAAATCCTCCGTTTCCGTGGCCGTGATGGCCAGGTCGATCGTGACATCGAAGCGCTGGCGGAACGCGTCGATGATCTCGTTGACGATGATTTCGGGCGCCGACGCGCCGGCCGACAGGCCGAGCGTCGAGATGCCGGCGATGTCATTCCACGGAATCTCGGCGGCGCGCTGCACGAGAAGCGACATCGAGGCGCCGGCTCGCTCCGCCACTTCGACAAGACGCCGTGAATTGGATGAATTGGGCGCACCGACGATCAGGTAGAGATCGGCGCCGGCAGCGGTTTCCTTGACCGCTTCCTGGCGGTTGGTGGTGGCGTAGCAGATCGATTCCGCGGCCGGGGCTTGCAGGTCTGGAAAGCGATCCTGCAAGGCGCGGATGATACCGGCGGTGTCCTCCACCGACAGGGTGGTCTGGGTAACGAAGCCGAGCGCCCGCGGGTCGGCGGGCGCAAGCTTCGCGGCGTCGGCTTCGGTCTCGACCAGCGTCACCGCTCCCTCCGGCAGTTGGCCCATGGTGCCGATGACCTCGGGGTGTCCGGCATGACCGATAAGCAGCACATGACGGCCAAGCCGCTGGTGGCGCATCGCCTGCTTGTGGACCTTCGACACCAGCGGGCAAGTGGCGTCGAGATAGAAGAGGTTGCGCGCCTGGGCATCGGCCGGTACCGACTTCGGCACGCCATGCGCCGAGAACACGACCGGGCTCTGGCGATGTTCCACCGGAATCTCGGAGAGCTCTTCGATGAAGACCGCGCCAAGGCTTTGCAGCCCCTCGACGACGTAGCGGTTGTGCACGATCTCGTGGCGGACATAGACCGGCGCACCGTATTTCTTCAACGCCAACACGACGATCTGGATGGCACGGTCGACGCCGGCGCAGAAACCCCGCGGCTGGCAGAGCCGGATCGTCAGAGGAGGCTTGGTGGTTGTCTGAAGCATGAATCCGGGCCGGTTGATCAGAGCCGAAATGAGGTGCGCACCCCCGCCCTGTCAAGGGCGTCGGTAGAAAGGGGGGCGTCGGTCGCGTTCATTCCTCTTTCACGGGTCGGCGAAGCCGCAGGATGAGCACGGCGGCGAGTGCCGCGGCAAGCCCGTACCAGGTCACGGCATATTGCAAATGGCTGTTCGGCAGGTCGATGATGGTGACGCCGCCGACCGGCAGCCCGCCTGGATTGGGCGCCTTGCCGGCGTCGATGAAGATTGGCACCAGCGTGGCGCCCGCCGGCAGTCCGGCGCTCGCCGCCATCGCGTCGCGATCCTTCCAGTAGAAGATGTTCTTCGCCACGTCGTTGTCGGGAAGCATCATCGACGGCTTTGCCGGCAGCGGGTTGCGGGCAAGCCCCGTGATCGTCACCTTCCCCGCCACCTGCCCTTGCGAACGCTTGGCAGCATCTTTCAGGTCGTAAGGCACGAAGCCGCGATTGATCAGGACGAAGCGGCCATCGCCGAGGGCGAGCGGTGTGTAGACGTTGAAGCCGGCTTCACCTTCCCACGTTGCATAGAAATGCCGTTCGCCCGAATGCAGGAAGGTGCCGGTGACGGTCACCGGCGTATAGTCGACGTCCCCTGTGGAGGCGAACTCTTTCTCAACTTCGGCCAGCGGCCGTGGCGCCGAATGGGTGCGCTCGTCGATGGTCTGGAGAAGACTTTCCTTCCAGTGCAGTCGCTGCACCTGCCAGGTGCCAAGCGCCAGCAGGATCACCAGCAGCACCAAGCCGAGGCCGAGCAGCAAAGCGGTCCTTGGCCGCGAACGGCCGCCACCTCTAACGGACGCCTCGCTCATTCACCGCGATCCAGCCGGCCCTCGGCCGCCTTGTTGCGATATTGCAGGGTGAGCAACACGCCCTTGATCAGCCGGAGCGCCGTCAGGCACAGCACGATGGCCAGTGGGATCCAGAGCAGCAGATGCAGCCAGAGCGGTGGGCTCAGCGTGACCTCAACCCAGAGCGCCAGGCCGACAATCAGGAAGCCTATGATCAGGATGACGAAGACCGCCGGCCCGTCACCGGCATCGGCGTAGGAATAATCGAGGCCGCAATTGGAGCAGCGCTTGCCGACGGTGAGGAAGCCGGAAAACAGTCGCCCCTCGCCACAGCGCGGGCAACGGCCGTGCAGTCCGGCCGAAATCGGATCGATCGGAGGCCAGATCGCCTTGTCGTCGCTCATTGTCTACCACTCGATCTCGATGGTGTGCCATCGGCCGCCATCGCCCAGTTCTCGTCCATTTCGGAATCCGTAACCGCAATGCAGCCATCGGTCCAGCCGACCAATTGAAGCAGCCAGCCCACCAGCCAAAACTATTTGGTCGGCCCTGGATCGTATCGACCGGCGATCATTGCACTGAAAAGAAAAAGGCGGCCGCGTCGCCGCGGCCGCCTCCTTGTTTCCTCGGACCGGTATCAGTGGCCTTCGATCACCGCGCCGACCGATCCCCAGACGTAGATCGACGCAAACAGGAACAGCCAGACCACGTCGACGAAGTGCCAATACCAGGCCGCGGCCTCGAAGCCGAAATGCTGCTTGGGGGTGAAATCGCCCTTCATTGCCCTGATCAGGCAGACCAGCAGGAAGATTGTGCCGATGATGACATGGAAACCATGGAAGCCGGTGGCCATGAAGAAGGTGGCGCCGTAGATGGAATCCTTGAAGGCGAACGGCGCATGCATGTACTCGTAGGCCTGCACCATGGTGAACAGCATGCCGAGGCCGACAGTCAGGGCGAGACCGTTGATCAGCCCCTTGCGATCGCCATGGATGAGCGAGTGGTGCGCCCAGGTGACCGTGGTGCCCGACAGCAGCAGGATGACGGTGTTGTAGAGCGGCAGGTGGAAAGGATCGAGAACCTCCATGCCCTTCGGCGGCCAGACACCACCGGTGAACGCAGTACGCGCGTAATTCTGAACCTCGCTGGGGAACAGGCTGGCATCGAAAAAGGCCCAGAACCAGGCGACGAAGAACATCACTTCCGAGGCAATGAACATGATCATGCCGTAGCGCAGGTGGAGCGATACCACCCGTGTGTGATGGCCCTCATGCGCTTCCTTGATCGTATCCGACCACCAGGCGAACATGGTGTAGAGGACGATCGCCATGCCGATGAAGAACAGCCACGGATTGGCGATGTTGAAGCCGAAGATCGGGAAGTTGCCGGCCTTGAGATACTGCATCAGGCAGACGCCACCGATCGCGGTCACCAACGCGCCGACGGACCCCAGGAAAGGCCACGGGCTCGGGTCTACGAGATGGTAGTCATGGTGTGGTTTTGCGTGCGCGTCTGCCATATCAACCCCCGAGATTTGCTTCGGTATTCGAAATTGTCTTGCTGCCTTTGACCGGCACCGATGATGCAACCGGCTTGCTCTTCTCGACCGGGAACATCGTATAGGACAGAGTGATCGTTTTCACGTCCTTCAGTTCCGGCACGTTCACGATATCGGGATCCACATAGAACACGACCGGCATGTCCAGCGTCTGGCCGGGCTTCAGCGTCGTATCGGTGAAGCAGAAGCACTCGACCTTGTTGAAGTAGGGACCCGCGAGTTCCGGCTGCACATTGAAGGTGGCCCGGCCGGTAACGGGGCGATCAAACTTGTTGACGGCCTGGTACTGCGCCTGCACCGTCTCGCCGATCTTCATCGTCATCGATCGTTGGACCGGCTGGAATTGCCACGGCACGCCGGCAATGTTGGCATCGAAACGGACGGTGATGTCGCGGTCGAGCACGCGGCCGGCATATTGCTTCTCGGCACGTTGCGTCTTACCGCCATAGCCGGTCGCCTGGCAGAACATCTTGTAGAGCGGCACCGCGGCATAGGCCATGCCGATCATGCCGGTGAAGAAAGCAAGGCAGAGCGCCGCAACTATGACGTTGCCGTTGTTCCTGCCCGGTCTTTTGGACGTTTCGACGCTCATCACATCGTGCCCAGGTTGTGGCCGAACTTGACGATCGTCGCGATATAGAAAATGACGACCAGCACGGCCAAAGCCAGGCCGATGGCGATGGAACGGTTGCGCCTGGCCTTCCTCTGACGCTCGGTCAACGTGACCAGTTCGAGCTTTTCTTCGATCATGGTCATGCTCCACCCATGGCAAGGACACGCTCGACGACGCTGTCGGCAAGATAGGCGGCGAAGATGGCGAAGAGATAAAGCAACGAATAGGCGAACAAGGCCTTGGCCGGCTTCATCACGCGGTCGCCGTCGGCCATCGCCAGCACCTTCCACGCGTACCAGACGAAACCGGCGCCAAGCAGCACGGCGGCCACGCCATAGACGGGCGTGGTGTAGCCAAGCAGCCATGGCAGCACGCCAACAGGGGCCAGCACCAGCGCGTAGGCGAAGATCTGGCGGCGGGTTGAAGCCTGGCCGGCGACATTCGGCATCATCGGAATGCCGGCGCGTTCGTAGTCCTCGGACTTAAACAGCGCCAGCGCCCAGAAATGCGGCGGCGTCCAGAGGAAGATGATCAGGAACAGGATCAGGCTTTCGAGGCTGACCGTTCCGGTCACCGCTGCCCAACCAATGACCGGCGGAATGGCACCGGCAGCCCCGCCGATGACGATGTTCTGCGGGGTCCAGCGCTTCAGCCACATCGTGTAGACGACGGCGTAGAAGAAGATGGTGAAGGCCAGCAGCGTCGCCGACAGCCAGTTGACCAGAACGCCCAGCGTCATCACCGACAGCACCGACAGCACCAGGCCGAAGCTCAGCGCCTCGTGCGGCTGGATGCGGCCGGCCGGGACCGGACGGCTCGCGGTCCTGGTCATCACGGCATCGATGTCGGCATCATACCACATGTTAAGCGCGCCCGACGCGCCGGCGCCGATGGCGATCGACAGGATGGCGATCACCGCCAGCAGCGGGTTGACGGTCACGGGTGCGGCGACCAGGCCGACAAAGGCGGTGAACACCACCAGCGACATGACGCGCGGCTTCAGCAGGGCGAAGAAATCGCCTGCCGTCGCTTCCGACATGCGAAAGCCCGCTTCGTCAATCAATGGGTCGTCGACAAGGGCCATGCGTACTTAAGTCCATCATTCCGTTTGGCCAAAACCGCCGGCGGACCGGCGGCTTCGATTCCATGCAGGCTGCCGCCTTACTTGATCTTCGGCAGCTGCTCCCACTGGTGGAACGGCGGCGGCGAAGGCAGCTGCCATTCCAGTGTCGTCGCGCCCTCACCCCACGGATTGGCACCGGCCACCCGCTTCTTCTGGAAGGCTTCGAACACACCGTAGAGGAAGATCATGACGCCGACGGCCGAGATATACGAACCGTAGGAGGACACCATGTTCCAGCCCGCGAATGCGTCCGGATAGTCGATGGTGCGGCGCGGCATGCCGGCGAGGCCGAGGAAGTGCTGCGGGAAGAAGATCAGGTTGACGCCGACGAACGTGACCCAGAAGTGGGTGTTGGCGATAACCGGCGAGTACATGTAGCCGGTCATCTTCGGGAACCAGTAGTACCAGCCGGCGAAGATGGCGAAGACCGCACCCAAGGACAGCACGTAGTGGAAGTGCGCGATCACGAAATAGGTGTCATGCAGCGAGCGGTCGAGGCCGGCGTTGGCCAGCTGGACGCCGGTGACGCCACCAATCGTGAACAGGAAGATGAAGCCCAGCGCCCACAGCATCGGCGGCTTGAACGAAATCGATCCGCCCCACATCGTGGCGATCCAGGAGAAGATCTTCACGCCCGTCGGCACCGCGATGACCATGGTGGCGAAGACGAAATAGCGCTGCGTGTCGAGCGACAGGCCGGTCGTATACATGTGGTGCGCCCAGACGATGAAGCCCACCGCACCGATCGCCACCATGGCATAGGCCATGCCGAGATAGCCGAACACCGGCTTCTTCGAGAAGGTCGAGACGATGTGGCTGATGATGCCGAAGCCCGGCAGGATCAGGATGTACACTTCCGGGTGACCGAAGAACCAGAACAGGTGCTGGAACAGGATCGGGTCGCCGCCGCCGTCCGGTGCGAAGAAGGTCGTTCCGAAGTTACGGTCGGTCAACAGCATGGTGATGCCGCCGGCAAGCACCGGAAGCGACAGCAGCAGCAGGAATGCGGTGACCAGCACCGACCACGCAAACAGCGGCATCTTGTGCAGCGTCATGCCGGGAGCGCGCATGTTGAAGATGGTGGTGATGAAGTTGATGGCGCCGAGGATCGACGACGCGCCGGCAATGTGGATCGACAGGATCGCCAGATCCATCGCCGGTCCAGGCTGACCCGAGGTCGAAAGCGGCGGATAGAGCGTCCAGCCGCCGCCGACGCCAAAGGCGCCCGGCGCGCTCGGCACGAACATCGAGGTGAGCAGCAGGATGAAGGCCGGCGGCAGCAGCCAGAAGGAAATGTTGTTCATGCGCGGGAACGCCATGTCGGGCGCGCCAATCATGATCGGAACCATCCAGTTGGCAAAACCGCCGATCAGCGCCGGCATGACCATGAAGAAGATCATGATCAGCGCGTGCGCGGTGGCGAAGGCATTGTACATGCTCTTGCCGCCGTCGATCGCTGCATCACCGTTCATGCCGTAGACCATCTGCGCGAGGCCACTGAAAATCTGGATGCCCGGCTCCTGCAGCTCCATGCGGATAGCCACGGACAGGGCGCCGCCGATGATGCCGGCGAAGATCGCGAAGATCAGATAGAGCGTCCCGATGTCCTTGTGGTTGGTCGAATAAACCCAGCGGACCCAGCCGTGATAAGGCTTGTGGTCGTGCCCGTCGTGAGCTGCAGCGTCTGCCATGTTCCGCTCCGTTCCCTGATCTTTTCTGGCCGCGGCGTCAGTTGCCGGCGACCGCTACCTTGTTCTGGCCGTCGACCTCAGCCATCAGCGCCTTGTTGGCGCCGGGCAGATTGGTTTTGGCTGCTGCCAGCCAGCTGTTGAATTGCGCGTCGGACACCACGCGGATGGCGATCGGCATGAAAGCGTGATCCTTGCCGCAGAGCTGCGAGCACTGACCGTAGTAGAGGCCTTCCTTCTCCGCCTTGAACCAGGTCTCGTTGGTGCGACCGGGAACCGCGTCCATCTTGATGCCGAACGACGGCATGGCGAAGGAGTGGATCACATCGGTTGCGGTCACCAGCACGCGGGTCATGGTATTCACTGGCACAACCATCTCGTTGTCGACGGCAAGCAGGCGAGGATAGACCTTGCGATCCTCCTTGCCGGCAGCCGCCCGATCCGCGTCCTGGAGGACCGCGGAATTGAAGGAAAGCGTGCTCCCGGTCTGGTATTCGTAGTCCCAGTTCCACTGGTTGCCAGTCGCCTTGACGGTCAGCTTGGCTTCCTCCGGCGGCGTATATTGCGCCGTCAAAAGCTGGAACGAAGGTATGGCGAGGCAGAGCAGGACGACGACCGGACCAACAGTCCAGACCACCTCGATCAGCGTGTTGTGGCTGGTCTTCGAGGGGACCGGGTTTGCACTCGCACGGAATCTGACGATGCAGTAAGCGAGAAGAAGCAGCACCAGGACGGTGATCGGGATGATGAACCACATCGTGTAGTTTCCGAACCACTCGATCTGCCGCATGATGTCGGTAGCCGGCGCCTGGAAGGTGGTCTGCCATGCCACCGGCTGGTCGGCATTGGCGGGTGTGCCGGCGAAAAACGTGGCAGCGGCCCCAGCACTTGCTAGAAACTTGGCGCTTGCTAGGAATTTTCTCATCGCCCTCATCGTCTCCCAGTTCCTCGCGGTTGCGGTGCGAGAATATCGAACAATGCCGGGACGGGAATCCCGACAGTCTCAAGCTGGTTCAAACCATACTCTTTTTCCCTCCGCAAGAAAGGAGCGGACGAAACCGTGCGGCATTTTTGCGCGCAAGCCAGGATGAGCCCTTGAAGGCAGCAGCGGAGGCCCCGAATCGCATATGTTCGGCCACTGGCCGCATTCTTGCGGGCCCTGCGTAGCGAACGTCGCAATTCGGGCGAAATTGGCTAGGAAAAGCGCCGTGTTGGCTTTTTCGGGGCAGACCGGTTGCGGTCTCATCCTTTACTTGGCTTTGGCGCGGCTTAAAGTGCCGTGATTCGCAATGGAGCCGTCATGAACTCTTGGCTTTCGAGACTTGGGCTTTCGAGAACCTTGGCGAAGGTCAGCTTTCTCGCCGCCTTGTCCGTGATGGGCTTGTCTGCAATCGGCTTGTCCGGCACCAGCCAGGCCAATGCCGCGCAGCCGAGCGGCACTGTCCGCTCGACGCATGGCGCGTGGTCGATCATCTGCGACACGCCGGCCGGCGCCACCTCGGAGCAATGCGTGATGATGCAGAACGTCGTCGCCGAGGATCGCCCCGAGATGGGGCTGTCGGTCGTCGTGCTGCGCACCGCCGACAACAAGGCGGAGATCCTGCGCGTGCTGGCGCCGCTGGGCGTGCTTTTGCCCAACGGGCTCGGCCTCAATGTCGACGGCAAGGATATCGGCCGCGCCTATTTCGTGCGCTGCTTCCAGGACGGCTGCTACGCCGAGGTCATTCTCGAAAAGCCTCTGCTCGACACGTTGAAGACCGGCACATCGGCCACTTTCATCGTCTTCCAGACCCCGGAAGAAGGCATCGGCATTCCGGTCGACCTCAAGGGTTTCGCCGACGGTTTCGCCGCCCTGCCCTGAGCAGTTCTCTTCCTGAGAGACTTTTTTGCACGGACGCGCGTGCACCATCGCTTTGCCGTAGCGCATTGCCGAAACGCCCGGCCGCGCCTACATCGGCAAAAGAAAACTTCTCCAGGGATGCGCCATGAACAGCCTGATAGGCCAATTTGACATTTCCGACGACCGCATCAAGCAGATCGTCGCCGACACCATCAATGGCGCGGACGACGGCGAGCTGTTCCTCGAATACAGCGAGAGCGAGGCGCTGATGTTCGACAATGGCCGGCTGAAGACCGCCAACTTCAACACGGACCAGGGCTTCGGGCTGCGTGCCGTTGCCGGCGAAGCCAGCGGCTATGCCCATTCCAGCGATCTCTCGGAAGCCTCGCTGCTACGCGCGGCCGATGCCGTGTCCACCGTCAAGGGCGGCTATTCCGGCACGCTTGCCGCGGCCCCCGCCCGTACCAATCGCCATCTCTATGGAGACGAGAACCCGATCCCCTCGCCTTCCTTCGAGGTCAAGGCGAAGCTGCTGCAGGAAATCGACGCTTGGCTGCGCGCCGAGGACCCGCGCGTTCGCCAGGTTTCGGCATCGCTCGCAGCCTCCTGGCAGCATATCGAAATCGTGCGCGCCGACGGCCAGGTGGTGCGCGATATCCGCCCGCTGGTCCGGATCAACGTCTCTGTCGTCGTCGGCAATGGTGATCGCCAGGAGAGCGGCTCCTACGGCATGGGCGGACGCAAGGCTTTCGGCGACTTTCTCGTCGAGGACAGCTGGAAGCACGCCGCCAAGGAGGCGCTCAGGCAAGCGCTGGTCAACCTCGAGGCCATTCCGGCGCCGGCCGGGACCTTCGACATCGTGCTGTCCAGCGGATGGCCGGGCGTCATGCTGCACGAGGCCGTCGGCCATGGCCTCGAAGGCGACTTCAACCGCAAGAAGACCTCGGCCTTCGCCGGCCTGCTGGGTCAGCAGGTCGCCGCCAAGGGCGTCAGCGTCGTCGACGACGGCACCATGCCCGAGCGGCGCGGCTCGCTCACCGTCGACGACGAAGGCACGCCTTCGGCTCGCAATGTCCTGATCGAGGACGGCAAACTGGTCGGCTACATGCAGGATCGCCAGAACGCCCGGCTGATGGGCATGAAGGCCACCGGCAACGGTCGGCGCGAAGGCTATGCGCACCAGCCGATGCCGCGCATGACCAACACCTACATGACAGCGGGCGACATGGAGCCGGACGAAATCATCGCCTCGGTCAAGAACGGCATCTATGCCGTCTCCTTCGGCGGCGGCCAGGTCGACATCACCTCGGGCAAATTCGTGTTCGGTTGCACCGAGGCCTACATGATCGAGAACGGCAAGGTGACGCAGCCGATCAAGGGCGCCATGCTGATCGGCAACGGGCCGGATGCCATGCACCGCGTTTCGATGGTCGGCAACGACATGAAGCTCGATACCGGCATCGGCATGTGCGGCAAGGCCGGCCAGGGCGTACCGGTCGGCGTCGGCCAGCCGCATCTCAGGATGAACCAGATGACGGTGGGTGGCACGCGGGTTTGATCGAGGAAACCTAGGCTCGCATCGAACCTTGGTTGCCTTGCTTGCTTCGACCTCAGCGACGGCGCTTCGGCTTCTCCAGCAGCGCCACCGCCTCGACGTGGGATGACCACAGGAACTGGTCAATCGGCGTCACGCTTTTCAAGGTGTAGCCGCCGTCGATGAGGATGCGCAAATCCCGCGCCAGCGTCACCGGATTGCAGGACACCGCGGCAACGAACGGAACATCCGAGCGGGCGATCTGCTTCGACTGGTCCTCAGCGCCGGCGCGCGGTGGGTCGAACACCAGACCGTCGAAGGCGTTCAGTTCCTTGAACGTCAGCGGCCGGCGGAACAGGTCGCGGCGTTCGCCCGTCACCCGCTTCAGTCCGGTCGCGAAGCGTGCCCCCCGGTCGAGCGCCGACAGTGCCGCCGCGTCGCCTTCTACAGCATGGACTTCCGACTTCGCCGCAAGCCTGAGCGCAAAGCTGCCGCAGCCGGCGAAAAGATCGGCGACCTTCTTGGCACGTTTCACATGTTCGCCGACGATATCGGCCATCGTCTGTTCGGCGGCCGCTGTCGCCTGCAGGAAAGCGCCCGGCGGAACGGCGACCGCGACGCCGCCGAACATGACCACCGGCTTCTTCGGCTCGATGACGATTTCGTCGTCGATCGAAAGCCGGGCAAATCCCTGAGCCATGACGAAGTTGGAGGCGACCCGACGCTGGTTCTCACCCAGTTTCCCGGACTCATAGACCGCGATGTCAAGGCCCGACCCCGTCACGGTGACCGCCATCCGGAACGATTTGGTGGTGGCGCAAACCAGTTCGGCGAGTGCCTTCAACCGGTCGAGCGCGGCGACGATCTCTGGCAGAGAGATCGGGCATTCCGATATCGGGATGATTTCCGGCGACAGGTGGCGATTGAAGCCGAGCAGCATGCCCGTTTCGGCGCGCCGGCCGGCGAGCACCACACGGCGCCGCGTGTGCGGCGCGCAGGCGACCAACTCGCCAATCTGGCAATCGATGCCCCTCAAGGCGTGCACCACCTTGTCGCGTTTCCATTGGCGATAGGCTTCGGCTTCGAGATGCTGGAGAGCGCAACCGCCGCATTCGGTGAAATGGCGGCAGGCGGGATCGATGCGCAGCGGCGAGGTCTCCAGCACCGCCATCAGCGTGGCGCGGTCCCTTTCGCGCGCCGCGGTGACGGTTTCGCCGGGCAATGTGAAGGGAATGAACAGATCGCCGCTCTCGGTTTCGGCGATGCCGTCGCCCTGGGCGCCAAGTTTCCTGATGGTGAAGCGCGTGCTCATCGATCCTTGATCCCACCGAGCAGGAATTCGCGATTGCCGTCGCCACCCTCTATCGGCGACAGGTGCAGCCCGAGCGAGCGCCAGCCGGGAATGGTGTCCAGCCAATCCTGCAGCAGGCCGGCGACACGGGAGGCATCGTAGGGATCTTTCAGCAGGCCACCCTTGCCGATCGCTTCGCGACCCGCCTCGAATTGCGGCTTGACCAGAAACACGGCGCCGGTACCAGCCTTCGCAATGGCAAGCGCCGGCGGCAGCGCCAGTTTCAGCGAAATGAAGCTGACATCGGAGACGATGAAGTCCGGAATACGGCCGGCAAGATCGGCGGCCGCGAGGTCGCGGGCGTTCAGGCCCTCGATGACCGTTACCCGCGGATCGCCGCCGACATCGGGATGCATCTGGCCATGACCGACATCGATCGCGGTGACATGAGCAGCGCCGCGCTCAAGCAGGACCTGGGTGAAGCCGCCGGTCGAAGCGCCGATGTCGAGTGCCTCGCGGCCAGCCGGATCGAGGCCGAAATGGTCGAGCCCGCCGATCAGCTTGAGTGCCGCGCGCGACACGTAGCCTTGTGCCGGATCGTCGATGGCAATCAGGCATTGCGGCAAGACGTTCTGACCGGGCTTGCGGGCAATCACGCCGTCAACCGTGACGGCTCCGCGTTCGACCGCGTCGCGGGCACGCGAGCGACTGGCAAACAGCCCGCGCTGGACGAGCAGTTCGTCGAGCCGCTGGCGTGTGCTGGCTGGCAGAGGCGAGTTCATCGGCCTTCATGGCGAAAGCCGGCGGCGAAGGCAAGGATATTGGGCGGGACAAGGAACATCGCCGGAAAGCGGAACGCATCAAGCCACTCGGTGGCTTGTCGAGTATCGCATCGGGTCCGGCACAATGTTAAGGAGGAGAGCAGCTTGCTGTCGGAACTCGAAGGAGGACGGATGCTGACGGGAACCTGCCATTGTGGTGCGGCCCACTGGACCCTGGAGGGCGATCCCGGACCCATCACAGCCTGCAATTGCACGCTTTGCCGTCGCTATGGCGTGCTCTGGGCTTACGACTATGTCGACGAACGCATTCGCGTCGCCGGACCGACGAGCAGCTATACGCGTGCCGGGAAGGATGCCCCTTCGCTCGAGATCCTGTTCTGCCCGACCTGCGCCTGCGTGCTCGCCTGGCGTGGCTTGCGCTCGAGTGCCGGCGGTCGAACGCGAATCGCCATCAATGTGAGGCTTGCACCACCCGAGGCAGTCGCCGACTTGCCGATCGACCATTTCGATGGCCTCGACACCTACGACGACCTGCCGCGCGACGGTCGCTGCGTGCGCGACTTGTGGTTCTAGAAAACGGTTCGCGAAACCTGGCGCTCGACGGCCGGAGACAGACCGTCGTCCCGATCCCCCGAAGCTTGCTCGCGTGGATGCTCGGTCGCAACCGCGGGCGCCGGAACAGGGTCGGGGAGGACGACAAGCTGCGGTACCTGCTTGTAGGAAAAGCCGCCGCGAATGTCGCCCATCTTGCCGGCGACGATGCCCATGGCAGCCTTTTCTAGGTTGCGATCATAGCGCGTTTCGGCGGCGGCCGACGCGACAATGACCGCCAAGAGGGCCACGCCACACAGAAGCGTTCTCATTATCGTTATCTCCCTGCCTGATCATGATCTAGCAGGGCGCCATTGAAAAACGGCCAAGAGACACGGTAACCAAAGCGCCAAACGGCAGCGTAAACAATATGTTACGAATTCAAGCCGGCAAATCGATTCAAGCCGTTGAGGTTTTGATTCAGGCGCGCTGGGCGCGAACCGTGTGCCCAAGCGCTGTGAATACGGTGCGCACGATGCCGGCGGCGTCGAGACCGGCATCGGCATACATCTTTTCCGGCTTGGCGTGGTCGGTGAACGCGTCGGGCAACACCAGCGGGCGCACCTTCAGCCCGCTTTCCAGCAGGCCCTCATGGGCGAGGAACTGCAGCACGTGGCTGGCGAAACCGCCCACGGCGCCCTCCTCCACCGTCACCAGAACTTCGTGCGAGCGGGCCAGCCGCCGGATCAGATCCTCGTCCAGCGGCTTGGCAAAACGGGCATCGGCGACGGTGGTGGAAAGCCCGGCCGCGCCAAGCTCCTCGGCGGCGATCAGGCAATCCTGCAGACGCGTACCGAAGGACAGCAGCGCGACCTTGCTGCCTTCCCTGACGATGCGGCCCTTGCCGATTTCGAGAACCGAGCCGCGCTCCGGCATGTCGACACCGACGCCGTTGCCGCGCGGATAGCGGAAGGCGATCGGGCCTTCATCATAGCTCGCCGCGGTCCGCACCATGTGACGCAATTCCGCCTCGTCGGCCGCAGCCATCACCACGAAGCCCGGCAGTGTCGCCAGGAAGGTGGTGTCGAAAGCGCCGCAATGGGTGGCGCCATCGGCGCCGACGAAGCCGGCGCGGTCGATGGGGAAGCGCACCGGCAGTTTCTGAATCGCGACGTCGTGCACGACCTGGTCGTAGGCGCGCTGCAGGAAGGTCGAATAGATGGCCGCGAACGGCTTGTAACCTTCCGTGGCGAGGCCGGCGGCGAAGGTCACCGCATGCTGCTCGGCAATGCCGACATCGAAGGTCCGAGCAGGAAATACCTCGCCGAACAGGTCAAGGCCGGTGCCGCTCGGCATGGCGGCGGTGACGGCGACGATGCGGTCGTCCTCGCGGCCTTCCTGGATCAGGCTTTCGGCGAATACCTTGGTGTAGGCCGGCGCGTTGGCAGGCGCCTTGGCCTGCGCGCCGGTGATGACGTCGAACTTGTTGACACCATGATACTTGTCGGCGGCGGCTTCCGCCGGCGCATAGCCCTTGCCCTTCTGGGTGACGACATGGATCAGCACCGGGCCTTTGCCATTGTCGCGGACATTCCTTAGCACCGGGATCAGATGCTCGAGATTGTGACCGTCGATCGGCCCGATGTGGTAGAAGCCGAGCTCCTCGAACAGTGTACCGCCGGTGACGTAGCCGCGCGCATGCTCGACCGCCCGGGTGATCGCGCGGTCGGCGCGTTTGCCGAGATAGGAGGTCAGTTTCTTGCCGAAGTCACGCAGGCCGATATAGGCCTTGCCCGACGCCAGACGCGCCAGATAGGCGCTCATGGCGCCGGTCGGCGGAGCGATCGACATGTCGTTGTCGTTGAGGATGACGATGAGACGGGCATCGAGCGCGCCGGCATTGTTCATCGCCTCATAGGCCATGCCAGCCGACATGGCGCCGTCACCGATGACGGCGATGACATTGTTGCGGCCGCCGGATAGGTCGCGGGCGGCGGCCATGCCGAGGCCGGCCGATATAGATGTCGAGGAATGGGCGGCGCCGAAGGGATCGTACTCGCTCTCGGCGCGGCGGGTGAAGCCGGACAGGCCGCCCTCCTGCCGCAAGGTGCGGATTCGGTCGCGGCGGCCGGTGAGGATCTTGTGCGGATAGGCCTGGTGGCCGACATCCCAGATCAGCCGGTCATCCGGAGTGTTGAAGACATAGTGCAGCGCCACCGTCAGCTCGACCACGCCAAGGCCGGCGCCAAGATGGCCGCCAGTGCGGGACACGGCGTCGACCAGTTCGGCACGCAGCTCGGATGCCAGTTGCGGCAGCTCGCTCTCGGCAAGCGTGCGCAGGTCGGCCGGAATGCGGACCTTGTCGAGAAGCGGCGTATGCAGCGTTGCGTTCACGGGCTCAGGCTCTCTATTCATCGGCGAAATAGGCCGCCGGCCAGCGAATGTAAATGCGTGTCGGTGACGCGCGCCGGGCCTTGGGCCTTAGTCCATCATGTCGTTCTCCCAAAACCGAGGCCACTTTTGGGCGATATGGACTAGTTTTCCGGCAGCGGGATGAACTCTTCCTCGTCTCCAGGAACGATATCGAAGCGGCCGGTCTTCCATTCCTGCTTGGCCTGTTCGATGCGCTCCTTGGACGACGAGACGAAATTCCACCAGATGTAACGCTGGGAGCCGAGCGAAGCGCCGCCAAACAGCATGAAATGCGCGCCGCCCTGCGACGACACGACGATCTCGTCACCGGGCCGGAACACCAACAGGCGTTCCGGCGGAAACACGTCGCCTGAAATCGCGACCTCACCTTCCAGCGTGTAGATGGCGCGCTCTTCCGCATCGGCTGGAATTTTCACGCTGGCGCCGGGCGCCAGGCGCAGGTCGGCATAGAGCGTGTCGGAATGCGCCCTGACCGGAGACCGCATTCCCTGGAAATCACCGATGACGACGCGCCCACTGACGCCTTCGGCATCGATCTCGGGGAGAAGCATCGCGCCAGTGTTTTCGAACACCGGTGCCACTTCTTCCTTGCCGTCCGGCAGCGCCAGCCATGTCTGCAGGCCGGAGATCGACATCGGTGCACCGCGCAATTCCTCGGGCGTGCGCTCGGAATGGACGATGCCGCGGCCGGCGGTCATCAGGTTCACGTCACCGGGCTGGATGACCATCTCGGTGCCGAGCGAATCACGATGCCTGATCTTGCCGTCGAACAGATAAGTGACCGTCGACAGGCCAATATGCGGATGCGGGCGGACATCGAGCGCCTGGCCGGCGCGCAGGATGGCCGGGCCCATGCGGTCGAAGAAGATGAACGGCCCGACCAGCCGCCGCTTGGCGGTCGGCAGGGCGCGGCGCACCTGAAAACCGCCAATGTCCTTGGCGTTCGGGATGACCATCAGTTCGATCTGGTCGCTGGCGAAGGCATCGCCGGCCTGTGGGTCGTTTCCGGGAAAGAAGCTCACGAGATCTCCTTGTCGGCGGTCAACGACCGCATTGGACGCCTCAGGCAAACCGGATCGCCGCCTTGGCCCGTAATTTGGCCGCCACCTCTTCGCGATTGCGAGGATGCTGATGGGTCTCGAGAGAATCGAGCAGTTCGCGCGCTGACGCGGCAATCGCATCGACAGCGTGGTCGAATGCATGCTGGTTCTGCTTCGAAGGCCGCGTCGTTCCGCTCAGCTTGCGAACGAACTGAAGTGCCGCGTCGCGGACCTCGTCGTTGGTTGCCGGCGGATCAAAGTTGAACAGGGTCTTGATGTTTCTGCACATCGTTTCCGAACCTCCTCTTGTCCTGGAGCCGTTTCAATCGGGACGCGGCCCATCCTCGATCATGATCGTGTCCAAAAACCGGTGAGGCAAGACCATCGTTCGGGCCGCGCCTCAGTCCGCGTCGAGCGGCTCCGTTCCAACCGGCTTGCCGTCGCGCGACAGCCGGATCTTCTCGACCTTGTCCTCGGCGGCCTTCAGCAGCCGGTCGCAATGCGCCTTCAGTGCCTCGCCGCGCTCGTAGATCCTGATCGACTGGTCGAGCGGCACGTCGCCACGCTCCAGATCATCGACGATCTTTTCCAGCGCGTCGAGTGCCTGTTCGAAGCTCATCGCCTTGACGTCTTCGTTGGTCTCACCAGCCATCATTCATCCTTTCATCAGTCGCCCGACATGGGCGGCGACCGAAAATGCCAGTCCCTGCAGATCGTATCCGCCCTCGAGCAGGCTGACGAGCCGGTTGCCGCTGTGGCGTGTAGCGCGCTGCATCAGTTGTCCCGTCGCCCAGTCGAAATCGTCCTCGGTCAGATTGATCTCGGCCAGCGGATCGCGGTGATGCGCGTCGAAACCGGCTGAAATGATGATCAGGTCGGGAGCGAAATTGTCCAGCGCCGGCAAAACGCGCGACAGGAAGGCATCGCGAAAGACCTCGCTGCCGGTCTGCGGCGCCAGCGGCGCGTTGACGATGTTGCCGGCGCCGGTTTCACCCTTTGCCCCGGTGCCGGGATAGAGCGGCATCTGATGCGTCGAGCAATAGAGCACCGACGGATCGTCCCAGAAAATATCCTGCGTGCCGTTGCCGTGGTGCACGTCCCAGTCGACGACGGCGACGCGCTCGACGCCATGCTTCTTCTGCGCATAGCGCGCCGCGATCGCGGCGGTGTTGAAGAGGCAGAAGCCCATCGCGGTGTTCTTTTCGGCATGGTGGCCGGGCGGCCGGGCGGCGACGAAGGCGTTGTCGGCGCGGCCCGTGAAGACGTCGTCGACGGCAGCGTTGGCGGCGCCGATCGCCGTGATCGCCGCCTGCCAGCTCTTCGGGCTGGCGGTGGTGTCGGCGTCGATGCGGGCGATGCCCTCGTCGGGAATGGCGGCGCGGACGCGGGCGACGAAATCAGCGGGATGCGCGTAGAGGATGGTCGCCTCGTCGCCTTCCGGCGCCTTGACGCGGTCGAGCGCGGCAAATGCCTCATCGTCGAGCACGCGCTCGATGGCGCGCAAGCGGTCCGGCCGCTCGGGATGGCCGGGCGGCGTGATGTGCTCGAGGAAGATCGGATGGGTGTAGAGACGGGTAACCATCGTCCTAATCTAGTGGCCCCGATCGACAAAGGCCATGAGCAGGCGGCTGATGGCTGGGGAAAATCACGCCTGCGTCCATTCGTGTCGCCGTGGGCATTGGCGTCGCCGGCGCTTCGGCGTAAGGTCGCCGCACTGCCTGGTGCCCGCCGCAAGCGGGAGAATCGGGAACACGGTTGAACTCCGTGGCGTGCCCAACGCTGTGAGGGGGACCGCGCCGGTAAATGCCACTGTCGATGGACGGGAAGGCGCCGGACGTGGGTTGATCCCAAGCCAGAAGACCGGCCTGGCAGGCATCGTCATCCGCATGGTCAGGCGGCTGGCATTGATTGCAATCGCAAGGGGACAAGCGATGCCGGAAACCATGACCGCTCCTGTTGGCGACGGATTTGATCAGTTGGCGCGCGATGCGGTTTATCGCGCCATGTTCACGCGGCGGGACGTGCGCAGCCATTTCCTGCCGACCGCGCTCGACGATGAGGTGCTGGCGCGGCTGTTGCTTGCCGCCCATCACGCGCCGTCGGTCGGCTTCATGCAGCCATGGAATTTCATCCTCATCCGCGATGCCGGACGACGCGAAAAGGTGCGCGACCTGTTCCTGGCAGCGCGCGAGCAGGAACTGCCGGCCATCGAGGCAGAACGGCAGGCGCTCTACCGCAAGCTCAAGCTGGAAGGCATTTGCGAAAGCGCACTCAACATCTGCATCACCTGCGACCGCGAGCGCTCGAAGGATTCACCGCTGGGACGCTGGCACAATCCGGAGATGGATCTCTACAGC
This sequence comes from Mesorhizobium sp. Mes31, assembly GCF_024519675.1. Classification (NCBI taxonomy): domain Bacteria; kingdom Pseudomonadati; phylum Pseudomonadota; class Alphaproteobacteria; order Hyphomicrobiales; family Phyllobacteriaceae; genus Mesorhizobium; species Mesorhizobium sp. Mes31. The sequence continues at coordinate 58,940 of NZ_JALJRL010000002.1, read as the reverse complement.
ACGGTCTGCGCGGTGCAGAATTTCTGGCTGGCGGCGCGCGCCGAAGGCGTTGGCGTCGGCTGGGTCAGCATCATCGAGGCGCAAGCGCTGAAAAGCCTGCTGTCCATTCCCGAGCATGTGACGCCTGTCGCCTATCTCTGCGTCGGCCGCGTTTCCGAGTTCGCGCCAAAACCGGACCTCGAAACGCATGGCTGGGGTCGCCGGCTGCCGCTGCCCGAGCTGATCATGAGCGAGACGTTTTCCGGGCAAGGTGAGGCGCCGCTCAAATCGACCGTGGAGCGCCTCAATACCGTCGATGCCACGGCGGCGATCGCGGGCCCCGCTGATCAGCGTGTCGCGCCAGCCGTGCCCCAGCGCGAGCCGCCGAAGGAAGCCAGCGCCTTGTCCTTGAGCTCCCTGAACTTCGACGATGCCTCGGCCAGCCGGGCGTCCCAGTCGGGGTCGGGCACCTGGCCGGCGATGGCCTTGAAGTAGACCTGCATCAGGCAGGCGATGGCGAAGGGTTCGATGAAGGCTGCCTTGAAGGCCCAGGCGAAGACGATGGCGAGCGCGAAGGCCCAGCCGGCGAGTTGCCCAGGCATCATGAAGAGAATGGCGGCGGCAGGGGCCAGCATAGCCAAGAAGATGACGAAGGACACGCCCCACATGATGACCGCCAGCCAGACGGCGTTCTTGACCATGATCTTGCCGTTCTGGGCGTAGAGCACGACGCCTTGCCGCGCCGTCTCGAAGGGCGAGGCGGAATTGATGCGGATGTTGTAGCCGAGGATGATCTCGTCGACATAGGTCAGCGACAGGCGGATCACCGTGTTGATGAAGGAGACCAGGCCGCTCAAACCCGGGATCGGCAGGAAGGCGGCGATGCCGCCGAGCAGGCCGGTGATGGCGCGGATGGCGCCCTTGACCAGCTGGTCGACGACGAAAAGGATGTTTGCCTCGGCGAAACGCTGGGTGACGACTTGCCGGGCATAGGCGATCTGGTCCTGGCCGTCGGGAATGTCGCGGCCGTCGATCAGATGCACCATGACGGCGACATGGCCGGCCTTGACGACGTAGAGGATGTATTCACGGATCCAGTAGACGGCGATCGAAACGACGCCGAAACCGACCACGCCGCCCCACAAGGCAAACGACAACGGCCCGTCGGGATCGGTGGAGATATGGCCGACGCCATAGCCGACGGAGGCCCCGGTGCCGGTCGCCACGATATAGGCCAGCGTGATGCCGAAATAGACGATCATGCGAAAGACAATGAAGGGCCAGGTCCGCATCATGATGGACACCGACCTGCCGATATCGAAATCCCACATGCCCGAATCTCCCCTCAGAGATGGTGGGAGAGGATGCGCTCAACCCGGCTATTGTCAATTGCAATAGCAGTGCCAAGCCGCCAATGGTGCCTTCAGCCAGGTTGCGAACCCGGCCTTTTGAGCAGGCCCTCGAGCAACTGCTTGAAGGCCGCTACCGCCATTTTCGACGTCGCTTCAGGGGGCGCTACCCTCTGCGACTGACTTTCAGAGAATCTCGGTCTTGGCGATGTGGATGCCAAAGCCTTCGAGGCCGACATAGTGGCGTTCGCGCGAGGCGATCAGGTTGATCGAGGAAATGCCGAGATCCTTCAGGATCTGTGCTCCGAGCCCGATCTCGCGCCATTCGTTCTCGCGGCGGCGCGCCTCATCGTGATCCTCCCGGTCGCCAGAGGCGGGACGCTTGCGTTCCTGATGGGCGACGCCGACCGAGCCCTCACGCAAGTAGACAATGACGCCGCGCCTGCGATCGCCCATCGTTTTCATGATGCCGTCGAGCCGATGGCTGGTGCCGAAGACGTCGGTCACCACATCCTCGGAATGCAGGCGCACCGGGACATCCTCGCCATCGCGGATGTCGCCGAAGACGATGGCGACGTGGTGCATGGAATCCCACGGCAGCGTGTAGGTGAAGACCTGCGCCTTGCCGCCCGGCGTTTCAATATCCGAACAGGCGACGCGTTCGACCAGCGTTTCCTTGCGCTGCCGGTAAGCGATGAGGTCGGCAACCGAAACCTGCTTGAGACCGTGCTGCTCGGCAAAAGCGGCAACCTGCGGGCCGCGCTTGACCGTGCCGTCGTCGTTCACCAATTCCGAGATCACCCCGACGGGCGGCAGGCCGGCGAGCTTGCACAGGTCGACCGCAGCCTCGGTATGGCCGGAGCGCATCAGCACGCCACCCTCGCGCGCGATCAGCGGAAAGATATGGCCGGGACGGACGAAATCCGAACCACCAACATTGCCGTTGGCGAGGTTGCGAACGGTCAGGGTGCGGTCCTCGGCCGAAATGCCGGTCGTGGTGCCGTGCTTGAAATCGACACTGACGGTGAAGGCGGTGGTGTGCGCCGAATCATTGTCGGCAACCATCGGCTGCAAGTTGAGGCGCTTGGCCTCCTCGCGCGGCATCGGCGTGCAGACGATGCCGGAGGTGTGGCGGACGATGAACGCCATCTTTTCCGGCGTGCAATGGACGGCGGCGACGATCAGGTCGCCCTCGTTCTCGCGCCCGTCATCGTCCATGACGACAACGATCTCGCCGCGCTCGAAAGCACGCAGGGCTTCGACGATCTTCTTCTGGTCGTAAGGCATGGGCGGCTCGCTTCGCTCGCAGGGAATAAGGCAGTAAGGCAGTTGGGAAAAGAAAGGGCTGTATCGGGTGGCCTACTGCCTATTCCCTACTGCCTATTCCCTTACCCGTCTGTCCGCGATGACGCAGATAATGATCGGCAATGGCGCACGCAACCATCGCCTCACCGATCGGCACCGCGCGGATGCCAACGCATGGGTCGTGGCGACCCTTGGTCATGATCTCGACGTCGTTGCCGTCCTTGTCGATCGACTTTCGCGGCGTCAGGATAGAGGACGTCGGCTTGACGGCGAAACGGGCGATGATCGCCTGACCGGTCGAAATGCCACCAAGGATGCCGCCGGCATTGTTGGACAGGAACACCGGCCTGCCGTCATTGCCCATGCGCATCTCGTCGGCATTCTGCTCGCCGGTGATGCGGGCTGCCTCGAAGCCGTTGCCGATCTCGACCCCCTTGACCGCGTTGATCGACATCAGCCCGGATGCGATGTCCTGGTCGAGCTTGGCATAGATCGGCGCGCCGAGGCCTGCCGGGACGCCGTCCGCAACGATCTCTATCACGGCGCCGACCGAGGAGCCGGCCTTGCGGATGCCGTCGAGATACTGCGTGAAGACGGGAACGGAAGCCGGATCCGGGGTGAAGAATGGATTTTCCGTGTCGCCGATGAAATTCCAGTTCCAGTTGGCGCGGTCGATCGATTTCTCGCCCATCGAAACCAGCGCACCGCGCACCACCATGCCGGGCACCACCTTGCGGGCCAAGGCACCGGCTGCCACCCGCGCGGCCGTCTCGCGGGCCGAGGAGCGGCCGCCGCCGCGATGGTCGCGCACGCCATATTTGACATCATAGGTGTAGTCGGCGTGGCCCGGCCGGTATTGGCGGGCGATCTCGCCATAATCCTTTGAACGCTGGTCGATATTCTCGATCAGCATCGACACCGGCGTGCCGGTGGTGATCATCGTCTCGCCGTCCTCGTCGAGGACGAAACCTGAAAGAACCTTCACTTCATCAGGCTCGCGACGCTGGGTGACGAAGCGTGACTGTCCCGGCCGGCGCTTGTCGAGTTCTGCCTGGATCTCGTCGCGCGTAAAGCGGATGCCGGGCGGACAGCCGTCGACGACGCAGCCGAGTGCGGCGCCATGGCTTTCGCCCCAGGTGGTGACGCGGAAAAGATGGCCGAAGGTGTTGTGAGACATGAAATGACCCTGCCCGGCATTGGAGCCGGCTCAAGGCAGCCTTCTATTGGCGTTTTTCACAGGGGTCAAACCGTGATCCGGTGGATTTAGTTTTGACACATTCGGTTGGTTTCTGCTCTGCTCCATCCGCCGTTGAACGCCCGCCGCCATGCCGGTGCAATGATAAAGAGGAACGATTATGCGTACCCTGATTGGCGCCGTTGCCGCCACACTGCTGCTTTCCACCGCCGCTTTCGCCGGTCAGACCGAAGGCCTGATCAAGAAAATCGACAAGGACGCGCTGACGCTGACGCTGGATGACGGCAAGTCCTACAAGCTGAACGCCGAGACCGATCTCGACGCGCTGAAGCCGGGCATGGACATCGTCATCGCTTACGACGTGACCAATGGGGAGAACGTCATCACAGACATGCAGTTGCCGGATGGCGACACGAACTAAAGCTTTCGACCCAAATTGAATACGTGCCGTCGGTTCGACATTCCGCCGAGCCGGCCCAGCTGTCTCCTACGCGATTGCGGCCGCAAACTGCCGTGTCATGTTCTGGGCCATTGTAGGCGGCCTAAAGCCACTCCAGGCTCTTGCCTTCGAGTTTGAGCACGCGATCCTGCGGCATGTCCAGGTTCGCTGCCTCGTCCTCGGCTATATCGAGCACGAAGCGAAACAAGGTCCGCATGACGCCGCCATGCGTCACGCAGATCGTCGGGCGTTGGATCGCATCGAACCAAGGCTTCACCCGCAAGAGCAGCATCTGGTAGCTCTCGGCGCCTTCGCCTGGCGGCTGAAAGTTCCATTTGTCCAAAGCGCGCGTCCTGCTCGCGCCTGGATACCGCGCCTCGAGTTCGGCAAAGGTAAATCCCTGCCAATCGCCGAAATTGACTTCGACGAGGCGAGGGTCGGTCCGATACGCACCCGGATCGAGCTTCATCGCGGCGCGGATGCGCTCCATCGTTTCGCGCGTGCGCTTCATCGGGCTGGCGACGAAATCGAAATCCCGGGGATTGCCGACGAGTTCGGCAAGCCGATGCCCGTTTCCCGTCGCCTGTTCGCGGCCGAGAGCATTGAGATCGGTGTCGGCCTGCCCCTGAAGCCGGAATTCGGCGTTCCACGCGGTCTGGCCGTGGCGCACGATATAAACCAGCGGGTACATCGGGTCTTCCGGAACGGGATCGGGACTGACGACGATTGGCGGGCTGTTAATCCTTGACCGTCGAAATGTCCGGAGCGTCGACCGCCTTCATGCCGACGACGTGATAGCCCGAATCGACGTGATGCACCTCGCCGGTGACGCCGCGCGACAGATCGGACAGGAAATAGACGGCGGAATCGCCGACTTCCTCCTGCGTCACCGTCTGCTTCAGCGGCGAATTGTATTCGTTCCACTTCAGGATGTAGCGGAAATCGCCGATGCCGGAGGCGGCAAGCGTCTTGATCGGGCCGGCCGAGATGGCGTTGACGCGGATCTTCTTGGCGCCGAGATCCACGGCCAGGTAGCGCACGCTGGCCTCGAGCGCCGCCTTGGCCACACCCATGACGTTGTAATGTGGCATCACCTTTTCGGCGCCATAGTAGGTCAGCGTCAGCAGCGAGCCGCCATTGGCCATCAGCGCCTCGGCGCGCTTGGCGATGGTGGTGAAGGAATAAACCGAAATGTCCATGGTACGCAGGAAATTGTCGCGCGTCGTCTCGACATAACGGCCGGTCAGCTCGTCCTTGTCCGAAAAAGCGATGGCGTGGACGAGAAAATCAAGCTTGCCCCAGTGCTTGGCGACATTGGCGAAAACCTCGTCCAGGCTCGCCGGATCGGTGACGTCGCAATGGCCGGCGACAAAGGCGCCCAGTTCCACGGCCAGCGGCTCAACGCGCTTCTTGAACGCCTCGCCCTGATAGGTCAGTGCGATCTCGGCGCCATGGTCGACGCAAGCCTTGGCGATGCCATAGGCGATCGATCTGTTGTTGGCGACGCCAAGAATAAGGCCGCGCTTGCCGGCCATAAGGCCCTGTCCACCCGCCATGTGAGCGCTCTCCGCAAGGTTTTCTGCTTTGTGGAGTGCCTATCGCACAGGCACAGGGCCCCTTCAAGCGCTCAAACCGGACAGTTCAGGGGACAAGAGCCGACAATCAGCCTTTTTGGCTGCGCAACAGCGCTTCGAGCGCACTGTCGCCGCCCTCTGGCAGCATTATCCGCACATGGGCATAGAGATCGCCATGGCCGCCGGCCTTTTCCGGCAGACCCCTGCCCTTCAGCCGCAGGACCTTGTCCGAGCTCGACCAGGCCGGAACGTTGACGGCAAGTTTGCCGGTCGGCGTGTCGACCGCCACCTTGGCGCCGAGCACCGCATCCGCCAGCGCAACCGGCAGATCGGCGTGCAGGTCGCGGCCCTCGAGACGATAGCGCGGATGCCGGCGAAAGCGGATCTTGACCAGCGCGTCGCCAGGTTGGCCCGGCCCCTGCTCGCCCTGCCCCTTCAAGCGGATGGTCTGGCCATCCTCGACATAGGCCGGCAGCTTGACCGCCACCTTGCGGCCGTCGGGGAACATTGCCGTCACCTTGTCGGCGGTCGCGGCTTCCTCGATGGTGACGTCGAGCGTCACGTTCAGATCGGCGGCGGTTGCCGGCTGGCGGCGGTCGCCAGGGCCTGCGCCGCGGGCGCCGGAAAAGGCGTCGCCGAATATCTGGCTGAAGATGTCGCTGTTGCCGTCGAACGGATCCCCGCCCGGACGACCTGAGCGAAATTCGAATCGCGAACCGCCAGCCCCTTGCTGCCGGCGAAACCCGCCGAAGGGATCGCCGCCACCGGCGGCGCCCTCAAAACCCTGGAACCGCGGCTTGCCGTCGGCGTCGATCTCGCCGCGATCGAACGCGGCGCGATTCTTCTCGTCGCCGACGATCTCATAGGCCTGGTTGGCCGCCGCAAAACGGTCCTTCGCCTTGGGATCATTCGGATTCTGGTCCGGATGATGCTTCTTGGCGAGTTTCCGGTACGCCGATTTTATGTCCTTGGCCGATGCGTTCTTGGCAACGCCCAGCACCTCATAGGGGTCGCGCATGCTTACTGCCCTGGAAGAAGGAGTGAGTCTCTGTTGCCCCCTATATGCGCTCGCATAGGAAGAAATTCCAGTGGTGGAACGGCATATCGAAGGCGGAAAATCAGAGCGCCTTGAAGTCCTGCATGCGCCAGCCGCCGGCGCCGGCCAGGCAAAGTTCGCCTTCGAACATGGCAACGCCGTCAAAGCTTTCGCGCGAGGCCTTGAACCGGCGGCAGGTCTGGCCCTTGTCCTTCAATTCCGCCAGCCCGGTGATGGAGCCGCGTGACCCGGTGCCGGCGTTCGCCCATGGCACGGACTGGCCGGCGAGCTGCTCGATGTCGGCGGAAGACACCGCATTGCCGATCGTCGTCTGGTCGGAGTCGCGCTCCGAATCGGTCGGCGCGGCTGAAGCCGACGTGCTGCTGGTCAGGATCGAGCGATCGACTTCGGCTTTTTCCAGGCTGAAGCCACCAGCGCCACAGGCTGCAAGCGGCAGGGCGACTGCCACGATCGCGGCTTTCCTGCTGGCCGAAGCGATAACACTCCATTGCCTGCTGTCAAAAGCTTGCGCGATACGCGACAATCAGCAACCTCCCCCGCTTCGTGACAATTTGAGAAAAACTATGAGTGACACAGAGTTAACAAGCAGTGACTTTACCGAGGCGGCCGAGCCGTTTCGCCTCTTTGCCGCATGGCTGGAGGACGCCACGAAGAGCGAAATGAACGACCCCAACGGCGTGGCATTGGCGACCGTCGATGCCGACGGCATGCCGGATGTGCGAATGGTTCTGCTCAAGGGGTTCGATGAAGGCGGGTTCGTCTTCTACACGAATTTCGAGAGCGCCAAGGGCCAGGAGATTCTTGGCAGCATGAAGGCGGCGATGTGCTTCCATTGGAAATCGCTGCGCCGGCAAGTGCGCATTCGCGGTCCGGTGGAGATCGTCAGCGAGGCCGAAGCCGACGCCTATTATGCGACGCGTCCGCGCGGCAGCCGCATCGGCGCCTGGGCCTCGAAACAGTCGCGGCCGCTGGAAAGCCGCTTCGCCTTGGAGAAGGCGGTGGCGGAATACACGGCGCGCTATGCGATCGGCGATATCCCGCGGCCAAAGCACTGGTCGGGCTTCCGCATCGTGCCGCAAACGATCGAGTTCTGGCACGACCGTCCGTTCCGGCTGCATGACCGCGTCGTCTTTTCACGCAACGGCAAGGGTGGTTGGGGCAAGACGCGGCTTTACCCCTGAAGGAGAGGCTCAGGCTTTCTTCCTGGTCATGAAAGCGGTCAAGGCAGCGCGCGCCTCGTCTGACTTGAGCCGCTCGCGGAAGTGCTCGCTTTCCTCGCCGATGCGGGCGACAAGGTCGTCGCGCGAACCGCGCATCAGGTCGCGCGCGATCTTCAGCGCTTGCGGTGGTTTGGCGGCGATCTGGCCGGCCGCCGCCAGGACCGAGGCCTCCAGCGCCCCTTCCTCGACCACCTCGTAGATCAGGCCGGCGGCCTTCGCCCGCTCTGCCGAAAAGCCCTCGCCAAGGCCGAGCAGCGCGAAAGCACTTTGCTGCCCCAGGATACGCGGCGCCAACAGGCTCGATCCGGCCTCGGGCACCAGGCCGAGATCGACGAAAGGCGTGCGAAATACCGTGCGCGGCGTGGCGAAGGTCAGGTCGCAATGCAGGTTGAGCGTCGTCCCGATGCCGACCGCGATGCCGTCGACGCCGGAGACGATGGGCTTCTCGACCCTGGCCAGCGCCATGAGGAAATCCCAGACCTCGGTGCCGCCGTCGCCGCCCGTGGCGACGACCATGAAGTCGGCAAGGTCGTTGCCGGACGAAAAGGCGCCGGGCACGCCGAGAAAGACATGGACGCGGATTGCCGGGTCGGCGTCACCATCGGCAAGAGCTGCCGACATTTTCGCATACATGGCGCGCGTCAGCGCGTTCTTCTTGTCCGGGCGATTCATGCGGATGATCTGGATGGCGCCCTGGCGCTCCACGAGGATATGGTCTGTCACGGTTTCTTCCTTGTGAGCGTCAGGCTGAAATCAGCGTTTTACTGGCAGCGGCCAGGCTTTCGGCGCCGTCGATGACGCGCGCCCTCAATGCGCTGACCTCCCCGAGCAGGTTCTCGGCGAAAAAGCGGCAAAGCGCGATACGGCCCTGATCGGCAAGAGCACCCTTCGCCAGATAGGCACCGCCGGCGGCGAGCGAGGTCAGCCGGAGATAGGGTGTCGCACCCGCCAGTGCCTCGTCCAGCCGGCCGTCGGCCGTGAGTTTCTGCAGGAAGCGGGTCGCTTGCGTCAGATCGGCGAGCGCCGCGTCGAGAGCATCGGCGGTGCGGCCGAACCCCTGAAGATTCGAAGTTCGCACAGCGCCCGCCACCGCCGCCAGTTCGTCGATGAAGCCATGCATATGGTCGCCGCCGCCGAGCGGCAACTTGCGCATCACCAGATCGATCGCCTGGATGCCGTTGGTGCCCTCGTAGATCGGCGCGATGCGCGCATCGCGATAGAGGGCGGCCGCGCCCGTCTCCTCGATGAAGCCCATGCCGCCATGCACCTGGACGCCGAGCGAAGCGACGTCGACGCCGACATCGGTCGAGAAAGCCTTGGCAAGCGGCGTCAACAGATTGGCGCGGTCGCGCCAGTGCGCCGCCTCATCGCCGGCCGATGCGCGCGCCAAGTCGATGGCGTGGGCGCAGCAGTAGCTGATGGCGCGCGCAGTCTGCGTCAGCGCCTTCATGGTCAACAGATTGCGCTGCACGTCGGGGTGATGGACGATCGGCGCCATGCCGGTTCCAGAGTAGCTCGCCGCCTTGCCTTGACGGCGGTCATTGGCATAGGCGATCGCCTTCTGGGTCGCGGCTTCCGCGACTGCCACGCCCTGCATGCCGACGCAGAGCCGCGCATTGTTCATCATGGTGAACATACAGGCGAGGCCCTTGTTCTCCTCGCCGATCAGCCAGCCGATGGCGCCGGGTTTGGCCCCCCCGAAGCCATCGCCATAGATCATGGTGCAGGTCGGCGAGGCATGGATGCCCAGTTTGTGCTCGAGGCCGGAACAGAAGACATCGTTGCGCGCGCCGAGCGATCCATCGTCGCCGACCAGGAATTTCGGCACCAGGAACAGCGATATGCCACGCGTGCCGGCGGGCGCATCGGGCAAGCGCGCCAACACCAGATGAATGATGTTGTCGGTGAAGTCGTGCTCGCCATAGGTGATGAAGATCTTCTGGCCGAAGATGCGGTAGGTGCCGTCGCCTGCCGGCTCGGCGCGGGCGCGCAGCGCATTGAGGTCCGAACCGGCTTGCGGCTCGGTCAGGTTCATCGTGCCCATCCATTCGCCGGAGACGAGCTTTGCGAGATACTTTGCCTTGAGGTCTTCAGAGGCGTGCTTGTCGAGCGCTTCGACCGCGCCCATGGTCAGCGTCGGGCCGATGCCGAAGGCCATGGCGGCGGAGTTCCACATTTCGAGCGCGGCGACACCGAGCATGGTGGGCAGCGCCTGGCCGCCATACTCTTCAGGGCCGGAGAGCGCGTTCCAGCCGCCATCGATCCAGCGGCGATAGAGATCCTTCCAGCCGGGCGGCGTGGTGACGGCGGCACCCTTCAGCACCGCACCTTGTTCGTCGCCGATCTTGTAGAGCGGTGCCACTTCCTCGGTGGCGAAACGGCCGGCCTCACCAAGCACGGCATCAACCAGGTCCTCGCTCAGATCGCCGAACGTGCCGGCATCGAGCGCGGGCTTGAGACCAGCAACATACTTGAGGGTGAAAGCGATATCCTCGACCGGTGCCCGATACATGCCGCTCTCTCCTCCTGATGCATCGGCCCGATTGATCCTAGGATCCGCGCTGCCGCAAAACCATCCCGCCTTTGGGCGGTCTCCCGTCTTCTTTTTTACGTAAACGTCAAATTTTGTCACGCGGATTTTGCAATCGCGCCAGCACGTATTAAATTCAATCGACGCCGGATCAAGTCGACCTGGCGAAAGAGCAAAACCATCGGACCGAACCACCCATGCTTGCCAGACCCGACTCCTATCGCTGCATCGAATGCGGCCTGCCCTATCGCGCAACAGGGTTCTGGTACCATCAGGGCAAACTCGAAAACGGCGCCGCCTACTGGTCGGATCGCGGCATATTGTGTTCGCCGCAATGCTCCCTCGCCCACCACCGCAAACGCGCCGCCGAAGGCACGCTGCCGCAAGAGCCGGCACCCGACCCGTTTGAATTTCAGCCGCTCATGCGACGCTGACTTCGCCGGCACCAGCATCGGGAAGCATTTCCTTAACCATAGCGGTTCAGCATCTGCCCTTGATCAACGGGGATTCCCTGTTTGCCAATGCCGGCGCGCCTCCTTCGCCGCACAGCGCTTCTCGCTTTCGCGGCGACGATGGCGCTGTCGACGGCGGCAAAGGCCTCGGATTTTTCCGAGCCGTGGAAGAACGCTGACCGGGCCCTGGTCGTCGATGCCTACGAATACAATTCCATCGACTGGGTCCACCTCGCCACCGACAAGCGGATTGTCGGCTTCATCAACAAGGCATCCGACGGCATGCCGCCGCCCTATTTCTGCTTCGGCAACGATACCGAGGTGAAACTATGCAAGACGCTGTGGAAACGCCATGCGGTGACGCGCGAGCTGTTCCAGACGCGCAGGGTCGTCGCCAAGGCGCTCGGCCTGAAATGGGGAGCCTATCATCTCGCTCGCCCCGGCAATCCGGTAGAGCAGGCCAACAATTTCCTCGATTTCGCCGAGCCGGCACCGGACGACCTGCTGGCTCTCGACATCGAGGGCAACGATCCCTCGCAGTGGATGTCGCTGGACGACGCCGAGGAGTTCGTCCGCCAGGTGCACAGGCGCATCGGCCGTTTCCCGGTACTCTACACCAACGGCAAGACGGCCCAGTACATTGCCGACAACAGCTACCGATACCGGCTCTTGTCGCGGCTGCCGCTCTGGTATGCCCGCTACAAATCCGACATCGACGTTCATTTTCCGATGGGCAACTGGCAAGGCTACGCATTGTGGCAGTTCTCGGCGCAAGCCAATTGCGGCAGGTTCCGCTGCCCTTACAGGGTCGCCGGCACACCTGACGACATCGACGTCAACGTCGCGCCGACGGACGCCGCCACGCTGCGTGCGCAATGGCCGTTCGGCGGACTCATCGACGTGCCGCCCGATTATCTCGCCTCGATACCGTTGCCCGTCTCACGCAAGGCTGGCCTCGCCGGCAACGTCACCATCACCTATGCCTCGGTGGCGGCGCCGCCGACCTTCGAGGAAATGGTCGCGGCGCTCGGTACGCGCTGGACGAAGTTCCGCGACGGTTTCCGCATGCCTGTCGTGAAGACGGTGCCGCGGCGGCCGAATTTCGGCATTGTCCAATATGTCGCCTGGAAGCGGACCGAGCGGCGTTCACCCGCGCAACTCGACGCCGCCTTCGCCGGGGCGGCCGACCCGGTCAGCACCGCTTCCACCGAACTCGATCGAGGCCAGCGGTAAGCTGCCTTCTCCCGATACGGAACTTCAGCCTGCCCGCTCGCGCGCCACGGCCTGCCAGCCAATGTCGCGGCGACAGAAGCCGTCCGGCCAGTCGATGCGGTCGAGCGCGGCATAGGCTCGTTTCTGTGCCTCGCGGACCGTGGCTCCGGTTGCCGTGACGTTGAGGACGCGGCCGCCATTGGCAACCAGCGCGCCGCCATTGATGGCGGTGCCGGCGTGGAAGATCTGGACACCTTCGCCGGCCGCCTGCTCGACGCCGCGGATGACGGAGCCTTTTTCCGGCGTGCCGGGATAGCCCCGCGCGGCCATCACCACGGTGAGGGTCGCCTCGTCGCGCCAGCGTATGGAAGTGTGCGCCAACTGGCCGTCCACGGCGGCGTTGAGCAGCACCAGCAAATCGTCCTTCAGCCGCATCATCAGCACCTGGCATTCCGGGTCACCGAAACGGGTGTTGTATTCGATCAGCTTCGGCCCATTCTCGGTGATCATCAGCCCGGCAAAGAGAATGCCGGCGAAAGGCGCGCCTGATGCAGCCATGCCGCGCATGGTCGGCTCGATGATTTCGCGCATGGTGCGCTCGACCATCTGGGGCGTCATCACCGGCGCCGGCGAGTAGGCGCCCATGCCGCCAGTGTTGGGGCCAAAATCACCGTCACCGACACGCTTGTGGTCCTGCGCGGTGCCGAAGGGCAGCGCGGTGGTGCCGTCGCAGAGACAGAAGAAACTTGCCTCCTCACCGGTCATGAATTCCTCGATCACCACCTCCGCTCCGGCGGCGCCGAAGGAACCGTCGAAACAGGCATCGAGTGCTGCCTGTGCCTCGCCGAGCGTCATGGCGACGGTCACGCCCTTGCCGGCGGCGAGCCCATCTGCCTTGATGACGATCGGCGCACCCGTCTTTTCGACATAGGCCTTGGCGGACGCCAGATCGCCGAAGCGGCCATAGGCGGCGGTCGGGATGTTGTATCTGGCGCAGAGGTCCTTGGTGAACCCCTTCGAGCCTTCCAGCTGTGCGGCGGCCCTGGACGGACCGAACACGCGAATGCCTTGCGCGCGCAGGTCGTCGGCAATGCCGGCCACCAGCGGCCCCTCCGGGCCAACCACGACGAGATCGATCTTCTTGTCCTTGCAGAAGGCGGCAACGGCGGCGTGATCGGTAATGTCCAGTTTCACCAGTTCGGCCTCGTTGCCGATGCCGGGATTGCCGGGAGCCGCATAGAGCTTGGTCAGGAGCGGTGAAGCCGCGATCTTCCAGGCAAGCGCATGTTCGCGGCCGCCGGAGCCGAGAAGAAGAACGTTCATGGCCACCTCTTGATGCCGAGAATCCTGCAGAGAACCCGCTATTGCTCTCTGGACGACGGGTCAAGGCATCCGGGCGATTTGATCCGAATTGCGCACGGGAACGTTACCCCCGGCCGGATATGGGCGCCGGATTCCGGTGCCCATGTTCTGGCCCGATTCAGACGGGGAAAACGACCGGAAACCAGTCCTCGCGCAATTTCTGTCCCGGCTGCATGCCGTGGCCATGATAGGGCGGCGAGGTGCGTCCCGGCCGCTCGACATAGCGGGCATCGTCACCGACCCAGCGCAGCGACAGCGCCCGGCGCCGCGCCGAAGTCATGTTGCCGCGCGCGCCATGCGCGGTCCGGAAGTCGAACAGGATGGCGTCGCCCGGCTCCATTTCCCACTCGAGCACCTTCAGCGACGGATCCTTGTCCGGGTCGGGCACCGGCAGATAGTCACCCTCGCCGGCGTAGAAATTGCTGTCGTCGAGCCAGCGCACCGGCAGGATCATCTTGTCCCATTTGTGCGAGCCGGCGATCAGGCGCAGCGTTGCCTCCTTCACCGGGTCGATGGGGATCCAGAAACTCACCGTCTGCCGGCCATCGACAAAATAGTAGGGGATATCCTGATGCCAGGGCGTCGGCTTCTGCGTGCCGGGTTCCTTGACCAGCACATGATCATGGAAGAACTGCGCGCTGCGCGACTGCATCACCGCCGCCGCCAGCTCGGCGGCCGGCGATTCCCGCACCACCCTGACGAATTCGGGAATCCGTTCCCAGTTGCAGTAGTCGTCGAAGAAACTGCCGCGGCCATTGGCGATATCCGACGCTGTGGCGCTGCGGTTCTGCATGTTGCGCTCGATGCCGGCGGCAATCGTGTCGACCCAACCCTTGAAGGCGCCACGAATGCAAACCGCACCGTCACGCTGGTAGTCGGCGATCGTTTGGGCATCGATCTTCAGGGTGTCGCTTTCGGAAGCCATGGCGTTCTCCTCTTGGGGATGAACCGACTATCGCAACCGTTCCTCATTCAGTAAAATAATAACTTTCCATTTGGCAAATAGGCCAGGTCTATGAATTTGACCCTCACGCAGTTGCGTTATCTTGTCGCCGTGGCGCGTCATGGCAGCGTCACCGGCGCGGCCAAGATGCTGAACGTTTCTCAGCCTTCGATTTCGGTGGCGATTGACGCCGTCGAAAAGAGTTTCGGCCAAAAGCTGTTCGTCCGCCAGCGGGGAAGCGGCGTGTCGCCGACATCGTTCGGGCGCGCTGTTGTGGCGAAGGCAAGACAGGTCCTCACCGAGGCGGACGAACTCGTCGACCTCGGCTCAGGCAAGTCGGCTGTCGGCGGTGAACTGGTGCTGGGCTGCTTCGAGGATCTGGCACCTTTCTTCGCGCCGGCCCTGATCCGTGCCTTCTCCGAACGCCATCCAGCCGTGAGGGTCGTGGTTCGAGACGAGACGTTCGAGACGCTGGGACGACGGCTCGGCGATGCGGCCATCGATCTCGGCCTCACCTATGATCTCAGCCTGCCGACGCATTTCGCCCGCATCCTGCTGCGCGAGCTTCGCCCGCACGCTCTGTTGCCGGCGGGCCATGCCCTGGCGGACCGTCCATCGGTCAGCCTCGCGGACCTGGCCGCCTATCCGCTGATCACGACGGACCAGCCGCACAGCTGGCAGCACATGCTTGATCTGTTCCGCAGCCGCGGCCTTTCGCCGGTGGCCGACAGGGCGACGAGCTCGTTCGAACTCCAGCGCAGCATGGTCGCCAACGGCTTCGGCGTTGCGGTCAGCTACACCCGCCCGCATGGCGACCGCAGCTATGATGGCCTGCCTCTCGTCTGCAAGCCGCTGTCGGATCCGCTGCCCATGCAGCGGATCCTGCTCACCCATGACACACATCAGCGTGTGTCGAATGCGGCGCTGGCCTTCATCGAGGTGGCGAAGGATTGGTTCGCCACCCACGACATCTTCGCATCATGATCCGGCTCAGCTGCCCGCCTCGCCGCTTGACGACCTCCAACTCTGCTGCCAATCCAGCATGATGGAACCCATCCAATCGAAAGCGGCCCAGGGCCGTGTCGCCGATGCGCCGAACGGCCATTGGGTCTACCGCGTGCTGCCACGCTCGATATGGCCCTACGCCCAGCTTGCCCGGTGGGACAGGCCGATCGGCTGGCAGTTGCTGCTGTGGCCGTGCTGGTGGTCGGCGGCGCTTGCGGCGAGCGCCTATCCGCGTCCCGGCGACCCGCTGCTGTCGCTGCTGCCGGCGCCATGGTATCTCGTGCTGTTCCTGGTCGGTGCCATCGCCATGCGCGGCGCCGGCTGCACCTACAACGACCTCGTTGACGAGGACATCGACAACAAGGTCGAGCGCACGCGGTCGCGGCCGCTGCCTTCGGGCAAGGCCACGCGCCGGCGGGCATGGCTGTTTCTTGTCC
Source organism: Mesorhizobium sp. Mes31 (assembly GCF_024519675.1). NCBI lineage: Bacteria > Pseudomonadati > Pseudomonadota > Alphaproteobacteria > Hyphomicrobiales > Phyllobacteriaceae > Mesorhizobium > Mesorhizobium sp. Mes31. The sequence goes on along the minus strand of NZ_JALJRL010000002.1, from coordinate 42,881 downwards.
TGCAGGCCCTGGTCGGCCTGGCGGTGCTGCTGCAATTCAACAGCTTCGCCATTCTGCTCGGCATCTGTTCGCTGGCCGTCGTCGCCATCTATCCGTTCATGAAGCGGATAACCAACTGGCCACAACTGGTTCTCGGTCTTGCCTTTTCCTGGGGCGCGCTGATGGGATGGGCGGTCGAGTTCGGCGATCTCGATGGGCCTGCCATCATGCTCTATATCGGCTCGATCCTGTGGGTGATCGGCTACGACACGATCTATGCGCACCAGGACAAGGAGGACGACGCCATCGTCGGCGTGCGCTCGACAGCGCGCCTGTTCGGCGAAAACACCAAGTCGTGGCTGGCAGGGCTCTATGGCGGCGCGCTGATCTGCTTCGCCATCGCCTTCGCGTCTGCGCAGGCCCCGGTGCCGGCTTTGGCCGGGCTGATCGCCGCCGGCGCCCATATGGCCCGGCAGATCACGGTTCTGGATATCGACAATCCGGACCAATGCCTGCGGCTGTTCAGGTCGAACAACCAGGTCGGCTGGCTGATCTTCCTCGGCCTGATCGGCGGCGCGCTGTGGGTGGCGCTGAAGCCGCTGGTCTAGCGGCCGCCTCCCTCGCCCCGGCCCTTCGCAAGCTCAGGGCGTTGGAAGCTCGAAAAGCCAGGCAATTGGCTTTTCGTCCGCTGTCGCGGACCGCTTCTCACTCCCGCGAAATCATCTCCTGGCCGTCGATGACCAGCCTGAGACCGAGATCGCCGGCCCTGCGGCGAGCGAGGAAGCGCGGGCGACGCGTGGTCGAAACGCGACCCTTGCGGCGATCCTGCGGCGGCAGCGTCTTGATGGCCGCGCCGAGCGATTCCTCCAGCGTGCGGGCGACACCGTCCGATTCGATCAAGAGCATCGGCAGACGGTAGGCGTCCGCCCAGGCGCGCCAGTCGGCGGCGACATCCTCGAGATCGTCGGCAACCAGCAGCGGCACCGACAGCATCGGATCATTGTGCAGAAGTTCCAAAGTCACCGTGACATTGCCGTCCGGATCCTCCATCGCGCGGGCGGCAACGCCGCGGAACGCATTGGCGGGCAGAGCGATGATCGCCGGCACGCCGCTCATCTCCAGTATGCGGCGGATCACGGCGCCACGCTGGTCGATGGTGAAGGTCACGTCGCCGTAGTCGTCGCGCGTGGCGTAGCTCACCACCTGCGGCAGGCGGAATGGGTCGAGACGCATGTTGCGTCCCGCCCAGACTGGCTTCAGTCCGGTGTTCATAGAGTGCCTTCCTGTCTGTCTCCTGAGAGCCGGTGTCCGGTTCTCTCCGGGCCGGTTTTTCCAGCCTCGTTTGTGAGGAAACAGTAGCGCGGGCTCCTTACCGTCGCGCTTAAGAAAGTCGGTTAAATTTTGCTGATCTAAGGGATGGTTATCGGAATGCCACCAGGCACAAGATGTTGAAAGGATCAGATAACCTTACCGGGATTCATGATCCCCGCCGGGTCGAAGGCCGTCTTCACCCTGCGCATCAGGTCGATCGCCATCGGCGGCGCGGTGGCGATCAGTTCGTCCCGCTTCAACTGGCCGATGCCATGCTCGGCCGAGATCGAACCGTGCAGGCTGCGCACCACGTCATGCACGGCGTGGTTCATCGCATGATAGAGTCCGAGAAACGATTCGTCGTCGCCATCCACCGGCCGTGAGATGTTATAGTGGAGATTGCCGTCGCCCATATGGCCGAAGCAGACCACGCGGGCGTTCGCGCTCACCGATGCCACGGCACCGGCGGCCTGTTCGATAAAACGCGGGATCATGGCCACCGGCACGGAAATGTCGTGCTTGATCGAGGCGCCCTCGGGTTTCTGCGCTTCGGGCAGCACCTCGCGGAAATTCCAGAAGGCATCGCCCTGCCCGAGGCTTGCAGCGATGACCGCGTCACCGACGAATCCCTGTTCAAGACCGGCTGAAAGCACGTCCTCGATCAACGCTCTCGAATCTTCCGATGAACGGCCGGACGAAATCTGCATCAGCACATACCAAGGCCAATCCTCGACCAGCGGCCGCGTCACGCCCTGGGCATGCGCCAGGGTAAAATCGTATGGCCGTTTGCCGATCAATTCGAAAGCGGTGAGTGCGTATCCGGCACGGTCCATAGCCAGGCTGAACAGGGAAAGCGCCGCCTCGGGCGATGACAGGCCGACGAAAGCCACTTCACGTCCCTTCGGCTTCGGGAACAGCTTGAGCACGGCGGCTGTGATGACACCGAGCGTGCCCTCGGCGCCGACGAACAGGTCTTTGAGGTCGTAGCCGGTGTTGTCCTTCTTCAGCTTGCGCAGGTCGTCGAACACCTCGCCGGTCGGCAGCACCACTTCGACGCCAAGGCAGAGTTCGCGCGCATTGCCATAGGCAAGCACGCCGGTGCCGCCGGCATTGGACGAGAGATTGCCGCCGATCTGGCAGGAGCCTTGCGCGGCCAGCGACAGCGGAAACAGCCGGTCGGCGGCGTCGGCCACCTCCTGCAGCGTCTGCAGGATGACGCCGGCCTCGACCGTCACCGTGTTCGACAGCACATCGATCTCGCGGATGCGGTTCAGCCGCGACAGCGACAAGACGATCTCTCGGCCCGATTTGTCCGGTACCTGGGCGCCGACAAGCCCGGTGTTGCCACTCTGCGGCACGACCGGCGTTCCCGTCTCGGTCGCCAGCCGCATGATCTGGCTGACCTCCTCAACGCTGCCCGGCCGCAGCACCAGCGATGTCGCGCCATGCCAGAGGCCGCGCCGCTCAGTGAGGTAAGGCGCGATATCCCGCTCGTCGCGCAGTGCATATTTGTCGCCGACGATCGCCGCGAAGCGATCGATGAGAACGGGGTCGAGAGTCGCTGAAATCTCGGTCATCTCGGAAAACTATGTTGTGGGCTGTGTGTTGTCACGTGGGGCGGCCGCGCGCGACAGCCGATCGTTGATCGCCTCGCCAAGACCATCAAAGGGGATCGGCTCGACGGCGATGGTCCGCGCACCGCTGCGGTCAAGATCCTGCATGTAGGCGAAAAGATTGCTCGCCGCTTCGCGCAGGTCGCCTGATACGGACAGGTTGAGGAACGCGGCGGCGTGTCGCCAGCCTTCGGCTCGCTGGCTGCCGAAGGCGAGCAGGGCTTCGTCTTCGCCGACCGTGCTCGCGTTGAGCCGCACGGCGGCACCCGGCGCGTAGTGCGAGGCAAGCATGCCGGGCGCCTCGACGCCGACGGCACCGCCACGCAACAGCTTCATGCCGATGACCGCCTCGATCTCCCCGGCGGCAATGCCACCGGGCCTGAGCAACCGCAATGCCGCGCCATCTACCTTGACGATGGTCGATTCCAGCCCGACCGGCGTCGCGCCGCCATCGACCACCAGCTTGATCCGCGCGCCGAGATCGGTTGCCACCGCCTGCGCCGTGGTGGCGCTGATCTTGCCGGAAGAATTCGCGCTGGGCGCGGCAAGCGGGCGGCCAAGCCTGGCAATCAGCTCGCCGCCAAAGCCCCTCGGCATGCGCAAGGCAATCGTATCGAGCCCGGCCGTGACCAGCGGATGGATGCCGTTGCCGGGCCGCTGCGGCAGCACCAGCGTCAGCGGACCCGGCCAGAATGCCAGCGCCAGTTTCTTCGACAACGGATCAAACAACGCGATGCGCTCGGCCATCGCCATGTCGGCGACATGGGCGATCAGCGGATTGAAGCGCGGCCGCCCCTTGGCTTCGAAGATGCGCGCCACAGCGATGCCGTTGGTGGCATCGCCGGCAAGCCCATAGACGGTCTCCGTCGGGATGGCGACGACATCGCCACCCCTGAGCAGCGCCAGCGCCTGCTCCATCGCCTCGCCGACGGCAAGTATTTCAGCCACTCTCGTCACCTCACAGATGCCGGCTGCGTAGTACGATGGCGGCTGTCGGGCAAGCCGGCAGTTGGGCAAGTCGCCTTCGGGAACAGTCGGGCATTGGCGATTTATCAATCCCTAAAATGCAATGTTTCCACGAAAGCCGATATCAAGTCCGACCCACTACCGTGTGGTTCTGGACAAAGGGGAGCTATCATCGTGTCTGTGCGTATCCTGGGGGCGCTGGGGATCACTCTGGCGGCGGTGACCGGCGGGGCGCAGGCCTCGTCGCTGGTTTTTCCAGGTGTGCCGTCCTCGACACCATCCATCATCAAGCTCGGCGTCGCAAAACCGCTGAAGACCGCCGATGCCACCAAAGCCGGCGATATGCGGTCCGTGGTGGCGCTCGGCGAAGCGCAGCCCGACGTCACCTATGAAAAGGTAGCCGCCATCCCGGACAAGCCCGGGACCAGGCACGGCTTCCAGCAAGGGCCCGTGGTCATCCGTGGCGGCGTCGCCGGTCCTGCCTTCTCGGCGCCGGCACCAAGCGCCGCACCGGCGACCGGTACCGCGCCGGCGGCAGGCACTGTGCCGGCAACGGCCACTGCCTCGGCAGCCCCTTCGGGAGACACCGGAAATAAATCCGCCGCAGCGCCGAGCACGCCCGCGCAGGCAGCGGCCCAGCCCATGCAAGGGATCGGCAAAGCCAAGTAGCCGCCTCACCGCGACTTGACTGCGTTCTGACGGTCGGCGCACCATTGCCGGGCAAACCCCGTCCCGGCTCATCTTCACCGCTGGACGCGGTAGCCTGAATTTCGCCGGGCGGCTGTGGCAGACGGGGTTTCATCGTTCAGGGCAAGAGGGGTTGATCATGAGCAAATCCAGAACTGTCACCGTGGCCGGGCTTCTGCTCGCATCACTGCTTGGCGCCGGCGCGGCTCATGCAGACGACATGCTGGGATCCTATGTCGCGCGCATTTCCGATCGGGATCATCAGGCGAGTGACGGCTATGCGCTCGACAGCGCCGCGCAAATGGTGCGGCAGGACCGCGCCAACTGGCACAAATTCCATCGCCGCGACCGCGACGACGAGGCTGACGCCTGGTTCAGGACCAATGACCAGCGCGCCGATCTGCAACGGATGCTGGAGCGTCCCGGCGCGATGAGCTCCTCGACTAAGCGGGCCATCGTCAATGGCGAGCCGCTGATCCAGGTCGACGTCTACGAAAACAGCGTACGCGTCAGCATCCTGGAAGACTGACAAGTCAGCATCCTGGAAGACTGACAAGTCAGCATCCGGGAGGACTGACAAGTCGCCATCCGGGAGCACCAACAAGAGAGGGCGGCGCCGATGCGCCGCCCTCTCTCGACTGAACTGGATTGAAATCTCAGGCCGCGACGTCCTTGTCCTCGTCTTCCTCGGACTCGTCTGCTTCGGATTCCTCGTCGTCGCCTTCAGCCTTCACGCTGTCGTCGGCGTCGTCTTCTTCATCGTCTTCGTCCTCGTCGTCACCCGAGAGAGTGGCGGCTTCGGCGTCGTCTTTGTCCGACTCTTCGCCGTCTTCGTCGTCCGACAGATCGGCGGCTTCGACGGCAGTGGCATGATCGGTTTCGGAAGCGGTTTCAAGCGCCTCGGCGGGAGCCCGGGTTTCTTCTGTCACTTCGATTTCGTGATCGGAATTCATGGAAGCCTCCGTGGGGTTGGGGAACATGTCCCTTTTGCCACGGAGGGATCATCGCCATATGACTGTAAGCCGGCTCGAATGGCCGGCGGCGAAGAAAATTCTCTTCACCTCAGCCAGCAATCCTGGAAAAATCGGCGACCTGACCGGTTGCCGCGCGGATGCGGGCAAGCAGCGCCAGGCGGTTGGCGCGCACGGACGAGTCCTCGTCATTTACGAGGACATGCTCAAAGAATGAATCAACCGGCTCACGCAACACGCTAAGCGCCAGCAAGGCGCCGGAAAAGTCATCGTTTTGAATCGCTTCGCCGGCTTGCCTCTCGGCCTGATTCACCGCGGCAAACAGCGATTTCTCGGTATCCTGGCGGAACAACGCCGGCTCGACGGTTTCGGCGACCGCCGTCTTCTTCTTCTCTTCGGCGGCCAGGATGTTGGCCGCACGCTTGGTGCCGGCGAGCAGGTTCCTGCCGTCCTCGCTATCGAGGAAGGAGCCGAGCGCCTCGACGCGGCGGACGATCTGAAGCAGATCGTCCGACTGCGGCGTGATGACCGCGTCGATCAGATCATGGCGCGCGCCCTGGTCACGCAGGTAGACCTTGAGACGGTCGTGGAAGAAGGCGAGGAGGTCAGCGACGAATGGCGCCAGCGACGCCTCCAATTCCATCATACGCTGGCCATCAAAGAACTCTCGTTCCTGATCGCCGGAACCAAAGATTTCTGAACTCGCGTTGGCCAGCCCGCCCTTCAACAAGTTGGAGATCAAACCCGCTTCCGACAACAGCTGGCTTGCCCCCTTGTAGTCGCGAACGCGGGAATCGAGCATCGCGACCACGCCACGGCTCTCAGCCCCCTCGCCGAGCCGTTCATATGCGGCGAGCGCTGAGGAGACTGCCGCCGCAATGGCGACGCCCAGGGAAAGCCTGATCCTGTTTTCCAGTATGATCCTCACCATACCCAGCGCTGCTCGACGCAGCGCATAGGGGTCCTTCGACCCGGTCGGCTTTTCGTCGATGGCCCAGAAGCCGACCAGCGTATCGAGCTTGTCGGCGAGCGCGACGGCGATCGAAACCGAATCGCTCGGCACGCGGTCGGAAGGGCCTTGCGGCTTGTAATGTTCTTCAGCGGCGGCGGCCACGGATGGATGCTCGCCCTGGAGGAGCGCGTATTTGCGGCCCATGGCGCCCTGCAGTTCCGGGAACTCGCCGACGACCTCGGTCTGCAGATCGGCCTTGGCGAGAACCGCGGCGCGGCGTGCCAGCGCGGGATCGGCGCCGACGAATGGCGCCAGTTCTTCCGCAAGCCGCTTGATCCGCTCCACCCGCTCGCCCTGTGTGCCCAGCTTGGCATGGAAGGTGACGCCGAGATGGTCGAGGCGGGCCATGCGCTGATCAAGCGGTTTGTTCAGGTCGAGTTCGAACTTTTCCGCCGAAGCCCGCAACTGGTCGAGATCAGGCAAATTGCCTTGGTCGGTGGTCCAGAAATAGAGCGCGTCCGACAGGCGAGAGCGCACCACCTTGCCGTTGCCGTGGGCGATCTCCTTGCCGCCATCCTTCGCTTCGATGTTGGCGGTGAGGATGAAGTGGTTGGAAAGCGTATCGTCGACGCCCGGCGGCCGTGTCACAAAGCACTTCTGGTTGGCGCGGATGGTCAGCCGGATCACCTCGGCCGGAATGCCCAGGAAAGCCTCCTCGAACGCGCCCATCAGCACGACCGGCCATTCGACCAGCCCGGAGACTTCCTCCAGCAGCCCGTCGTCCTCGACCAGGTCGAGCCCGTTGGCGAAAGCGAGATTGCGGGCGTCGGCAAGGATGATCTCCTTGCGCCGGTCGGCGTCGAGCACGACCTTCGCCACCTCCAGCTTGGAAACATAGTCATCGAAGCGGCGCACGGTGATGGCATCAGGCGCATGAAAGCGATGACCGTAGGTGATATTGCCGGAGCGGATGCCGTCGATCTCGAAATCGACCACCACAGGCTCCTCGGTCTCCGGACCGAAGGTGCACAGGATGGATTGCAGCGGCCGCACCCAGCGCAGTGAGCCTGGTTTCGCCGAAGCCGGCCCCCAGCGCATCGATTTCGGCCAGGGGAAATTGCGGATGATGCCCGGCACCAGTTCGGCGATGATCTCTTCGGTTGCCCTGCCCGGCTTCGAAATGTGGGCGACATAGAAGTCGCCCTTCTTGGGGTCGGAATGGACATGCGCCTCGGCGACCGAAGACAGGCCGGCCTTGCGCAGGAATCCCTGGACCGCCTGCTCGGGCGCGGTCGTCGACGGCCCCTTGATCTCCTCGCGGATGTCCTTCGAGCGTGCAGTCAGCCCCCTGATGTCGAGTGTCAGACGGCGCGGCGTCCAGTATTCGCGCGCCGCCTCATAGGTCAGCCCCGCTTCGACCAGACCGTCGGTCAGCAGCTTCCTCAGGTCACCCGCCGCCTTGCGCTGCATGCGGGCAGGAATTTCCTCGGAGCGAAGTTCTAGAAGCAGGTCAGGCATGGGTAGCTCCTGACCCTCCCCTCGATGGGGAGGGTCGGCGCGTTAGCGCCGGGGTGGGGTGGCGGCGTCTCAGCCTCAAGCGCCTTCGGCATCTCGCGGGCCAAGGTGTGATTTTCGTTCTTCCACCGCCGCATAGATCGTATCGAGCACGGAATCCAGTTCGTTTTTGATTTCATGATTCCAGAAGCGGATGACGCGATAGCCTTGGCTCTCAAACCATTTCGTTCGAAACTCGTCATGGTGCTGTTGGCTGTCGAAACCGTGGTGAGCACCATCTACTTCGATGACCAGCTTCAGCCGATGTGAGATGAAGTCGGGGAAGTAAGTACCGACCGACGCTTGTCGGCGGAAATGGGTGCCTTCCACTGGAATGCGCCACAGATGCCGCCACAATATGCGCTCCTCGTCGGTCATTGCCGCACGGAGCCGTTGCGCGGATTGCAGCTTGAACCGATCGAGCTTCGGCATAGGAAGTCGCGCTATCACCCCCACCCGCCGCTTCGCGGCGACCTCCCCCATCAAGGGGGAGGTAAGACGGGCATAGCAACTCGGCTGGCTGCTGTCACCCTTTCCAGAAATTTTGGCCGCCCTGTCGGGGCGCGGCGGTCCCGCTCGTCCTTGGATCAAAGATTTCCATGAACCGAACGCAGCGCTGGAGCGACCCACGCTCAGGCAGGGAACTATTGGCTGAACGATCATGAAAACGGCATCCAGACTTCTTCAGATCCTCGCGCTCAGCGCCTGCTTCACCGCGCAGGTCCACGGCGCCTTCTCGATGCCGGGCGTGCGGCAGGCATTGCGGACCATGGCTGGCCCGAGCGGGCAGATCCTGTCGCCGCTCAACGCTTCGTTAGAGATGGTGAAGCAGAGATGATGAAGCGCGCCTGAAACTCAGGCCGCCAGTCCGCCGGCCTGTGTCTTCAGAAACGCCTCGCCGCAGGCCTTGGCCAGATTGCGCACACGCAAGATATAGCTCTGCCGTTCGGTGACCGATATCACGCCGCGCGCGTCGAGCAGATTGAAGACATGGCTGGCCTTGATGCACTGGTCGTAGGCCGGGAAGACCATCCTGTGCATCGGCAGATTGTCGTTCGACGCCGGCGCACCGGCATCGAGCAGCGCCTTGCATTCGGCCTCGGCATCTTCGAAATGCCTGAGCAGCATCGCCGTGTTGGCGTATTCGAAATTGTGACGCGAGTATTCCTGCTCGGCCTGCAGGAAGACATCGCCATAGGTCACCTTGTCGGCGCCATCGCGGCCGTTGAAGTTGAGGTCGTAGACATTGTCGACGCCCTGCACGTACATGGCCAGTCGCTCCAGCCCGTAGGTGAGTTCGCCGGCCACCGGCGCGCATTCGATGCCGCAGACCTGCTGGAAATAGGTGAACTGCGACACTTCCATGCCGTCGCACCAGCATTCCCAGCCGAGCCCCCAGGCGCCCAGCGTCGGGCTTTCCCAGTCGTCCTCGACGAAGCGGATGTCGTGCAGCAGCGCATCGACACCGATCGCCACCAGCGAGCCGAGATAGAGCTCCTGCAGGTTCGGCGGATTGGGCTTCAGGATGACCTGATACTGGTAGTAATGCTGCAGCCGGTTCGGGTTCTCGCCGTAGCGGCCGTCCTTGGGACGGCGCGAAGGCTGGACGTAGGCAGCGTTCCAGCGCCTGGGTCCAAGCGCCCGCAGCGTCGTTGCCGGATGAAACGTGCCGGCGCCGACCTCCATGTCGTAGGGCTGCAGGATGACGCAGCCATAGGCCGCCCAGTAGTTGTGCAAGGTCAGGATCAGTCCCTGGAACGAGCGGCTGGGATGCATATGGGCGGGGAGTTCAACGGTCACGGTGGCCTCGACAGCAAAGGCAAGCTTGCCGGCACGTCCTAGAGACACGGCGGCGAAGCGTCAAGCAAGGTGCACGGATCGCCACGAGCATGGCGGCGATGTTGAAGGTTTTGCGAGGGGCTGGCCCATTGCCTGTCATCGAGGCCTGCCATCAATTCGATGCTCATGTCGGCAAATTCAGGAATAGCAGGTTCACCCATGCCCAATCCGATCGCCATCCGTCCCGTCACCCGCCAGGACTTCGACCAGTGGCTGCCACTGTGGGATGGATACAACGCATTTTACGGCCGCTCGGGCGAAACGGCCCTGGCAAGTGAGATCACCGCGATGACGTGGTCCCGCTTCTTCGATGCCTATGAGCCGGTCCATGCGCTGGCCGCCGAAAGCGAGGGACAGCTCCTCGGCCTCGTCCACTACCTCTTCCACCGCAGCACCACGGCGATCGCGCCGAATTGCTATCTGCAGGACCTTTTCACCACGCAGGCCTCGCGTGGCAAAGGTATCGGCCGGGCGCTGATAGAGGGCGTCTACGAACGCGCCCAGGCCGCCGGTTCTGGCCGGGTGTACTGGCTGACGCACGAAACAAACCACACGGCGATGAAGCTCTATGACAAGGTCGGCGAGCGCTCCGGCTTCGTCGTCTACCGGAAGATGTTCTGAGGCAATTGAGAGCGCATCGGCGCCTGTCTGAGCGCGTAGACGATACAATCGATCCAAACGAAAACGGGGCTCCGAAGAGCCCCGTTCGCATTCATAGAGCCGGGCTTCAGCCCTTCGGGGCAGGCACCGGCTCGGGCTTGACCTTCGGGGTTTCCTGCGCCGTGTTGGATTCGATCGGCGGCAAGCCCTTCATCAGCTTCTGCTGCAAGGTGGCCAGCACATCGGGATCCGGCTTCAGGTCGCGGGCCTGGTTCCACTGGAAGGTGGCTTCGAGCTTACGGCCGACGCGCCAGTAGGCATCGCCCAAATGGTCGTTCAGAACCGGATCTTCCGGCTTCAGCGACACGGCACGTTCCATTTCGCGCACGGCATCGTCGAATCGGCCCAAGCGGAAATAGGCCCAACCCAGCGAATCGACGATGTAACCGTCGCTTGGCTTGAGGTCGACGGCCTTCTGGATCATCGCCAGGCCTTCCTTGAGGTTCGTGTTCATGTCGACCCAGGAATAGCCGAGATAGTTCAGCACCTGCGGCTGGTCGGGCTGCAACTCCAGCGCCTTGCGGAAATTGGGCTCGGCCTTTGGCCATTCCTTCAGCCGCTCATAGGCGATGCCGCGCTGGTAGAAGATGTTCCAGTTGGCGGCGGTCGGCGTCTTCAGCACCTCGACGGCCTTGTCGTAGAGGTTGGCGGCCGAGCGGAAATCGTCCTTCGAGGAATAGACGCCGCCGAGCGCCAGATAGGCGCGCATGTCATCGGGGTGAGCGCTGACGAACGCCTTCAGATGGGTGATCGCCTCATCGTGACGGTCGAGATCGGCAAGGTTGAGGCCGAGCTGCAGGTCGGAAAGCTCCTTCAGCGGCGAAGTGTCTGGGATCCGCCGATAGAGCGCGATGGCGCCCTCGCCGTCCTTCAACTGCTCGGAGACAGCGGCGAGCTGCACCAGGGCGGCGTCGCTGTCGGGCTTCAAGGCCAGGGCGTATTGCAGATAAAGACGGACGAACGGCTCGCCGCCGCCGCGGTTGAGCGCGGTGGCGAGATCGAGCAGGATTTCGGAAGCGCCGTCGGACGGACCGGCAACCATGGGCGCAATCTTGTCGCCCTTGCTGATCCTGTCGCGCAAGGCGACGATTTCCAGCTTGCCGGGCGAAAACGCCTCGGCCTGGTCGAGCACCGAAATCGCCTTGGCCTTGTCGCCCTTGCGGGCGAGGAACGAGGCATAGGCCTGGGCGTTGCGCATCCAGGTTTCGGGTGCGGCGCCGCCGGCGGTCGTATCCTGCATTGTCGCGGCATAGATTGCTTCGGCCTTCTCGGGCATACCAGAGGCATCGGCGATGAGCGCGCGGTGGAACGACTTGAACAGGCCGAACCAGTCCGGCCCCTGCAGCTTGTCGATCGAAGCCATCGCATCGCTGGCCTGGCCGGCGCCTTGTTCGGCCCAGCCGGACATGACCCCGGAGATCAGCCGGTCGAGATCGGATTCCAGCGACAGCTTGAGCCAGTACTGCGCCTTGGTGAAATCCTTCTTGTGGAAGGAATCGACGGCCAGTGCCAGGCGCGAGAAGCGCTCGACATCGGGAACTTCCTTGAGCTTGTCCGCATAGACCAGGGATTCGTCGAAGCGCCCTTGAGCGATCAGCGAAAGCATCAGGCTCTGCTGCAGGCCGGTGTCGCTCGGGTCGAAGGCCAGTGCCTGCTTGTAGTAGGCTATGGCGCTGTCGAGGTCATTGTCGCCTTCGGCGATCCGCGCGGCCAGATATGCCCCCGAGAAAGACGTGATCTTGACCGGTTCGGTGGTTTGCTTGGCATGGGACGGCAAAGCCGAGATCGCCATGCCTGCCACAATTGCCAGCCCTGTCAGCCAGCGCGCACGTCCTTGCCGCATCGTATCCCTTTCAGCCAGGCGTCATCTCCGCGTCAGCGGGATCGACGTAGACTCGATCTTTCCAAGCAAAGCATGGCCTTTTTGGGGTCACGCTTCAATCCGCCTCAAATTCACAATCGGGTCACCCGATTAACAAACCATGGCGGCAAGGGACAGTTTTCCGCTTGGAATTTCCGCCCTGACGCTGGCGGAACCGACTATATCACAGATTCAATCACTGGGATTGCGTCACCGCGATCAGCGTTTGCCCGGCACGGACCGCTGCACCTGCGTATCGTGATACCCACCGGCCGCGACCGTGCTGCACAGCTCGTTCCATTCGCAGCCGCCGCAGGCCTGGCGCACGAGGCCCGCCGAAAACGCCTGCCGCATCCGCGCCAGGGCCGCCGCATCGAGGTCGAGGCGCGCGCCGACCCGGATTGGCCGCGCCAGCAATTCCTCCACATCCGCCGCCGCGAGCCGGTCCCGCTCCACCGCGCTCTCGCGCAGGCAGTGCGGTTCCGGCTCGTCCAGCAACGGCGCGCAGACGTCGTCCGGGCCGGAAACGACCAGGATGTCCTCGCCACGGCTCAGGCGATCCGCGATCCCGTCGTAATTGGCGGTGAAGGCGGGGCTGTATCCCTTGCCCACATAGGTGAGCAGGCAAAGGAGGTGATGGGCGCGCAGCCTTATCGTCATTTGTTCTTACGGCCTGAGATTGTTCTTACGGCCTGAGATCGCTCGGCTCCCGCTTGTAGCCCGAAAACAGCTTGAGCGTCGCAGCACCGAGCGCCGACTTGAGCAGTCCGCCGACGACGAACGGCAGGAAGCCGAAAGTAATGGCTTTTTCGGCGCCGATCATGACTGCGAGCCATGCCGTACCCAGAACCAGGCAGGCAAGGTTGCCGAGCAGCATGGCGGCGAAGGCAAGCACCACCCTGTTGCCGTTCCAGCCGCGTTCGGCCAGCCAGCCGACAAGCGCGCCGGTGATCGGGAAGGCGAAGAGATAGCCGCCCGTCGGCCCGACGAAATGCGCTACGCCGGCCGCGCCTCCGGCCAGGACCGGAAAGCCCACCGCACCCTCGACCAGCCATGCGGCGATGGTGACCGCACCAAGCCGCCAACCATAGAGCGCGCCAATGAGCGTCACGGCGAAAGTCTGCATGGTCACCGGAACCGGCACCATCGGAACTTCGATGTAGGACGACAACGCCAGGAACAGCGTGCCGAGCACAACGGCTCCGACCTGCCAGCCGAGAGCGCGATCCTGGAGCCTGAGCGGGCTGAAAGAAGGTTTGCGGGAGGTGAATGCGATGTCTGCCATTGGGATTCCTTCGATCGATTGCAAATTATAGATAATTTCTGTTTTCGATCTATTATCGAATCCACAATTCCCAGGAGATAGCAAGCCTTCCCGTCGCAAAGGGCTGTCTAACCCACGATTGCAAAGGCCTCGCGCGTCGCCCCCGAGGCCGTCTTGACCGGCTTGCGGCCAATCCATTGGACATGCCGCCCCAGCGTCACGGCTGCCGATTCGGTGTTTCCCTGCCGCAAGGCGGTCAATATCGCCCGGTGGTCCTGGTCGGTGCGTGTCTCCCATTCCGAGCGCCATGCCGCGAACAGGAAGCGCGCACTCGCGGCGTGCAGATCGTCAATGGTGGCGAGCAGGCGCGGCATGCCGCACGGCGCCAAGATCAACCGGTGAAAAGCGCGGTTGGCGTCTTCCCATGACCGGACATCGCGGGACTTGTCGCCGGCCTTGGTCGCTTCCTCGGCCAGATCGAGAATGGCTGACGTCAGGTGCGGCGCGGCATGGCGCAGCGCCAGCACTTCGAGTGCGGCCCGCATTTCGGCGACCTCCTTGACCTCGCCCAGATTGAAAGCCGCCACGCGCACGCCACGGCGCGGCTCGCTGACGGCCAGCCCTTGCGCTTCGAGGCGCCGGAAGGCCTCGCGCACGGGAACATGGCTGGTGTGGAATTCCTCGGCGACATGGTCCTGCCGAAGCCGAGCTCCTGGCTCTATCGCGCCCGAGATGATCCTATCCGCCAGTACCTTGCTGATGCGGACGGCGATGGTGTCGTCTGTGCCCTTTGCCATTTTTTATAGATAATTTGCGGCAAGGCAGCTTGTCGAGACGGCAGGACCCGGATTCGGCGGATTGCCTTCCTGCGCGGGTGTGTATTCGTCAGCCGCGCCGGAGAGGCGCGGCAGCGCTTGTCAGTTCACCCGGCTGATGCAGAAATCGATGACGTCGATCAGCGCCGATTTCTGCGGCGTTACTTCCAGCGGCGCCAGCGCGTCGCGGGCGATCTCGCCGAAATGGCTGGCGCGCCCGATCGTATCTGCAATCGCGCCGTGGCGGGTCATCAGGCCGATCGCCTTTTCCAGCCCGGCGTCATCGACGACATTGTCCTCGATGGCGCGCTTCCAGAAGGTGCGCTCGGCCTTGGTGCCGCGCCGATAGGCGAGAATGACCGGCAAGGTCACCTTGCCCTCGCGGAAATCGTCGCCGACATTCTTGCCCAGGTCCTTGCTGGTGCCGCCATAGTCCAACGCATCGTCGATCAGCTGGAAGGCAAGACCGAGATTCATGCCGTAGGAGCGCAGTGCCGCGCGGTCGTTGCGGGTCGCCTGGGCAATGACGGGGCCAACCTCGGCGGCAGCGGAAAACAGCGCCGCGGTCTTGGCCTTGATGACCGCGAAATGTTCATCCTCTGTGGTCTCGAGGTTCTTGGCGGCGGCAAGCTGCATCACCTCGCCCTCGGCGATGATCGAGGCGGCGCTCGACAGGATGTCGAGCGCTTCGAGCGAGCCGACATCGACCATCATGCGGAAGGCCTGGCCAAGCAGGAAATCGCCGACCAGGACGCTCGCCTGGTTGCCCCAGATCATGCGGGCGGTTTTCTTGCCACGCCGCATGCCGCTCTCGTCGACGACATCGTCGTGCAGCAAAGTCGCGGTGTGCATGAACTCGACCGAGGTGGCGAGCTTGACGTGGCCTTCGCCGACATAGCCGAACATCTGGGCCGCGGCGAGCGTCAGCATCGGCCGCAGCCGCTTGCCGCCAGACGAGATCAGATGGTTGGCAACCTCCGGAATCATCTCGACATCGGAGCCGGCCTTGGACAGGATCAATTCGTTGACGCGCCCCATATCGGCCGCCGTCAGATCGATCAGATCCTTGATGGAGGCGGGCTCCCGCTTCCCGTTTTCGATGTTGAGAACGACACCCACGACAATCACTCCCGTCTTGGTATAACGCGTGCGACGGCACCCTTAGTCCCGGCATGGACTCTAGGGCGGCAGACACCGCCACGGCAAGTGGCGAATTGGCGCGGCGGCAACGACAGCGTGTCAACCGACGCCGAAGGGGAGCTCTGCTTGCCACGGAATCCCCTGCCCGTTTACATCAATAGCGCAAGCTGCGAGTTTCATACGATGATAGAGCTCATCCGCACCAACGACGCCGTCATCATTTCCTTTGTCGAATCGCTGATGCGCGATGCCGGCATCGGTTGCTTCGTCGCCGACCAGAACATGAGCGTGCTCGACGGCTCGCTCGGCATCCTGCCGCGACGCATCATGGTCGACGCCGACCAGGCAGACGCCGCACGGCGCATCCTGACCGACGCCGGCATCGCCAACGAGATCCGCGGGAAATAGAATAATGTCCGCCGCGCCAGCCGCCCTTGCCCCGGACACGCCGGCCCACACGGTCGACGCTTTCCATCGCGGCCGGTTCTGGCTCGTGCAGCCCAAGCATGGCGGCCATCGCGCCGGCATGGATGCGATGATGCTGGCGGCGTCCGTGCCATCCTCGTTTGGCGGACGTCTCGCCGATTTCGGCGCCGGAGCCGGGGCCGCCGGCCTGGCGGTGCTGTCGCGCTGCCCGGCCGCCGAGGCCGTGCTTGTCGAACGCGCACCGGAAATGGCGGCCTTCGCGGCTGCCACCCTTGCCCACCCCGGCAACGCCCATCTCAGCGATCGCGCGTCCGTGCTCGTCGCCGATGTCACGGTGTCGGGCCTGGCTCGGGCGGCGGCCGGCCTCGCCGACAATGACTTCGACTTCGTCATCATGAACCCGCCTTTCAACGCCGCACGCGACCGGGCCACGCCCGATCGCCTGAGAAAGGAAGCGCATGTCATGGAAGACGGGCTGTTCGAGAGCTGGATCCGAAGTGCCGCGGCGGTGGTCAGGCCGCGCGGCGGGCTTGCCGTCATTGCGCGGCCCGAACAGCTCGGCTCCATTCTCGACGCCCTCGCAGGCCGTTTCGGCGATGCCGAGTTGCTCGCCGTGCATCCCCGCCCCGACGCCGCAGCGATCCGCATCGTCGTGCGGGCAACGCTCGGAGCGCGTGGAAAACTCGCCATCCGCCCGCCCCTGATGCTTCATGCGCAATCGGGCCACGGTCCCGACGAGCGCAGCGAAATGATCACCAACGGTCTCGCCTCGCTGTTCGGAGACTGAGCTATTCTTGGCCCCCACATTGCCGTTGGCTGGGGAATCCCTACATGCCTGCAACCCACCGACTGGAGACCGCGCCATCGTGAAACGTCTTTTCAACCGCCTGCTGCCGAAATCCTGGCGCTCCACCGTCGTCACCATTCCGGTCATCCGGCTGCACGGCACGATCATGACGGGCGGCCAGTTCCGGCAGAACCTGTCGCTGGCCTCCACCGCCGGCCTCATCGAGAAGGCATTTTCCTTCGACGCGCCGGCGGTTGCTGTCTCCATCAACTCGCCGGGAGGTTCGCCGGTGCAGTCGCGGCTGATCTTCAAGCGCATCCGCGACCTGGCGACGGAAAAGAACAAAAAGGTACTGGTCTTCGTCGAGGACGTCGCGGCATCGGGCGGTTACATGATCGCGGCCGCCGGCGACGAGATTTTCGCCGATCCGTCGTCGATCGTCGGCTCGATCGGCGTGGTTTCGGCCTCGTTCGGTTTCCCGGAACTGATGAAGAAGATCGGTGTCGAGCGCCGTGTCCACACCGCCGGCCAGAACAAGGCGGTGCTCGATCCGTTCAAGCCTGAGAAGAAGGAAGACGTCGAGCGCCTGAAGGCGCTGCAGCTCGAGGTGCACGACACGTTCATCGATCTCGTCAAGGAGCGGCGCGGTACGAAGCTGAAAGACGATCCGGACCTGTTCACCGGCCTGTTCTGGACCGGCAAGAAAGGCCTTGAGCTCGGCCTGGTCGATGCGCTCGGCGACATGCGCACCGTGCTGAAAACACGTTTCGGATCGAAAACCCAGCTCAGGCTGATCACGGCGCCGCGCGGTTTCCTCAGCCGCTTCGGCCTGTTTGGCTCGAGCAAGGGCTTCTCGGCGCCCGATATTGCCGCGGCTGCCGCCAGCGGCGTCATCGATGCGGCGGAAGAGCGCGCGCTGTGGGCTCGCTTCGGGCTTTGAAAACCGGGCAAAACCGTCTAGCATGAGTGCCTGAAGTCTTGTGCCTGTCGTTTTCCCAAAAACCGGATCCACTTTTGGGCGACATGCATCAACCGACCCGACCGGCCGCCTTTGCCGGCCCAGCGTGGGAGGAGTTTTGACATGCCGCAGATCATTTTCTTCACCGTCGTTGGTGTCGCCGCCTATTTCGGCTACCGCACCTTCGTGCGGGAAGCCGAACGCGTGACGGCCAAGGTGCGACGCACCGAGAAGCAGGCGGCGAACGGCGCGATGGGAACGCTGGTGAAGGATCCGAAGACCGGCGAATACCGGCTGGCCAAGGACTGAGCATCATCCCGCATACATCAGACGCTGCGGACACCGCCATCGGTGCGCGCACTTGGCCGGCGCATGCCAAGATCAATCTTGCCCTGCATGTCACAGGCAGGCGCCCGGACGGTTATCATCTGATCGAGAGCCTGGCGGTGTTCACGCGTTTTGGCGACCGGGTCGAGATCGCGCTCGCCGACAGCGATGATTTCACCGTGTCTGGCCGCTACGCGCCGACGGTTCCTCTCGACGCCAGCAATCTGGTGCTCAAGGCCCGCGATGCCCTGCGCAGGGCGGCCGGTCCGCAGAGAACCCCACCGGTCGCCCTCAGGCTCGAAAAGAACCTGCCGGTCGCCTCCGGCGTCGGCGGCGGCTCGAGCGACGCGGCAGCGGTGCTGCGCGGGCTGGCGGAGACCTGGGCCCTGGACATCGATGGCGCCGAGCTGGCGCGGATCGGCCTCTCGCTTGGCGCCGACGTGCCGATGTGCCTGGCGGCAAAGCCGCTGGTCGCGCGCGGCATTGGCGACGAACTATCGATGGTGCCGGACTTTTCGGCGCTTGGGCTGGTGCTGGTCAATCCAGGCACACCGGTCTCGACGGCCGAAATATTCAACGCGCTGTCGAAGCGCGACAATGAAGGCCTGCCGCCGCTGCCGCGCATCATCGATTTTCACAGCCTGCGCAACTGGCTGGAGGTCACCCGCAACGATCTCGAGCCGGCAGCCCTTGCCATCCAGCCCGCCATAGGCAGGGCGCTTTCCTGCCTGAACAAGGCCGGATCGGGTTTTTCGCGCATGTCCGGATCGGGCGCGACATGCTTTGGCCTGTTCGAGACCGGCAATGTCGCCAAGCGCGCGGCCGCCGAGATCCGCACCCGCCAGCCCGACTGGTTCGTCGCGGCGACGCGCAGCATTGCATCGGAGGGAGCTGATGGCCAGAATTGACGAGAGCCGTTCCTTCATTCCCGTGCGTATCGCGGTGCTGACCGTGTCGGACACACGCGGCCTTGCCGACGACAAATCCGGCCAGGTGCTGGCCGATCGCATCACTGAAGCCGGCCATATGCTTGCCGCCCGCGATATCGTCACCGATGACCGCGAAAAAATCCGCGACAAGGTGCTCGGCTGGTCGAAAGACAAGACCATCGATGTCGTGATCACCACCGGCGGCACCGGGTTCACCGGGCGCGACGTGACGCCGGAAGCGCTGGAGCCGATCTTCGAAAAACGCATGGATGGCTTTTCGGAAGTGTTCCACCGCATCTCCTACGACAAGATCGGCACCTCGACGATCCAGAGCCGGGCCACCGGCGGCGTCGTCAACGCCACCTTCGTCTTCGTGCTGCCGGGCTCGCCCGGCGCCTGCAAGGACGCCTGGGACGGCATCCTGAAAGCACAACTCGATTACCGGCACATGCCGTGCAACTTCGTCGAGATCATGCCGCGCCTCGACGAGCATCTGCGGCGCGGAAAATCGGCTCCGTAAAAGCCGAGGCAAAGCACCGGTTTCGCGTCGCGTTTGCCAGGCAGAACGGCACCGACGCCTTCGAAACGCCATTCCGCACCCGATCCCGGAAAAGTATCTTGCCCTGAAGGCGATCATCGCCGTTCACGACAAGGCAGATACGATGACCATGCATACTGGCGGATGCCATTGCGGCAACATTTGCCTGACATTCGAGACCGAGCTCGACCTGTCGCAAATCGAAGTTCGCGCCTGCCAATGCTCGTTCTGTGTCAAACATGGTTCGCGCGCCGTTGCCGACCCGGACGGCAGGCTGATCATCTCGGTCAAGGACAGCGCGCGATTGCGCAGATACCGGTTCGGACTGAGCACGGCCGACTATTTGATCTGCGGGGAATGCGGCGTCTATGTCGCCGCGATCACAGCAGACGACGACGCCAGGGCGATCGTCATCATCAATGCCCTGGACGACCAAAAGCAGTTCAATCAGAAGCCGATCCCTGCGGATTTCGACGCGGAAAGCAAAGCGCAGCGACAAGCCAGGCGCCGCGCGCGCTGGATGCCTGTCGAAGTAAGCTTCGAATAGTTCTCTTTCAGCGGATGACAGGTTCTCCATGAAACCGCCGGCGTGACGGCGGCGATACGCCGAAGCCGACCTCCATCATCAGCCGCGGCGTGCGCGCCGGCACTGTGCCCATGTGGAAACCGAACGGGTCCTCGACGAAGCCGAGGCCCGCTTCGCCGGTCAGCGTCACCGGACTATGCTCCCCGTAGACGTCCAGAACGTCCTGCGCGGGATGGCCAACCAGCAAGGTGAGCTGATGCTTGAGGGCGCGGCGGTTGTGGCTGCCCCGGACATAGACATGCGGACCAGTGTCGGCGTCGACGGGCTTGAGATAGAAGAAGAATTTCAGCATGCGCCAATCGTCGAGGTCGAAATGGTACTTACCGAGCGAGGCAAGGTTCTTGTCGGCGTCCGAGGCCTTGCCGGTCGGAAAGCTCCACCAGACGCGCGTCGTGATCAGTCTTGCCTGGCCGCCGAGATAATGCGCGGCGATGTCGAGAAGCAGCGGATCGCGCTGGATGGCGAGCGCTGCACCGCAGTCGAGTGTGCGTTCGAAATAATGGCCGCTGAGCAGCGAGCGGCCAAAGCGCTTCTCGGCCTCGGCATGCTCGCCCGGCATGAATTCGAGACGGCGATCGAAATTACCGAAACAAGGCGTGCGCTGGGCGAAATCCGCGATCTCTTCGTGGATCGCCGGCGGCAGGACCAGGCCTGAAAACAGCCCGTCGGAGCGCAGCGCTTCGACCACCGCGGCGCGCTCGATGCCGGCGAACATCGTATCCGCTGCATTGTCGGCCGGACGGGCGCGCTTTGCGCCCAGCCAGTGCATCCGGCGCCCTGGCATTGTGCGGGCCAGAACGAACATCGGCAGCCAGGCTGGGTTCTCGCGCAGATCCGTCAAATAGGTCGGAATGCGCACGGCGATGCGGCGCAGCAGGCTGCCACTGCGCGCGATTGCCTCGAGACTGGCAGCGCCGGATTTGTCTGACGTCGAAAGGTTCATCGGATCCTCGGCTATGAGAGCGGCACCGATACGCATCGGCGCTCAGCACTCGACATGACCCAAACCCAATTCACCCACCTCGACTGGAGGCTAATCCCGCGTCAGATTTTGTGCAATGCACAATGGAGAGAGCACCTGCAAAAAAATCACTTCGGGGTGCGGTGCTCTTGCTTCGGCGGCGCCACCCAGATCTCGGCGTCGAGCCGCTTTGTCGCGCGGCCGCGCGCGATGGCCTCGGCGCTGCCAGCACTCTTGGCCGCGGCGGCGGCCTGCTGCTTGCCGATCACCAATCCGTCGGCCAAAGCGCGGTTTCCCGAAAAGACCCGGGCCAGGAATGGCACGCGGCTGCCGCGCGCCCGGGAGAATCGCGCCGCCATGGTTTGCCTCGCCGTGTGGGCAACGACCTCGTCGATCCAGCCCTCCACCAGCCGCGCACCGGGCTCCAGCAGCAACAGCCAGTCACCCTTGGCTTGCCGGATGCCCGCAACGACACCGCCGCTCGCGACATACTGGCAGCCGGCATGCTCGGCGACACGATGCGTCTGGTCGGTCGAACCCGTGTCGCAGACGATGACTTCGCGCACCACGCCCTCGACGGCGCCGCCAATCAGCGAGGCGAGCGTGCGGGCGAGAGCCTCCTCGTCATTTCGGGTTTCTATGAGAACGCTGAGCATCATTAGCCGAATAGCGGAAAGCGGCGCACAGCGCCAGTTCTTGCGCCGCACCATAAAAAGTTCTTGCTTTGTTCTCATCGGCAAAATAGGAATAATTTCATGACACGAGCGATTCGACACAACATGGACAGTCCCTGGGAGCGGGCGAAAATGGAACAGATCGTGCGCGCCGACATTGCAGCTTTCGGGGCAGGACGAGCCGAGATGGCCAATGCAATGATCGAGCAGAGCGGCATGCGTGTCCGTCCGGACCGCAATCGCGGCAGGTCGGCGGGCATCAATCCTTCCGGGCGCTTCGAGCCGGTCAGCCGGCATGTCTTCGATGACGGCTGGAATTCGCTGGAGGAACTGCCGCCCTTCAAGACCGAAGTGCAGGTCGAGAAGCCGCGCACCATCATCACCCGCAACGAATCGCCCGACATTTCCTTCGACCGTTCCATCAACCCCTATCGCGGCTGCGAGCACGGCTGCGTCTATTGCTTTGCCCGGCCGACGCACAGTTTCATGGGCCTATCGCCGGGTCTGGATTTCGAATCCAAGTTGTTCGCCAAGCCGGATGCGGCGCGCTTGCTCGACAAGGAGCTGTCGAAGGACGGCTATCAGCCGCGCACCATCGCCATCGGCACCAACACCGACCCCTACCAGCCGATCGAGAAGCAGTACCGGATCATGCGCGAGATCCTCGAGGTGCTGGAAGCACGCGGCCATCCGGTCGGCATCGTCACCAAGTCCGCCTTGGTGACGCGCGACATCGATATTCTTTCGCGCATGGCCGAGCGTGGGCTGGCCAAGGTGGCGCTGTCGGTGACGACGCTCGACCGCATGCTGGCCAGAACGATGGAGCCGCGCGCATCGACGCCGACCAAGCGGCTGGAGGCAATCCGGCAGCTTTCGGATGCCGGCATTCCGGCTTCGGTGATGGTGGCGCCGATCATCCCCGGCCTGACCGACCCCGAGATGGAACGCATCCTCGATTCGGCACGCGCGGCCGGCGCGCGCGAGGCGGGCTATGTCATCCTGCGCCTGCCGCTGGAGGTGAGCCCGATCTTCAAGGACTGGCTGCTGCGCCACTATCCCGACCGCTACCGCCACGTGATGTCGCTGATCCGTTCGATGCGTGATGGCAAGGATTATGATTCGGAATGGGGCAAGCGCATGAAGGGTGCCGGTCCCTATGCCTGGCAGATCGGCCGGCGTTTCGAGATCACCGCCAAGCGGCTTGGCCTCAATGTCGAACGGCGTGCGCTTCGGACCGACCAGTTCGTTTCCGCCGGAAAGGACCAGCTGCAGCTGACGCTGCTTTGAGCAGTTCCATTCACTGCGGCGGTTTGATCTGCCGCAGCACAAGAATCCCGTCCGGCCTGCCCCGGCCTGCAGACGGTGCCCTCCCGGTCCGGCGCCCCACCCGACCCGGAGGGGCTTGCGGAGAATCGGAGCCGATGCGAACCTCGCCGCAACATGGCTCGCGCGCGTTCCGATTCTCCGCTTCTCTTCGAAATCGTCGAGAAGCCCGATTTCTCCTTCGAGACGAAGGCGATGGCCGACGGACTGTGGCCAGTGGCCGGGATGGATGAGGCCGGCCGCGGCCCCTTGGCGGGGCCAGTGGTCGCCGCGGCGGTGGTGCTCGACCCCGCCAACATTCCAGACGGGCTCGACGATTCCAAGCGCCTCAGCCACTTGCAGCGCGAGGCGCTGTTCCTGCGAATTCTCGGTTCCGCGCTGGGCGTTTCGATGGCGTCCATCAGCGCCGAGGGCATCGACGGCAGCAACATCCTCAAGGCCAGCCTGGAGGCCATGCGCCGTGCGCTGGTCGGCCTGCCTGTTCAGCCGAAGCTCGCGCTCGCCGACGGGCGCGACGTGCCACCGGGCCTGCCTTGCGCGGGGCGGGCGCTGATCAAGGGCGACCAGCGTTCGCAATCGATCGCCGCCGCCTCGATCGTCGCCAAGGTGATGCGTGACAGAATGATGTGCGGTTGCGGCAACCACCACGATCGCTATGGGTTCGAGGTCCACATGGGCTACGCCACGGTCCGCCATCGCACGGCGATCGAGGCGCATGGGCCTATCGCGCGGCTGCACCGCGTGTCCTTCGCGCCGTTCAGGCTGGGCGGCACCGAGGTGGCGGAAGACGAGAGCCTGGCCGGGCTTGATTGATCGGTCCGGCACGCGTCTTCGTCTCCTCAGGCTTGACCCGAGGAACCATTTCGTGACCTTGGCCACCGGATGCCGCAGATCGGAATTTCTGCACGGCAATAGCGCTCCGAGATCACGGCCTGGATCCCAGGGCCCTCCGCGACTTCGCTTCGCTCCTGCTCCGCCCTGGGATGACGAAGCGAGAGCCACAACAAAAAAGCCGCCAAGTTTCCCGGGCGGCTTTCTCAAATTTCCAGACGTTTCAGCTCAGTTCAGCTTCGACTTCACATCCGCAAGCGATGCCTTGAAGAGGTCAGCACCGGCCTTGGCGTCGATCTTGCCGGCCAGCAGGGTGCGCGCAGCCTCGACAGCGATATCGACGGCGCTGGCGCGGACTTCAGCGATCGCGTCACGCTCGGCCTGACCGATCTTCTGCTCGGCAAGTGCTGTACGCCGGGCAACATAATCCTCGGTCTTCTTGTGCGCATCCGACGCAAGCATGTCGGCTTCACGCTTGGCAGCCGCGACGATGTCGGCGGCCTCCTGCTCTGCTTCCTTGCGCTTGCGCTGATACTGGCCAAGCAGTTGCTGGGCCTCCTCACGCAGCCGGCGCGCTTCATCAAGCTCATTGCTGATCCTGGCGGCGCGGGCGTCGAGCGCCTTGGCGATCAGGCCAGGCACCTTGATGTAGACGGCAACGCCCAGGAAGATGACGAGGGCTACCGTTGCCCAAAGCGTTGCGAGAGATGTGGCGTCCATGATGCGCTCCTACCGGGCCACGGATTTGACCGCGGCCGCGATCTCGGCCTTGCTGGCCTTGCCGCCGACCAGTGCCTCGACGATCGCCGAAGCGGTGTCCTCGGCGATGGTGCCGACCTCCTTCATGGCATTGGCCTTGATGGAAGCAATACGCGCCTCGGCCTCGCCAAGCTTCTGGTCAAGCGCTGCCTCGACCTTCTTGCGTGCGGTCTCGGCTTCGGCCTTCGCCGCATCGTTGGCCTGCTGGCCGATCGCGTTGGCATTGGTCTTGGCTTCCGCCAGTTCCTGCTCGTAAGCAGCAACAGCGGCGTCGGCCTCGCCCTTCAACTTGGCTGCCTGGTCGAGATCCTGCGTGATGCGATCGTTACGGACATCGATGATGCCCCCAACACGCGGCATCACCACCCGCTTCAGGAAGAGATAGAACAGCCCGAAAGTGATCGCCAGCCACAGAAGCTGCGACGGGAACGTCGCAGGATCGAATGGCGGAAACGTGCCGTGCGCTTCAGCAGGCACGCTGGTGCCGGAATGCGTGTCGCCTTCCGTCGCAGCGTGGCTGGTATCGGCGGCAGGCGCGGACTCTTGCGCGAAGGCAGATGTCACGAACATGGACTATCCCCGAAATTCAAGCCCGCCGCTTTCGCGGCTGGCCTGTCCAATCTTCTCATGGCTTAGCCAAAGAGGGGCTCAGCCGAACAGGGCCAGAAGCGCGATGAGAAGCGAGAAGATGCCCAGAGCTTCGGTCACGGCGAAGCCGAAGATCAGACGGCCGAACTGGCCATCAGCAGCCGACGGGTTGCGCAGAGCGCCCGCGAGGTAGCTGCCGAAGATGTTGCCGAGGCCAATGCCCGCGCCACCCATGCCCAGGCAAGCGATGCCGGCGCCGATGTACTTTGCTGCTTCTGCGTCCATTTGTTCAACTCCTTTGGATCTAAAATTCCGTTGCGATTCCATCCGGCGCCAATGCCGGAAACTCTTGGATTAATGCCCGGGATGCAGGGCGTCGTTGAGATACATGCAGGTCAAGACGGCAAAGACGTAGGCCTGCAGGAAGGCGACCAGCAATTCCAGAGCGGTCAGCGCCACCGCCATTGCCAGCGGCAGGACCGAGCCCGCCACGCCGACCGCGCCCAGCGCGCTCAGGCTGACGACGAACCCCGAGAACACCTTCAGCGTGATGTGGCCGGCAAGCATGTTGGCGAACAGACGAACCGAGAGGCTGACCGGACGCGACACGAAGGAGATCACCTCGATCAGCACCACCAGCGGCAGCAGAAACACCGGCACGCCATGCGGCACGAACAGTTTCAGGAAACCGAGACCATGCTTCATGAAGCCGTAGACGACCACGGTTCCGATCACCAGGGCGGCGAGGCCGAAGGTGACAATGATGTGGCTGGTAACGGTGAAGAAATACGGGAACAGGCCAAGCAGGTTGGCGACCAGCACGAACATGAACAGCGAGAACACGAACGGGAAGAACTTCATGCCTTGCGTGCCGGCGGCATCGCGCAACATGTTGCCGACGAACTCATAGGCCATTTCGGAGATCGACTGAAGCCGGCCGGGGACAAGGCTGCGGCTCGACGTCGTCAGAAACAGAAATACCGCCGCGACAACCACGGTGGCGACCATGAACAGCGCCGAATTGGTGAACGACAGGTCATAGCCGCCGATCTCGATCGGTATCAGCTTGTTGATATGGAACTGGTGGATCGGATCGACCTTGTCAGCTGCCACGTTCAAACCCCGTCAATGCCGCGTACGGCCAAATTACCATTGCCGCATAGAGGGCGGCTATTTCCAAAATGCCGCCTGAAGGGCGGTCATTTTCCATCGTCCCGGTCAGAACGCGACTTATCGCCCTGTCCGAATTCGGCCACAACGCCCGCGGAACGCATGACATTGAGCACACCGGCGCCAAAGCCAAGCAGCAGGAACACGATCAGACCCCATGGCGAGGTTCCCGCCAGACGGTCGATCATCCAGCCGATGCCGGCGCCCACCACCACCCCCGCGATAAATTCGCTGGAGAGTTTGACCGCCTGGCCATAACCGGCCGCACTGCCCGCTTTCGCGTCGTCTTTCCCCTCGAGCCGGTTCGGCAGCCTTGTCGCAAGCGATGCTTCAAGTTCACGCCGGCGGCGCTCAAGATCGTCGTCGCGGATGTCGGGTTCATGCTGCTTGCCGCGGCCGGTTTCTCCGGTTCCGTCTGGCCTGCTTTTATCGGCCATCGCAACCCCCCTGCCCGGTCAGACCGTCACCGTCCGTCCGCTTCTAAAGTCGCCGGCAACATAGTTAGAGGGTTTGCGCCCGTCAAGCCACGGGCGGAAGTTCATCGCCATGTATTTTAGGCAATAAAATCAAATATTTAGAAAGGTGCGACATCGTGCCCGCCGCGATGACGGGGATGCATGGCACGAATCCCCCAGGCAATGGCTCTTTGATCGGCCGCGCACCACGCGAAAAGATCAACGACTGTTCGGTGCTCAGCTCCAGCCGCCGCCATAGGTCCGATAGAAGATATGCAGGCCGATCTTTGTCATCTTCTGCATCGTGCGTGCCCAGCCGGGATGGACATATTGGGCGTAGTAGTGGGTCGACGAGCCGACCTCTGGGATGAAGATCTTGCCGGCGGTGACGGCCATGGCGATATCCTGGGCGGTCTTGTAGGCGGCCGGGCTGTCGATGCGCTTCCTCCTGCCGTCGCAAGCGAAGGAGAACTGGCAACGGTTGAACCAGCTGTCGTTCTGGTAGACGACGCCGCAGATCGAATTCGGATAGGCCGGGTTGCGGACGCGATTGAGAATGACCTGGGCAACGGCGGCCTGGCCGCGCACGGATTCGCTCCTCGCCTCGAAATAGATGCCGTTGGCAAGACATGCCTGTTCCGGCTTGGAGAAGACGCTTGCCGGAAGCGGGTTCTGTATCCACGAATGGTCGCCTTTGGCCATGGGCGGGATGAAGCGGCCGTCATTCGGCTTGTCGTCCTGCAGCAGGGCCTCGAAGGGCGACGCCTTGGCATAGTCCGGCTCGGCCTGCGCATAGGCGGTCGCCAGCACATCGGGATGGTCATTGTTGACCAGGGCTGCAAGCATGGCCGGCACGCCGGGATCCGACTTCTTGTCCTCACGCGCATGGAACGCCGCGGCGATCTGGATTTCCTTGCCTTTGATCTGCGGTTTGGCGAAAGCCATCTTCAGGCCGCTGTCCATGCTGGGGCGCAGCAAGGAGGAGGTGCGCTCGAAGATCGACCCGGCATTGAAGTTCTTCGGCGGTGCGACGGGAGACATCTGGACGATGCGGCCCTTCTTGTCGGCGCGCACGACGCGGTCCTCGTCGGGCGTTCCACTGACCTTGCCGCCCTTGCCGCGAAACGACACGCTGCCGACGCCGGCCAGATGGATACCGGATCCGGAGATGGAGCCGGTGACATCGGAATCGACAAAGGGCATTTCAGCCGAATGGGTCGAGCCGGCAACGGATTTCTCGACATAGGAATTCCAGCGCGTGCTCGACGCTTCAAGGCCGGAAACAAGGCTGGTCATGTCCTGGTAGGCGGCGACGGTCGGGAAGCCGATCCAGATGCCGAGACCGATGACGAGCTGAGGCAGAAAGCCGCGTTTTCTCTCACCGGCGGCGGCGACCAGCCGCTTCAACACACGTCGATGCACGGAACACTCTCCAGGAACGCTACTGACCCCACTGGAGAGCAAAATGATGCATTAACCTTGATGGGACGTTAACGGAATCGATCGGGTTTTCTGAGTCGACTCGAGGTGGGCGGTGTTGCGGCTGGCACGTGCACTCAGGCCGGCCGCAGGAAGATCGGCCAGGCGATCAGCGCGCAGATCGCGGCCGACAGCCAGACGCCTGGCCATGACCAGAGGTGCAGAAGCCCCGGAATGGCCACCGGCACGAGGAAGAAGCCGACGAAAACGAAGCTGTTGGCAAGGCTGAGCGCGGTTCCGACATGGCCGGCGCCGGCAAGCGTGGCAAGCTCGGTGTAGGCAACGCCGTGCCAGGAAGAGACCGAGATGCCCGCGACAACCAGGAGCACTGGAAGGACCGCCATCAGGAGGAACGTGCTGCCTGACATGGCGGGAGTGGCCAGAACCAGCAGCCAAAGGGCCACGAAGGCAAGCGCGCTGATCGCACTGCAAGACCGAAGAAACTGGCGGCGGTTGCCATGGCGGTCGGTGAAGCGGCCGCTCCAGACGCGCATCACCATGGCGCCGATCTGAACGGCGGCGAGGCTGGCACTGGTCGCCACCGTTCCCAGTCCAACGAAGTCGTGCAGGAACACCGATGCGAAGGTGAGCACCGCCACCTGTGGAAAACAGAGCAGGCCGATGGCGGTGGCGATACGCCAGACCTCGATGTTGCGCAGCGGCGGCGGCCCGGCCACGACCGCCGAGCCGGGCTGGCCCTCGCCCTGCATCGGCGGCTCATGCAGCCAGCACCAGGCGAACAGGGCGGACAGAGCGGATGCTGCCGCCAGGAGCCCGAACACCGCGGCAAAGCCGAAAGCCAGGGCAAGCGAAGGCAGAACAAGCGCGCCGATGCCGCCGCCAAGCGGCACGGCCGTTTGCCGGATGCTCATGGCGAAGCCGCGTTCGCTTTCTCGAAACCACGCCATGATGGCGCGGCCGCTCGAACCGTTGACGCTGCCCCCCAGCAATCCCGTGAGGAGCAGGCTGGCCGACAGGAGCGTGACGGTGGGAATACTGGTCCTTGTCGGGACAACGAGCATCGCCATGACGAAGAGCCAGGCCGCCGTCGCGCCGAGCCCGATCAGAAGCACACGGCGATCGCCCCAGCGGTCGGTGAGCAAGCCCCAGGGGAGTTCACTGAGCGCAACACCCAACCCGAGAACGCCGAGCGCCATGCCGAGCTCGGCATTGCCCAGGTGATAGCCCTGGCGAAGCACGACCGCCGTTGCTGGTATGCCGGAAAAAGTGGCCGAGAAACTGGCGTTCGCGGCAACGCCTAGGCCCAGAACCTTCCAGCGATGTCCGGGGCTGAACACCCTACCGGCAGGGCTGGCAGGACCATCTTTCAGGAGTTCAGACGACTGTCGGTCGGTGCAATGGACGATGGCGGACATGATTATTTTCCCGTTTTGGACCAGCGGCCTGGACCTTGACGGGCTCTTTCTATCGCCATAAATCCGTCCTTAAAATCAGGAAGTTTCGTACATATGATTCCGAAAAATGGGATGGTTTCTGATGCGACGCGTGACATTCGATCTCGACGTTCTCCGCAGTTTCGTCGCCGGCATGGAGCTCGGCAGTTTTGCCAAGGCCGCCGACCGGCTTGGCCGGTCGACCTCGGCGGTCAGCGCCCAGTTGAAGAAACTCGAAGAACAGGCGGCGACACCGATTTTCCGCAAGTCAGGACGCGGCCTCGCCTTGACGGAGGCGGGAGAGACCATGCTCGGCTATGCGCGCCGGCTGCTCGAATTGAATGACGAGGCAGCGGCGGCCCTTCATGACGTCGATCTGGAAGGCTGGGTGCGGCTCGGGCTGCAGGAGGATTTCGGCGAGGCGGTGCTGCCTGACGTGCTCGGCCGGTTTGCCCGCACCCACCCCAAGGTCAAGATCGAGGCCAGGATCGCGCGCAGCTACGAACTCGCCGAGCGCGTCACCTCAGGCAATCTCGACATCGCGCTCGCCTGGCACAGTGGCGAGACGCTGCCTTACAGCCGGCACGTCGCCGATGTGCAGATGCGCTGGATCGGCCCGGCAAAGCGCATCGAGACCAGCCTGCGCGACGGCGAGCCACTGCCGCTGGTGGCGCTCGAAGCGCCATGCCTTTTGCGCACGGTGGCAACAGAGACGCTCGACCGCGCCGGGCTGTCCTGGCGGATGGCCTTCTCCAGCCCTAGCCTTGGCGGCATCTGGGCGGCCGTCGCCGCGGGACTGGGGTTGACGATCCGCACCGACATCGGCCTGCCGGCCAGCGTCAGCGCAATGACGCCTGAGATCGCCGGGCTGCCGGCATTGCCAAAAATGGCGCTGTTCCTGCATCGCAAGGACGCCGAACCCGAGCCGGTGGCGGCACGCCTTGCCGACATATTGCTGGAAGCGGCGCGGCAGGCGCTGCCCGAAAATGCCAGGGCTAACGATAACGGTTTGCGTAACGTGGCGTGATCATGCAGCGCCAGTCGGGCGCCGACGGGCTCAGTTGCGTTTCTTTGCCCTGCCGGCGAACGGATTGTCGGAGGTGCGCAGCGCGATGCGGATCGGCACGCCCGGCATGTCGAAGGCCTCGCGCAGGCTGTTGGAGAGATAGCGGACATAGGATTGCGGCATCGCATCCGGGCGCGAGCACTGGACAACGAAACCCGGCGGCCGCGTCTTGGCCTGGGTGACATACTTGACCTTCAGCCGGCGCCCGGCAACGGCGGGCGGCGGATGATGCGCCAGGATGCCTTCCAGCCAGCGGTTGAGCTTGCCGGTCGAGACGCGGCTGTTCCACACCTTGTGGGTCCTCAGCACCGCATCCATCAGCTTGTCGAGGCCACGCCCGGTCTCGGCCGAGACGGGCACGGCCTGGAGGCCGCGCACCTGCGGCAGCAGCCGCTCGGTCTTCTCGCGCAATTCCGCCAGCAGCTCCTGCGGGTTGTCGATCAGGTCCCATTTGTTGAAGGCGATCACCGGCGCCCGGCCCTCGCGGATGATCAGGTCGGCGATCTGCAGGTCCTGCTTCTCGAAGGGAATGGTGGCATCGAGCACGATGATAACGATCTCGGCAAAGCGGATGGCGCGCAAGCCATCCTGCACCGACATCACTTCCAGTTTTTCGTGAATCCTGGCCTTGCGGCGCATGCCGGCCGTGTCGAACAGTTTCAGGCGGCGGCCGTGCCAGTTCCAGTCGACCGAGATCGAATCCCGGGTGATGCCGGCTTCCGGTCCGGTCAGCAGCCGCTCCTCGCCGATCAGCGCGTTGATGAGCGTCGACTTGCCGGCGTTCGGGCGACCGACGACCGCGATGCGCATCGGCTTGGTGTCGTCGTAGGTGTGCACATCCTCGGCATCCGGATCGGCGATGTCCTCGCCGATCAGCACCTCGCCGGCGGCGATCTCCTCGTCTTCGCCATCCTCGTCTTCGCCGAAGGCACGCGCCTCGCCAAGCGCGCCGATCACCGCATCGCGCAAATCGGGCATGCCCTGGCCATGCTCGGCCGAGACCGGGATCGGCTCGCCGAGGCCAAGCTCCCAGGCCTCGAGCATGCCGCCCTGGGCGCCCTTCGCCTCGGCCTTGTTGGCGACCAGCACGACCGGCTTGCCGGACTTGCGCACGATCTCGGCGAACGTCTTGTCATCGGGCATCAGGCCGGATTTGGCGTCGACCGTGAAGAAAATCAGGTCGGCCTCGCGGATGGCGATCTCGGTCTGCGCGCGCATCCGGCCGGGCAAGGTCGAGGCGCCGGCGTCCTCGAAGCCCGCGGTGTCGATGACGTCGAAATGCAGGTCGTAGAGCTTGGCGGCATGGACACGGCGATCGCGGGTCACGCCCGGCGTGTCGTCGACAAGCGCCAGCTTCCTTCCCACCAGACGATTGAAAAGAGTCGATTTGCCGACGTTAGGTCTGCCTATGATGGCGACTTTGAAGGTCATACGGTCCTACAATCATGCATGTCGTTGTCCCAAAACCGCTGCACACTTTTGGGCGACATGCATTTACGAGGCATTGCCCGAGCCGCGGATCAGCTCGGACATCAGCGTTGCCCGCTCGCGGGTGTTGCGCGGGGCGCCGTCATCGGCGGCGATCTGGTCGAACAGCTTCAGCGCGTCCTGGGTCTTGCCTTCCTTCCAGGCGGCAAGGCCGAGCGCCTCGCGCGCCGTGTGGCGCAGCGTGTTGGTGTCCGATGTGAGTGCCTCGACGCGGCTGGAGACGTCGGCGAAGGAGCCATGGTCTACGAGCAGGAGTGCTGCCCGCAGCCGCGCCATGTCGCGGATGCCCTGGGGAATGGCCGTGTCGGCGGCGACATCGTCGAAATCCTTGACGGCGGCGGCGACATCGCCCTTGTCCGCCTTGACGGTCGCGGCGCGCATGCGAGCAAGCAGCGGATAGGCGCCGTAGCCATCCTTCTCCAGCTGATCGAGCGCGGACAGCGCTTCGTCGTTCTTGCCGTCATTGGCAAGCTTCAGCGCCTGCGAGAACGCATCGCCCGAGCGGTTGGCGCGCGTCTCGTCCCAATAGCGATAGCCGACGAAGGCGGCGGTGCCGAGCACCACGAGGATCGCAAGGCCAAGCAAGGCCGGACCAAAACGGTCCCACAGCGCCTGCGCCTGGTCGCGACGCATCTCGTCGTTGACTTCACGGATAAAACTGTCGTCGGACATCAATCAAAACCATTCCTGCCCCGGGGCGGGGCGGTTCATGAGCCCGCGTTTTAGCGAAATTTTGTCGGCATGGAAGGGGTTCGGCAGGAAAATCGGCTTATCCCAAGACAAGTGACCACAAATGAACGACCGTACCCACGCCACATTTGCCCGATAGCCGGCTGCCAGACATTTCCCCGAGTCCAGATCGATTGCCGATGCTTCGTCCGTTCCGCGTTGTTGTGTTCTCCCTGGCTTCGCTCGCCGGCGTCGGTACGGCCCTGGCCGATCCGCCCGCGCCCCCGATGCCAGCGAAGCCCAAGCAGGTCGTCATCATCTCGTTCGACAGCGCCCGCGACATTTCGCAGTGGAAACGCAGCCGGGCGCTGGCACAGCGCACCGGCGCGCATTTCACCTATTTTCTGTCCTGCGTGTTCCTGCTGTCGCCGGAGACACGCACGGAATACACCGCGCCGGGCAAAACGGCGGGCAAATCGAACATCGGCTTTGCCGCGTCCAAGCAGGAAGTCGCCGAGCGGCTCGAGCAGATCGGGCTTGCCGCCTCGGAAGGTCACGACATCGCCAGCCATGGCTGCGGCCATTTCGACGGCAAGGACTGGAGCAAGGCCGACTGGCTCAGCGAGTTCGCCTCGTTCAAACACATTCTCGAGAACGCCTACGCGATCAACGGCATCGCGCCCGAACCCAAGGGCTGGCGTGATTTCGCGCGTCATGCGGTGGCCGGGTTTCGCGCCCCATACCTGTCGGCGAACAAGGCTCTCTACGAAGCACTGCCGGCTGCCGGCTATCAATTCGACGCCAGCGGCGTCTCGCAGGGCCCTGCCCGGCCCGCGACCGTTGGCGGCATCACCCGCTTTTCCCTGCCGCAGATCCCGGAAGGGCCGAAATCAAGGCCGGTGATCGCCATGGACTACAATCTTTATGTCCGGCATTCGGGCGGTTTCGAACGGCCGGGCAAGGCGAACGAGTTTGCCGACCGAACCTATCAGGCGTTTCGCGCCGCCTTCGACAAGGAATATGCGGGCAAGCGTATTCCGCTGGAACTCGGCTTCCACTTCACGCTGATGAATGACGGCGCCTATTGGAGCGCGTTGGAGCGTTTTGCCGGTGAGGTCTGCGTCAGGGCCGACGTCGAGTGCATCAGCTTTCGCGACTATGTTTCGCGGCAGGATGGCGGCCAGAAACAGGCACTCGTGGGCGGCTGAGCCGCCAATCCGGTTCGATTTCCAAAACCTCGGTCTCTATCAGGCCGGATCCTCGGCGCTCTGCCTTGCCAGGTAGCGCTGGTCGATATCCGGCAGCGGCTCCCCTTGCAGCGTCGCTTCGAAGGCGCGCAGGCGTTTGTGAACCGACTGAAGTTCGACGATCGTCGACCAGGAGGTGAGCAGAAACTGCAACGAACCCGTCACCTTGCCGAATGCGTTCGAGATCTGGTTCAGCGCGCCGAACGTGATCTTGTGCGCAACCAGCGACGGACCCAGGATCAGCAGCGAGAAAATGTTGTCCGCCTGCAGGTAGGTGTAACGGACAACGTTGAAATAGATGTAGTGGAAATAGAGCCTGAAATAGTTGTGACGAACATTCGCGAACAGCTCGGCGGTGGTGGCCGGCTGCGCCCTGTCCGCATGATCCTCACCGTAGACCAGTTCCTTGCGATAGGCGGCTTCGACACGCTGGTTGCGGAACTGCAGCCCGGGAAGTTTCAGGCCGGCAATCATCACCGAGATCGTTCCGAACAGACACCAGGCCAGTGCTGCGACAACCAATGGCTGCGGGATCGAGCCGATGATCGGCAACTCGGTGATATGGGCCTGCAACTGGATCATGACCGGCAGGAATGCGATCAAGGTCATGATCGACTGGACGAAACTGGACCCCAGATCCTCCATGATCTGCGAAAAGCGCATCGTGTCTTCCTGGATGCGCTGCGAGGCGCCTTCGATATGGCGCAGCCTGCCCCAGTTCTCGACGAAGTAATTGTTCATCGCCGTGCGCCAGCGGAAGATCCAGTGGCTGACGATGAAGGCATTGACCACCTGCACATTCATGCCGACCAACGCGAGCCACGAAAAGTCGGCCAATCCGATGTAAAACTCTCCGTTGGTCGATTTTCCAGTCCCCGACATCAGCCCCTGTACATAGTCGAAGAAAGGCCCGTACCAGGCGTTGACGGCGACACTGACCTGCACGTTGAAATAAATGAAGAACAGGATGACCGCCGTCATCAGGATCGACCAGCGCTGCCATGGATGCGGAGAGTACCAGCTCCAGAACGCATAGAAGACGGCCACGCAAAACACGAAGTAGAGATAGAACCAGAGAAACGGCTTCGATACGAGCACGGCGATGCCGATGATGGGCGGCGCGTCGGCGGCGGCCGGCGGCAGCCCGAACAGGGCGCCCAACTGCTCGCCGCCGAAAAACCAGAACAGGATTGCCGCAAGGCTCCAGATGGCGGCCGAAGAGAAGAACAGCTTCGGCTGCGGGAAGAAGGATACGAACACTGTGGCGGATTCCTCGGTCGGTGCGCAAATCAGCTGATATCAGCGGGCATAAAGTCACACATTAGGGGGAAAGCAAATGCCTGCCCGATGCCCTGTACCGAGCAAAACCACAATCATGGCGATTTTGGCGCAGCCGACCATGTGATGGCGCCGGAAACGACAAGAGCGCCGGCCGCGACAATCGAGGCGAGGAAGAAATCACCTGACGCCTGCGCCAGAAACCCAGCGGCAACCGGACCGATGATCTGGCCAAGTCCGAAGGAGGCCGTCATCACCGCAAAGATCCGGCGTGGCGCCATTGGCGCCAGTTGCCGTGCGGCCTGCAGGCCAAGCGCGGTGATGGCAATGAAAGTGATGCCGAGCAGCAGGCCGCCAAGCAGCGGTCCAGCATATCCACCGAGTGCCACGCTGGCGGTAACGCCGACAGCTTCGACGAAGCATGCCAGCGCATAGGCGACATAGAGTCCGACCCGCGCGGCGATTTTCTGCCAGAACAAGGTCGAGGGAAAGCCGGCAAGGCCGGCGACCATCCACACGACAGCCTCGAAGACGCGGCTGCCGCCGCCTTGCCGGACGATGGCGACCAGGAATGTCGCCGTCACCACATAGCCAAAACCAAACAGGCCGTAGGCGACAACGATCTTCAGGAGCGACCGGTCCTTCGGCAGAGCCGGCTCACGCCCGGCTTCGCCGTTGGCGAGCGGGCCCTCATCCGCCAACAGCGCCACGACCACAAAGCCACAAGCCGAAATCGCCGCCGACCACAGCCAGCCCGCCGCCCAGCCGGCATGTTCGGTGACCAGGACCGCCATCATCGCCGCGGATACCGCGATGCCAAGGCCAACGCCACCAAAATGCCAGGCCTGCAGATCGCCGCGACCGACAGCGGCGATATGGCTGAAAACGATGCTGGCCATGAACACCATGACAAAGGCACTGGCCAGACCGGCAAGAAAGCGGATGACGAGAAATGCGACCATCGCGTCAGTCAGCCCCATCAGTGCGGCCAGGACAGTGCTGGCGCCGAGACCCGCCAGCATCAGCAGGCGTTCGCGCCCATGCGCCCAGCCGCCCGCCGCCGCCAGCGCGCCGACGAGATAGCCGAGATAGTTGGCGGACGCGATCCAGCCGGCATCGGCCGGCGACAGGTGGAGCTCTTCCATCATGCCGGGCAGGATCGGTGTATAGACGAAGCGGCCGATGCCCATGGCGACGGCCAGGGCAATCATGCCGGCGAAAGCGTAGCGCAGCGCTGTCGAGGTGGGCGATATCATTGCAGCGCACAATAAGTGCGCGAGCCGGTGAGACAATCCGCCTTTTGTTGGGCCAGTGCAACCGCGAGGCGGTGCGATCGCCTCGACTTTTGCTTAAGCTGGAACGCCTGGCGTCCGCTCAGCAGCGTCCACCGGAGCCGGTGCGCAACGAAGCCGTTTCGTGCACGGTCCGCCGCGCCGTCAGCCTGAACGGCACATCACCAAGCTCGCGCTCCGACATGGTGTTCAGCACGGGGTGCGAAAGCGGATCGATCAGCCATCCCTGCGTCTCGCTTTCACGGCACGGCTCATGCGGCGTATTCGCGGCGAACAAGACCTTCAGCGACGACAACATCCTCAGCATTTCCGGCTCCGTGGGCCTGTCTCCCGCCGATAAAGTCTGCCGTTTCGATATGTCTTTCAATTGAGATTTCAGCCGGATCGGTTTAGAAAAACTCAAATGGCCATGCTCAATCGCGTCCATCTCAACGGCCTTCGCGCTGTCGAAACCGTTGCCCGTCTGGGCTCGCTTGCCGCGGCGGCCGGCGAGCTCGCCGTTTCCGTCAGCGCCGTCAGCCAGCAGATCAGCCGCACCGAAAAGCAGCTCGGCCAGGCGCTGTTCGAGCGGACGGCGAGTGGTCTCGTGCTGACCGAATTCGGCGCCGTCTTCGCGGCCCGCCTCGGCGCGGGGTTTCGCGAGCTTGCCCAGGCCGTGGCGCTGGCCGACGAGGCGACGCAATGCACATTGGTAGTTTCAGTGGCACCGGCCTTTGCCTCGAAATGGCTGCTGCCCAGGCTGTCGCGTCACTTCGCGCGGCATCCCAACGTGCTGCTGCGCATCGACGCCTCGGTGCGGCTCGCCGATCTCGATCACTCCGACATCGACATCGCCATCCGGCTCGGCGACGGCAAATGGCCGGGCGGCCGGGCGGAACTGCTTCTGGCGCAGGAGGTCTTCCCGGTCTGCGCGCCTGTCATCGCTAAAAAACTGAAATCGGTCGAGGACCTTGCCCAGACCTGCGCGATCACCGACGAGCGGGCGATGATCAACTGGGAAAGCTGGTTCGAGGCGGCTGGTGTTCCACCGGTCACCTTCCTGAAGGGGGCGCGTTTCACCGACCCGATGCTGTGCCTGGAATCGGCGATTGCCGGCCATGGCGTGATGCTGGGCTGGCAACTGCTGACCGCCGATGCCCTGGCGGACGGGCGGCTCGTGGCGCCTTTCGGAATCCGCGCCCAGAGCGGGCTCGGCTACTGGATGGTGACCTCCGCCACCAGGAGCGAAAGCCGCAAGGTCAGGGATTTCAAGATCTGGGTCCGCGAGGAGATCGAGGCGACGATGGCGCAGTTCAGGTCGCTTGAAAGCGCGGCCTAGGTCTGGACCAGCGCAATCGCGGTGGAAAGGATGCGGACTGCGGTCTATGTAAGACCAGATCAAAACATCACGGCAGGCAGGATCATGACCACACATTCGCGCGGCGTTTCCGCATCGATCGACCCGGTGAAGCTCGACAGGCTGGCGGAGGTCGCCATCAAGGTCGGGCTGCAATTGCAACCCGGACAGGATCTGGTGCTGACAT
The DNA here is from genome assembly GCF_024519675.1 of Mesorhizobium sp. Mes31. Classification (NCBI taxonomy): domain Bacteria; kingdom Pseudomonadati; phylum Pseudomonadota; class Alphaproteobacteria; order Hyphomicrobiales; family Phyllobacteriaceae; genus Mesorhizobium; species Mesorhizobium sp. Mes31. The sequence goes on along the minus strand of NZ_JALJRL010000002.1, from coordinate 4,521 downwards.
CATCGATCGCAGCACTGCCGCTGACCAGGCGGATCGTCGAGCATGCCTACAAGGCCGGCGCCGGCCTTGTGACGCCGATCTTCAACGACGATGAGATGACGCTGGCGCGCTACCGTTTCGGCGCCGATGCCAGCTTCGACCGTGCCGCCGGCTGGCTTTATGAAGGCATGGCGAAAGCCTTTTCCAACAATGCGGCGCGGCTTGCCGTACGCGGCGAGGATCCGTCGCTGTTGTCGGCGCAGGACCCGGCGAAAGTGGCTCGCGCCAACAAGGCGAATTCGATGGCCTACCAGCCGGCGCTGGAAAAGATCACCGGCTTCGACATCAACTGGAACATCGTCGCCTATCCAGACCTCGCCTGGGCCAAGCAGGTCTTCCCGGGCGATGCCGACGATGTTGCGGTGGCGAAGCTCGCCGACGCCATCTTTGCCGCCTCGCGGGTGGATGTGGAGGACCCGATCGGCAACTGGAAGGCCCACAATGCCGCGCTTCGCGGCCGCACCGAATGGCTCAATGGTCACAATTTCCACGCGCTGCACTTCACCGGACCCGGCACCGACCTGACTGTCGGGCTGGCGGACGGCCATGAATGGATGGGCGGCGCCTCGACCGCCAAGAACGGCATCACCTGCAATCCCAACATCCCGACCGAGGAAGTCTTCACCACGCCGCATGCAAGGCGCGTCGAGGGCCATGTCTCCTCGACCAAGCCGCTTTCCTACCAGGGCACGCTGATCGACGAGATCTCGGTGCGTTTCGAGGAAGGCAGGATCGTCGAGGCCAAGGCTTCGAAAGGCGAAGACGTGCTGAAGAAGGTGCTCGACACCGACGAGGGCGCGCGCCGTCTCGGCGAAGTGGCGCTGGTGCCGCATTCCTCGCCGATCTCAGCGAGCGGCCTGTTGTTCTTCAACACGCTGTTCGACGAGAACGCCGCCTGCCACATCGCGCTTGGCCAGTGCTATTCGAAGTGCTTCGTCAATGGCGCATCGCTCAGCCAGGACGAGATCGCGGCGCGAGGCGGCAACAAGAGCTTCATCCACATCGACTGGATGATCGGTTCGGACAGGATCGACATCGACGGCGTCCACAAGGACGGTGCCCGCGTGCCTGTCATGCGCAAGGGCGAGTGGGCCTGACGGGATTGCATGAAGGAGGGCTTTGATGGCCTTCGCGATCGCGGTCAAGCGCGTCTATGCGGCACCCGAAAAAGCCGATGGCCACCGGGTGCTGGTCGACCGCGTCTGGCCGCGCGGGGTCAGCAAGGAGCATGCCGCGCTGGAGCTGTGGCTGAAGGAGGTCGCGCCGAGCGCCGAATTGCGCAAGTGGTTCGGGCACAAGCCCGAACGCTGGGCTGAGTTTCAGAAACGGTATCGTGTCGAACTGGACGGGAATGGCGAGGCGGTGGCGCGACTGCGCGGCCTGCTCCATCACGGCAAGGTGACATTGCTCTATAGCGCCCATGACGAAGCGCACAACAATGCGGTGGCGCTGGCGGCGTATCTGCGGAGGGAGTGACCTTCCCCGCCGTCAGCCTCTGGGTCGCCCCGGAGGACGACGAAGCCGGGTGCACAGCGCCTACTTCACCGCCTGGTCATAAACATCCGGCTTGAAGCCGACGAGAATACTGTCACCGACCTCCAGCACCGGCCGCTTGATCATGGTCGGCTTGGCCAGCATCAGCGCCTTGGCCTTCTGTTCGTCGAGCGATTGCTTGTCTGCCTCCGGCAGTTCGCGGAATGTGGTGCTGCCCTTGTTGAGCAGTTTTTCCCACCCGACCTTGCCGACCCAGCCATTCAGCTTGCCCGCCTCGATTCCTTCTGCGCGATAGTCATGGAAACGATAGGGCACGTCATGGCTCTCCAGCCAGACGCGCGCCTTCTTGATCGTGTCGCAGTTGGTGATGCCGTACATGGTGATCGTCAAAACAGTGGCCCTTCGGACTTCGAATCTGGCGGCAGATTACGGATGAGCTGCGCGCTTTGCCAGCAGCCTCACCAGCGTCCTTTTGGTTATGTGCTTGCAGAGTATGTGAAGACGATTTGATCCTCTCTCACACGGCGGCCAGGGCATTGCCCCGGCCGCCCGTGCCCACTCTTGAAGCTTGCGGTGAAGAGCGCAGACTCCGGAAAACCGGCTATTTCCGGGCTCAATAGTAGAAGCGTTCTTCGGTGATCTTGCCGTTCTTGACCGTGTAGAGGCCAACCTCGTCCATGGTCACACGCTGGCCGGTGGCCTTGGGCGTTATGTCGAATGTGAAGCGCACCGCGAACTGGTCGCCGTTGACATAGGGTCCCTCGACCGAGCCGCCATGGACCTCGTGGTTTTCCTGCCACCATTGGCTTTTCTGCCTGAGGGCCTCCTTGCCGTGGCTGACGGCCATCGGTCCCTCCATGGCTTCGTAGCTGGCGATGTCCTCGGCATTGTATTTTTCAGCAGCACCGTTGTGATCACCCTGCTTGAGGAGTTCGGTGAAATCCCTGGCAATTTCCGCTGTGGTCATTTGTGTTCCTCCTGTTCGGACTGGTTTGAAGTAGGCGACCGATTGCTGATCTGCCATCGTCGGGCCGGTCGATAGCTGACAATCCGTGTCAGGACGATGGAGGGAGATATGTGAGGACGATTTCAGGTCCTCACATCGCGGCCACGGCATCGTGCTGGTGATTGCTCGTGGGCAGTGCTCCGGTTTTTCAGGAAGATGAAGTCGAGATCAGTTCGACAGCACTGGGCAGTTGGCGCCTCGGCGCAGACTGATGTACGCCACGTCGCCGACGCTGAATTGAAACCCCTCGGCCTGGCGGGGCGCGTCGATGACGATCGGGACGCCCTGCCCGAGTTCGGCATGCAGGCGCAGGGTGCGGCCGTGAAAGACGATGCTGTTGACGCGCGCCGGCGCCGTGCCGGCCGTGGCTTCGGTCGTCGCCAGGAGATCCTCTGGACGCACGCCTATGATGCGCATTGCGCCCGCGCTCGGTGCCTCGTCATTTTCCGGCATGGCTTCCAGCGGCAGAGCGCCGGCGGCGAACCGCAAGCGCTCGCCGTCGCGGCCGACAAAGCGCGACTGCAACAGGTTCATCGTGCCGATGAAGCTGGCGACGAATGTGGTGGCGGGCCGGTCATAGAGCGTCGCCGGCGGCGCAATCTGCTCGATGCGGCCCTTGTTCATGACGACGATGCGGTCGGAGATCGACAGTGCTTCGGTCTGGTCGTGGGTGACCATGACGAAGGTGGTGCCAAGCCTGGACTGCAGCCGCTTCAGTTCGACCTGCATCTGTTCGCGCAGATGCGCGTCGAGCGCCGACAGCGGCTCGTCGAGCAGCAGCACGCGCGGTTCGCAGACGATGGCACGGGCAAGTGCGACGCGCTGGCGCTGGCCGCCCGACAATTCGGACACGCGGGCGCCAAGCTTGTCGGCGAGACCGACCATATCGAGCGCTTCGCCGACGCGTTTTGCCTGCTCGGCGCCGGACAGTTTTCGCAAGGACAGGCCGAAGCCGACATTTTCGGCGACGTTCATGTGCGGAAACAGCGCATAATCCTGGAACACGGTGTTGACCGGTCGGTCGAAGGGCCGAAGCGCGGTGATGTCGCGGCCGTCGAGCAACACCTTGCCGCTCGACGGACTTTCGAAGCCGGCGATGACCCGCAGGCTGGTGGTCTTGCCGCAGCCGGACGGACCGAGAAGGGTGAGAAACTCGCCACGGACGATGTCGAGATCGACGGCGTCGAGCCCGACGATGCCGCCGGGAAAAACCTTCGAGACCGCCTGTAGGCGAACGAGAGGATCAGGCGCCATCGCGAACCTCGGACGGTTTCGTGGTGTTGACCCAGAGGATCTGGCAGCGCTCACTGCCAGGATTGCGGAAAGCATGCAAAAGCGTGCTCTTGAACGCAAAACTGTCGCCGCTCTTCAGCACGTAGTTTGTGGAATCCACCACCAGTTCAACCTCGCCCGACAGGACGAGGCCGAATTCATGCCCGGCATGCGCATACGCCTCGGCGGTGCCGCCACTGGCTTCCACCGTCACCAGCATGCCGGTCAACGTTGCACCCGGCGGCGACAGCAGCGCCTTGGCAATGCCTTCCGACTTGACGGGAATGGCGCGGCGGCTGTTGGCGCGCACGCAATAGAGATCGCTGACCGCATCGTTGCCGTCGGCGATCAATGCCGATGGCTCGATGTCGAGCGCGGCGGCGAGCGGCCAGATCACCTTGACGCGCAGCGAGGACATGCCGCGCTCGATCTGGCTGAGCGCGCCGATCGACACGCCTGCCCTGGCGGCAAGGTCAGCCAGCGACAAGTTGCGCTCGAGCCGCAGCGCGCGCACGCGCCGGCCGACCCGCACGTCGGCATCGTCCTTCGGCCTTTCAGTCGGTTCATCCAGAACATCCATGCACACGTCCTCGTTGCAGTATTTGCGGCCCGAGCCGGCCTCAGGATTGGACTCCCCTTACCCGGACGTCAGCGCCGCCCCTCATCCGCCTGCCGGCACCTTCTCCCCGTATAGTGACGGGGAGAAGGGA